>JAPPNN010000065.1 GCA_028873815.1 Gemmatimonadota bacterium | reverse complement strand
CCTCGCCGGCGGCCACGCTCGCGCGGAGCCGCGCGCCGGGCCGCCGTGCTGCTCGCGGCCGCCGCGGCCTGGTCGTGCACCGGCGATCTGACCGGGCCGCCCGCCGCCGAGCCGCATCCGACCCCCCCGGCCGTCGAGCGGCCCGTGCCGGCAACCATCCCGCGGGGGCCGGGGCTGTTGACCGTCGAGTGGACGGCGCCGGCCGGCAGAGCCGACATCGGCGTTCTGCTGGAACTCGAAGGCTCGGACATCGAGGCGGTCGTGGCGCCCGGCCTCGAGTTCTACCGGTCGAGCGCGCGGGAGCGGCACCACCAGATCGTGGTGGCCGGTTCGCTCGACACCGGTCCGCTCCTGCGGTTCCGCGTGCCGGACCGCGGCCGGCTGGCCGAGTACCGGGTCCGCGTCGTCGAGGTCACGGGCGAGGACTACGGGCTCAGGGACGTGGACGAATACCGAGTCGTGATCACGACGAACTGACGGCTCGGTGAAGATGGGCCCCCGACGTGCGCGCCGCGGCTCGTGTGCGTCGGGGAGTCCGGGTCCACGACCATCCCGGCGGTGACCGGCCTCGCCCCGTCCGGTCCTTTCGGGCGGGAAGCGATGAGCGCCGCCCCCGCCATCCCGCGCCCCGCGCCCAACGGCTCGCAGCCGCCGTAGCACCGCCCGCGCGCGGCGCATGCCACGACGCGCCCGGCCGGGCGCATCCCGGGTTCCACTCTCCGGGCCGAAGTACCGGGTGCCGCACCCCCCGCGCAGCCCGTTTCCCGAATCGCCCGCACCCGAGCTCGGGCTCCCTCGGGCGAGTCTCGCGCCCACGCCCCGCCGTTCTCCCGTCCCCTCCCTCGCGGAGGTGCTCCGCCACCGCACTGGCGGCGGCCTCCGAGACGTCCGGGACGACGTGGGATAACTATAGACACCAGAGACACTTAGGAGATTTCCTAAGAGTTGACTTCCTTGAATTCACCGCATCACCGTTACACGCGTGACGCGGCTGGAACGGCAGTCGAATGGCAACGCTGGAGGAGCAATTCAACACACGGCTAACCGACTTTCTCGACGACACGGGCATGCCGCCCACGACGCTCGGCATGCTGGCGGTGGGCGACCCGAGTCTGCTGCGCCAGATCGAGCGGGGGCGTTCGCCGACGCTCAGGACGGCCGACCGGGTCGTGGCGTTCATCGACACCTGGGAGCTGGACCCGGGCGGGGCCAGGGCGCCGCCCCGCCGGGCGGCCGGACCGAGGCCCGCGCGGCGCGCGCGGAAGACGAAGCGGAGCGGAGCGATGAGAGACGGCCGCCCCGATGAGGGAACGAAGCCGGCGACGCGCTTCCTGCGGATCTCGGAGGTCCAGGCCCGCACGAGCCTGGGACGGAGCACGATCTACCGCTGGTCGGCCGAGGGCCGCTTTCCGGCCCCGGTCATGCTGGGCGGGCGCGTGGCGCGCTGGGTCGAGGCCGAGGTGGACGAGTGGGCCCGGAAGTGGCTGGAGAAGGGCCGGGGCGGGAGCGCCCCGGCGGCGGGACGCAACTGAACTCCAAGGAGGAGAGAGCATGAGAACGTTAACGAGAGCACTGCGACCGGCCGCGTGGGCCGCCGCGCTGCTGATGTTGGTGCCGGGCGCGCTGCTGGCGCAGGGCACGAGCCCGTGGGTCGAGGCGGTGAACGAGCTTCAGACGCAGTTCACGGGACCGATCGCGCGGGGGCTGTCGCTGATCGCGATCGTGGTGGGCGGGCTGATGTTCGCGTTCGGCGAGGGCGGGAGCAAGCGCACCTTGGCTGGGATCATCTTCGGGATCGGGATGGCCGTGGGCGCGGTGAACTTCCTGGCCTGGCTGTTCTAAGTGAGGGGTCTCAGGCGCTGGGCGGGCTACGCGGCGCTCAACCGTCCGCTCACCGTGCTGGGCGTCGAGCGCCGGCTGTTCCTGCTGGGCGCGACGCTCGCGCTAGCGGTGTGGAACGCGACCGCCTCGCTCGTCGCGGGCGGCGTGATCTTCTCCGGCTGCTACGGGGCGGGCTGGCTTGCGGGCCGGAAGGACCCGGCCATGCTCGCGGTGCTCCGCGCCGCAGCGCGCCATCCGGCCCGGTTCGATCCGGGCAAGTGGGCGGCCGAACCCTGGCACCTGAGGATCCGGAGAAGCGGCGAGTGAGGACCGCCGAGGAGCTCCGGGCCTTCGAGGCGGCGGGCTCGCTGGCCGACGAGCTGCCCTACTGGGGCTGGCTCGACGACGGCCGGACCTGCCTGACCCGTTCGGGCGAGCTGATCGCGGCGGGCAGGCTCCGGCCCGCCGCGATGGACGGGCGCACGCCGGAGCAGATCGACCGCGTGCTGGCACTCTGGCAGCGGCTCCTGTCGGGGCTGCCCCCGGGGGCGCGCCTGTACTTCTACCTGCTCCGCCGTCCCGCTCCGGCGGCCGGCGCGGCCGAGGCGAACGGCTCCGACGTGGCGGCCATCTCGGGTCGGAAGCGCCGCGCGTTCCTCAGCCGCCGCGTGCAGCGGCTCGAGGCCTACGTCGTCTGGTCGCACGGATCCGGCCTGCGTCCCGTCGCCAAGCGCCCGCGGCCGGGACGGTTCTCGCCGCTGGCCCGGCTGCGCAGGCGGCGGAACAAGGGCGCGCCGACCTTCCTTGCCTCGGAGATCGAGGCCGCGGCCGGACGGTTCCGGGCGATGGTCGAAGCGGGCCGCTCGCTCGTGGCCGAGCACACGCCCGTCGAGCTGCTGGGCGCCGTCGAGGCGTCCCGGCTGCTGTCGGAACTGATCAACCGCCCAGGCACGCCCTGGGACGGCGCGACGGGCAGCGGCATGAACTGGCGGCTCGCGCTCTCGGAGCTTGAAGCCGAGCGCTCGCACCTCCGTTTGGACGGCGAGCCCGTGGTCCTCTACTCGCTCCTGTCGCCCCCCGGGCAGGCGCACGCGAACCTGCTTCGCGACCTCTACTGCCTCGACGCAACACTCACGGTCTCGCTCGAATGGCGGCCGTGGACCGTGGAGGCCGCCAGACGGCGGATCCGGGGCGCGCAGCGCCACTACTTCTCGCGCCGCTACTCGATGATGTCGCACGTGCAGGAGACCCAGGGCACGGCGGCGGCGATGGTCGACTCGGCGGCGGCGGTCGAGTCGGACCGGCTGGGCGCGGCGCTCGTCGAACTGGAGGCCGACGGCGTGGCCTACGGCGAGGCATCGCTCACCGTGGCGCTTCACGGCGGCCTGGAGGAGACCGAGCGGCTGGACGGCGACGTGCGCCGCCTCTTCGCCGCGCACGACGCGAAGGTGGTCCGGGAGGGCTACGGCCAGCTCCCGGTCTGGTTCTCGCGCCTCCCGGCCCAGCCGCCCAAGCGGCAGATCCGGACCGCGTTCGTCTCGGCCGGGCTCGCGGCGTGCATGGCGCCCGTCTTCGGACCGCCCAGGGGTTCCGCCCGCAGCCGGCACATGGGTCGCGAGTCGCTCGCGGTGTTCGAAACGCCGTGGCGGACGGCCTACCACTACGACCTGTTCCGCGGCGACGTGGGCCACACGCTGATCCTGGGCGCCACGGGCTCGGGCAAGAGTTTTGCGCTCAACTTCCTGCTCGTCGAGGCGCTCAAGTACGGGCCCCGGGTGCTGATCCTGGATCTGGGCGGCTCCTACCGCTGGCTGACCCGCTTCCTCGGGGGCTCCTACCTGGAGCTCACGCCGGGCGGGGCTGCTGAGTCCGGGCTCCGGCTTCAGCCGTTCGCGCTGCCCGCGGGCACGCGCACGTTCCAGTTCCTGACCGGCTGGGTGCTCCGGCTGCTCCGGCTCGGCGGCTACGCACCGGGCGGCGCGGACACGACCGAGATCCGCGCCCGGATCGAGGACCTGTACGCGTTGGGACCCGGGCGGCGCACGCTGAGCGTGCTGGCCGGTTCGCTTCCGTCGGCCATGTGGCCGGCGCTCAGCCGCTGGACGGAGGGCGGCGTCTGGGGCCGCTTCTTCGACAACCCGCCCGAGGGCGGGGCGGACCTGAAGCTGGGCGACTGGCAGGTGATCGACCTCGCGGGCGCGGCCGAGCACGCGGACCTGTGCGAGGCGGCGCTCGCCTACCTGCTCGAACGGATGCGCCTGGAGATCGAGGACCCGGCCGAACAGGCGCGGCTCAAGCTGATGGTCGTGGACGAGGCGTGGCGCTACCTGGCCGATCCGGCCGTGCTCGCCTACCTGGCCGAGGCGGCCAAGACGTGGCGGAAGAAGAACGCCGCGCTCGTGCTCGCGACCCAGTCGGCCGTGGACGTGTCGGGCACGGCGGGCGCCTCGGCGCTCCTGGAGTCGATCCCGACCAAGCTGTTCCTCGCCAACCCCGAGCTGCCGGACGAGGTGGGCGACCTGTTCCGGCTGAACACCTCGGAAGTCGGGCGGATCCGTGAGCTGACGCCGAAGCGCGAGCTGTATCTCCGCCGCCCGGACGAGGCGGCGGTGCTGCGCCTCGAAGTCGACCCCGCGAGCTACTGGCTCTACACCTCCTCGCCGCTGGACGCCGAGCGGCGCGCCGAGGCGGTCGAGGAATACGGGCTCGCGCGGGCACTCGAAGTGCTCGCGGGCCGGACACACCCCACCCCAAGGACCTGAGAGGACATGACCCCATGAAGCTCAACGCGCTACCGGTTGCCCTGACGCTCCTGCTCGCGGCGCTTCCCGCAGCCGCCCAGCAACAGAAACCCGCGCAACAACCGAAGGACGCCGCCGCCTTCCTGCGTGTGCCGGCCGCCCAGGAGGGCGAGGACCGGATCCACACCATACGCGCGCGCGTGCGTCATACGACCGTAATCGTGCTGCCGGCAGGCGAGCGGATCCTCGACTTCGTGGCCGGCGACTCGGAGTACTGGCACCTGACCGGCGCGGCGAACGTCGCCTACCTCAAGCCCCTGGCCGAGGACGCGGCGACCAACATCGCGCTCGTCTGCGAGTCGGGCCGCATCTACTCCTTTCTCGTCTCGGAGCACGGCGAGGAGCCTCCGCACCTGGTCGTCCGGGTCGAAGCGGGCGCCGACGCCGCGGGCATGTCCGGCGCGGGCGCGCCCGCGTTCGTGGCCCGTAGCGAGGTCGCGGCCTACCGGGAGATGGCCACCGAGGCGGCCGAGGGGGCGCGGAGAGCGCGGGAAGCCGCGCAGGCGGAGATCGAGGCGTTCCGCGCCTCCTATCCCGAACGGCTGCGGTTCGAGTACCGGCTGGACCGCGACGCCTCCCGGCGTCCGTTCCTGGTCGAGGCGATGTGGCACGACGGCCGGTTCACCTACCTGCGCTCGCGCGCCCAGGAAGCGCCGGCGCTCTACGAACTCCGGGACGGCGATCCGGCGCTGGTCGCGTTCGATCTCACGGAGGACGGCCTCTACGTGACCCGCCATGTGCTCGCGGACGGCTGGCTCCAGATCGGAGAGGAGCGCGCGCGCTGGCGGTTCGAGCCCGCGGAGCCGCTCAGGTGAGCCGCTGGAAGCAGTGGATCAAGGAGCCCAAGGGCGCGCTTCCGGGCGGGATCGTCACGAAGGCCGGCGTCGGGCTGATCGCCGTGCTCGTCGCCGGCATGCTGTTCTCCTCCTCGCTCACGGGCCCCGAGGAGGATCCCATGGCCCCGGCGCCGCCGGAGGCGCAGGCCGTGGACGAGCGCGCGGGCCGCGCGTTCGAGGGGCGCCTGCGCGCCGAGGCGGAGCGCCACGCCCAGCAGGCGGCCGCCGACGAGGCCCGCGCGGAGCGGGACCGCCGCCAGGCTGAAGCCGCCGCCGAAGAGGCCGCCGGGACCGGCAGGGAAGGCGGCCCGGGTGGAGGGGCAGCCGAGGCGGGCGGTGCAGCGGCCGGCATGGCCCAGGCCGAGCACGAGCTTCGCGAGGCGCTCCGGCTCGAGGAGATCGAACGCAGGACGCGCTCGCTCCGCTCGCTGCCCGTCCTACGGACCTACCGGGACCCGAACGAGGCGCGAGGTGGCGCCCGTCCGGCCGCGGAGCCCGAGCCGCCCGATGCCGCGCTCGACCGGATGCTCGCGTCGGTCGAGCAATCGGTCGCCGCGCTCGAGGCGGAGATGCAGGCCGGCCTGGCGGGCGGAGGGCTCCCGCCCGGCTCGCCGGGAGCCTTGCCGCAGAGCGCCCGCGCGCCCGGCACGGCGGAGCCGAGCCTCGGCGTCCGTCCGCAGGACCCGGAGGGCTGGGAACGGATCCGCGAGGGCTCGTTCCTGGAGGCCGTGCTTCTCACCCAACTGTCGGGCGAGTTTCCCGGCCCCGTGCTGGCGCTGGTGTCGGTGCCGCTGTATTCGGCCGACCGCCAGCGGGTGCTCGTTCCGCGCGGCGCGCGCGCGGTCGGGACGGCCCGGGCCGTCCAGGACAGGGACCAGAGCCGCCTGGCCGTCGCGTTCCACCGGCTGCTGCTCCCCGACGGCGGCTGGGTCGACCTCGAGTTCCGAGGACTGAACCAGGCGGGCGAGGGCGCGCTCAGCGACCGGGTGAACCGCCGCTACCTCTCGACGTTCGCGGCCGCCGGCGCCGTCGGCGCGCTGAGCGGACTCACGCTGGCCGGAGGCTCGCCCTACGGGCTCCGCGCGGGCGTGGGCCAGGGACTCGGTGGCAGCGCCACCTCGCTGCTCGACCGGTACCTGAACCGGATGCCCGAGATCACGATCCGCGCGGGCCACCGGCTCCGCATCTGGTTCACAGCGGACGTGCTCGTTCCGACCCCCAACACACACCGATGAAACGAAAGGAATCTCCCATGCTCCACCGCATTCTCGTTCCCGCCCTGCTCACGGCGATCCTGGCCCTCGGGGCTCCGAGCCCCGCGAGCGCCCAGTTCGACTTCGGCGGCTGGGTCCAGCGCGCCACGATCATCGCGAACCAGATCACGCAGATCGGAAACCAGGTCCGCGAGCTGCGTTCGATGGCCAGCCAGCTCACGGAACTGGAGGATCAGCTAGAGCACATGGAGCGCGCGGCGCGCGGTGAGGTGAGCGCGCTGCTGCAGCCGTTCTCCCAACTTGCGGCCGACCCCGTCGGGCTCGTGCGCGACGGACTCTCCTGGGGCTCCGACTTCCGGGGCGCGGCCCGCGGGACCGTCGATGCCGTCCGCGACTTCGGGCGCGGCGGCCGCTCGTTCACCGGACTGTGGCGGAGCGCGCAAGGCGCGGCGGACCGGGTGACGGAAGGCGACATCCTCGCGCTGTACCGCGACCTTCCGCCCGAGGCGGCGACGCGCGCGGCCGAGGACTACCGCCGCGCCCGGCTGGCCGCCGACCGGCAGCGCGCGCTCGACTACGCGACGCTCGACGCGGCGGCCGCGCTCGCCGAGACCGTCGAGAGCGCGCAGGGATCGTTCGCCGATCTGACCGCGAACGGCAATCTCTCCAACACGGCCCTCCAACAGTCCGGCGTGGCCGCCGCGCTGAGCCAGGGCCGCATCGACGCCGCCGTGGCCCAGGTGTTCGCCCACCAGGCCGCCCAGGAGGCGAGCCGGGCGCGGCTGGCCGAACTCGCCCAGCTCGAACGGCTCGCCGAGTGGCGCGAGAGCCGGATGCGCGCCAACTCACTGGCCGGGACGCTCCGCGACGCGGCGTCCCGCAACCGCGCCGGGCTCCGCGACGGACTGCTCCTGAAGATCCCTTCGTTCTACGGGCGCAACTAGGTGGCGTTCGCCGTGCAGCAGTCGATCGACCCGAACGTCCCCGCGCAGATCCCGCCGGACCGGCTCCAGGACTTCAAGAGCTTCCTGGACATCGTGCTCGACAGCGTCGTCGGCGGGGCCGCGCCCGACGTGCACGCGCTCGGTCTCCAGCTATGGGGCGGGCTCGCGGCCGTCATGGTCGCATGGACCGGACTCAAGATCGCGTTCAGCGGCACCTTCCAGGCGTGGGAGATCGTCAAGCTCGTGATCGGGATCGCGATCCCCCGCACGCTGCTCCACTACTACGTCGTCCCGATCCCCGGCGTCGGGCTCACGTTCCCGGCCATGGTCGCCGGAGGCGGGATCTGGCTCCAGAACCTGTTCCTGTCCGACGTGGTGTCGGCCGGCTACACCGAGATGACCGCGCTCGTGCAGGCGTACTCCGCGCACCTGGGCGCGGCGTGGTCCACGGGCAACCTGCTCTCGGTCGTGACGGCGGGCGCGACCGTGATCTTCTCCTCGCTGGTCACGCTCGTGATGGGCGCTTCGCTCGTGGTTTGCCTGCTGGCGCTGTTCTGCGTGACCTACGCGCAGGTGATCTGGGCGCAGGTCGCCATCGCCATCGCGATCCTGCTCGGTCCGGTGTTCATCGCGTTCCTGCTCTTCGAGCCGCTCTCGTTCCTGTTCTGGGGATGGTTCCGGACCATGATGGTCTACACGCTCTACGGCGTCGTGGCCGGTGCCATTCTCCGCGTCTTCATGGGCGTCGGCATGGGCTACATCACGACCTACGCCGATGCCCTCATGGGCACCGGAACGGCGGACCCGTTCGAGCTCTGGCTCTGGGCCGTCGTCCTCATGCCGCTCGTCGTCTCCGGCCTCATGGCCGGGCTCAAGGTCGGCGAACTCGCCTCGATGCTCGTGTCCGGCTCCGGCTCCGCCGGCTCCGGGTTCGTCGCCCTCGTCATGCAGGGCGCCGGCAAGGCCGCCGCCCCCGTCAAGCCCGTCTGACCCTCAAGGAGACGCCAAGGAATGAGAAGAGCGCGAATGAATGGAGATGGAGACGCGGGCCGCGAGTACGCCGAGATCTGGGGCGAGGCGGTGCAGGCGAACAGGAAGCTCAGGACAATCCTGATCTTCCTGTCGGCGAGCATCGTGCTCGGCGTGTTCGTCCTCCTCCGCCTGGCGGGCACCGAGCCGCCCAAACCCATCGTGGTGCGGGTCGACGAGGTGGGCCGCGCCGAGGCGATGGCCTACGAGGCCGCGACCGCCCAGGCCGATCCCCTCGATCCCACCACCAAGTATTTCCTGAACCGGTTCGTCGCCGACTTCCACTCGCGCCGCCGGGCCACGGTCGAGGAGCACTGGACCAGGAGCCTCCGGTTCCTGTCGACCGAACTCGCGAACGCCGCGTTCGCGCGCGACGGCGACGAGGTCGCCGCGGTGGCGGCCGGCACCGCCGAGACCGAGCGCCAGGTCGAGCGGGTCGTGCTCCGCATCCACCCCTCGCCCGAGCCGCCGCACGGCGCGACCGCCGACTTCGAACTCGTGCATCTCTCAGCGGGACAGGAGGTCCTGCGGGAGCGCTGGTCGCTCTCGCTCCGGTTCGAGTTTCTGGAGAGCATTCCGCCCGAGCTGGTCGTTCACAACCCGATGGGCATCCTCATCACATACCTCCAGGCCGACAGGGCGCTGGTGACGGGCGAGGAGCGATGATCGCGCACCTGAAGGGGCGCGAGAAGGCACTAGAAGCGTTCGGCTGGACGGGACGCAAGGCCGAGTGGATCGCGCTGGTATGTCTGCACAGCGGCGTGTTCACCCGCGCCCAGTGCGCGCGGTTCATGGACGCGCACCCGGAACAGGTCCGGCGCGCCATCCACGCACTGATCGCCGAGCGCGTCGCGAGCGAGGAGACGGAGCCCGGCATCGCGGGCATCGGCCGCGTCTGCCGGATCTTCTCGCGGCCCGTCTACCGGGCGCTCGGGGCCGAGCACATCCGCCACCGGCGCGGCGCCTCGACTGAGGTCCTGATGCGCCGCCTGCTCTCGCTCGACTACGTGATTGAGCACACGGACCTGCCCTGGCTGCCCACGGAGCAGGAAAAGGTCGCCGCGTTCGACGCGCTCGGGCTGGATCGCAAGCTCCTGCCCGTGCGCGTGTACCGGGGCGCCGCCCGGGAGACCCGGCGGTACTTCCCCGTCAAGCTGCCCGTCGCGCTCGACTCCGCCCGCGCCCTGTTCGTCTACGCCGAGCCCGGCCACGACACCACGACCGCGCTCCGCTCCTGGGGCACGGCGCACCGCGGGCTCTGGCGCGCGCTCGCGAAGCTGGACCTGTCCGTCGAGGTGGTGGCCGTCGCCCGGACAGGGCGAGAACTGGAACGGGCCCGCCGCGTGATCGGCGGCTGGGCCGAGCCCGCCGGCTCCGGCGAGCCCGACCCCGGGGTCCGGGAGGAACTCGCCCGGATCGAACGCGCGATCGTCCAGGGCGCGGTCCACATCCTCGAGGAGTTCGGCGGCCTCCAGGCCGCGCTGAAGCGCAGCGTCGCGCTGGAGAACCGGGCGCGCCGGCAGGAGGCCGGGCGCGCATCGATCCACCGCGGCGGCGCCTGGCGGACCGAGCGCCTCGCGAGGGTCCGCTTCCGATGACCGGCCCACGCGCGATGGCGCACCGCGGCGTGAAAACGACGCGGGGGGCCGTTTCACGAATCAGCGCTCCGGCGATTCACGCCGGGCGTTCCGCTTATCCGCTTGTGCGGAGTTGTGTTGCGGCCTCGCGGCCCGCCGGCGCGTTGCCGGACGGGCCGCATCGGCCGTGGCGGGAGCGACCCCCCTCGCCGAAGGCTCGGTACGGCATAGCGGCGAGCGTGTTTTCACACCCTCGCCCCCATGCCTGGGTCGCTCCCGCAGCATCGATCCCTCCGGGAAGGGTGTCGCAACCGTGAGGCCGTGGACGCTCGTCCTCATCGGAGTGGCGCTCGTCGCGCTCGCCTGGCGCGCGTTCCTTGCGCCGTTCCCCGGTCCGGGCGCCAACCCGTACCTCGATCTGATCGCCGACCGCGATCCGGGCCTGCACCGGGCGATCCACCTCTGGCACTTCATGGCGCCCGGCGTGGCCGTGTTCCTCGCCGGCAGCATCGCGCTCTCGGTCTCGCGCGTCTGGATTCAGCCACGGCGGGGACGTACAGCGCACGGGCAGCTCCCCGACTGGCCGACATCGCCCGGGGACGACGCGCCCTCGCTCGTGATCGGCGAACTGCACCATCCGACCGTGGCCA
Source organism: Gemmatimonadota bacterium (assembly GCA_028873815.1). GTDB lineage: Bacteria > Gemmatimonadota > Gemmatimonadetes > Longimicrobiales > Gaopeijiaceae > Bin94. The sequence continues at coordinate 5,593 of JAPPNN010000065.1, read as the reverse complement.
CCGAGAGCGTGCGGCCCTCGTGGCTCGTGATCCCCGAGAAGGGACTCTACACCGGCCTGCTCGTCGTCGGGGCCGTCGGCACTGGCAAGACGACCGCCTGCATGTACCCGTTCGCCCGGCAGCTCCTCTCCTGGCAAGCGGACGATGCCACCCGCCGCGCGGGCGCGCTCGTGCTCGAAGTGAAGGGGGACTTCTGCCACCAGGTCCGGCGCATCCTCGAAGACGCCGGGCGCGGGGACGACTACCTCGAGATCGGCCTCGGCGGCTCGCTCCAGTGGAACCCGCTCGACGATCCGCTGCTCGACTCCTACTCGATGGCCTACGGCGTCGCCTCGCTCATCAACCAGCTCTTCGGCAAGAGTCGCGAACCGTTCTGGCAACAGGCGTACACGAACCTCGTCCGGTGGATCGTCGAGTTGCACCGGCTCCTGCCGGGGAGCTGGGTCACGCTGCGCGACGTGTACCGCTGCACCGTCGACGCCGAACTGTTCGCCGAGAAGATCGGCGAGGCGAAGGCGCGGGCGCTGCGGCTCTGCCCCATGCGGGCCGTTATCGCCGCCAAGGACCTGAACGCGCACCGGCAGGCGCTGGAGGACTGGGGCTGGGACATGCCGGGCGCCGGCAAGGTAGCGTGCCGTCTCGATCCGGACCGCGCCGCGCTGCTCGACGAGCTGAAGGTCGAGCACCGGACCGAGCCGGTCTCCGGCGCCGCCGGAAGCGAGTACGCCGAGCAGGTCGCCGCCGTCGAGCGCTGGTACCTGCACGACTGGATGGCGCTCGACGCCAAGCTCCGCACCTCGATCGTCGAGGGGATCAGCGTCTTCCTCTCGCTCTTCGACCAGCCGGACGTGGCCGCCGTGTTCTGCCCGGCGCCGCCCGGTGAGGACGTGTCGCCGTCCGTACCCGAGTAGGACGACGAGGACGCGCCCGTGGCGCCCCTGCCGGGGCTCCGGCGCCGGCTGCTGCCGCTCAGCGACCTGATCGAGGGCGGCAAGGTGCTGGCGCTCAACATGCCCGCCGGGGCGAACCCGGCGCTGGCGCGCGCCATCGGCGTCCTGCTCAAGAACGCGTGGATGCAGGCGCTGCTCCGGCGGCCCGCGGAGGCCGCCCGGCGTCCCGACCGCTACATGCGGCCCGCCGTGTTCATTTGCGACGAGTACCAGGCGTTTGCCACGGTGGGACAGGACGACCCCTCGGGCGACGAGAAGGCGTTCGCGCTCACCCGGCAGTGCCGGTGCGTGCCCGTGGTGGCTACTCAGTCGATCTCTTCGCTCCGCTCCGTGCTCCCCTCGGGCGAGGCGTGGCGCACGCTCGTTCAGACCCTCCGCACACGGATCTTCCTGTCGCTGTCCGACGAGGCGTCGGCCAAGATCGCGTCGGAGATGTGCGGCAGCGTCATGAAGACGCAGGCCTCCTACACGTTCACCGAGACCACCGGCAGGCCGGAGTTCTCGCTCCTGTCCGGCCGCGCGGGCGGCGGGCGCGGCACGATCGGTGCGAGCAAGTCGTTCCGTCGGCAAAGGGAGCCCGTGTTCACGCAGCGCGAGTTCGGACTCCTGGCCAACTACCAGGCCGTCTGCCTGCCCTACGACGGCGTCAAGTCGCTCCCGGCCACCCGCGTCTACCTGAAGCCCCACTACCTGCCGCGCGAGACGGGCTACTGGCGGCTCCGCGAGGAGGGCCGGATATGAAGCGCGCGAGCGGCGTCGGCCACCTCACTCCGTTCCTGCCGGGGCTGGAGGGGCTGCTCGGGGACGCGGACGTCTCCGAGATCATGATCAACGGTCCCGGCAACGTCTGGGTCGAGCGTGCCGGCAGGCTTGAGCCTCACGAGGCACCCAAGCTCACGTCCGCCTGGCTCCACCGCGCCGCGATCCACATCGCCCGTCCGCTCGGGCTCGATCCCGCTGCACGGCCGATCCTGGACGCCCGTCTCGAAGACGGATCGAGGGTCGCGATCTGCACCCCGCCGGCGAGTCCCGAGGTCGCCATCACGATCCGCCGGTTCGGCGGCCGCGCGTTCTCGGCCGACGACCTGGTGCGGCTGGGCTCGCTGCCCGAGGACATCCTCGAAGCCGCCCGGAACACGCTTGCGTCACGCCAGAACATCCTCGTCTCCGGCGGCACGGGATCGGGCAAGACCACGCTGCTGAACGCGCTGATCGAGCTGCTGCCCGAGGACGAACGCATCGTCGCGATCGAGGACACGCTCGAACTCAGGATCGACCGGGCGAACTGCCTCCGGTTCGAGGCCGGGGCCACGCAGTCGGATACGCCCGTCGAGATCCGGGACCTGGTTCGCCACGCGCTCCGCCACCGCCCCGACCACATCGTCGTCGGGGAGGTCCGGGGCGGCGAGGCCGCCGACCTGCTGCAGGCCCTCAACACCGGCCACGGCGGATCGCTCACCACCATCCACGCCAACAACGCGCGCTCCGCGCTCTCGCGCCTCGCGAGCTGCGCCATGCAGGCCAGCGACGCGCTGCCCTGGGAGGTGACCTGCCGGGGCGTCGTCGACGGGATCGCGCTCGTCCTGCACGTGGCCCGCCGCGGCGGAAAGCGGTTCGTCGAGGACGCGCTCGAGGTCGGCGGCTACGCCGCGGCCACCGGCCACTGGATCACCGGGCCGCCTGAATCGGGGCCGAACCAGGGAGAAGAACCACACACACCGAAGGAGGTGAACCCATGAGCTGGAACGGCAGCACCATCCCCATCGAGACGTTCGAGGACTTCGACCGCGAACTCGCGCGCGACGGCGGCGAGACGCTCGAGGTCGCGGCCTACCTGGCCGAGGAGTATGGCCTCTTCCCCGAGGACGTGGGGAGCGAGGCCGACATCGCGGCCGCCTGGGGCGACCCGCACGGCGCCTTCGGCGAGGAGGAGGTGGACGGATGAACCACGACGAATACCACCGCAAGTTCGCCGACGCGATCATCGAGCAGATCAGGAAGGGCAACGCGCCCTGGCAGAAGCCGTGGGCGCCGGGCGAGCGCGTCATGCCCATGAACGTCGACACGGCCCGCTCCTACCGGGGCGGCAACAGCCTGCACTTGGCCGCCACCCAGCAGGAGCACGGCTACGGCGACGTGCGCTGGGGCACCTACCGCCAGATCCAGGCCCAGGGCGGACAGGTCAGGAAGGGCGAGCGCGGCACGCGCATCCTGTCGTTCCAGGACCATAAGCGGATCGCCGTCACAGACGCGCAGGGCAAGCCCAGGAGGGACGCCGAGGGCAAGCGCGTCTACCGCTACGAGAAGCTCAAGGCGCCGTTCGTCCGCCAGTACACAGTATTTAATGCGGAGCAGGCCGACGGGCTGCCGGAACGATCCAACCCGACGCCCGAGCCGCTCTGGAAGGCGCACCAGGAGGCCGAGAAGGTCATGGAGGACGCGGGCGTGCAGGTCCGCCACGTCCAGGGCGACCGCGCCTACTACCACATGAAGCGCGACGAGATCGTGCTGCCCGAGCGCGGGCAGTTCCCATCCGCGAACCACTACTACCAGACCGCGCTCCACGAGTTGGGTCACAGTACCGGCCACCCCGAGCGGATGAACCGGGAGACGCTCGTCGAAGGGATCAAGAACGGGTTCGGGTCCCCCGACTACGCTAGGGAGGAACTCCGGGCCGAGATCAGCGCCATGATGACCGGCGAGCGCGTCGGCGTCGGGCATGACCCGAGCCGCGGCGCGGCCTACGTCGAGGGCTGGATCAAGTCGCTCGAGGAGGATCCGCGCGAGATCCGGCGCGCCGCCGCGGACGCGCAGAGGATCTCCGACTTCGTGCTCGCGCGTCACATCGAGCGCGGGCAAGCGCGGGAGAGCGCGGCCCCCACGCAGGAACCCATGGCCGTGGCCGCGACCCGCACGCCCGGGCTTCAGCGGATCCAGGTACCCGTGCCGCAGATCCCGACGCCCCGGCGCGGCGCCGGGCCGAGCCGCTGAGCAGCCGTGAGAGGTAGGGAGACGTTCGGCCGCACGGCCGGACCGGACCCGCGCGCCGCCGCGCCACCCAGCCGCAATCCAAACAGGATGCGGGACGGCCATCGCCGAGAATACGCCGCCGAGCGGGAGCGCGGGTCCATCTCCTTCCCCGAACGCTGCGCCGGGGCGCTGACCGACATCGGCGTCTACGGCGCGGTCTCGTTCCGCGACCTGGCCGAGGCCAGGTTCGGCGGGCACCCCTACACCACCCGCCGGGCCGTGGACACGTGGATCCGGGACGGGCTCGTCACGGAGACCACGGAAACGGGTCCGAACGGCAACCCGTTCAAGGTCCTCACCCTCACCCCCGCCGGCGTGGCCGAAGCCCGTGACCTCGCCGCCGAGCGGGGCTTGGACCGGGGGCAGCGGATCGAAATCCCCCGAATCCGGTCGGCCCAAGCCGGCCACGACACCGCCGTCTACCGGGCCACCTGGAAGGAACAGGCAAGCCTGCGCAAGCAGGGCGCCACGGTGCGGCGCGTCCGGCTCGACGCCGAACTCAGGAGCGCCGTCGCGCGGGCGAGCGAGTCGGCACGCCGGAAGGACGGCGACCGCGCCGCCGACGAAGAGCGGCACCGGATCGCCCATCAACTCGGGCTCCCCATCGACGACGAGGGAAGGGTGCTCTACCCGGACGCCCAGATCGAGTACGAGGACGACGAGGGGCGCACGGGGCGCGTCAACGTCGAGGCCGTCTCCGGCGATTACCGCGAACCGGCAATCCGTGCCAAGGCGGCCGCCGGGTTCAGGATGCACGCCAGCGGACCGGCCGCGGCGGCGCTCCTCACACGACTCGGCCTCGGCCCGGGCGAGGACAGCTCGTGGCTCAGGGGACCGGTCGACCGCGATCCGGCTTCCGTCGAGCTCTGAGCGCACGGAGGATCTGACTTGCAGCCTTGGAAGATCAGCGCGGGACTCACCGCCGCGCTCGCGGGTGCCACCTTCCTCCTCGGCGGAGCCCGCCTCGAATACCTCGCGCCCCACTGGGCGCTCATCTTCGCCCGGCACGGCGCCTCCGTCGGGCTGCACGCCGCGTTCGCCGTCATCACCGTCGCGGCCGCCATCTATGGCGTCGCCCGCGCGACCGGGCTCGCCGACCTCGGCAGCCGCGTCGATCTCGCCGAACGGTCCGTCCGGCGCGGCGAGGGGGACGCGGATCTCACCGACGCGCTCCGCCGGGACGATGAAGGAGACTGGGAGTGACACGCAGGAGTGACCCGCCGTCCGTCCGGACTCTGCCTGCCACCTGGCGCAGGCGCGCCAAGGCGCTCCGCCGCTACGGGGTCGAGACCCCCGCCACCGCGCTCGAACGATGCGCGGAGGAGCTGGACGCGACGCTCGTCGAGAGGGACGAGACGACCTACTCGCTCGTCGAGGCTTCCCGCAAGAGCGGATACTCCGCCGACCACCTCGGACGGCTCGTCCGCGACGGCAAGATCCCCAACGCCGGACGGCCCGGCGCGCCCCGGATCGCGCGTAGGGACCTGCCCCGGAAGGCCCACGTCCCGGCCGAGCCGCGACTGGCGGACGAGCCCCGCCGCCGCGATGTTTCGAACGCGCAGATCGTGCAGTCCATCATCGACTGCATTGACAGCTTCCAGTACGATCCACAG
>JAPPNN010000015.1 GCA_028873815.1 Gemmatimonadota bacterium | reverse complement strand
TGCATCAGCCGCTCAAGGTGCTCTGCGAACTCGGTGGCTGGAAGTCGGCCAAGACGGTGTTGCGCTGCTATCAGCAGGCCGACGAGGCGCAACTCAGGACCGCGCTCGAAGACCGGCGCAGAGCCGCGGTCTGAGCCGACCAGCGGGAGCCGAACGCCGGGAATCCGACCGGACAATCTCGTAACCATCACGGATCAAACCAGTTAGCAATTTCATTGCCAAAGCTGGGACAGCGTCACCAGGGCGGTGAGGGAGCTCGCGCGCGCGGTGCACGGCCACGGCAAACCCATCACTGCGGCGGTCTTCCCGACGCCCACGATCGCCCGCCGCCTGGTCAGACAGGCGTGGGACACGTGGCCACTCGACCGCGTCTTCCCGATGCTGTATCACAGCTTCTACCTCGAGGACATCGACTGGATCGGCGATGGCGTGCGCGAGGGCGTGGCCGCGCTGGGGCCGACGCCCTTGAACGCAGGACTCTACCTTCCGGCGCTCGATCCGCCGCAGCTCGGCGCGGCAGTGGCCACGGCACGGGAAGCGGGCGCGTCGGGCGTGTCCCTGTTCGAGATGCACGGCCTGACAGAGGAACACCTCTTGGCGCTGCGGGACGCTCTCGGCTAGTGTTGCGTCCTCGAACTCCAACCCCCGCGAGGACACAGATGCGCAGATCCGTCAGGTTCGTCCCCTTCGCTCTGGCCGCGACCGCCGCCCTCCCGGCCTGCACTCCCCTGCCTCCGCAGGACGACGGGGCCCTCCGCTTTGCCGTCGCGCGCTTCCAGCACGAGACCTGCACCTTCTGCCCCGGCGGCGACACCGAAGTCGACGACTGGCTGCGCCAAAGCGAGCCCCTCTCCGGCGAGGCGCTCCTGTCGTCGGGCGGGTACGTGGGCGGGTTCGTCACGCGGGCGCGGGAGTTCGGCGACGTCGAACTGGTGCCGCTGACCTCGCCGGTCGGGGTCTACGGCGGGTCGTCAAGGAGCTGGAACACGAAGGAGACCTTCGACCACTTCCTTGACACGATGCTCGCTGAACTGCGGGAGCAGCTCCCCGTCGACGGGGTCTACCTGGCCCTCCACGGCGCCATGGCCGTGCGCGACGTCCCGCGTCCCGAGGCCGAGATCGCGCGCCGCTTCCGCGAGGTGGTCGGGCTCGGCGTTCCCATCGCGGGCACCTTCGACCTGCACGGCAACGAGGACGCCGAGTTCCTCGAGCACGCCGATTTCGCCTTCGTCACCAAGCGCTATCCCCACTACGACTCATACATCCAGGGCGAGCGCGCGGCCCGGGCGCTCAGGCTCGCCGCGCTGGGCGAATACCGGCCCACCACGGCCACCCGGAAGCCTGGCGTCATCACGGCGACCGTGTTGCAGTGGACCGGGCAGTCCCCGTCGATGGACATCATGGAGCGGGCACGGCGGTGGGAGGCGCGGGAGAACGACGCGTACGTGAGCGTCTTCTACGGCTATCCCTGGTCGGACGTGCCGGACGTGGGCGCGACCGTGCACGTCATGACCAACGACGACCAGGCGCTCGCGGACCGGATCGCAGACGACATGGACGACTTCATCTGGCGCGTTCGCGAGGACTTCGCGGTGGGCGGCTACCGCGGCCCGGAGGAGGCCGCGCGCATCGTCGCTACGGCCGTCGCACGCGGTGAGACCCCCGTCGCCGTCGGCGACCACAGCGACCGTCCCGGCGATGCCACCCACATCCTGAACGCCTTCGAGGCGGCCGGCATCCGCAACGTGCTGTACGGCACGATCACCTCGCCCGCCACCCTGGAGGCCCTGAGCACCGCGAACGCCCAGCCCGGCGACCCCTTCGACGCCGAGATCGGCGGCTTCACGCCGTCCGGCGGTTCACCCCGGCGCATTGTCGGCACGGTTGAGTACTTCGGCGAGGGCTTCGGCTACGACGCCATCGCCGCGGTGTCGTTCGGCGACGGCAACCTCGTCGTCCTCACGCCGGCCTACGAGCAGGTGCTCTACCCGGACAACTTCCGTTTCGGGTCCATCGAGCCCGACCACTACGACGTCTTCGTGGTCAAGTCACGCGTCCACTTCCGGCGCGGCTTCGACGAAACCGGCTACGCCCGCACGATCGTCATCGTCGAGGCGCCGGAGCCTTTCGTGGGGACGACCTTCCTGGACGCGTTATCGTATGAGCATGTGAATCTGAGCGAACTGTATCCGTACGGAACGCCGCCGCACCGACGGTGACACCGAAAGGCCGAATGAAGATCGACCGAGAGCAGGTTCGACACTGGAAACAAGTCCTGTCCCCCTACTTCGGACCCGACGATCGCCGGAGCGCATGGCAGATGGGATACACCGCGGTGCTCTTCGCGGCCGCGTGGGCGCTGATGTACTGGAGCCTCGGCGTCGGCTACTGGCTGACCCTGCTGCTGGCGCTCCCCGCCGCCGGCCTCGCGATGCGCCTCTTCATGTTCCAGCACGACTGCGGCCACGGGTCCTACTTCAAGTCGCGGCGCCTGGCATGCATCACCGGTTCGGTGATCGGCGTGCTGACCCTCACACCGTACCACTACTGGCGAAAGACGCACGCGATCCATCACGCCCATTCGGGCGACCTGGACGTCCGCACATTCGGCGACATCGTCACGGTCACGGTCAGGGAATACGAGGCGATGTCCTTCCTGCAACGCTTCGGATACCGGTTCTACCGCAACCCCTTCATTCTCTTCGGTCCCGGTGCGGCCTTCCAGTTCTTCGTCAAGCATCGGTTTCCCTGGGATGCGCCCAGAGGGTGGAAACGGGAGTGGCTTTCCGTGTGGTGGACCAACGCCGCCCTGGTCGCGATTCTGGCCGCTGCCTGGCTGACCATCGGAATCAGCACGTTCCTCATGATCCAGTTGCCGATCACCCTGATCTCGTGCTCGATCGGGGTGTGGCTTTTCTACGTGCAGCACCAGTTCGAAGACGCGTATTGGCACTGGCGCGAGGACTGGAACTACTTCGACGCGGGTCTCCACGGCTCCTCGTTCCTGCGTCTGCCGAAAGTCCTGCAGTGGTTCACCGCGAACATCGGGCTCCACCACGTCCATCATCTGAGCGCGCGGATCCCGAATTACCGGCTCCAGCGTTGCCACGACGAGAATCCGGAACTGTGGAAAGCCCCCACGATGACGCTTTGGGACGGCCTCAAAACCCTGCACCTGGCGTTGTGGGACGAAGGACGACGGAAGCTGATCTCGTTCCGGGAGTACCGGCGGATGCGGACGGCGGGGGCGCTTTCGTGAGTTGGACGATGAAGGAATCGAGAAGAAGGGTCCTTGGCGCGGCCGGTCTGCTGATCGCCGTAACCGCGCCCATGGCATGCGGAGACGATATGACAGGTCCTGAGAGCATCGAGCGGGCCCAGTTTGCGGCGTCGCTGGGAATCAACCTTGCCGCGTTCACGCGTACTTCATCCGGCCTCTACTACGAGGATATCGCGCCCGGCTCAGGAGAGCCGGCCGCCTCCGGCCAGAGCGTACGCGTAGCCTATACCGGCTGGCTAACCAACGGCACGCAGTTCGACAGCGGCGAGTTCGCGTTTCTCCTCGGAGCCGGCCAGGTCGTGCCCGGCTTCGACGAGGGCGTACAGGGGATGCGCGTCGGAGGGATTCGCAGGATCATCATCCCGCCGGAACTGGGGTACGGGAACCGCGGCAGCGGACCGGTGCCTCCGAACGCGATCATGATCTTCCGGATCGAAGTGCTGTCGATCGGGTAGGGGGACATGGGCGGCGCGGGCACACCGCGGAAAGCCGGGGATTCTGTTCACAGAGCCGGTAGACCTCGCGCCGACGTCCCTTCTGCTCGCCCCCTCTAAACCCCGACCAACTCCCCCAGTACGAACACGTCGGTGAGCAGCGCCCGCACGTGGATCGACGCGTTGAGGTTGTCGATGAGCTGGGACGAGACGGAAGCCTGCGCAGCCACCAGCCGCACCAGCGCCCGGGCGGCCTCCGCGTCTCGCCGGAGCACGTTCAGCGCGGCGTCCACGGCGGCAGGGTCCGCGCCGGGTGCGTCGCCCGTCGCTGCTCCGGCTGCCGGGCCCGCACCATCGCCAGAATCCGCTGACGTCGCCGCGTCGCCCGCTCCACCCTCCAGCAGGCGTCCCCGGAACGCCTCATCCAGGCCGTCGAGCGCCTCTTCGAAGCCGCGCAGGTACGACCGCACCTGCTCCCCCGCCTTGCTGGCGGAGTCGTCGGCCAACCCCTGCGCGGCGTAGGCGAGGAAGAACTCGTAGCCCTCCTCGATCGCGTCGATCCTGCGCCTCAGGTCGTCCAGGTCAGTCGCCCTCGGCCTCCGCGGCCTGCGTGCCCGCCTCCGGGACCGTCCAGCGCGCGGGGTCGTGGTTTTGGAGGTAACGGTCGCGGTCGATCCAGCCGTTGATCATGGACCAGGTCATCCAGCGCTTCTCGGGGCGGATCGCGAAGTAGACGTGCGCGATCACGAGAAAGATCAGGCCGATGCCGCAGATCCCGTGAATCACGTAGATCCAGCCCCAGGTGGCGTCGCTGAACATGTAGGTCCGCTCGGCCCAGAGGAAGTTGTCGATCCGGAACATCATCAGGACGCCGGTTACGACGGCGCCCAGCGTGGCGACCATCGCGACGTGGTGGAACATCTTCTGATCCACCGGATACTTGCCGGCTCGCGGGCGGTCGGCGTCGGCTTTGCCCAGCGCCGCCTTCAGGCCCTGCTTGCCCTCTTCGATGTCGCGGCGGTCGATCCACATCGTCCAGAAGTCCTGCTTCGCGAAGACGTGGTAGATGTGGTAGATGACCGTCACGATCAGCAGGACCCCGGCGATCCAGTGAATGGTGACCCAGGGGAACTGGATCCCGATCACGGGGAAGAAGGCGGTGATCAGAAGCGCGAACATGGTCGCGCTCATCGACCAGTGGAATCCGCGCGCGCCGGGTTTGTGACGCTGGAGCTTTTCTGGAAGTCCCGCCGCCTCGTCGGGGTCGACCTCGCCCGTGCCGACCTTCTTGGGCACCATGAGCGCGTGCACCACCACGAAGACCGCGCCGATAATCACGGCCGCCCAGATCAGGTCCCAGGAAACCCCGATCGGGACGTCCTCGCCCCAGGGGTTCAGTGCCCGCCGAAGGAATTCCATGGTCTAGTCTCTCCGTTGGATGACGCGCAATACTAAACCAGTTTGTTTAGTATCGGGCGATGGCACGCCTCAGGCTGCGTCCCGAATCGACCGCCTCACCAGGTTCCGCGTGAGCGCGATCTTGTAGTCGTTGTGCCGGAGCGCGCGGGCATCCTCGACCGCGATCTCCCCGGCCATCCGTCCGGTCTCGTCGCTGGGCTCGCGTCCGCGGATCGCAGCCTCGACCGCACCCATGCGCACCGGGTATGGGGCGATGCTGTTCACGACGATCCGCGCGTCCTGAATCACGCCGCCCTGCACGCTGATCATCGACGCGACGCTCACGAGCGAGAAGTCCCACGACTTGCGGTCGCGGATCTTCTCGAAGTACCACCGCGCGCCGTCCCACGGGGCGGGGAGCACGATGCGGGTGAGGAGGTCGCCGGGTTCGAGCACGGTCATCCGCTCGATGTCGATGTCCGGGCCGATGAAGAAGTCCGCGGCCGGGTAGGTCCGCTCGCCGGACGTGCTCACGACGACCATCTCGGCGTCGAGGGCGACGAGGGCGGGTGCGGTGTCCGATGGGTTGACCGCGACGCAGCGGTCCGCGCCCACGATGCAGTGTTCCCGGTTCATCGAGCGCCGGGTGGCGGCGTAGCAGATGTTGCCTCCCGCGCGGTAGCATGGCCACCCGCTCCGGTAGTACCAGCAGCGGGTATCCTGTACGATGTTCCCCCCGAGCGTGCCCTGGTTGCGGATCTGCGGCGTGGCGACGAGGCCGGCGGCGTCGGCCAGAAGCGGATACCGGCTTTGCACGTCGGCGTGCTCGGCCACGTCGGTGAGGCTGGTCATGGCCCCGATGTCGAGTCCGCCGTCGGTGCCGCCCGCGATGCCGCGGATCTCTTCCACGCCTCCGAGGTCGATCACCGCCGCGGGACGCTTGATCCGGTCCTTGAACCAGTCGAAGGTGTCCAGTCCTCCCGCCAGCACCCATCCTTCGCTTCCGTGCTCGTCCATCAGACGCACCGCGTCGTCGACGCCCGCCGGCTGATAGAGCTCGAACGGCGGGATCATGTCACGAATGACAGCCACTTTGATTCTCCTTGGTCAGACGTGCGTGTCCAGCAACCCGTAGGGACGGGGCCGGCCCTCCAGCTCCGCCAGGATCATGTCCGAAGTCAGCGGAGTCCGGCAGAGACACATGCCGCCCATGGCGTCGGCCACGGCGCAGACGTAGGCCGCTTCCCCGGCGCCCACCGGCGGCTCGCCGATCCCCTTCGCGCCGACCGGCGTGTGCGGGTCCGGCTCGTTGACGGCGGCGAAGCGGGGCCGCAGCGGCACGTCCAGAATGCCCGGCGGACGCGCCGTGTAGAACCGCTTGGTGAAGGGGATGCCCCACTTCGGGTCGAAGACCCAGCGCTGGCTCTTCGCCATCCCGATCCCCTGGAAGACGCCGCCGTTGGTCTGCGCGGCCAGACTCCGCGGGTGGATCACGGTGCCGCAGTCGGTCGCCGAAGCGAGATCCACGATCTCGACCTCGCCGGTCTCGATGTCGAGTTCAACCTGGGCGAAGGTCGCGACCCAGGTGAAGACCGCGCCGGGTTGCCCGTAGTTGTCCTTCGCCGCCGCGATCAGCCCCTCGCCCGCCAGGCCCGCCACCGCCCCCTTGGTGACGTCGTTGAGGTCCTCGGGGATCTCGCCGCCGCTGAACTTGCCGCCCCGTGCGATCGCGCGCCGCGCCGCCTGGGCGAAGCTGAGGCCCGTGGCGCGATTGCCTGCCCGAAAGACGCGCCCGTCGGCCACCCGGTAGTCCTGCGGCGATCCGCCGAGCTCGCCCGCGGCCAGCTCCTGAAGCAGCCCGACCATGGCCTCTCCGGCCGCATGGTTGGCGCGGGTGTGGGCGTGGGCGGTCTGGCTCCCGGCCTGAACCGTGCTGTAGGGCAGGTGCTTGCTGGTGTCGCCCCACACGACCACCACGTCGTCCCAGTCCAGATCGAGGACATCGGAGGCGGCGCGCGCGGTGTCGGCGATCGAGTGGGTGCCCAGGTTCCCGATCCCCTGGTGCACGTAGAGCTTGCCGTCGGGGCGGATGACCAGGAGGCCGTCACGGCCGCTGCTCCCGGCGGTAAACGGGCTGAGGCCCAACCCCACGCCGGTCACCTTGGTGCCCTCGCGACGCCCGGACAGCTGGCTCCTGGCATCCCATTCGAAGAGCTCGCCGCCCAGGTCCAGCGCCTCGCGCACGTACGCGCTGGTGAACGCTCCCTGGTTGGGCCCGAGCCAGCCGTCGTGGCCCGGGGCGTTGACCCGGCGAATCTCCAGACGGTCGATGTCGAGCTCGCGCGCGGCCTTGTCCACAACCGGCTCGAGCATGGCGACGATCTGAGCGCCGCCGGGGGCCCGCTGCGCTGACCGTGGCGGCGTGTTGGTGTACACCGGCACGCCTCTGAAGCGCATGTTCTCGGGCTGGTACGAAGCGGTGGCCACGGTCGCCGCGGTGAAGAGGTCGCTGGCCCCGTACGCCCCGCTGTCCTGCACCAGATACAGGTCCAGCGCAGTCATGCGGCCGTCGCTGCGAAATCCGATCCTGGCCCAGCCCTGGAAGCCGGCGCGCGCGCGTCCGATGTAGTTCTCCTCGTAGCGCGTGATCCGCAGCATGACCGGTCGGCCGATTTTGCGGGACAGGACCGCGGGCACCGCCATGATGGGCACGCCCGCGATCTTGCTGCCAAAGCCGCCGCCGCAGTACTCGCCGATCATCACCACGTCCTCGACGTCGACGCCCGCCATCGCGGCCACGGGTCCCCGCGTGCGCTCCGTGCTCTGCGTGGAGCCGTGCAGGAAGAGCTTGCCGTTCTGCCAGTACGCCATGCAGGAGCGGGGCTCCATGGGGTGGTGCGTGACCGACTGGTGGACGATGGTCTCCTCGACGATCACATCGGCCTCTGCGAACGCCGCGTCCACGTCGCCGATGGCCCACTCGGCCGTCGGCTCGCCCATGGGAAGCCGGTCCGACCCCGCCTCGTCGAAGACGCTGCCGGGCCACTTGAGCGACGTCGGCCCGTCCTCGCCGGGGACGTTGCCGTCCAGGCGCGCGTTCGGGCCGCTTTCGCGGAGGCTGTCCAGCGGATCGAGCACGAAGGGAAGCGGCTCCAGGTCGACCCGGATCGCCTCGACGGCCGCGGCCGCCGTCGTCTCGTCCACCGCCGCCACCGCCAGAATGGGCGCTCCCTCGTACAAGGGCTCGTCGGACAGCGCGCCTTCGCGCGTGCCCTGCTCCGGCCGCGGCAGCTCCGACGCCCTCAGAATGCCCAGCACGCCCTCCATCGCCTCGGCCCTGCTGGTGTCCACGCTGCGGACCCGAGCGTGCGGCATCGGGCTCAGCAGGAGCTTTGCGAAGGCCATGCCCTCCGCGTGGAAGTCCTCGGCGTAGCGCGCCCGCCCCGTGATCTTCGCGTGAAGATCCGGTGGGGAGATGTCGGTGCCGATCGTTCTCTCAGCCATCTCGATTCTCCTCTCAGGCCCGGGAACGGGACAACTCGGCCGCCCGCATCGCCGTATTCAGGATCTTGTCGTAGTCGCCGCAGCGGCAGAGGTTGCCCGAGAGCAGGACCGCAGCCTCTTCGCGGGTCGGAGCCGGGTTCCTGTCGAGCATGCCGACCATGCTCATCACGAAGCCCGGCGCGCAGAAGGCGCACTGGAAGCCGCCCTCGTCGATGACCGCCTGCTGGACCGGATGCAGCTCTCCGTCCTGCTCCAGCCCCTCGATGGTCGTGACCTCGCGGCCCGCCACCGAGTGCGTCAGGATCGAGCAGCCGTAGTGCGTGACCCCGTCGAGGAGCACGGTGCAGGCGCCGCATTCCGCGCGGTCGCAGCCCAGCTTGGTCCCGGTGAGGCCGAGCTGGTAGCGGAGCGTCATGGCGAGCGTCTCGTGCTTGGGGACGTCCACCCGGCGCTGCTGCCCGTTGACGTTGAGGGTGATGAGCCGCTCCACCGCGTCCTGGGCGGAGAGCATGGGCGTCAGCACGCCGCTGCCGCGGAACAGGTAGCCCGCGGCTGAGGCGGTGGCGCCCGCGGCGATCACCCCCTTGATGAACTTGCGGCGGGTGAAGCCGCCTCGTCGTGACTGGATGACTTCGGGTTGCAACATCTCGCTCTGCACCTCACTCACGGATGAAGGGCGGGCCGGTAATCTGGCTGACATTATAGGGCGGGGTGGGCGGTCGGGCCAACCAGGGAGGGGAGGTGGGCGGCATGGGCCGGCTTCAGTCGCCGAATCGTTTCGTCAACGGCCCTCGAGGGCGTACCGAACCATCTCCGGTGTGAGCGGGGGTGCGTCAGGCTTCACGTCGAACACCGGAAAGCCGTCGGCGCGCACCACGGTGGACCGAGGTCCGCGGGCCTTTCGAGCCAAAGCGGACAACACCCTCACGACGACATCCACCCACCTGGCCACGCTAACCGCCCATCTTCGCATCCAGCGTCATCTCGTCCTCGTCGATCGTGCCCCAAAGGAGCAGCGCCGCCGCCGCGATGATCGCGGACGGGTAGAAGAGCACGTTCGAGCCCTCCAGGACCCAGCCCCACGGGTCGATGATCGACTTCCATACGCCGAGCGCGGTAATGGCAACCACGATGAACGCCACCGGATAGGCGCGCCTGCGCCACAGGCCCAGAACGACCAGGGCCCCGAGGATGATCTGGAGGACGCCGAAGACATTCTGGACGATCGCCTGCGAGCCGATCCCGAGGTAGAACGCCTCCGCGACGGCCTGTCCGTGCGCAACGTTCACGAGCTTGTCGAGTCCCCACATGACCAGCAGCCAGCCCGTGGTCACCCGCAGCAGGAAGAGTCCCCAGCGTTTCATGATTTGCCTCCGTGTGGATGTAGGTTTACTCGTAACGATAGTCCCACGGGTTTGTGACCACGAGGTCAAGCCCGCGGAAATCCGTCACGTTGCGCGTCGCCACCGCCAGGCCGTGCGCCTTGGCCGTCCCCGCGATGAGCGCATCCCCCAGGTCGAGCGTACGCCCGCCTCGACGAGCGTCAACTCGAAAGCGCGCGGCCCATGTCGCGGACTCCGCGTCCACCGCAATGACTCGATCCTCGTATCGGCGAACGAACTCCGACAGGATTCCCCGTAGCGCGTCCCGCCGCCCCCCCGAGGGCAGGAGGAGCATTCCGAATTCCAGCTCGTGCAGCACGAGCGTCGACAACCAGAGGTCCTCTCGCGCGGCGAGGAACGCGATTACCGGAGGGGCGGGCTTCGCCCTCGTCAGTTCCGAGATCACGTTGGTGTCGAGCAGAACTCCGGTCATTCGCCCTCGCCCGATGCGAATGGGATCTCCCGACGGGACTCGCGCTCCCGGGGAATGGTCAGATACGCGCCCCGCGGCACGTTGTCGACAAGCCATCGGCCGAGGGGCTCGCGGCCGGGCGCCTGCTCGCGCCACAGGCGCTCGGACACGACGATGAACGTCCTACGAACGCCGATACGCTGCGGTCCCTGCTCATGCGCGAGCCGCAGAATCTCCGACAGCCGGGCCTTCGCCTCGGCCACCCTCCATGTGCGCGCGGGTGCGGCGGCATCCATCATGAGCCTCCTGCCAGCTCGTTCCGGTCGATTCAGGTGGTCCAACAAGAACTAGTCCAATATGGACCTCCTACTAAAAATCCGCAACAGTTCGCCTCCGGCGCCGGGCCTTCCAACCAACCTGCCGGGAACACATCTATCGTCCCCCGTTCGGCCGGCGCCAGCGCACCGGCGGCGGCGGTTCGTCTGCGAAGGTCACCTTGCCGCCGTTTTCGAGCAGACGCAGGGCCTCGTGCACCGCGGTCTCGAGCTGCGGGTCGCCCCCGGCAATCACCGGGGCGGGGTCGTTGCGCACCTCGATGTCGGGAGCCACGCCCTCGGCCTCCACGGCCCACTCGCCGTTCACGTCGAAGAAGCCGCCCCGCGGGGCCACGAATCCGCCCCCGTCGATGAGCGGCGGCGTGTCCCAGGTCCCCACCAGCCCGCCCCACGTCTTCGTCCCGACCAAGGGACCGACCCCCCGGAAGCGGAACAGGTACGGCAGGAGGTCGCCCCCCGACCCCGCGCGCTCGTTGATCACCATGACCTTGGGTCCGAAGAGACCGGCCATCGGCTGGGTCCAGGGCTTGCGGTCGCCCGCGCGCGAGTTGAAATAGCCGGTTAGCTCGCGGTCGAGCATGTCGACGATGTAGTCGGCCGCCGAGCCGCCGCCGTTGTTGCGCTCGTCGATGACCGCGCCCTCGCGATCCTGCTGTGCGTAGAACATGCGGTTGAAGTAGGTGTAGCCGCCCTGTCCCGTGTTGGGGAGCCACACGTAGGCCAGACGGCCGCCGCTCATCTCGTCGACGCGCGCCTGGTTGGCCTCGACCCACGCCCAGCGCCGCAGCGCGCCCTCGTTGCCGGTGGGCTCGACCAGGACTTCGCGGGCGTCATTGGCGGAGGGTGAGGACGCGACCGTCAGGGTGATGATGCGGCCGGCGGTGCCTTCCAGCAGGCGGTAGGGGTTGGCGGGGGCGCGCAGTTCGGCCCCGTCGATCGCGAGCAGGTAGTCGCCCTCGTGCACATCCATCCCGGGATGGGACAGCGGACCGGCCAGCCCCGGCGTCCAGTCGCCCCCGTTGTAGATGCGAGCGATCCGGTAGAACCCGTTTTCTTCCTCCAGGTCGGCGCCCAGGAGGCCGGTACGCGGGTTGTCCAGGTCCGGGTAGTCGCCGCCGCGCACGTAGGAATGCCCGACCGCGATCTCGCCCGAGAGCATGTCCAGCAGGTGGTTGAAGTCGGAGCGGTGGCGCACGTCGGGGAGCCACGCCGAGTACCAGTCCCAGACGTCGTCCCACGGCGCTCCGTGCTGGTTGTCGACGTACAGGAAGTCGCGCATGAAGCGCCAGCCGTCGCGGAGCATCTGCGCGTACTCGGACGTCGGTTCCACGCGCACGCGCAGGTTGCCGAGGTCGAGCGCGCCGTCGCGGCCCGAGGGCGGACGGGCGGTGCTCACGATGTTCCAGCCCCCGCTGAAGTACAGCAGGCTGCTACGGTCGTGGGACACGGCAAGGCGCCCGCCCCTATCGAGGAAGTCCTCGGCCTCGCGGTCCTCGATGGAGTACTTGAGCACGGGGCCGCCGCCGAAGCCGCCGCCCTCGAGGACGAAGACGGTTCCGGCCGGTCCCGGCACCAGGCCCGCGTAGTCGTCAACGTCCAGCCCCGGCGCGTCGATGATGCGCCCGGCGATGCCGTCGAAGTCGATGACGACTGCGGGCGGGTCGTGGCCGGTGGCATCGTCGCGGCTTCCGCCGCCGCCGCCCGCCTCGCCGGCGCCCTCACCGTCGCCACTGCCCTCGTCGCCGCCAGCCTCCTCGTCGCTCGCGGGCAGGAACGGAGACGGCTCGTCGGCGCCGAGGAGCGCAAGGTAGAGGGCGCGGGTCACCGGCCGGTCGTACGAGGTCATGTCCAGCCAGCCGGTGTTGAGCGCGAAGTTCGTCGAGGCGAGGAAGTAGAGGTACTTGCCGGACTCGTCCCACACCGGCGAGATCGCGTCGGACATGCCGTCGGTGAGCTGGCGCGTATCGCCGGATTCCGTGTCGTGGACGAATACCGCGCGCAGCTGGTTGTCCAGCCGCCGGGCGTAGGCAATCCACCGCGAGTCTGGTGACCACACCGGGTTCATGGTGCGCTGAGGGTGCGCGAAGCGGTCGGTGTCGACGTGGTCCACCTCGCCCGATTCGATCTCCAGCACCAGCACGCGGTAGTGGGTGTCGGTGAAGGCCAGCCGGGTGCCGTCCGGCGACCATTCGGGGCGGAAGTAGAACGACGGCTCGGAGATCTCGATTCGGCGCTGGTCCGATCCGTCCTGCGCGGCGATCACCAGCGCGTACTCGTCGCCATCGTCGTTGAACCACGCGACGCGCGACCCGTCCGGGGACCAGACGGCGTGCCGATCGGCCACGCCGGGGGTGCGGGTGAGATTGCGCCACGATCCCTCCTCGGCGGGCACGCTGAACAGCTCGCCCCGCCACTCGAAGAGCGCCCGTTTGCCGGTGGGCGAGAGGCGGGCGTCGCGGAGCTGGGCCGCGGGGACCGACTCCCAGCGCGGGCGGGACCAGTTCATGTCGCCGGTCACGTTGATTACGAGCTGGCGCGAGGCGCCCGTCGCCGGGTCGAGTTGGTGCAGGTAGCCGGCCTGCTCGTAGACCACCGCCCCGTCGCCGGCGCCGAGGGACTTCACGTCGAAGTCGGCGTGGCGTGTGAGCTGTCGCTCAGTGCCCGTGCCCGGGTCGAACGACCACACGTTGCTCGCCCAGTCGCGCTCCGACATGTAGTAGACGACGCCGTCCATCCACACCGGATCCATGTGGCGCTCCCCCTCCCACGGCGGCGTGGTGCGCTCCCAGGTGGAGGTGGAGACGATGCCGATCGGCTGCGCCTGACCCCCGCGGTAGTTGCGCCACTCGGGGTCCCAGTAGCCGATCTCCTGGTACGCGATGTGCGCGCCGTCGGCTGACATGCCGCCCAGATAGGCCTGGGGCAGCGCGAGAGCCGCCGGCAGCCCGCCTTCGGGCGAGACCGTGTAGAACTTCCAGAGCTGCGTGGGGACCCCGTCGCGCCCCGACTGGAAGAGGATGTCGCCGTCGGGCGTCCACCCCTGCACGACATCCGCGGCCGGATGCCAGGTGAGCCGCGTGGGCTGTCCGCCTGCGGCCGGCATGAGGTAGACGTCGGTGTTGCCCCCGTACTGGCCGGAAAACGCGATCCAGCGCCCGTCCGCGCTGAAGGCGGCGTCGGTCTCGGCCCCGTCCGAGCTGGTGAGCCGTACCGCATCGCCCCCGTCGCGCCCGACCAGCCAGAGGTCGTTGGCGTGGGTGAAGACGATGTGGGTGGCGCTCACGTCGGGCTGACGCAGGAAGCGCGTGCCCTGGGCGTGGGCGGGGCTGGGGGTGAGGGTGGCGGCGGTGAGGATCAGGGTGGCGATGGCGGCTGGGAGTGTGGGGCGTGACATCGGCTTGGGACTCCGTACGGATGGGGAGGGAGTGGCGGTGGTCGGGAAAGCTGGCAGGTTGAGGGGCGGTGGCAAGTGGGGGGATGATCACAGAGCCGGGGAAGCCCCTCGGCCGCGCGCCGTGGCGATCAGGTCAATGCAATCACTGCGCTGACCTCCCGAGGGGTCAGAACCGCGCCAAGCTGGGGAGGGTTGTCACGGAGCCGCCGGTCACCGGTGATGAGGCGGCTGTCTGGCCAACTCGCGAGAAGAGCCCACAGATGGTCGTCGCCCGCGTCCGGAGCCGAAGCGGCGACTGCGGGCTGGCGCCACATCCCGTTCGCCGCCAGCAGAGTCAGCAGTCTCTCGAGCTCGTCGCCGGTTAGTTGGTGAAGACGCGCAATTGCGGGACGGCGCAGTACGTCCGAATACTCGGCAAAGAGGGCTCCGGACACGAGGTAAAGAAGACGACCGTCCAGCATGGCGTCGAGAATCCGGGCTGGCGGGCTTGCCGGATCGATCCCTATCACGCCGGACACGAGCACGTTCGTATCCACGACAAAGACGGGTCGGGTCAATCGTCCCGCCCTGCCCTGTGCCGCCTAGTCTCACGCACGGCGATCTCCATCGCCTCCTCGTTGCTTAGACCAGCGCTTGAGCGCGCCCGAGCGACGATGTCCTGCGCGGCATCGGAAGGGAGAATGCCCCTCAATTCGAGGCTCTCCTCAATGAGCGATCCCATCGAACGGCCCTGCCGCGCGGCCGCCTCCCTCAAGGCACGGTGTGTACGCTCCGTCAGGCTTATCGTCAGGCGTGGCATGGCGGGCGTCCTCCGTTAGTCGACGATAGGTGGAAGTCATCATATCACTATAGCACCACAGCACCATTACGATCCAGCCGACTATGGGTATTCAGGGAGTGGACTCTGGCCGAGATCCAACTCAAAGAGCATTTTGGCGCCATGACCGCTAAACCAGCTCGCCCCAGCGTTTGGAACACCGAGCCTCTTCGGGAGCAGCGCGCCACCCTTCAGCTGGACCGGGTGTTCTCGCCGGACGACATGGATCGGATCCGCAATGGACTGATCCCCGTGGTGATGGAAGACAAGTGGTTCATCTACTGGCGCGACGAGGCTCTGTATTTCCACCGGAACTGGACCGGCAACTGTACCTACGTCGTCCACTTTACCTCGGAAGGTGAAGAGTGGCGGATGGTGCGCGCCGAGGTGAATCGGGACTACGAGCAGTATCAGTGTACGAACGACGACTACGATACCGAGATGATCTCGTACCTGATCGATGCGCTGCTGCTGAGGCGCCCCGCACAATTCCCTGTCACCGACGGCAGCGACGAGTCCGTGCTGGCGCAGTGGGCGAATGTCGGTCGGGCCATGCTGGGAAGCCATCCGGACGAGGGCGACGAGCAGGTGTAGGGTTGCATCGGACTGGACTTGGTCACTGACCATGTACCGACCAGGTCGGTGACCAAGCGAGTGACCAAGTCGTCGTCACGTCTCCACCCCCCCGCCCACCCCCAATCCGCTTGCGCCCCCGCAACCCCTGCCCCATTCTGTCCCCCCGGTCTGCGGCGGCCCCGCTCAGGCGCGAGGAGTCGGTCGGCGCGGGCCACGGACTTGCCCTACCACCCTTTGCTGGAGGCGCCCATGCCAACCGTCACCATGACCGTGAACGGGATGGAGCGGTCGGGAAACGTCGAGGGCCGCACGCTCCTCGTCGAATTCCTGCGCGAACATCTCGGTCTCACCGGAACCCACGTCGGATGCGACACGAGCCAGTGCGGCGCGTGCGTGGTCCACGTCAACGGCACCTCGGTGAAGAGCTGCACCTGTCTGGCGGCGCAGGCGGACGGCGCTGAAGTCACCACGATCGAGGGTCTCGCCAACGGCTCCGACCTGCACCCCATGCAGGAGGCCTTCCGCGAGCACCACGGGCTGCAGTGCGGCTTCTGCACGCCGGGCATGGTGATGAGCGCGGTCGATCTGGCGAACCAGAACTCGGACCCGAGCGAGCACGAGGTCCGTGAGTGGCTGGAGGGCAACCTCTGCCGCTGCACCGGCTACCACAACATCGTCAAGGCCGTCCAGGCGGGCGCGAAGGCCATGGGAGGTGGGTCATGAGTGCGAACGGTTCAGGCATCGGCGCGTCGGTCAAGCGAAAGGAAGACACCCGCTTTCTCACCGGACGCGGCCGCTACACGGACGACATCAACCTGCCCGGGCAGCTCTACGGGTACATCCTCCGTTCGCCGGTCGCGCACGCTGGCATCGGCGGGATCGACACCAGCGCGGCCGCGGCGGCGCCGGGTGTGCACGCGATCTTCACGGGCTCGGACATGGAGGGCGTGGGCGGCATCCCGACGGGGTGGCTGATCCACAGCAAGGACGGCGAGCCGATGGTCGAGCCGGGGCATCCGGCGCTGGCGATCGGGAAGGTCCGCTACGTGGGTGACTGCGTCGCGATCGTCGTGGCCGAGACGCGCGAACAGGCGAAGGAAGCGGCCAACCTGATCGACGTGGACTACCAGGATCTTCCGGCGGTAGCCTCGATCGAGGCGGCGGAAGCCGAGGGCGCCGCACAGGTCTTCGACGAGGCGCCGGGCAACGTCTGCTATGACTGGGAGGTCGGCGACCGGGCAGCCACGGATGCGGCCTTCGAGGAAGCCACGCATGTGGTCTCGATCGACGTGACCAACAACCGCCTCATTCCAAACGCGATCGAGCCCCGTGCAGCCATTGCGAACTACGACCCCGCAACAGGGGACTACACCCTCTATACCACAAGTCAGAACCCCCACCTGATCCGGCTGCTGCTGGGCGCGTTTGTCCTCGGACTGCCCGAGCACAAGCTGCGGATCGTGGCGCCGGACGTGGGCGGCGGATTCGGCTCGAAGATCCCGCACTACGCGGAAGAGGCGATTCTGACGTGGACCGCCGGGCAGCTGGGCAGGCCGGTGAAGTGGACGTGCGAGCGGATCGACGCCTTCAAGTCGGACACGCACGGGCGCGACCACATCAGCACGGCCCGCCTGGCGCTGGACGCGGACGGCAAGTTCCTGGGGCTGCACGTCTCGACCAAGGCGAACCTGGGGGCGTACCTGTCCACGTTCGCCACCTGCGTGCCGACGTACCTGTACGGGATCCTGTTCGCGGGACCGTACACGACGCCGGCGGTCTACTGCGAGGTCAAGTCGTTCTTCACCAACACGGTGCCGGTCGACGCGCTGCGCGG
>JAPPNN010000035.1 GCA_028873815.1 Gemmatimonadota bacterium | reverse complement strand
GGTCTCAAAAACCTTTGCCCTTGCGGGCGTGAGGGTTCGAGTCCCTCCCTCGGCACTCGCGGTTGGATCGCGCCCTGCGGCTCCCGGCGGCAATGGCCGCGCTGGCCGGCGACGATGGGGGTGGCCGGCACGTGTGATCGTCCGGTGGTGGGCGCCGCGTTGCTTCGAAGCGGGCCACGTGCATGCCCGTGTGGGACGAAAACGGGAATCGCCCGCCACGACGCTTTCAGGGCAGGCCGGACGCGGACTATCTTTAGGCTCTCTCACCGAAAGAAGGGAAGCACCGGATGAACATGAAGAAGCTGCTTGCGGGGATCCTGCTCCTGGGGGGCGTGGTACTGGTCATGTCGTTCCGGCCGGCGGGGCCGGACACGGATGCGGATATGCACGTCTACAAGACGGCCACGTGCGGATGCTGCGCCAAGTGGGTGGATCACATGAGGGCCGCGGGCTTCACCGTGAGCGTCGAGAATGTGATGGACATCAACGCCGTGAAGCGGCGGACCGGGGTGCCGCTGGATCTGGGATCGTGTCATACCGCCGTGGTCGGCGACTACGTGATCGAGGGGCACGTTCCCGCCCGCGTCGTGCGTGCGTTCCTGGACGAAGCTCCAGCGGCGCTCGGGATCGCCGTGCCCGGAATGCCCATCGGATCACCGGGAATGGAAGGGCCGAATCCGCGCCCATACGACGTTCTCGCTTTCGACAGGGACGGCAATCGGGGGGTGTTCGAGCGCGTCGAGCCGTAGGAGCCCGTGTCAGGATTCACCACGATTTCGCAGATTTGCGTTCCGTGGTAGAATAAGGGTCGCACACACGACCCTATCCCCCGACCCGGCACCGATCCGGCCCGGAGACCCGATGTCTCAGCACAACGCGAAGAACACCCTTTCCATTACCGACAACCGCACCGGACGCCAATACGAGGTGGACGTCCGCGACGGCGACGTGATCCGCGCGATCGATCTGCGCCAGATCAAGGTCAATGAAGGCGATTTCGGGATGATGGCCTACGATCCCGGCTTCACGAACACGGCCTTCACCACCAGCCGCATCACCGAGGTCAAGGGGGGCAAGGGTATCCTGGAGTACCGCGGGTACCCGATCGAGCAGCTTGCCGAACAGTCCAGCTTCCTGGAGGTCGCCTACCTGATTCTGAACGGGGAGCTGCCGGGCAGGGGCGAACTCGACGGTTTCGTGCACGATGTGACCTTTCACACGTACGTGCACGAGAACGTCCTCACGATCCTTCAGGGCTTCCGGTATGATGCCCACGCCATGGGGATGATGATCTCCACCGTGGCTGCGTTGTCCACGTTCTACCCCGAGGCCAAGGAGATCGAGGATCCAGCCAATCGCAGGAGCCAGATCATCAGGCTCCTCGCCAAGATGCCGACTCTGGCCGCGTTCACCTATCGGCACCACAAGGGCCTGCCGTACGTCTACCCCGAGAACGGACTCTCCTACACGGCCAATTTCCTGAACATGCTCTTCCGGATCGGTGGGCGGGAGTATCGGCCGGACCCCGCGCTGGTGCGCGCGCTGGACATTCTCTTCATCCTGCACGCCGACCACGAGCAGAACTGTTCCACGACCGCGATGCGGGTGATCGGCAGCTCTCGGGGCGACCCCTACTGCGCCATGGCGGGAGCGATGGCGGCCCTGTACGGACCGCTGCACGGTGGGGCCAACGAGGCCGTGCTCCGGATGCTCACCGAGATCGGGACCACCGACAATATTCCCGCCTTCATGGACAGCGTGCGCAGGGGAGAGCGCCGCCTCATGGGGTTCGGACACCGCGTGTACAAGGCGTACGACCCGCGCGCGACGATCATCAAGCGCGCCGCCGACGAGGTCTTCGAGGTCACCGGCCGCAATCCGCTCCTGGACATCGCCCTGGAGCTGGAGAGGATCGCGCTGCAGGAGGAATACTTCGTCAAGCGCAACCTCTATCCGAACGTGGACTTCTATTCGGGTCTGATCTACCAGGCCATGGGCTTCCCGGTCGAGCTCTTCCCGGTGCTTTTCGCGATACCGCGCACCGTCGGCTGGCTCGCGCAGTGGGAGGAGATGGTCGTGGATCGCGAGCAGCGGATCGCGCGGCCGCGTCAGGTGTTCCGCGGGCAACCCCGCCGGGACTATGTCCCGATGGAGTCGCGCTGAGCGAGCGGCGCCATACAGGCGTCACCCGCGGGCACCCTGACGTAACGTCAGGGTTAGCGGAAACGGCCGCCGAGCGCGGGTGGCGACATGGCCCGCGGGGGCCGCGGGGACCCTGACGTAACGTCAGGCCCCGGCTACGATACCGGCCTGCGCTCCGTCGCGTACTTGTCGAACCATCCCTTCACGGTCGTGATCTTCGCCATTCCGTGCGACGGGCGCCCCCAGATGCCGTGCGCTTCGCCGGGCACGCGAACGAGCACCGCGTCGACGCCCAGCAGCTTGAGCGCCTTGTAGTACTGTTCCGACTCCGACATCGGCGTGCGCCAGTCCTCCTCGCCCGTCATGATCAGCGTGGGCGTGGTCACGTTCTTCACCACCGAGAGCAGCGACCGGCTTTCGTAATGCTCGACGTTGTCCCAGGGCAATCCCGGGAACCAGTGGCTGACGGCCATCGGGGCCATGTCGGCGGTCAGCGCGAAGCTGTACCAGTTGATCACGGGGTAGAACGATACCGCGGCCCTGAACCGGTCCGTGTTCCCGATCATCCAGGAGGTCAGCACGCCGCCGCCGCTGCCGCCGGTGACGAACAGGTTGTCCTCGTCGATGTAGCCCTGCGCGATCACGGCGTCGACGCCCGAATCGAGGTCATGGAAGTCGTCGCCGGGATACGCGTGGTGGATGAGGTTGCCGAATTCCTCGCCGTAGCTGGTGCTGCCCCGGGGGTTGGCGTAGAAGACCACGAATCCGTGTGAGGCCATCAGCTGCTTCTCGACGTCGAAGCGGTCGCCGTAATTCGCGAACGGGCCCCCGTGTATTTCGAGGATGAGGGGGTACTTGTTGTTCGGGTCGAAATTCGGGGGCTTCATGATCCAGCCCTGGACCGGCCGGCCGTCGCGCGAGGACTCCCACCAGATCTCCTCGACGGCGCCCAGCGTCTTCGCCGCGAACAGATCGGCGTTGACGGCGGTGATGACCCTGGCGGGGCCGTCGCCGCCGACCATCACGTCGCCGGGCCGGTCAGGGCGGCTGGTGGTGAAGGCGAACGTGCCGTCCCGGGCCACCGTGTACGACACGCCGAAGCCGCCGTACGCCATGAACCCGCTGCCGCCGTCCTCGCCGAGGACCTCGTGCGTGCCGTCGAGCTGGAAGAGCGCGAGCTTCGTGTTCCCCTCGTCGTCGTAGAGCCCGTAGATGCCCTCGCCTCCCGGCGCCCACCGAACCCCGTAGACCGATCGATCCAGCCCGCCGCTCACGACCCGCGAATTCGAGCCGTCGCGGTCCATGACGTGGAGCCGCGTGACCTGGTACCCCTGGTACCGTTCGTCGTAGCCGAGATAGGCCACCTGCCGTCCGTCCGGCGACACCGTCGGCGATGAATCGGGGCCCCGCCGATCGGTCAGGGCCCGGACGCCGGCGTCCGCAACCGAGACCTCGTACACCTCGGAGTCCCCCCATTCCAACTCCCAGTCCTCGCGCAGATTGGCCGAGAGCACGATGGCGTCCGAGGCCGGAGCCCACTCCGGCGCGCCTCCCTGGCCACCGAAGAAACCACCGTTGTAGTGTCTGTCCCCCGAGGTCAGCTGTCTTGGCGTGCCGCCTTCCGCGGGGACGACGAAGAGGTGCCAGTAGCCGGACGGCAGGTCGCCCACTCCGTCGAAGCGGAACACCAGCTTGTCCGTGTACTTCGCCGGCTCGGCCCACTGTGCGCCTGCAGGCGCGGCGGGTAGCTGTCCGATCACCAGGGGTGCTTCGGGAACCAGCTTGTGGAACGCCAGGAGCGATCCGTCCGGAGACCAGGAGAGCCCTGCCGCGGGATCCGTGAGGTTCGTGATGGCCGCCGTCTGTCCGGTCTCCAGCCAATGCATGTAGATCTGCGGAGTTCCGTCCCGGTTCGACATGTACGCGATTCTCGACCCGTCCGGGGACCAGCGGGGGCTGTGGTCGATGAACTTGCCGGTCGTCAGGGGGCGATGAGCGCTGCCGTCGGATCCGATCAGCCACAGGTTGGAGTAGTTCATGTCCGTCATGACGTCAGCAAATTGCCGCACATACACGACTTGGTCCCCGTCGGGGGAGATCCTGGGGTCGCTGGTATACTCGAGGTCGAAGACGTCGATTTCGGTCAGGCGGCCGGACTGGGCCGCGAGCGGAGATGCAACCAACAGGGCGACTGTGGTGTAGAGGAAGACAGGCCGCACGATTACCTCCTGGCAGTTTGTGCGCAGTGGCTGGGGTAACAGAGGAGGACTACAATACCCATGGTGACCGAAACAGGCGAGCAGTCCCGAGTCTGCCGGCGCCAGGGGTATTGCGAACGCGAGGAGCCGATGATGTCGAATACGCTTTCAACACCCGCAGGGCACCGTTTTCGTCTTCACGTGCTTGCCGCGACGGCGCTTGCACTCTTGAGCGCGTGCGCGACCGCGAGCGGCACAAGGACGAACCCCATGGAGGCGGACCTGCGGGAATCCGAGGAGATCGAGATCCTGGTGCGGAACAACCATTTCAGCCAGGCCACCGTCTACACCGCACGGGGCGGAGCGTCCATGCGCCTGGGCATCGTTCCCGGAAAGGATGAAGCGACCTTCCGGACCCGGTGGCCGCTTCCGGACATTCAACTGCGCGTGAAGTTCCTGGCGGGCTCCGAGTTCCTCACCGAAACGATGCCGGTAGGACCGGGAGAACTCCTGGAACTCATCATTCAGGCCCGGTAGGGAACCCCCGGGCCACGTGTCGGCGAACATGCGCCCGGATGCCCCCGAGGCGGTGCCTGCCCTATTATCAGAAGGCTGATAGCAGGCACTCGCTTTTCGGGAGCACCAACATGCGCATTCACTCGAGTAAATGGACCCTTCTCGTCCTCCTCGGCTGTCTCGGCCCTTCCGATGCGGCCGGCCAGGCGGCCGATGCCGCGGCCTTCACCGTTGACGACGCCATCGACATGGTGCGCGTGTCGGGGCCGAAGCTGGCACCGGACGGCACGCGGATTCTCTTTGTGAAGGACGAACTGGACTGGGACGAGAACGAACGCAAGAGTCGGATCTGGGTGGTCGGCTCCGATGGCACGGGGGCGCGCCCGTTCACGGGCTCCGCCGACGACAGCAACCCTGAGTGGTCTCCCGACGGGCGCTGGGTCTCGTTCACCCGCCCGGTCGGGGACAGCGACAGAGTGCGGCAACTCTTCGTGCTTCCGGTCGACGGGGGAGAGGCCGTTCAGCTGACCAGACATCCGACGGCCGTGGGCAGCTACCGCTGGTCGGAGGATGGAGCCTCGGTGTTCTTCCAGGCGAACGATTCGCTTCCCGACGATCTGGAGGAAGAGCGCAAGAAGGGCGACGATGCCGTGTTCATCGACGAGGGCCCGAACGGCCAGACGCGGGGATCGTGGAACGGCGTCTGGCGGGTGACGGTTTCGTTGGCCGAAGCTCCGCTCGATGCGACCCGTGTGACCCCCGGACCCCGCCGCATCGGGGACTACGCCCCGTCGCCGGACGGCAACTTCCTCGTGTACGTGTACCGGCAGGAGAACCGCCGCAACGCGGGCCATCTTTCGGAGGTGGTGTTGCACACGATCTCCAGCGGCGAGGAGGTGCAGATCACCGACAACGACGCACCCGAATCGCAGCTGGCGTGGTCGCCGGATGGTCGCGCGATCACCTTCGGGGCGCCGGATCTGGAGACCTGGGAGCTGGATCAGGGCAATCTGTACCACTACGACATCCCGACCGGCAACGTCCGGCAGCTTGCGGCGGATACCGACGTCGACATCCGTAGCTACCATTGGAACCCAGGTGGGCGATCCGTCGAGATCGTCGCGCTCGACCGCACCGACGCGAACATCTTCCGCGTGGACGTCAGGTCGGGCGAGGTGGAGCAGGTCACCCACGGAAACGGAATCATATCGGGGGCGTCGTTCGACGCGCTGCACCGCAGGGTGGCGTTCCAGCACGCGAGCCCCAGCGCACCCGGCGACCTGTGGCTCGCCGACCTCTCGGACGATTCCAGAGTGAGGCTCACGGACGCCAACCCGGATCTCGCGGACCGGAATCTGGCCGAACCGGAGGTCGTTCGCTGGCAGAGCACCGACGGTCTCGAGATCGAAGGGATTCTCTATCGGCCCGCGAGAAGGACATCGCCCGGCGCGGCGGTCCTTGAGATCCACGGGGGGCCGGCAGGCGTGTTCACCCGGGGCTTCGACGCCGATGCGCAGATCCTGGTCGCGCAGGGGTACGCGGTGCTGCAGCCCAACGTTCGCGGTTCGTCCGGCTATGGGGACGCGCTGCTGCGCGGCAACATGAACGACATCGGCGGCGGGGACTACCATGACCTCATGACGGGCGTCGACGCGATCATCGAGCGGGGCGTGGCGCATCCGGACTCCCTGGCCGTCAAGGGCTGGAGCTACGGCGGCATTCTGGGCGGGTGGACGATCACCAGAACGGAGCGCTTCAAGGCCGCGAGCCTCGGGGCGATGGTGGCGGACTGGCGGAGCGAGTTCGGCGCGGGATTCAACTTCGACGTGGTACGGTGGTATCTCGGGGGCGACCCGTGGTCGAATCGGGACTACTGGACCGAACGCTCGGCCTACAGCCACCTGGACAGGGTGACCACGCCGACCATTCTGTTCCACGGAACCGAGGACCGCACCGATACAATGGAGCAGTCGATGAACTTCTTCGCCGGGCTCCGTCACCTGGGCGTGGAGGCGCGCTTCATCCTCTTCCCGCGCGAGGGTCACGGGATCCGGGAACCCAGGCATCGCCGCACCCTCCTGGTAGAGGAAATGCGCTGGCTGCAGCGGTACGTCAGGGGCATGGACTGGGAGCCGCCGGCACGTCCCGACGAAGCTGCGGAGAAGGACGTGGCGACGATATCGTGAACGGCTGGGGGAAGCCGTGCTGAGGCTCCCCTCCATAGTCCATGTGGCCGACGGCGCGCTGAGCGTGGCAGGATGATCCCCCAGCAGCTGATTGCCCGCAAGCGGGACGGGTATGCGCTGTCCCGGCAGGAGCTGGAGGGGCTGCTGAAGGGCTACCTCCGGGGTGATGTGGGGGATGACCAGATGGCGGCGTTCCTCATGGCCGTCTTCTTCAGAGGGCTCGACGACTCGGAGCTGGAGATGCTGGTCGATGTCATGCTGCGTTCCGGCGATGTCCTTGTCAGAGGCCGTGCCGCGGGTCCGCGGGTGGACAAGCACTCCACCGGCGGGGTGGGGGACAAGGTCTCGATCGTGCTCGCCCCTCTCGCGGCGGAGATGGGCATGGTCGTGCCGATGATGTCGGGACGGAGTCTCGGGCATACGGGTGGGACGCTGGACAAGCTCGAATCGATCCCTGGCTTTCGGACAGACATTTCACTGGAGCGATTCAACACGATACTCGAATCGGTCGGGTGCGCGATGATCGGCCAGACGGAGGAGATCGCGCCGCTGGACCGGCGCCTCTACGCACTGCGCGACGTCACCGCGACCGTACCCTCGCTTCCGCTGATCACGGCGTCGATCATGTCCAAGAAGCTGGCGGAGTGCCTGGACGGCCTCGTCCTGGACGTCAAGGTGGGCTCGGGTGCCTTCCTGTCCCGAATCGAAGACGCCAGGAAGCTCGCGCGGGCGATGGTCGGCGTCGGACGCGCCCGCGGTCTGGCCGTGACCGCGGTTCTGTCGGCGATGGACCGACCGCTTGGACATTCGGTTGGCAACGCCCTTGAGGTCCGTGAAGCGGTGGCGTGTCTTGCAGGCGAAGGACCGGACGAGCTTCGACACCTGGTGGCGGAACTGGGCGGCGAGATGGCGCTCTCGGCGGGTCTGGTTCTGACGTTGGAGGAAGGTCGCAGGCGCGCGGCCGATGTTCTGGCCGGTGGAGGCGCGCTGGAGCGGTTTCGGCGGCTGGTGAAAGCCCAGGGGGGCACACTGGGTTTCTCGCAGGACGACTTCGGTTTGCCGGTTGCGCCGATGACCAGGGCCGTTACCGCGAACAGGGGAGGAATTGTCTCGAGAATCGATCCGCGCGCGCTTGGGTATGGAGTGATTCCAATGGGCGGTGGCCGGACGCGCCAGGATCAGGACATCGATCCCAGGGTCGGATTCGAACTGTGTACCCGGGTGGGCGACCAGGTGTCGCGCGGTGATCCGCTTGCCATCGTCCACGGCGCGTCGCCGGACGACCTGTTCGTAGGGGCCAGGGTGTTGGAAGACGCCGTCGAGGTCGCCGACCGACTGGGAGACGATCCGTTGCCGCTTGTGCTCGAGCGGGTGGTCGGCGGCTGACTGAAAGCACCGCCTGACACGGGTGACCGACCGCGTCCGGGGTTGAGCGTCGGCTCCCCGGCGGGTTCAGGCCTGTAGAACCCGATAGAGAATTCGCTCCTCGTCGAGTGCGTTCGTCAGCTCGCCTGCTCGACTCTCGGGAATGCGCAGCGCGATTCCGCACTTGGCGCCGCCCTCCGGTGGGGCGGGTACGACCTCGACGGGTATCGCCTGCTCGCGGGCGACATCCTCGGCCCACATCGCATGGTGGGTGGTCTCGAAGATGAAGATGTGGGGAGCGGAATCGTCGGTCATGGCGCGGTTCGATGGCGGAGTCACGGCTCGCGGTTCGGTATGATGGACTGATCGGGACGGTCGCATGGCTGCACAGGTTCCGTGCCGGGAAGATACAACTCGTCGTAGGCGTCGTCCGGTGGGCACCACCGCGATGCCAGCAGGCCGGTCCGACTGTCGACCCTGCGAGTGACCAGCGTAGCGGGTATGGGCCACGGGTCTGGAACCGGCAGCAGCGCGCCTGACTCGCCGGCGAGCGTGCCCTCCCTGTCCGACGACGCTTCCCCGTAGTACACCCGTTTCATGAACTCGCCCCACACAGGCGACGCGAGGCCGCCGCCGGTAGCGCGGGGAACAATGGGGACGGGCTGGTCCATCCCGAACCAGACCGCGGCGGCCAGCGTCGGGGTGAAGCCAAGGAACCAGACGTTCCTGCCCTCGTTGGTCGTCCCGGTCTTGCCGGCCGCCGGCACGGCCGTCGGCAGTCCCGCCACCTGGCGGATTCCGAGGTTCCCGGTTCCCTGCGCCACGACCTCTTCCAGCATGGACACGGCGAGCCGGGCCACGAGCGGGTCCAGCACTCGCGTGCGCTCCGGCCTGGGTTCCCAGAGCACCTCGCCATCGGCGCTTTCGACCCTCAGGATCGGGAACGCGCGAACCCTCTCCCCCAGCGTCGCAAACACCGAATACGCTTCCAGCATCTGGATGGGAATCACCTCGGCGGCACCGATCGCGCTCGACGGATACCGTTCGACCTCCGTTCGGATGCCCAGGCGGCGGGCCATCTGACCGACGCTTTCCAGTCCCACCTGCATGCCGACCCTGATGGCGACCATGTTGATCGACTTGCTCATGGCTTCGCGCATGGTGATCGAGCCGAGGAACTCCGGCTCGTAGTTGCTGGGCGCCCACGTGGTCCCGTCCACCTGGTCAAGGATGACCGGGCTGTCCGTGAAGACCTCGGATGCCGGGATGCCGCTCTCCAGCGCCGCGGCATAGACGAACGGCTTGAAGGACGATCCCGCCTGCCGCCTCGCCTGGATCGCCCGGTTGAACTTGGAGTGCACGAAGTCCCGCCCCCCGATCATCGCACGAACGTGACCGGTAGCAGGGTCGGCGGCGATGAACATTCCCTGCACGTAGGGGATTTCCGGCACGTCCGCGTCGTCCGTCTGGTCCGCAAACTCCCGATAGGTCGTGTGCGTGAACCCGGGTCGCTGCTCGATCCTGTCCCAGCCGTTCTCCATGGCGACTCGGGCTGCGGCCTGCATTTCGAGGTCGAGCGTCGTGTAGATTCTCAGCCCTCCGGTGTACAGCTTGCCTCCGAACCGGTCGGCGAGAATGCCCCGCACCCATTCCACGAAGTACGGAGCCTGCACCTGAACGTTGCGAGCCCTCTCGGTGGGGAGTGGCTCGGCCTTCCAGCGCTCCGCTTCTTCCCCGGTCAGGTACCCCTCGCGCGTCATGAGATCCAGAACCAGGTTGCGCCGGCGTTGCCCGGCGTCGTGGTTGTTGAAGGGACTGTAGCGCTCGGGGCGGTTGGCGATCGCCGCCAGCAGCGCGGCTTCCGCCGGGTTCATGTCGATGGCATTCTTGCCGAAGTAGTTTCGCGATGCAGTCTGAAGTCCATACCAGCCATGAGCATACCCGATTTGGTTCATGTATGCCTCGATGATCTGGTCCTTGGTATACGCTTCCTCCAATGCGAGCGCGACCTGCCATTCCTTGAGTTTGCGCAACACCCTCTTCTCGAAGCCGATGCGATCGGTGAACATGTTTCGGGCCAACTGTTGCGTGATCGTGCTGCCGCCGGCACCGGACAGGGACCGGGTCCGCAATACCTCCAGACCCGCGCGGGTGATACCCCGCCAGTCGAGCCCGCGATGCGAATAGAACCTGCGATCCTCGATCGCGATGAACGCCTGGGGAACGTGCGCCGGAAGACTGGCCAGCGAGACGGGCGTACGTCGCTCCAGGCCGATTTCGCTCACCAGCGTCGAATCGCGCGCGAAGACCTTGGACGTTTGTTGCGGCTCGTAGGTGTAGATCTGGGCGATCGAAGGGCAATCGGCGCACAGGTTCCGCCAAGAGCCCGCGGCAAGCCCAAGTCCGGCGGCACAGAGGAACAGGCCCACGAACCACACGATCCGAGGGATGCTTCGAATCCTCTGCAAGATGCCACGCAGCACGCTTGTCACTCCTCCCGACCGTGCGAGTCTCCGCTCCGGACGCGCCCGTACCCGTTCCGGTTTCTCTCGTCGCCACGACCGCTTTCGACCGGGTTCGAGACCGGGCCCGCCCGCTCCAATTTATCACCATTCGGGTCATGGCGGACCGCGTTGGCGGCCGTCGTCGTTCGCCGCTTGCGGACCGATGCCCGAAAGGCGCCTGGTGCCCTCAGACGGGTTGACCGGGCGCCAGCCGACGATGATGCTTCATTCGTGAAGCCATCCGCGGTTTGTCAGGCAATTGGAGCGGTCACTGGTAAAGCACAGCGAGGTGTCCGTTCGTTCCGCCTCCGGCGGCTACCGCGTGCGCGTGGGCGGAGGGGTGCGCAGGCTTGTCGATTCGGCGGTGGCCGACGCAGCACCATCGGGTCGATGCGCCCTGATCACCGACCACAACGTGAAGGGACTTTGGGGCCGGGAGGTGCGTGCGCACCTGGTCTCGGCCGGAATCGACGTTGTGGCTGTCTCGTTTCCGGCCGGGGAAGCCCACAAGACCCGGGAGACGTGGGCGCGTCTCACCGATTCGCTCCTCGAGGCGCGCCTGGGTCGGGACAGTTGCGTCGTCTCGCTCGGAGGCGGCGTGGTAGGCGATGTCGCGGGCTTCGTTGCGGCCACGTACCTGCGCGGGATTCCCTTCATCCAGGTTCCCACAACAACGCTGGCCATGATCGACGCTTCCGTCGGGGGGAAGACGGGTGTGGACCACGCGCTGGGCAAGAACCTCGTGGGAGCGTTCCACGCGCCCGAAATGGTGCTGGCCGATCCCGACTTCCTGGTCACGCTCGGGCGCGGCGCCAGGGCGGAGGGGTTTGCGGAGGCGGTCAAGCACGGCGTCATCGTGGACGCGGACTACGGGGAGTGGCTGGCGAGCCGGGCCGCGCCGCTGCTGGATGGACGCGGGGAGGATGTGGAGCGCGCGGTGGTCCGGTCGGTTGAGATCAAGGCGGGGGTCGTGTCGGCCGACGAATTCGAGGCCGGCCGCCGCCAGGTGCTCAACTTTGGGCATACCGTAGGCCACGCGCTCGAGGCCGAGTCGGGCTACAGGCTGTCACATGGCCACGCGGTGGCCGTAGGGATGGTGTCGGAAGCAAGGGTCGGTGAGGAACTGTCCGTCACGGCCAGGGGTACCGCCGACCATGTCCGGCGACTGGTGCGCGCCTTCGGGCTGCCCGATACCCACAACGGCCTCGCGCGGCCCCGGCGGCTCGCCGACCGGATGACGAGAGACAAGAAGACACGGTCGGGGGTCGTGCATCTGGTCCGGCTCGAGGAGTTGGGACGCGTGGGAAGAGGAAGCGAGGTTACCATCCCGGTGGAAGTCGATGACCTGGTGAGAATGATGGAGAAGTGGCGATGAGCCGCGGGAGCGTGCGTAAAGGATCGCCGCCAACCGTATCTGCGGTCCTGGCCCGGCGTGCAGCCGATACCCCGGGGTCGCCGTTCCTGCATTTCGGTGACGCGATCTGGTCGTACGGGGAGGTCGAGGCTCAGGCGCTGTCTCTCGCCGCTTCGCTGAAGAACCTGGGCATCGGCGAAGGCGACCGCGTGGCGCTGGTGCTTCCGGCATGGCCCGAGTTCGCGGTCGCTGTGTTTGCCGCGGCGAAGCTTGGGGCCCGGGTAGTCCCACTGGATCCACGGCTGACGTTGCCGGATCTCCGTTACATGCTCAGGCATTCGGGCGCGGTGTGCGCGGTCTCGGCCGAGGATGCATACGGGACCGACTACCTGCAGCTCTTCGAGGACTTGCTCAACGAGTTGCCTGGACTCCGCCATCTGGTCACCGTGGGTGAGGAGGACCTGTGGTACGACGACCGCATCTTCCAATGGGAAGACCTCGTGTCGCCGGGGCGGGGACGCGACTTCGCGGAGCCGGAGGTCGACCCTCGGACGCCCTTCGCGATCGTGTACACCTTCGGAACGACGGGCAAGCCGAAGGGGGTCGAACTGTCGCACGGCAACCTGCTCTACGCGGCAGCCGGCACGGCAGCGGCCACAGGGATGAACGCCGATGACGTCGTGGCCGGAGTCGGCGCGCTGCATCACGCCTTCGGTCTGGGGCCCGGACTCCTGGGCACGGCCCTCGAGGGAGCCAGCCTGATTCTGCAGGGTGACCGCGATCCAGCCGAGACGTTTGCATTGGCCCAGCGCCATGGCGCAACGATCCTCAGCGCGGTCCCCACGCTCTTTGCCGCGGCACTCGGGGACGCCGAGGATCGCTCACCGGCGCCGGAATCCCTCAGGCTGTGCATCGCGGCCGGCGCCCCGGTGCGCGAGTCACTTGCCCGCCGCGTGGAGGAATTCTTCGGAGTCCCGCTGATCATCGCGTATTCACTGACCGAAGCGGCGTCCACCCTCGCCATCGGGCGGTACCAGGAGGCCGCTGCGACTCGGTGGTTTACGGTGGGGCGGCCCCTGGAGGGCACGACCGTACGCGTCACTGAGGACGACGGGACGGCGCTCCCCGGCGAGAGCGTCGGGGAAATCCGTGTACGGGGGCCGGGCGTGATGTGCGGGTATCATCGCCAGCCGCGAGAGACGGCCGCTTCGTTCGACGCGGAGGGATTCCTGAAGACCGGCGACCTCGGCATGCTGGACGACGAGCGGTGCCTCCACCTGATCGGCCGCAGGGAAGACGTGATGATCCGCGGCGGATTCAACGTGTATCCCAAGGAACTGGAGGATCGCCTGATGGCCCATCCCGCCATTGCACGAGCAGTGGTTGTCGGCGTATCAGACGAGATTCTGGGGGAGGCGATCTGCGCGTGTGTGATCCGCGTCGAGGGCGGTGTGGTTTCGGAAAACGAAGTCAGGGAGTGGAGCGCGGCGACGCTCTCGGCGTACAAGGTGCCCGACTTTGTTAGTTTCATGGACGACTTTCCGCGTACTGCCTCCGGCGGCATATGGCGGCAGGAGCTGGCCCGCCAGGTGTCCTCCGCACGGACCGGCCCGCCGAAGGCGAACGCGAAACCACGCTTGACGGCAGACTGAGGATGCGGAATCCGTATATGAAGA
Source organism: Gemmatimonadota bacterium (assembly GCA_028873815.1). GTDB lineage: Bacteria > Gemmatimonadota > Gemmatimonadetes > Longimicrobiales > Gaopeijiaceae > Bin94. The sequence continues at coordinate 88,996 of JAPPNN010000035.1, read as the reverse complement.
CCCCTCATGCCGACCCGGGTCGACAGGTTTCCCGGGAGGCTCCCAATGCGGCGCTGCTCATCGACTTCGACAACGTCACGATGGGCATGCGCAGTGATCTGGCCAAGGAACTCAAGAACCTCCTTGACTCCGACATCATCAAGGGCAAGGTGACGGTCCAGCGGGCCTATGCGGACTGGCGCCGCTATCCCCAGTACATCGTTCCGCTTTCGGAAGCCTCGATCGACCTCATCTTCGCGCCCGCCTACGGCAGTTCGAAGAAGAACGCGACCGACATCCGGATGGCGATCGACGGCATCGAGCTGGTCTTCATCCGGCCCGAGATCGGCACCTTCATCCTTCTCACGGGCGACTCCGACTTCTCCAGCCTGGTCCTCAAGTTGAAGGAGTACGGGAAGTATGTGATCGGGATCGGCATTCAGGAGTCCAGTTCGGACATCCTGGTGCAGAACTGCGACGAGTACTACTCCTACACCGCGCTCACGGGCCTGAGCCGTACTTCCGAGCACGCGACCGGCGCGCCCGATGCCTGGCAGTGCGTGGAAGAGGCGGTCGCGCAAATGGCTTCCCGCGGTGACGTGATGCGCTCCGACCGGTTGAAGCAGGTCATCATGGAGATGTCGCCTTCGTTCGACGAGCGGAATCTGGGCTACAAAAAATTCTCCAAGTTCCTCGTGGAAGCGGCGAACAGGGGGTTGCTGAACATCGAGCGGGGAGAGAACGGGCAATACCACATTGCCCCCCGCGGAGACGCCTCCGCGCAGAAGGGTCCGGTTGAACAATCGAGTGAGGCCGCCGGGAATGGGGAGCAGAGCCGCAGGCGGGCGAGACGGTCGCCTCCAGCGCGCCGGCAAGCCGGCCGGGGAAGCCGCGGCACGGACCCCCGTGGAGGGAATCGGGCCCAGGCGGTGCGAGAGCCGCCCGCGACCCAGCCGGGCCGGCCGGTAAAGGACCCCGCCCCTTCGCTGGATCTGCTGAAGCGAGCCGTGGTGGAAGTGGGTGGCAAGCAGCCGGGGCGTGTGCGCGACTCCGACGTCAAGCGGCGAATGCTGGCAATCGACAGGAACTTCTCCGAAGCGGCGCACGGCTTCGGCAAGTTCAGCAAGTTCCTGCGCTATGCGGAGAAGCAGGGCGTCGTGAGGCTCGAGCGTGCGAAGGACGGGAGTTACGGCATTGCTTTGGTGGAGCCCCGGCGTGAATCGGTCGCCATACCCTTTGACCCCAAAGCCCTGGGGCTTCCGGTGACGGAGGGATCCATCAAGAGCTACCTCGCCAACCGGTACAAGGGCGTGGGAGTGAAGACGGCCGAGCGGCTGGTCGAAGCGTTTGGCGCCGAGGTCTTCTCGGTCCTGCACCGTGAGCCCGACCGCGTAAGAAAAGCTGTTCGTGCCCGCGCCAACAGCGTCATGGCCGCCTGGGAGGGCGACTACAAGCGGAGAAGCGCCGCCCTGGCGCGCTCAAGGTCGGCCGACGGGTCCGGACAGTCGGCGAATACCTCCCCGACGTCGGGCCGCAAGCCCGGCGGCGCGACGGGAACCTCGACCGGGCAGGCTCCCGCAACCCGGCCGGGCTCTTCATCGTCACCCGGGTCTTCCAGCCGCCCGACACGGGGATCGTCCGACGCCCCGTCCGGCGATGCGGATCGGGCTGCGGCAATGGTTGATCCTGGGAAAGCCGCTTCCGATGACGGGAAACCGGCGCGATCCGGTCTGATGGGGCTTTTCCGTCGCGGCCGCCGTTCCCGTGAAGGTGCGGGCCGGCAACGCTGACGCCCGCACGTCATGCCTCCGGCACGCGGACTGGGGGTATCTTGCGGGCGACACCGTCGCGGCGGCCCGACGGTTGCTCGGCTGTACCCTGGTCTCGACGGTGGACGGCGTGGAGACCGGTGGCGTGATCGTGGAGACCGAGGCCTACCTCGGACTGAGCGATCCAGCCTCGCACGCACACGCCTCCAAGGGACGCACGCCGCGAAACGACGCCATGTTCGCGGGCCTGGGCACGCTGTACGTGTACGTCTCCTACGGCATCCATCACTGCATCAACGTGGTGACCGGCGAGGTGGGCGATCCGGCTGCGGTTCTCGTGCGGGCCCTCGAGCCGTCCACGGGCCTGGACGTGATGGCCGGGCGGCGCGGACGGGCCAGCGACCTGTGCAACGGACCGGGGCGGCTCGCGCAGGCCCTCGGCATCACGCTGAGCCACAACTACCACGATCTCGCCGGCCCGCCGGTCCAGCTGGTGAAGGGCTCGGCCGTAGCGGACGCCGATGTCGGCAGTTCGGGCCGCATCGGGGTATCCCGGGCCGCGGACTGGCCCCTCAGGTTCTTTGTCCGGGGGCATCCGGCGGTCAAGGCGCCGAGGTGGTAGTTTAGGGACATGAACGATCCAACCTGGATTACCCTGTTGCCGCCCCTCCTCGCGATCGGGCTCGCGATCGGTACCCGCCAGGTGTATCTGTCGCTCGCGGGAGGGCTGTGGCTGGCCTGGTCGATCCTTGCCGGCTGGGACTTCGGCACGGGACTGATGGACGCGGTGGAGTCCACCGTCGGCGTGCTGGGAAGCCCCGGCAATGCACAGGTCATCATGTTCACGCTTGTGATGGGCGCTCTCATTGCCACGGTGGGATCGTCGGGCGGCGTAGCGGGGTTCGTGGGCTGGCTCGAACACAAGCGCTGGGTCACCAGCGGCCGCCGGGCGCAGCTGCTGGCATGGGTGATCGGCGTGATCATCTTCATCGAGTCGAACATCACGGTGCTGGTGGCCGGATCCGTATCGCGGCCGCTCTTCGACCGCTACCGCAATTCCCGCGAGAAGCTGGCGTACCTGATCGATTCCACCAGCGCGCCGATCTGCATCCTGATACCGCTGAACGCGTGGGGCGCGACCAATCTGCGCCTGCTTGCCGAGGCGGGCGTTCCCCAGACCGAAACACTGTCCGTGTTCCTGCGGTCGATCCTGTTCAACTTCTACTCGTTCGCCGCCGTCGCCCTCGCGCTGGGGGTGGTGCTTTTCACAATGGACTGGGGGCCGATGAAACGTGCGGAGGCCCGGGCGGCGAAGGGCGAAGTCCTCTGGCCCGGAGCGACCCCGATGATGGATGAGGAGGTGCTCGGGCAGAATGTCGAGCCGCCGATCACACCCCGCGCGCTCAACATGGTGGTACCGATCGTCGTGCTGGTCGCGATGATGCCGGTCGGGCTGTGGATTACGGGCAACGGAGACCTCGCCGCAGGGGATGGTTCAACGTCGGTGCTGTGGGCCTCCCTGGCCGCGCTGACGGTGGCCTGGATCCTGCTATTGGTCCAGAAGGCCTATTCCCTGGACGAGCTGACCCGCATCGCGCTGCGCGGAGCCGGCGGCCTCATACCGCTTGCGGTGATCCTTCTCCTGGCGCTGGCGCTGGGCAGCGTGACGAGGACGCTGGGCACGGGCGACTACGTTGCCTCCGTGGTGCAGGGGACTCTGTCGCCGGGTGTCTTCCTCCCGCTGGTCTTCGTGGTCGCGTCCGCGATCGCGTTTTCGATCGGATCGAGCTGGGGAACCTTCGCGATCATGATCCCCATCATCGTCCCGGCGGCGGGCGGCCTCGGACTGGATCTGGCGCCGTTCCTGGCGGCGGCGCTCTCCGGAGGGATCTTCGGCGACCACTGTTCGCCGATCAGCGACACCACGATCATCTCCTCGATGGCCGCGGCGACGGACCATGTCGATCATGTGCGTACCCAGCTTCCCTATGCGCTAGCCGGCGGTGCCGTGGCCACGGTGTGTTTCGCGCTTGTGGGGGCGTTTCTGTAGCGAGGAAGCGTGAACATCACCGTCTGCGTCAAGCGGGTCCCCGACACGGAAACCCGTATCCGGATCACGGACGACGGGAAGGACATCTCTCGCGACGGCGTGAAATACGTGCTCAGTCCCTACGATGAATTCGCCGTCGAGGCCGCGCTGCAACTGGTCGAGCACGCCGGTGCCGGCGAGGTCACGTTGCTCAGCTACGGCGACGCGGCCACGACCGAATCGCTCCGCGCGGGCCTCGCCCTGGGCGCCCACCGCGCGGTGCTCCTGACCGGCGATCCCTCGATGGACGGGTGGGCGACCGCACGCGTGCTCGCCACCGAGCTGAAGGACGGCGATGCGGGACTGGTGCTCTTCGGGATCAAGGCGGTGGACGACGATCAGCAGCAGGTGGGTCCCATGGTGGCCGAACTGCTGAAGCGGCCGTGTGCCAGCTCGGTCACGGCGATCGACGTTGCCAACGGGGTGGCGACCTGTCGCAGGGCGGTGGAGGGGGGACAGGAGGTCGTGGAGCTGGACCTCCCCGCCGTGGCCACGGTCACCAAGGGCCGGTACGAACCGCGCTATGCGTCTCTGCGCGGGATCATGATGGCCAAGCGCAAACCGCTGACCGAGAAGGCGGCTCCGGCCGTGGAGCCGGGCCTTTCGGTCGAGGTGCTGCGCCATCCGCCCCGGCGGCCCGAGGGGCGGATCGTGGGAGAGGGGCCGCCGGCGGTTCCCGAACTGGTGCGGCTTCTGCGCGAGGAGGCGAGGGTCCTCTGATGGCGGACGTGCTTGCGGTAGCCGAGTCGAAGCAGGAGATGCTCGCGGGGGTTTCCCGGGAAGTGGTCACGGTCGCACGCAGGATCGCGGACGGACTGGGCTGCGAGGTGGAGGTAGCCGTCACGGGTGCTTCCGCCGACGAGCTGGCGCTCTACGGAGCCGATCGGATCGTGCGGGTGGCCGGTGACGATCTCTTGCCCGGCCAGGTCGACGCGTGGGCCGCCGCGCTGGCGAGCCTGATCCGCGCAGGAGACCATGCGGCCGTGGTCATCGCGGCCACCGCCGCAGGCAAGGACCTCGCGCCCCGCGTGGCCGCAAAGCTGGGCACATCGCTGCTCACGGACGTCACGGACGTCGCGGTCGACGAGGGTGGAATCCTGGTCACGCGCCCGGTGTTCGCCGGCAAGACGCTGGCACAGGTGCGGGCGCTTGCCGCCCCGGCGCTGCTTTCAATCCGGCCCAACGTCTTCCCGGCGGTCGAATCACCGCGCGATGCGACCCGCGAGACGGTCGCCGCGGACACATCGGACCGGTCTCCCGGCTACAGGGTCGTAGGCTTCGAGGCGTCCCGTGGAGCATCGATCGATGTCAGCGAGGCCACGATCGTCGTGTCGGGGGGACGCGGCCTGAAGGGTCCGGAGAACTGGCATCTTGTCGAGGACCTGAGGGATGCCCTCGGCGAGTCCGCCGCACTGGGCGCGTCACGGGCGGTGGTCGATGCCGGCTGGCGGCCGCATTCCGAGCAGGTGGGCCAGACGGGCAAGACAGTCACGCCCAAACTGTACTTCGCGGTCGCGATCTCGGGAGCGATCCAGCACCTGGCCGGGATGCGCACCTCGGGAGTGATCGTGGCTGTCAACCGCGATGCCGATGCGCCGATCTTCGGCGTCGCCGACTATGGAATCGTGGGCGACGCGTTCGATGTCGTCCCCGCCTTGGCTGCGGCGATTCGCGAGTTGCGGGGAAACTGAACTTAGCTAGATAGCTTAGCTAAGTCCGGTCCGCCAGAATCCCGTCCAGGGCACGCTGCCGGTCGCCACGTTCCGCCTTTCAGCTTCCTGCGGGACGGCCGAGCATCGCGACCGGGTCCACCTCGCGGCCCCACCGCCAGATCTCCAGGTGCAGATGCGGGCCGCGCGCGTTCCCGGACTGCCCCGTCAGCCCGATCACCGTTCCCTTGGACACCTCCTGACCCGCCTCGACGGAGATTTCGGAGAGGTGCGCGTATACCGTGATCACATCATCCCGATGGTCGATCCAGATCACCTGACCATAGCCGCTCATGGTGCCCGCGAAGCGAACCCTGCCGGACAGAACCGGCCGAACCGGGGTTCCATCCGGCGCGGCGATGTCCACGCCACGATGGAGGCCGCCCACGACGCCCTGCATCCGCATGCCGTAGGCGGAACTCAGCGGGCCCTGGACCGGCCACTGCGGGGTTTGGCACGAGATCGAGGCAAGCGCCAGGAGTGCCGCGAAGGCGCGCTTCATCGGGGACCGGGGAGCAGCATGACCGAGACGGGATCGTTCCTGTGGATCCTGGCCACGCCCTCGGGCATGACGGCGAGCCCCTCGGCGTCCCGGAGCGAGCGGACGAGCCCGCTCCCCTGTGGCCCGGTCAACGAGCAGCGCGCCCAGCGGGATCCCCCGTCACGCGGCGGCCCACGCAGGGTGACGCGGTAGAACTGGGTCAGCCGCTGCGGAGAGGCGAGAGGCGCATCCGTGCGCACGACCACCGCAGTCCCTCCCGGGCGTGGCGACCCCAGGCAGGCGCGCATGTAGGGGATCACGAAAACATGAAACGTCACGAAAGCCGACGCCGGGTTCCCGGGGAGTCCGAAAACCGGCAGATCCCGGCCTCCGCGCTGCAGGTGCCCGAACGAGATCGGACTGCCCGGCCGCACCCGGGCCCGCCAGAAGCCGAGGCGGAACGGCATGTCCAGCAGGATTCGCTTGAGCAGGTCCTTCTCGCCCATCGAGGCGCCCCCGGTCGTCACCAGCACATCGATGTCCGGGAGAGAATCCAGACTGTTTCCCAGCAACTGGGGATCGTCGTCAACCACACCCAGATCGACCGGGACACCTCCGGCCTCGCGGACGCCCGCGGCGATCATTGCCCGGTTCGTGTCGGGCACCGCACGGCCCTCCACCACGCGCTCGAACCGCTCCGGGCCCACCAACTCGTCTCCGCTGGACAGCACTCCGACCCGAGGTCTCCGGTGCACGGCCACCGGGTCCTGCCCGCTCGCGAGGATCACCGGCACGGAGCCCGAGTGCACGATCGTTCCCGCGGGGACGGTCTCTTCGCCGGCCGTCATGTCCTTGCCCGCGGAACGCACGTGCTTGCCCAGGTCGTCGGTGCGGTTGATCACCACCCATCCCGGCGACGCCTCGCCGTCGGTGTGCTCGACGCGGATCACCGTGTCGAAGCCCACCGGAACGGCTCCACCCGTCATGATGCGCACAACGGCGCCGCGCGGGACATCCTCGAGCGGCACGGAACCGGGATACGACTCTCCCTGGACGGGCAGGGTGACCGGTGTGGGGGCGGCTGCGGCCAGATCCTCGCTTCGCACGGCGAACCCGTCCATCGCGCTGTTGGGCCAGGCGGGAAGATGCGCGCGGGCCCGGATGGGCTCCGCCAGCGATCGCCCGCAAGCGTTCCACACCCGAACCTGGGCCGTCGGCATCGGAGACGCTGCGTTCAGGACGCGTGAGAGGGCCTCCTCGTAGGACAGCCAATCGGCCGCGAGGCTCTCGAACTCACCCATGCGGCGATATGTCAGAAGCGCAGCGCCAGGCTGACCGAGACACCGTATCCGCTAGCCCATTCGCTCTGCTCGATCGAGTCCAGCTGCTTGGCCTCGTCGTCGAAGCCGGAAGGTGTCGTCAGTTGCCACAGCTTCAGGCTGCCGTCGGCTCGCAGCATGAGTCTGGAAGAAATGGCCAGTTTAACTCCGGTGCCCGCGCTTGCCGTGAACGCGGTGCCGAAATCGAAGACATCCTCCGGGAGCAGGACCTCGTCCAGCCCGCTCATGCCCGCGGCGTCGTAGGCGATGCCGCCGCCCACGAACAGGTGGGGACTGATCCTGTTCCAGGTTCGCCGCCCGGTCAGGCTGAAGCCCAGGCGCGCGTCCAGCATGAAGAGATGCACGTCCGTCTCGCCGATCGAGCGGTCCCCCTCGGCCCTCCGTGGATCGATCACGTCCCGGACGGTTGGCAGGTAGGTGAGCATGCCCTCGATGAACAGCGGGCCGCTGGCCTCGATCACGTAGCGGCCGCCCAGGAACGACCCCGTCTTGGGTCCCAGATCGAGCGATCCCGTGGAAAGATAGAGCGTGCCCCACAGTGCGGACGCCTCCTGGCCGTGCTCGATATAACGGTAGGGGGAGGGAATGGACTGGCCCTGGACCGGAGCCTTGGCGAAAAGCGCAAAAAGGGTGAACAGCGCGGCGGCGCGGGAGATACCGGATACGGTCATCGATTCGGGTGTGTATCGTGGTTTACGCGAAACTGCAGTGAATGTAATCTGATTCATCGACGTGAACCGACCGCTGCCGGCCGGAGTGAATCCTGCTGGTCGAGGTTTCGTATGAAGAGGTGTTCCGTGGGCGCAGAATGGTTGCCCGTGCCCGCCCCGGCGAAAGGATCATGGATCTGATGCGGTGTTCGACCTGCGGGGAGACCCTGCGGGCTGGAGAGGCGCGGTGCCCCACCTGCGGCGCAGCGGTGGCTTCGAGGGTCCCCGTGTCGCAACGCCATGTCCGCCAATGTCCGCGGTGCGCGTACCGGGGCGACGGCATATCCTACTTCCGCAAGGCCAGCCATATCGGATTGCTGGTCGGCCTCAGCGTGTTCACCTACGGAGTGGGCGGGGTAGTCTACTACGCCCTTCGCCGCCGCCGCCGCGTTTGTCCCAATTGCGGGCTGGGCTGGGAACACAGCCGGGAGCCGGGCGAAGGATTCGTCAGGGAGGGACTTGCGCCCGTCAAGGCCCGGTCCACGTCGGCCGCGCCGGCACCGGAGGCGCCGCTGGCGCCCAGCGGAATCGGCCGGCGGGTATTCGGGGGGTCGTTGGCGGTGCTGGCCACCATCATGATCACGGCCGGCATATCCACGAGCGTCTTCGAGCCCGTGGTCATCGGCTCCGCGATCGGCATGGCGGGCTCCGGGCTCTTCCTGTGGGGCTGGAAGGCACTTCAGCAACGCCGCGAATCGGTGCTGAACGCCCTCAATCGCAAGGTGTTGATGCTGGCCACCCGGCGCGACGGGGTGCTCACCGTCACCGATGTGGCGGCGGAGCTGGACCTCACGATTCCCGCCGCGGAGAAGATCATGGTCGCGATGGACGACGGGTTTCGGGTGCGCTCGGAAATCACGGACGACGGAGTGCTGTACTACGAGTTCCCCGAGGTGAGGCACAGGGGCAAGCTCGGGTCCGGCGACGCCGAGTCGTGACCACTGCTATATTGATCCGGCTTCTCTGGTGATCCGGCGAGCCTGGGATTCCGGCGTTCCTCCCACGTCCAGCTGAGGTATGCGTGCGACAGTTCGTTGACGACAGTAGCGATCCCTGGGTGGCGTTCGTCGCCCGCGCGGAGGGCGGAGACTACAAGGGGGCCTACTATCTGGTGATGGAACCGGCCGGCGGGGACGGCGGCGGCTCCGTGGCACTGACCGACGTTCGCTGGAACTCGACCCGAACGGCGGAGCGCACGCTGGCGACGATGTCGGGGGTGGAACTGCGGCGGCGTTTGCGCTCGGCGCTGGGCAGGGCCGGGAGGCTCGCCTCGGTTTAGTGGTCGCGGCTCAGGCGCAATCGGCGCAGTAGCCCGTCAGCTCCAGGCGGTATCCCGTCACGTGAAAGTCGGTACAGCCTTCGGGGCCGGCCACCAGTTCGCGAGGCAGGCTTCCGGGCACGTCCTGAACGGTGCCGCAGTGCGTGCATCGTGCGTGGTGGTGGGGATCCGTGCGTCCGTCGTATCGGGCAGAACCGTCCGAGTAGGTCAGCTTCAGCGCCATTCCGCACCCGACCAGGGTCTCCAGGTTCTTGTAGACGGTTGCGAGCGAAATTGCGGGGACCAGCTCGCGAACGCCGTTGAATACCTCTTCGGCCGTCGGATGCCTGTCGGTGCCCGAGAGAAACCGGTAGACGGCGCCTCTTTGTTCCGTAAAACGGTGGCCGTGCGCCTCCAGGGTCTCTCTGAGGCGATCCGCAGATACGGATGGACTGACCTGGGGCACCTCGCAGCCTCCTCGCTGGAACCGGCTTGAGCGCTCTGACTAGCATGTATGGCCGGTCGCCCACTGTCAACGGTTGCCCGTTCGCGGGTCCCCTTTACATACTCCGAGAATGAAACAGGACCCTGCCGCTCTCGACGCGCTGCTCACCGAAAACCGCCTTTTTGCACCGCCCCCCGACTTTGCCGCGGCCGCGGTGGTGTCCGATGGCTCGATCTACGACGAGGCGGAGGCTTACGAGGACTTCTGGGCGGGCTGGGCCGACGAACTCGACTGGTTCCGAAGGTGGGACACGGTGCTGGAGTGGAATCCGCCGCGGGCGTGCTGGTTTTCCGGAGGGAAGCTCAACGTCTGTCACAATTGTGTCGACCGCCATCTCGAGGGGCCGAGGCGGGACAAGCCGGCACTGGTCTGGGAGGGTGAGCCGGGGGACCGGCGGACCTTCACCTACGCGGAACTCGCCAGCGAAGTGGCAATTTTTGCCAACGTGCTCAAGGGACTGGGGGTGAAGAAGGGCGACCGCGTCGCGATCTATCTCCCCATGATCCCGGAGGCCGCCTTCGCCATGCTTGCCTGCGCAAGGATCGGGGCGGCCCACTCGGTGGTGTTCGGCGGATTCAGCCCCGACTCGCTGGCGGATCGTATCAACGACGCCGAGGCCCGGGTGCTGATCACGGCCGACGGGGGATACCGGCGCGGCTCCGTCGTGCCGCTCAAGGGCAACGCGGATCGGGCCGTGGCACGTTGCTCCTGCATCGAGCACGTGCTGGTCGTCGCGCGCGGCGTGACGGACCCCCGCCTTGAAGCCGCGATGACCCGCGGGCGCGATCATTGGTATCACGACCTCGCCGCCGGCGTTGACGCCGCGTGCGAACCGGAGGTCATGGACGCCGAGGACCTCCTTTTCATCCTCTACACGTCGGGCACCACCGGGAAGCCCAAGGGCGTCGTCCACACCACCGGTGGCTACCTGACGCAGGTGCACGCGACGACGCGCACGGTGTTCGATCTCAAGGAAGACGACATCTACTGGTGCACGGCCGATGTCGGCTGGGTGACGGGGCACAGCTACATCGTCTACGGGCCGCTCGCCGCCGGGGCGACGGTGGTCATGTACGAAGGCGCCCCCGACTGGCCGGACAAGGGCCGCTTCTGGAAGATGTGCGAGTCCTACGGTGTCACCGTGTTCTACACGGCCCCGACGGCGATCCGGGCCTTCATGCAGTGGGGCGAGGCGTGGCCCGCCGGGTACGATCTCCAGCGCCTGCGCCTGCTGGGGACGGTCGGAGAACCGATCAACCCGGAGGCCTGGATGTGGTACCACCGGGTGATCGGCGGCGAGCGCTGTCCGATCGTCGACACCTGGTGGCAAACGGAGACCGGCGGGATCATGATCACCCCGCTGCCCGGTGTCACGCACACGCGTCCGGGAAGCGCCTGCCGCGCGTTTCCGGGCATTCAGGCCACGCTCCTGAACGACGCGGGGGAACGGGTCGACGCGGGATACCTCGCCGTCACGCGGCCGTGGCCGTCGATGCTCAGGACGATCTGGGGCGACGACGAACGCTACCGCGAAACCTACTGGTCAAAGTGGGACGGGATCTACTTCCCGGGCGACGGCGCCAAGGTGGACGACGACGGCTATCTGTGGATCCTCGGACGGGTCGACGACGTGCTCAACGTTGCGGGCCACCGGATCGGCACCATGGAGGTCGAAAGCGCCCTGGTCGAGCATCCCGCGGTGGCGGAGGCCGCTGTCGTGGGCAAGGAGCACGCGGTGAAGGGTCAGGCGATCGCCGCGTTCGTCACCCTCATGCAGGAGTACGAGGCGGGCGACGCCCTTGCCGCCGAATTGCGCGCCCACGTGGCGCGTGCCATCGGACCGATTGCACGGCCCCAGGACATCCTGTTCACCGCCGATCTCCCCAAAACCCGGTCCGGCAAGATCATGCGGAGGCTCCTCGGCGACATCGCGGCCGGCCGGGCGCTGGGCGACACGACGACCCTGGCGGACCCCGCGGTGGTGCAGGGCCTCAAGGACCGTTACGAGGCGCAGGAAGGCTAGCGAAGCGGTCGTTTCCGGATCTCTGGGCGGCTATCCTTCGCCGAGCGGATCCGGGGTCGGCGGTCGGCGCTTCCGTTTCGGCTTCCGCGTCACCGGTTTGGCCGGTATTCCGACATGGACCGTGTCGGGTTCGGTGTCCCTGGTGACCAGCGCCCCCGCACCGACCATCGAGTTGGGCGCCAGGTTCGTGCCGGCGAGCACCGTTGCGTGATAGGCGATGCGTACGCCGTCGCCGATCACGGTGCGCGGAGTGCGCACGTCGCGCGGTTCGCAGATGTGATGACTGTGCGAGTACACGTTCGCGTAGTCGGAGATCGACACCCGGCTCCCGATCCGGATCCCGCCCCGGTCGTCGAGGAGGACGTGCCGGTGCACCACCACATCGTCCCCGACCTCGATCCCGTAGCCGAACGACAGCTTCACGAAGTGGAAGGCCTTGAAGTTCTTCCCGCACCGTGCAAAGATCCGCCTGGCGAGCATGCGGCGAAACTTCACGCCCAAATGTACGTTTTCGCCCAACAGACTCTTGTCGAACATCTCCCAGAGCCAGATCAGCGGCTTCACGCGGTCGTAACGCTTGAGGTCGGTGTCGACGTAGTACTCGGGCTCCAGCGTCACGTTGCGCGGGTCCAGCTGATCGCGGAGAATCGGGTGGGCCGTCTCGAGTCCGCCGGGAAAGTAGATTTCCTCGAGGACCCTCCTGCAGAAACCGTACCGGTCGGTGCCGGGATCGGAGAGTTCCTCCTCCAGCGATGCCAGCCAGCGGTCGTATCGGTCCTCGCATCCCTCACCGAGGGGGACGCTGCGCAGCGGCAGGAATCGATAGTCGGTCGTGTCTGACATGTGGAAGGCGTTCGTGGGCCATCGGGAGCCCGCGGAGCGGTCGAATGACGCCTGCGGCGCCCAGGGTGTGACCGAAGATAACCCCGGCTTGCGTTAATGATCCGTCAGCGGCTTCTTAGAAGATGCACGATGTCCTCAGAGCCCGTGTGGTACGGAAGATCGAGAGCCTCCCCGAGGCGCAGGTCTATCAGGTTTTGGACTATATCGAATTCCTTGAATCCCGTTACGATTCCGGCGATACGGAGAGCGGGCCGAGCGGACTGCAGCGGCTCGCCGAGGGCATCGAGGACCGCCTGCGCAATTCGTCCTTCAATCCCTCGAACCTGCGCGAAGCCTTCCAGGTGGTCGCTGCCGCCGACCGTGCCCTGAGCGGTGTCGCCAGGGCGGGCCGCCAGCTCATGGGAGAACTTGCCGGCGGCTCGGCGGAAGGAGAGGACCGGGAGCGAGCGGCCGATGCGACCGACGACGAGGACCCGGAGGCAGCAGCCGCGCCAATGGACGACGCGGATCCCGGGCCTGTGCCGGATGAGCCGCACGACCGTTGACTAGCCGTTCGCCGGCCTTCTAGCTTTGCTGATGGACAGCGGCAGCGAGCGCACGGTCCCGTTGCGCGGCACGGTGATCAAGGAAGCCCTCACGTTCGACGATGTCCTCCTCGTGCCGGGTCATTCCCGGGTCCACCCGAAGGACACCGACGTCTCGACCCGCCTCACCAACCGCATCTCCCTGCAGGTCCCGCTGGTATCAGCCGCGATGGATACCGTCACCGAGGCCCGGATGGCCATCGCCGTTGCGCGTGAAGGGGGCGTCGGGGTCATCCACAAGAACATGCCCATCGAGCGGCAGGCCCGCGAGGTGGATCGCGTGAAGCGCTCCGAGAGCGGCATGATCCTGAACCCGATCACGCTGGGCCCGGACGCATCGCTGCGCGAGGCGCACCGGCTCATGGCGCGCTTTTCCATCAGCGGGGTCCCGATCGTGGAGCCGGACGGCCGCCTGGTGGGCATCATCACCAACCGGGATCTCCAGTTCGAGAGCGACCTGGACCGCCCGGTGGCGACGCTGATGACGTCGGAAGGCCTGGTGACCGCCCCCGTGGGGACGAACCTGGATGCGGCCCAGGAGATTCTGCACCGCCACCGCATCGAGAAGCTGCCCGTGGTGAACAGGGAGGGGAAGCTGAAGGGCCTCATCACGGTCAAGGACATCTTCAAGCGCCGCCAGTTCCCGAACGCGTGCAAGGACGAGCACGGCCGTCTGCGGGTCGGGGCGGCGGTCGGGGCGGGTGTGCCGGATATGGAGCGCGCGCGGGCGCTGGTGGAGTCCGGTGTGGATTTCCTGGTGATCGACACCGCGCATGGCCACTCGGAAGGCGTCCTCGACGCGGTCGCGCGAATGCGCGAGGCGTTTCCGGACCAGGATCTGGTGGCGGGCAACGTGGGAACCGCCGAGGGTGCGGCGGCGCTGGTCGAGCGGGGCGCGGATGCCGTCAAGGTCGGTGTCGGGCCCGGCTCCATCTGCACGACCCGGGTCGTGACGGGGGTTGGCCTGCCCCAGCTGACTGCCGTGATGGACGCCGTCGATGGCGCGGCGGGGCGCGTGCCCGTGATCGCCGACGGAGGCGTGCGCTATTCGGGCGACGTCGTCAAGGCGCTGGCCGCGGGTGCCCACAGCGTCATGATGGGATCGATTCTCGCGGGCACGGAGGAGTCGCCGGGGGAAGCGTTCCTGCTCGAAGGGCGCCGCTTCAAGACGGTGCGCGGCATGGGGTCGCTGTCCGCGATGGAGGAAGGGTCGGGCGACCGGTACTTCCAGGACACCCGGGACGTTCGGAAGCTCGTACCGGAGGGGATCGAAGCGCGGGTGGCCTACAAGGGGCCGGTTGCGGACACCGTCTTCCAGCTCGCCGGTGGCCTCCGAAGCGGCATGGGCTACTGCGGAGCCGCCTCGCTCGCCGAGTTGCGGGCCGAGGCCCGGTTCGTCCGAATCACGGCGGGCGGCCTTCGGGAGTCACATCCTCACGACGTCACGATCACTCGTGAGGCGCCGAACTACAGCCACTGACCGCGCCCTCCTGCAGCGAGCCGTTGGAATCCGGGCTTGGGGCCCGGGGTTCCCGGCTCTGCTCTGCGTGTTGGGCGCGGCCTGTGCGGGAACCCCACCGCCCCCGGCCCCCGGTGCGAATCCTCCGCACCCCCTTCCGGAAGCTCCGCAACCGGTAATCGTGCGGGCCCCGACGCCCGAGATCCCCACTCGCCGCCAACCGTCCGGGCGACCTCGCGCCCTGAGCCTCGGCGACACCGCGACCGACCCGATCGTCACTTCACCGTCGTCACAGGAGGACGCGATCACCGAACGCGTGGCCTGGTGGCTGGACTACTGGCAGACGCGCGCCGCCGACCGGTTCGTGCGGGCACTTGTGCGCATGGGGAGGTACGAGGACTACATCGATGCCGAACTTGCCGCGCGGGGTTTGCCGCCTTCGCTGCGCTACCTGCCCATCATCGAAGCGAGCTACTACCCCAGGGCCGACTCTCCAGCCGGCGCGGGAGGGCTCTGGCAGTTCATGCCGGCCACGGCGCGCTGGCTGGGGCTGCGGGTCGGCCCGCTGGTGGATCAGCGCTACGACCCGTACGTGGCAACCCCCAGGGCGCTGGACTACCTGGCCAGCCTGCATGAGCAGTTCGGATCGTGGTTCCTCGCCCTTGCGGCGTACAACGGTGGACCGGGCCGCCTGCAGCGCATCCTGGCGGAATACGGATCTGACCGTCCCTGGACCGATGACGTGTTTTATCGGATTCGGCACAGGCTGCCGTTCGAGACGCGCGACTTCATCCCCAAGTACCTGGCGGCGGTGCGTCTGGCACGGGATCCGGCCTCGTTCGGCCTTGCGGAACACACGAGGGAACCGGCGCAGTCCTTCGATGCGGTGGACGTGGCGGGTCCTGCTTCGATCGATGTGATCGCGGGGGCTGCGGGATCCGGCGTGGAGGAGGTGCGGCTGCTGAATCCCCACCTGGTACTCGGACTCACCCCGGCGGGAACGACGACGGCCGTCCGTGTCCCGCGGGGTTCCGGGACGAGCTTCGAAGCCCGCTTTGCCGCGATTCCGGAATCCGACCGGGTGACGTTCACGCACCACCGGGTGAATCCGGGCGAAACGCTTTCAGGCATCGCGCGCAACTATCGCGTCTCGCTGCGGGATCTCCGCGCGGCGAACCCGGAGGTGGAGCCCAGGCTGCTTCAGATCGGCACTGTTCTGGTGATTCCGCGGGCACCCGGGAGCCGGACCCGCACGCGTCTCCCGGGCTGAACGGCTGCGGTCGGGCGTCAGCCCCCGCCGCGCTGCCAGGATCCCGAACGTCCGCCGGATTTCCGCACCAGTTCGATCGACTCGATGGTCATGCCGCGGTCGACGGACTTGAGCATGTCGTATGCGGTCAGCAAGGTCACGGAGACGGCGGTCAGGGCCTCCATCTCCACCCCCGTCCGTCCCTTGATGCTTGCGCTCGCGGTGACCCTCAGACCGGGCAGCGACGGGTCCGGTTCGAGTTCTACAGCGATGCTGGCCGCAGGCAGCACGTGGCAAAGCGGAATGAGTTCGCCCGCGCGCTTGCCCGCCATGATGCCCGCGAGACGGGCGACATGTTCGACATTTCCCTTCGGATTGCCGCCCTCCGTGAGGAGCCGAAAAGCCGGTGGCGAGCACCTAAGCAGGCCTCGCGCGACGGCCTGGCGGGCTGTGGACGCCTTTTCCGTCACGTCGACCATCGTCGCCTCGCCCTCCGGGCCAAGGTGGGTCAGCGTCCGGCGTGCCGTGGCGGCGCCCGTGTCGCCCCTGTCTCCAGCGGCGGCCTGCGCCGGCCGATTCCTGTCTGCAGGGCTCGAATCCGACATTACTAAACCATTTTGTTTAGTGTTTCTTCCAGCTCGAGGAGAAGTGTACCGACGAATAGCTGTGGGTTCACGTTTCCGAGCGCGAGCATCCGGGCCCGCTCCACCTGATCGATGGCTCGCGCGACCCGCGCGGGCGTCAGCCTCAGGCGCCCGGCGGCTTCACGCAGGTAGGGCAACTCGTCGGCGTTGATCACTCGCCTGTCCTGACCGAGACGGGCCGCCCCGAGGTCGCGGATCCAGAGTTGCAACGCGCCCAGGAGGTCGAGGAGGCCCCTGGCTCCCGCGGGTCCGAAGTCGAGGGCCGCCTTGAAGATCTCCGCACGCTTCCCGCCCGTAACGATCCGGAGGAGCTTGAGCGCACCGCTTCGCTGGCCTGCCTGAAACCCCTCCTGGTCCAGATAGCCGAGCGCCGCGCCGATCGACCCCTGCGCAAGGACGGCCGCGCGCGCTGCCGCGTTCCGGTCGGCCCCGCATTCCTCTTCCAGAAAACCGGCGACGTCGTCCGTGGGGAGCGGGGGGAGATGGATCGGGAGAGCGCGCGAACGAACGGTTTCCAGCAGGCTTCCGGGCTTCCCGGACGTCAGGATGAACCGGGTGCCGTCGGGGGGCTCCTCCAAGAGCTTGAGGAGCGCGTTGGCGGCTTCGGGGCTGGCCTCCTGGGGGACAAGGTGTTCCGCGTCGCCCACGACGAAGAACTGCTCGTCGCTCATGGCCGGCCGCCGATGGGCCTGGCTCCGGAGCGTGAAGACCGCGGCCAGATAGATACCCTTGACTTCGTTGCCTCCCTCGGCCCGGAGCGGCTGTCTCCGGAACTCCGCGAGCCGTTCGTGACGCGCGGCCTCCAGGGCTTCCGCCAGCTTGCCGGGCCCGTGAACGCGTTTCGGACGCGGAAGCGGGAAGTACCAGTGGATGTCCGGGTGCTCGAGGCGCAGGGCCAGCCGACAGCTCCCACAGCGATCACAGGGGCGCGCGGCGTCCGCGGTGCACAGCCGGGCACGAGCCAGCCAGAGTGCGAGGGATTGTTTGCCGCAGCCCGGCGTGCCATGGATCAGAACCGTGGCGGGCAGGGCGTCGCGGTCGAGGGCACGGGTGAGTGACGCGCGGAGCCCCTCGTGTCCCCGGAATCGGGGCGGGACCGGCGGTTGCTGGTTGGTCGGCGGCATTGCAACCGAAGTATCGATTGAGCCGGTGTCCTTCACAAGGCGCGGGCCTGGCCGACAGGTCGCTGGTCAGCTGTCGGCCCGGAAGCGCAGAAGGACGTGCAGGGGGTCGCGCGGATCCTCGATCCGCTTCCTGAGTCGGTTCAAGGCATGGCGAATGTGGGAGCGCACGGTCGCCGGCCGGACGCGCATCAGGCGAGCCACCTCGGCCGGGCTCCGTTCGTCGATCAGTCGGAGGGTCAGCGCCTGCCTCTCGCGCGCAGGAAGGTCGTCGATTGCTTCGCGGACCAGGTGGTGGAGGAACTGCTTCTCGGTGAGCTCGAGCGGATCGGGGTCCGTTCCGGCCGTGTCGGTGACGGCCAGCTCGCCGGCGTAGCGGTCAAGGCTCCTGGCGGCGGCCGTCCGGGCACGATAGTCGCTGACGCAAACGCTTCGAGCCAGCCGGGAGAGCCAGCCCCGAAAGGTGCCGGTTGCCCGAAAGGACCCCGCGGTTGCGGACACCTTCAACCAGGTCTCCTGGTACAGGTCATCCAGGTGGTCGTGGTCGCGCGCGTATCCCTTGCATATGGTCCTTACCAGGGGGCCGTTCTCCTGCACGACGCGGCGTGCGTAGTCGCCACCGGCCACGAACCTCGCGGCATCGAACGACACGCGTGTCGTGTCTCTGTCCCGGGGACGGTTCATGGATTGCGCGGGCGGATCCGCGAGGTCAGGTCCGTGCAGCCTGAAGCGCCAGCGTGTGCTCCCTTCTGCCGGCCAGACGGTGAGCCCATGCGGCCGCCACGCCCACGCCCGCAGCGGCAAGCGCCAGCTCGACGGTGGTGGCCCCCGGCTGCATGTGTCCCCCGGCTGTCAGGATCGCGGCGGCGGCTGCCAGGGCCCCCAGCAAAGCGGTCACCCGTTGTCGGCGGGACGAACGACTGCCCGCTCGATCCGCCTGTCCGCAATCTTCCGCATGACACGCTCATTGAGACTGTCCAGGCGCGCCCGGGTTTCCGGATCCGGCTCGAATGCATTCCTTGCCGCCCGGACCACGAGCACATCGAGTTGGCACGCCGCGCAGGTCCTGATGTGTTCGCGCACATCCGCGTCCACCTCGGTACCAGGTCGGTCGTCGGTGACGCGCAAGATGTCGGGACAGGGCATGCCTCGGACACCTCGCGTAAGGAGGGCATAACTGCGGTACAGCCAGTCGAGGCGGTCCTCGCGGTAGAGGACGATCACGCCGAACACCATGGCTTCGAGGAGCGGGATCGTCAGGGGGAGCCAGGCGGCCGCCACACCGGAGACCGAGACCCAGTCGCGGTTCGGGTGGCCGGCTACAAAGGCCGCGGCAAAGAGCCCCAGGCCACCGGCCAGACCGATCGCGAGGCAGGCGTTTCGGCGCGTTGCGGGCCGCAGCGTGAACATCATTCGTGTTGCGTAGAGGCCCAGCATGCAGTTGAGGACCGAGAACACCACCAAGGCCATCGGAAGGTGCAGCAGGAACCGGACGTAGTTGGGTGGGGTCCGCGCCGCGTCGCCCAGACCGTACTGCTCCGGAGGGTTCGCGTCGACGAAGCGGAGCTGGCGAAGCTTGCCCGCCGGGGTGCTCGGCCCGAAGGGTCTCACATCGGCCAGGTCGGGCTCGTCCGCCAGGGCGGCGTAGTTCGCGAGCGGGCCGACGATCTCGGACGAGACATAGCTCGCCAGCCCAATGACCAGGCCGGCCCATACCGCCACCCAGGTGCTTCGCGCGGCTGGACCTCGTCGCCAAATCGCGACCCCGCCGGCAAACGCGGCGAAGGGCAGGATGAAGCCGAGCCGGCCCGCCAGGTATGCGAGCCACGCCCAGCCCGACCAGGGTTGCGGCTGGTCCACGGCCAAGGTGACGAACACGACGATCGCGGCCACCAGTCCGAGTGCGCAGGTGCCCGCCACCTTCAGTGCGTGACCCATCCCGGTCATGCCAGTGGCAGCCCGGCGTTTGAACGGCCCGGTCATGGGTCGGGCTTGCATTCGCTGTGGCGGTCACAATTCTTGACGAGCCAGCAACACTCGCGGCAGCAGTATGCCGCGGTGCCCTCGCCCCAGCAACAGTCGGCACGCGTGAAGCGGGTGACGAGGGTGCGTGCGGGCGTTGCGAACAGAGCGACGGCCAGCAGAACGTTGAGAACGATCAGACCCGTTATGACAAGCTTGCGCATGGGCCAAGCCTCCCTGCAGGGTGACGCGACGCGGTACGGGCTACCTTGTCCATTCGGCGAGCCGCTGTATCCCGTCAGAGGATTCAAAGGAACCGAGCACTCCCCGCGGGGTGGCGGTCAGAGGCTCGAACGAAGGGGGGAATTCGAGCGCGTCGACTGATCCCGCACTGGTCACCCGCAGCCAGCGGCGGCCGTGTCCCAGGGGATCGGTCCGGTTGTCGAACATACGGAGCCACGCCGGGCCCCCGGCCTGGCACCGCACCGCGGTCACGAATGGCAGTTCATCCGAGAATTGTGCTCGCACATCCCGGGCCATCACCTCCAGGTCGATCCCGGCTGCGGCGTAGTTCGGCCCGAGTTCGAGGCGGACCATCTTCTCCAGATAGAGCACGATGTCCGCCTCGCGGATCGGGGCAGGGCGTCCTGGAATCGTGACCTGGGCTGTGATCGATCCGTCGTTGCTCAGCCAGGCCAGATCATGCGAAGCCGGACGCCAGAGCACGAGGTCGGTTCCGCAGGCGTCCCACAGCGGAACGGGCGCGAATTCTCCGGGATCCTCCCGCGTCAATCGGCCGCGTCTCCAGCGCGAGGTCGGCCCGCACGAGGGACGCTCGCCGGAAGTCGGCCGTGACGTCAAGATTGCGGGGCGTGTCCACGACGACCGCGCCCTGCCCATCCAGACGGACACGGTAGGGGTCCGCGTAGGAGACGTCGGTGAAATCCGTCCGGCGCGCCCAGTCCGCGCCCCGCAGGCGATCCGAGCGGACCAGCGACATCGTCGCGTCGAAGACCTTGTGCGCCCTGGCGCCGAGGTCCCACACGTGTGCTAGGCCGCTGTCAGGGTCGACCTGAAGGGCGATGGGAAAGAGAAGATCCTCCGGACCTTCGCCGCGTTCGCCACCGCGAACGGCGCCACCGCCGGAATACTCGATCCGCGTGAGGAACGGCGGCGAGGTGTCGAGGACCCAGACCGCGTCCGGCGCGGCCGCGATGTCCCGGATGGCCGTGAATTCCACACCGGGAAAAGGCGTCGTGAGCGCGTCGTCCGGTACCTCGCGAAACTCGATCGCGGCGTCCGAACTCGCGCAGGCGCCCGTGACCGCGCAGGCGATGCCGCACATCAGGAGCCGGGATCTCATGGCAGGTGGACCGTCGCGAGTTGTGGCCGCACGGCGCGTGGCGTGCCTCTGGCGGGCGACAGCGCCGTGACGACCTCGGCCAGCTCGTCTCCGTGGCCCTGAGCGACCACGCGCCCGTCCTGCAGCGCGAAGACCCACGGTGTGCGGCTGAGCAGCGCGTGGTCCCGGCTTCCGGGGCGATAGCGGTCCACGGTTGCCACGGTGACCTGCCAGCCGTGGGCCTCGGCATGCAGGGCGGCCGCTTCGTGCGACCCGGGGGCGACCGCGACGATTCCTCCCGGCCGGGCGGGGTCCTGCAGGAGCTTTCCCCACTCCGGGGCGACCTGCCGGGAATGGGCGCACTCGGGGTCGAACACAAGCACCAACTGGAACTCGCCCAGCAGCCTGTCCCGGCCGTCACCGCCACCGACCCGGACACCCGCGAGGTCGTCGCCCACCGCGACATGCCCGGCACTCCCGGTCTCCAGCCGGTCGGCGAGCAGCGAGAACTGGACGGCTGCCAGGGCTGCCAGCGCGGCGGCGGTCCTGGTGCTCCTGGCTGCGATCAACGACGTGCTCCTGGTCTCGATGCGGCGGACCCGTGATCAGTCCTTACACTATATAAAACGGTTTTCAGGGCAAAAACGTGCAAAAAGGCTCGCGCGGAACTGCTGCCCGGTCCGGGTCAGGCCATCCGCGGGACGCCCGGCGGAGCCGATGCGGGGCCACCGGGCCAGGCCATCAGGCCACCCCTTGGCGGCCCCGGGCGAGCCTGACCGCGAGCCGGATGGCTTCGATCATCGATGAAGCGTCCGCCACGCCCTTTCCGGCGATGTCGAACGCGGTGCCGTGGTCCGGCGATGTGCGCACGAACGGCAGGCCGATCGTGACGTTGACCCCCTGTCCGAACGCCGCCGTCTTGAACGCCGCCATGCCCACGTCGTGGTACGGGGCGACCACGGCGTCGAATTCGCCTGCAAACGCGCGGCCGAAGACGGTGTCGGCGGGCACCGGTCCGGTTATGGACCAGGGGCCGCGGGCGAGGGTCGCCAGGGCGGGCCCGTACACGTCGCGCTCCTCGGAGCCGAACAGTCCTTCGTCGGAGGCGTGGGGGTTCAGGGCGCAAAGGGCGATGCGCGGGGTCGGCAGACGCCAGTCGGAATGAAGCGCCGCCGTGAGCAGGCTCGTCTGGGCGACGAGCAGCTCAGCCGTGACCGCGTTCGGCACCGTGGCCAGCGGAATGTGCGTGGTCGCGAGGAGCACGCGCTTCGCGGGCCGGGCGCCTTCGCCACCTGGCCCCTCGTCGCACATCAGCATGCCCACGCGCGGAGAGCCGGAAAGCGCCATCAGCATCTCGGTGTGGCCCGGATGATACCCCGCGTCCTCAAGCGCCGGCTTGTGCACAGGCGCGGTCACGATGGCGTCCACCTCGCCGGCGAGCGCCCATTGCACGGCCCGTTCGACCGCGAGGCCGGCCGCTCGGCCCGGCACCAGACCCGCCTCTCCTCCCTCCAGCGCCTCGTAGCGGCACACCCCGTGGAAGTCGGCCGCGCACTCGACCGGTCCGGTGACGAGCACCGTGACATCGCTCAGATCGACGGCGGCCAGGGCCTTTGCGGTCACCTCCGGCCCGATGCCCCGGGGGTCGCCCAGGGTGATGGCCAGGCTATTCAGTTTACGTACTCGACGTAGGTCCGGGCGCGCAGGTTCTCCATCAGCGCCTCGACCCGCTTCTGCCGCATCAGCGTAGCACGGATCTGGGGCTCGAGGTCCTCGTAGGTGAACTCGCCCGCCTCTCTCTGCTCGACGATCTTCAGGACGGCGAACCGCTCCTGTCCCAGATAGCCGAACTGCAGGGGACCCACGACTTCGCCCTCCTCCCGTCCGGTCAGGGCGGCCAGGTAGGCGGCCGGCAGGATTTGCGCGATCTGCCGGAGCGGTACCGTCGCCGAATCGGGCAGACTGGTGTCGTGGTATTCGTCGATCAGCGCCTGGAATTCCTCTGTTGCGGCTCGTGCCGCAACCTCCTCGGCTACCCGGCGCGTGCGGGTATTGTCCTGCGGACCCGTCTCCGGCCGGATCAGGATGTGCCGGGCCTTCCGCTCGGCGACGCGCATGCGTTCCAACAGGATGATGTGAAAGCCGTGAATCGTTTCGACCACTTCGCTGATGCCGCCTTCCAGAAGCGTGAAAGCGGCCTCCTCGAACTCGTCGACCATGTCGCCCCGGCGAAACCAGCCCAGGTCTCCCCCCGCGTTCGCCGAGCCGGGGTCCTGCGAATGCTCGGTCGCGAGCTCGGCGAAGTCCTCGCCGGCGCGGGCCCGCTCCAGCAGGCCCTCGAGCGTCGCGCGCGCGGCCTGTCGCGAAGAGTCCGAAGGAGCGACGCTGAGCATCACCTGATTGAACGTCACCGTGGCGGGACGCTCTTCCAGGGTCGCCCGCCCCTCCTCGAAAAACGCACGCATCTCGTCTTCCGTGACTTCGACGGCGCCCTGATCCCCATGGCGGGCCATGTAGAGTTGCACGAGCTGTTCCTGGGCGATCTGCTCCCGCATCATCTCCCTGTAGCTCTGGACCGTGAGTCCCTCGATCTCCAGCGCCTGCTCCATCGCGGTTCGGCTGCCGAAGTTGTTTTCTATCTGGACCATGCGTTCCTGGAGCTGATCCTCGACGCGTTCGTCCTCCACTTCGAGCAGCGTATCCTGGGCTGCCGCCTGCAGCACCAGCAGCTGCTGTACGATCTCCTCCAGCCTTTCCTCCCGGAATTCCTCCCGCTCCCGCGTGCCTTCCTCCGGCACGGGCCGGCCCTGGGCCCGCCACTGGTTCTCCTGCTGAATGACCTGCGACAGAACGATCACCGAGTCGCCGACGATCGCCACGACCTCGTCGACCAGACCATCGCGCTCCACCTGCGCGACGGTCTCGGGCACGGCCGCGAGGAGCACGACGATGGCGGCAAGAGGAGCCATCAGGGTGGGGAGGGGAATCGTCTGTTTCATGATCGTCCTGCACATCCGAAGTACGCCCAAGGGGGCCGACACCTATCTGAGTTGTTGGATCCGTTCCAGCGTTGCCGCCACGGCGGACGCGTTGATGCGCCACGAACCCTGGTCCCGGAGTAGCAATGTAACGCCGCCCAGCGGAATGATCTCGCTCTCGCCCGACACGATCCGGGCCAGCGCCGCATCCACCCGCATCGCCGCGGACGCGTACCCGGCCTCGTCGGGCACGGAGGTGGAGTCGGGCTCAGTCCCCTGTGCCGTGAGCCCGATCAAAGCGGCGCGTTCAAGGATCGCGGCCCGCGCCTCGGCCGCCACCGAGTCGATCTCGGCCTCCGTCGGCGCGAATCCGAGTGACCGAGCGTGCTCCAGGAGCATCTCCTCCTGCCCGAGACGTCGGAGCACCGCTTCCAGCTCCTGATCCGACGCGGAGGCGACGCCTTCGCCGAATCCCTCCCCCGACAGGCGCGCAAGCGCGAGGAAGTCGCCCGCTGAAAAAAAGCCCGCGTCCCAGGTGATCAGCGGTCGATCGGCGGCGCGCCCCGAAAGACGCGAAGGGGCCGTTGTAGCCAGCGCACGGGCCACTTCCACCGCTCCGTCCGCGAGGCTCAGTCCGGACGTGGCGTCGAGTTCCGTGACGTATTCGGTCTCGGCCCGGGCAAGGCGCTCGAGTTGGATCTGCCGGCGGAATTCGGCGCCCACTTCCGACAGCTCTGGAACCTCGAGAGCGTCGAGCCGCAGGAGGTGGTAGCCGAGGACGGACTCGACCGGCCCGGCGATCGCACCGAGGCTCAGGCCGAAGACGGCCGAGTCGACGGGCGCCAGCATCTCGCCGCGCCCGAAGTTTCCCATGCTTCCGCCCCTCGCGCCGCTCCCCGGGTCGTCACTGTAGCGGGTGGCCAGCGCCGCAAAGTCCGCGCCCGCGTCCAGCTGGGACCGCAGGCCGGCCGCCAGGGCACGCACGCTGTCCCGCTGGAGCGTCGTTCCGCCACGGGGGAAGAGAAGCAGGATCTGCGACGCCGTGGCGCGGGCGCCGGGCATATCGGCAGAGAACCGGGCCATCAACTCCTCGTCGCCGACGACCGTGTCGACCTCCACCACCTCATCCCTGAGGCGGGCGATCATCAACTCGTTCAGCGGCGCTTCCGTCACCAGGCCGACATCCAGCGACTGCAGGGTGGAATCCTCGGTGAGGCGCGAAGCCAGCAGGGTATAGTCCACCCAGAGTTCGGCGACCACTCGCACGACCTGCGAATCGGGCAGGACGCGGCTGTTGTCGGCGATCAGGATGGCGGCATCCTCGACGCCAAGCGCGCTTCCGTCTGCTTCGGCGAGCGGTCCGGGGCCACAGCCTCCGAGAAGCAGCGTGAACAGCAAGGGACTTGACAGTTGTCTATATATCATACTATATGTTTCCATTACTGCCTCCTCCGAGCGTTTCCAGCGCGTGCACCAGCACAGGGGCAAGCCTGTCCGCCTGCTCACAAGCGAAGGTTACCGAGAGCGGAGCGATTCTGCGAACCTCCATCGCCACGGCTTCACCCTTCAGTGTTCCTTCCAGAGCCGAAATGCGCGGGACGACTTCGGGACGGAAGTTGACGCGCGCCCTGCTCCCCCTTACCAGAATGCGATCGACTCCGGCGCTGCGGCCGGCGAGCCCCAGCAGCGACTGGTCCAGCAACCGTCTCACCGCCGCAGGCGGCTGTCCGAAGCGATCCGTGATCTCATCGGAGAGGGCCTCCACTTCGCACGGTCCGGACACCTTTGCGAGACGGCGATACAGGTGGAGCTTCTGGTGCTGGTCCTGAATATAGTCGTCCGGCAGGTACGCACTGTCCGCCATCGTAATCTCCGGGCGTGGATGACGGACGCCCCGGTCTCCTTCGCGCACCCGGCGCACTGCGTCTTCCATGAGCCGCATGTAGGTGTCCAGGCCGACCGCGTGCGCAAACCCTGATTGGTGTTCGCCGAGGAGGTTGCCCGCGCCGCGGACCTCAAGGTCCCTGAGGGCAATCTGGTAGCCGCTGCCGAGCTCGGTAAAGTGCTCGAGCACCTGCAGGCGCTTTTCGGCTTCCTCCGTGATGTTGTCCGGCACCACCAGGTAGCAGTACGCGCGGCGGTCCCAGCGCCCGACTCTCCCGCGGATCTGGTAGAGCTGGGAGAGGCCGAAGCGATGCGCCCCGGCAACGATCAGGGTATTGGCGTTGGCCACGTCCAGTCCGTTCTCGATGATCGAGGAGCAGACGAGCACCTGGGTCTGCCCATCCACGAAGCGGGTCATGGCGCGGTCCAGCGGACCGGTCCCCATCTGGCCGTGGGCCACGTCGACGGTCGCATCGCCCACGAGGCGGCGCACGCGTTCGGCCGCCGTCTCGATCGTCTCGACGCGGTTGTGGAGAAAGAACACCTGCCCGCCGCGGTCGAGTTCCCGTTGGCAGGCTTCGGCGATCAGGTGATCGCTCCAGGAGATGACATGGGTGACGATGGCCATGCGGTCCCTGGGCGGGGTCCGCATGAGCGACAGATCGCGAATGCCCGCAAGCGACAGGTACAGGGTGCGGGGGATGGGCGTCGCCGTCAGGGTGAGTGCGTCCACCGTGGTGCGAAGTCTCTTCAGACGCTCCTTCTGGCGCACGCCGAGCCGCTGCTCCTCGTCGATGACCACGAGCCCCAGGTCGCGAAACGCGATGTCGCCCGAGAGGAGGCGGTGGGTGCCGATCACGATGTCGACCGTGCCGTCCAGGAGGCCGGCTGCCACCTCGCGCTGCCGGCGGGGAGGGTCGAACCGGGAAAGGGAGCGGACCACCACCGGATACTCGGCGAGCCGGTCGCCGAAGGTCCTGGCATGCTGCGCCACGAGCACGGTGGTGGGGGCCAGCACCGCTACCTGCTTTCCGTCCTGGACGGCCTTGAAGGCTGCCCGAATGGCGACCTCCGTCTTGCCGTAGCCGGCGTCGCCGCATACGAGGCGGTCCATCACACCTGACGACTCCATGTCCCGCTTGACGTCCTCGACGGCGGTGCGCTGGTCGGGTGTGTCCTCGTATACGAAGGCCGCCTCCATCTCGCGCTGCCAGCGGGTGTCCGGGGAGAAGGCGTAGCCCGGGCGGGCCCGGCGCACGGCGTACAGGTCCAGCAACTCGGCGGTCATCTGGTGGATCGCGGCCTCGGTCTTCCGCCTGAGCCGCTTCCAGCGCTGCCCGCCGATCCGGTGCAGGCTCGCCGGCTTGTCGTCGGGGTGGGTCCCGACCCAGCGTTCCACCTCGTCGAGCCGGTAGACCGGGACCCGCAGCACTTCGCCGCCCGCGTAACCGATGACGAGCGCCTCGATCGACTCACCCCCGATCTCGACCCCTTCCAGACCGCGGAAACGCCCGATGCCGTGTTCCATGTGGACGACGTGGTCACCCGGGCTGAGCTGGGCCAGGCTCTCCAGCGACGCGGAGCCGCGGAAGCGCCGCCGCCGGCGCAGCTTGCGGCCGCGCCGAAAGATCTCGTGATCCGTGAGAATATTGACAGAAGGGTTTGAATCTGCTATAAGATAGCCATTGACGAGTGAACCCACGACCAGGTGACACCCTGCGGGAGGCGTCCCCTGGCGGTCCGCGAGCAGGTCGTCGAGCCGGCTGGCCTGGCCGTCGTTGTCGCAGAGGACGAACGTCTCTTCTCCCGCTTCGGCCGCGGCGGACAGGAACGTCCGCAGACGCCCGATTTGCCTGTCGATCGCCGGCGGCCTGCGCGCCTGGAAGACGACGCTTCCCACGTGTTCCGCGGCGAAGGCGACGCGGCCGTATCGGGCGACGCGCTCCTCGAGCCCCTCGGGTGTCAGGAGGATGGTCGCCGGATCGGTGGCCGGGTTGCCGTAGCGCAGGGCATCGCGATAGCGAGTGTCCGCGCGCTTCCACGCCGCCCCGGCCTCCTCGCGCATCAGGTCCTCGCCGATCCGCACCAGAACCGTGTCACGCGGCAGACGATCCAGGAGGGAGCAGTCCGTCCGTCGCGCGGTATCGATCGTGGCACCGAACCGCACGGGAAGGATGTCCGCCCGGGCCACGGTCTCCGTCGACCGTTGGTCGAGGATGCCGAAGTGGCGGATGGACTCGATTTCGTCACCCAGGAATTCGATTCGTACGGGACCGGCCGCGCCGTAGGAGAAGACATCGATCAGACCGCCGCGCACCGTGTAGCTGCCTGCGGCCTCCACCATGGGGGACCGCTCGAACCCGCGTGCCTCGAGGGCCTCGATCAGCGCATCGCGCCGCAAACGGCTGCCGGTCGCGACCGTGAAGCGCAATTCGGCCAGATCGTCCGGTATCGGGGCAAGTTCCTGAAGCGCGCGGTGGGTCGCGACCATCACTCGCGCCTGGCCCGCGAGCAGTGCCTCGACCGCCTCGACCCGCTGTCCTTCGACCTCGTCGTTGCCGTCGCCGTCCGCTGCAAGGTCTTCGCTTTGCGGATACGGCACCACCGACCCCGGGCCCGTCAGGGCTTCCAGATCGCCGAGATACTCGGCGGCCTTGTCCGGCGCGGATGCGGTGAGAACCCAGAGCCGGGTGGGCAGTTGGTCGGCAAGCGCTGCGACGGCCGTGGCGGGCAGGGAACCGGCCGCACCTCCCACCCTGATGGAACCGCCGGCCGAGGGGATGCTTCGGAGCAGTTCGCGGAAGGCGGGAGTGCGCGCGAGCGCGGCCGTGGCGGGGTGTGGGGCCGCGGTGGGACCGCGGCTATGCACCGGTTGGCCGGGTGCGGAGCGCGCGCGACGCGGCAACGACGGTCTCCAGGACAAGCAGCGCCAGGATGATGGCCGCGAGCGGCCGCCAGGGCTCCGGCCCGCGACCCGCCCGGAAGATGTGACGCGACCACGCGGAGGCGTCGTCGACGATGTCGCGCACTCCACGGACGGTGCGCCTGACCTCGCCGCGCGAAGCGGGCGCGAGTCGGCCCTCGGCCGCCGGTGGATTGACCGGGATGGCTTGCAGTACGCTGTCGCCGGCGAGCACGTGGTAGATCCCTGCCGCCGCCGTCTCGAGGAAGGGCTGATCCCCGTCGACCGGTTGCACGGTGCCGTCGGGACCGCGGACGGCGCTGGCCAGGGGCGAAGGTCGAAAGCTCGTCCCCGCGGCAACCCCGGAAACACCTGCCGCGTCCCCGAACCGGCGTTCGATCACCCATTCCAGCAACGGAATCATGGCCGCGGACACGGGCAGGCTGGTCGACTGCTCATCCATGGGTGATGCGAGCAGGATATAGGGTCCGGTCGGGGCGGTGCCGGCCAGGAGCCATGGATCACCGGTGGACAGTGTGGCCAGGGACCCGTCGCCGGCGGTGGCCGGGCTCGTGCCTCCACTACCGTCCGCGGCATCGGCGGTCCCGGTGGGGTCTTCGGCCGAGTCGGCGGGTACCACCCTGTAGAAGCGGCGGATGTCGAGGCCCTCCAGATCCAGCGGGAGGTCGCTCTGCACGACTCGGGCCCCCTCTTCGGGCCCCGGTTGATAGCGATAGGGAATGCCCGCTTCGGCGAGGCGGAGATTCAGCGCGGGGAGCCGGGCCGGATCGGCGAGAGGCACCACAAGCGCGCTCTGCGAGGTTGCGCGCGCCTGCAGTCCCTCGCCACCGAGGTTGATGAGCGTGGCCGCGCGACCCGCGCCACCGAGCGAGATGCGCTCACTTTCCTCCAGGACGGCGAGCGCTTCGGCAAGAAAGAAGGGTGTGGAACCGACGGCCGCCACCGGTGTGGGGTCCCGGACCATGAAGGAGAAGAAGTGGCGGTCGTCACCGGTGAGGGGGTCCGGATCGATCTCGGCGTAGCCGTCGACCCGTCCGGACGGGAACGGGCCCATGGGCAGACGAATCGTGGCGCCTGCGGGCGCTGCTGCCGCGGCGCGCACCTGGTCGCCCACGTAGAGGCGCACGCCGACGGTGTCGCCCGCCGGTCCGCCCGAAATCGAGACCGCGGCCTCCGCGCGCCGCCCCTGGAGCGGAGGGAGTCCACCGCCGATCGAAACCCCGTCGATACCGCGGTTGTCCAGCTGACCGGAGGGGGCGGCGAAGACAATGACCGGGACATCGGGGTCTCCGCCCGCGGACCCTGAAAACGCCGTCGCCTGGAGATCCGTAAAGACGTGCACTTCCCGTCGCGGCAGGTCGCTCTGGGCGACCAGCGCCCGAGCTCGCGCGATCGCGTGGGTCAGGTCGCCCCGCCCGTGGCTGGGGCCTGTCTCCTCAATGGCCAGAGCGGCCTGGGCAAGGCCCGCCGGCACGGCAACCTCCCAGGGGCTGCCGGCCCGGACGACCCAGATGACGTCGTCGTAGCTTGCAGCCTCCACGCTCATTTGCGCGACGGCCTTCAACGTGTCCAGCCGGCGGCGTCCGTCCTCGATGATCGTAGCGCTGAGCGAATTGTCGAGCACCAGTGCCAGGGCGGTCGGGTCGTGGCTCCCGCCGGGACCGGGGATGTGGATCCGTGCTCCCAGCACGACCAGCAGCAGGACCGCGGCCACGCGGAGCAGGAGCAGCAGGAGCTGCTGTGTACGGATCTGGCGGGCGTGGTCCTTTTCGGTCCGGAGCAGGTAGCGAATGGCGGGGAAGGTGAAGGTCTTGCTTTCCTGCCGATAGAAGAGATGCAGGATCACGGGCACGAGCACCGCGACGCCGGCCAGAAGAAACAGGGGGTTGAGGAAGCCCACGTCAGGGAAGACGCTGGCGCTTCCACAAATAGAGCCGGAGCGCCCGCGAAAGGGGTTCGTCAGTGCCGATCGTCGAGTACGCGATCCCGCGACTCGTCAGGGCTGTGGTCCACTCGGCTACGGCTTCCTCCACGGCATTGCGGTATTGGCGCCGCATGTCCGCGACCGACACCTGGAGCGAATCCCCCGTCTCTGGATCCACAAACCGTGTCTCGCCCGTGGTGGGCAGGTCGCGTTCGCCGGGGTCGATCAGGTGGAAGACCAGCACCTCGTGGCCGGTGTGCTGCAGATAGATCAGGGCTTTGGCAGTCCCTTCGGGGTCGACCAGGAGATCGGAAATCAGGATCACGAGACCCTTCCGCTTGAGCCTCATGGCCACGCTTTTCAGCGCGGACTCGGCTTCCGTGCGCCCTCCGCCCTGGAGCGTGTGAAGGTGCTGAAGCAGAAGCCGCCAGTGTACCTTGCCCCCGCGGGCCTGCGTCTGCCGCACGATCCTCTCGTGGAAGGCGATCAGTCCCACGATGTCTCCCTGCCGGATCAGGATCAGCGACAAGGCCGCGGCCAGATGCTTCGCGTACCAGAGCTTCGAGGGGAGGCGGGCCTGCGACGACCAGGCCATGGACTCGCTGATGTCGAGCAGCATGTAGGCCCGCAGGTTGGTCTCTTCCTCGTACTGCTTGACGTAGAAGCGGTCCGAACGGGCGAACATCCGCCAATCCAGCGTCCGCAGGTCGTCGCCCGGCTGGTACTGCCGCAGTTCCGCGAATTCGGCGGAGAATCCCCGGTTCGGCGAACGATGCAGGCCCAGCAGAAAGCCCTGCACCACCTGCCGCGCGATGATGTCGATCCCGCCGAGTTGCGCCAGGGTGGCCGGATCGAGCAGGTCCGTGCGCCGGTCCCGGTGCGGAGTCGTCGTCTCGTTGGTGGCCATGGTCCATTAATGTGGACTGGCGCCACGGCATGCGGAAGTGGCAGGCCGCCGGGGGAGAGCGGCCGGGGATCAGCCGCCCATGCGATAGGTCAGCGAGAGTTTGATCCGCCGCCCCTTTGGACTGTGGGTGAATCCGTCGTACGACTGCTCCCAGTTGACCAGCGGAGGCGGCGTGCCGAGGAGGTTCAGAGCCGACAACGCCACGTCGGCCCTGCTCGAGGCCCGCCGCAACACGCTCAGGTCCCAGGTGACGAACCGGTCGATATCGGCGAATTCGGTGTCCGGGAAGACCTCGTTTGCATACCCGGAGACCGCGTTGACGTAGTTGACCACGCTGTAGTCCCCAAAGTGATAGCCTGCGGAGAACCGGCTCTTCCACTGGGGCAGCGGGGGCGCGATGGGATTGTTCCAGTTCAGCTTTCCGGCGGCGTCCTGGGCCCCAAAGACCTCCACGCCATTCAGATCGAGGGCCCGGACGAAGAATCTCCGGACGAAGGTGCCGTCCATTCCGAGCGAGACGATGCTCTCGGCAGCGGGCAGCCGGGCGCTGACGTGCCAGTCGAGTCCCGACAACTCGATGCCAGGCCAGTTGATGGTGCGCACGGCGATCCGCTCGAGGGCGGCCGTAGGGCATGTACCGGTGCCGGGGCCGTCCGGGCAGGTCACGAACTGTTGCACGGCCGCGCGCGAAGCGCCGCCCTGATCGTACAAGCGGGTGACTCCGGTAGCGGGAATGATGTCGATCACGTCGCGGAAATCGTAGTCCCAGTAGTCCAGTGATGCCCGCATGCGCGGGAACTGAAGCGTGAGCCCCACGTTGTAGGTGAACGCGCGTTCAGGCACCAGGTCGGGGTTTCCAAAGGCGTCCAGCGCCTTGTAGATACCCGCCTCGGCGACGTACTCGAGCGAGGTGTTGCGGGACTCGTTGAGGTCGTCGACGGAAGGCGTGCGGAACGTCGTCTGCAGCGACGCGCGCAGAGCCAGCGGCTCGGCCAGGTCCACGCGCAGGGCCAGCTTCGGATCGAAGCTGCTCACGGACCCGTGGAACTCGTAGTTGGCGGCCACCTGGGCGTGCACCCTCGATCCGAGCCCCAGTTGGGACTCGACGAAGAAGCGGTGCACGGTCTGAGCGCCGTGATAGGGATAGTGACCGGTCGTGAACGTGAAGGCTCCCGCCTTCTCCAGGCAGGTCTGGTCGCCGGGGACGGAACAGGGATTGCGTTCGAGGTTGCCGGGAGCGTTCGGGTCGGCCTCTACGTCGAACCAGCGGAACTGATACCCGACGGCATAGTCGGCGACCTCCTCCCCCAGCGTGCCCTTGAGAATGGCATCCGCCACCACGAGGTTCGCGGCGTTGTCCAGATTGACTTCTTCGTTGATCCAGTCGATCAGCGCGGGGCTGTTCTCGAGCCCGGGCGCGTAGTCCGGGTTCGCCTGTTCCAGGTAGCGTGCTCCGGGTTGGGCGGAGTACTGGAGGGCGTTGCTGAAGGGGTTGTAGTACATGCAGTTCCCCTGACCGGCCACGGCGCCGTTCAGCGCGCCCAGGGCCATGCCCGAGGGGCTGGAGGGGTCGAGTACCACGTCGACCCCGCAGTTTGCGCCTCCGAAGCCGCGGAACGCGAGGAATTTCCGGTAGGCGTACTCGGCCGGGAGGTTGACGTTGCCGGCGGTGCGCGAAAGCGAGGCGGAAAACTCCAGGGAGGCCTCGTTCCCCCCGAGAGACTCGATGTGGCGCTCCAGCGAACCGGCAATCCGTCCGGTGCGGGATTTCCGGTCCAGAGTACGGCCGGGGCCGCTGTTGCCCACCAGGCGGCCGTAGAAGTACCAGTCGTCCTGCAGACAGGCTTCCTGACCTGCGAATCCGGCCGCCTGCGCATGGCTCCGGCAGAAGGCCAGCCGTCCCGGGTTCCCCGGCGTGATGACCTGCGCCCCGTTGTAAGGAGAGATCGGAGGGAACGACGGTGTGGTCACCCAGTCCGGGGTGGAGGCCTCGGCCCACAGGGCCTCGACGTGGTACCGCGACCGGTCACCCAGTTCGCCGTTCAGTTCGCCGAAGACCCGGACATGGCGGGACGCCTGGATCAGGTTATCCCAGGGCTGGTAGCGGAAGCGGCAGGTCTCTCCCTCGAGGTGGCCCCCGAAGGCCGTGCACTGCGGGTCGATGAAGACGCCGCCCCAGCCGCCGAACTGTGCATCGGCCAGCGCCGCGACGAACTCCTCCTTCGTCTCGTTGCCGGTCAGTCTGGGAAAAAGGAACGCGCCGGGATTACCCGTATACGACCAGGCCCCGCCCCCGGACGTGAACGGGCGCAGTGCCCAATCCCGATCCTGGGGGGTCAGCGCCTGCGTGAGCGCCACCTCGGCCGACACGACCGCGTGCGCGCTCTCGGAGAGTCTCGATCCCCAGATTGCGCCCGCGTTCGTGTCACCCGCGCCGGAAAGGTACTCATGCGACCCCGACACCTCGAATCCCTCGAAGTCCCCCCGGGTAAGGAAGTTGGCCACGCCGGCGACGGCATCCGAGCCGTAGATCGCGGAGGCGCCTTCCTTCACCACCTCGATACGGTCGAGCGCAATCGACGGGAAGGCATTGACGTCGACGAACCGACCCCCCAGCAGTCGTGCCGAGACGTACACCTGGCGGCTGCCGTTCAGCAGGACGAGGGTGCGCGAAGGCCCGATGCCGCGGAGATTCACGCTGGCCACCGTTTCGGGCACCGCCGCGGTCGGCCGCGTAGTATACCAGCCCTGGCGATCACCGAGGACACCCGCGCTGGCTCCGAGGTTACGGAAGAAGTCGACCGCCTGCGGCGATCCCTGTTCGGCCAGGGACCGACGCCCGGAAACCGTGACTGAATACGGCAGGTCGACCGGCGATTCCTCGAAGGCGGTTCCGGTGACGACCACCTCGTGCAGGTGGAGGACGGTCGGCTGCATCCGCAGTTCGACGAACACGGCGCCGCCTTCCGGTACGACAACGCTCTCGGAGGTGGCGAGGTGGCCGATCATCTCGGCTTGCACTTCGTGCGTGCCGGGTGGCAGGCCCACGAGGGTGAATCGTCCGTCACCGCGCGACAGAATCCCCGTGCCCAGCGCAGGAATCGAAATCTGCGCCCCCGCGATCGGCTGTCCACTTGCGGCGTCGGTCACGACCCCGGTAATGGATCCGGTTGCCTGGGCCGACGCGGTGTTCGCGGTGATCCCGTACAGGGCGAGACAGAGGAGGAGAACAGCAGTTTGCCGGGGAACCCTCGACCGGTCGGGGCAACGAAACATGACGCACCTCGGTTGTATTGTGCGGTTGGAAAGCACCGGACCATCCTACTTCTAATGAAAACCATGCGGCCATCCGGGCGCAACTTGAAATCCGTCCTCTTGTGCCGGTTTTGTCGCACAAATGACCGGTCTTGTCGCTATCGCCGGAAACGAAGCACAGCCTGGCCCCGATGCGGGCGGACCCGCGGGTCCCGGTCCCGCCCGGGACTTCCGGCTCCAAGATTGACCGTCCAAAATCGGCCCGGTTACCTTCGAAAGTCCTCGCTCGGAGCCCCGCCACCAGGCCGTGTGGCGCTCGAGCGGCACCGCACCCCACACTCCGGGCGTCGCGATCGGTGAGAACCGACCTCATCCGCAACTTCTGCATCATCGCTCACATCGATCACGGCAAGTCCACGCTGGCGGACAGGCTCCTGGAAGCGACCGCCACGCTCGACAGCCGTCAGATGCGGGAGCAGGTGCTGGACTCCAACGAACTTGAGCGCGAACGCGGCATCACCATCAAGCTCCACGCCGTGCGCATGTCGTACCGGGCGAAGGACGGTCGGGAGCTGCAGTTCAACCTGATCGACACGCCCGGCCACGTCGACTTCACCTACGAGGTGTCACGTTCGCTGGCGGCGTGCGAGGGAGCGATCCTGGTCGTGGACGCCACGCAGGGGGTGCAGGCGCAAACCCTGTCCAACCTGTTCCTTGCGCTGGATGCCGACCTGGAGATCGTGCCGGTCCTCAACAAGATCGACCTCCCGGGCGCGGAGCCGGAGCGCCGGCGCCGGGAAGTTGCCGAGCTGATGGGCATCGACCCCGGCCAGGTGCTGGCGGTTTCGGCAAAGGAGGGGTTGGGCATAGAAGAAGTGCTGGAGGCCATCGTAGAGAGGGTGCCTGCGCCCGGCGGCGACCCGGATGCCCCCCTGAGGGCGCTGATCTTCGATTCGTACTACGACCAGTACCTCGGCGCCGTGCCCACCATCCGGGTCTTCGACGGCACGCTGCGGCCCGGCATGTCCATCACGTTCGGAGCCGTCGACTCGTGCTACGAGGTGACCGAGGTGGGCCACCTCCGGCTGGGTCGAATCTCGTCGAAGTCGGTCGGACCGGGAGAGGTCGGGTATCTGGTGGCGGCGATCAAGGCCGTGGCGGACACCCGCGTGGGAGACACCGTGCTCGACGCCGCAGACCCCGCAGGGCAGCTGCTTCCCGGTTATCAGGAAGCCAAGCCGATGGTGTTCGCGGGCCTCTATCCCTCCGATGCCGACGACTACGAGGAGCTCAGGGAGTCATTGCGCCGTCTTCAGCTCAACGACGCCTCTCTGCAGTTCGAGCCCGAGACCTCACGGGCGCTGGGCTTCGGCTTCCGGTGCGGCTTCCTCGGACTGCTTCATCTGGAGATCGTGCAGGAACGGCTGGACCGTGAATTCGGGGTCAAGCTGGTCACCACGGTACCCAACGTGAAGTACCGCGTGTCGATGGCCGACGGGTCCGTCCTGTCGATCGAGAACCCCACGGATCTCCCGGACCGCGCGCTTGTCGACTCGGTCGCGGAGCCCGTGGTGCGGGCCCACATCGTGACGCCGTCGGCCTTTATCGGCAACGTGCAGAAGCTGTGCCACGAGCGCAGGGGCCTGTTCAAGGGGATGAGCTACCTGGATCCCCGCCGGGTGGAGATGGACTTCGAACTTCCGCTGGCGGAGATCGTGCTGGACTTTTATGGTCGGCTGAAGGGCGGCACGAAGGGCTATGCGGCCCTGGACTACGAGTTCCAGGAGTACCGGGCGGGGGACCTGGTCAAGCTCGACATTCTGGTCAACCGTGAGCCGGTCGACGCCTTTTCGGTGATCCTCCACCGCGACAATGCGTACCGCCACGGTAATCAGCTGGTCCGGAAGCTCAAGGAGTTGATTCCCAGGCAGCAGTTCGAGGTGGCCCTGCAGGCGGCGATCGGGGGCCAGGTTATCGCCCGGCAGACCGTGAAGGCGGTCCGCAAGAACGTGACGGCGAAGTGCTATGGAGGGGACATCACGCGCAAGCGCAAGCTCCTGGAGCGCCAGCGCGAAGGCAAGCGACGTATGAAGCAGGTCGGCTCGGTGGAGATCCCGCAGGAGGCGTTCATGGCCGTGTTGCAACTGGACGACGACCGGTCGTGAAGGGCCAGGGGCCGCCCTGGGTCGTGGGGGTGGACATCGGAGGCACCAACCTGCGGGTCGGGAGGGTGCCCTTGGAAGGCGGTGCGCCACCCGTGGCTGTCCGGCGCTGCCACACGCGGGCGGCGAGCGGTTCGGACCGCGTTCTGGACCGCATCGTCACCATGATTCGTGAATCGGTGACCGATGTGGGACGGGAAAACGTCGCCGGGATCGGCCTCGGCGCGCCCGGCCCGCTGGACACGGAATCGGGCGTCGTCGCCGAGACCCCCAACCTCGGGTGGCGGGATTACCCCTTGCGCGACCTCGTCGCCGAGGCTTGCGGAATGCCGGCGACCCTGGACAACGACGCCAATTGCTTCACCTATGGCGAATGGTGGATGGGCGCGGGGCGGGGCTGTCGGCGCCTCGTGGGCATCACGCTCGGCACCGGAATCGGCGGGGGCATCGTGATCGACGGCGAGATCCATCGCGGCGCTTCCGGCGGGGCCGGCGAGGTGGGCCACATGTCGGTCGATTTCCGCGGCAGGCGTTGCCCGTGCGGTGCCCGGGGGTGTGTCGAGGCGTACGCGTCGGGACCCGCGATCGCGGCGAGGGCGATCGAAGCGATCCCGGATGGCGGCGATTCGGTTCTGGCGTCGATCGTGGACGGTGACCTTGGCGAAATCACGGCCGAGATCGTCTGTGCGGCCGCCACGGCCGGGGACCGGCACGCCGAAGGGGTTCTGCGGGATACGGCGCGCATCCTCGCAACCGCGGTCGCCAACCTGATCCACCTTCTCAACCCCGACGCGGTGGTCATCGGAGGTGGCGTTGCGAATGCGGGCGAGCGCCTGCTGCGGCCCCTTCGGCGTGAGGTCCGGGGCCGTGTCTTCGGCACGCACATGCGCGCCTGCCGGATCGTGCGAAGCGAGCTGGGCGACAGCGCCGGAGTGATCGGCGCCGCCGGCGTTTTCAGGCGCGCCCATCTCTGTCGCCCCCGATGAAGCGGCTTGGGGTTCTGGGCACGCTGGTCCGCGACACGATCATACACCCGGCGGCGCCCGCCCCGGTGCGCGCATGGGGCGGTATCGGGTATGCGCTCGCGGCCTTCGAGGCCGCCCTTCCTGATGGCTGGAACACGGTTCCGATCGTCAAGATCGGTGCCGACCTTCACGCGCGGGCGACCTCGTTCATGCGCTCCTTCACCCGGGTCGGCGACGCGCGCTTCGTGCGGACGGTGCCGGAACCGAATAACCGCGTCGAGCTCGTCTACTCGAACGACTCCGACCGCCTGGAGATCCTGAGCGGGGGTGTCCCGGAGTGGACCGTCCGCGAAGTGGGGGAATTCCTGTCAGGCCTCGACGCCCTGTACGTCAACTTCATCGCCGGGATGGAATTGACGCTGCCAGGGGCGAAGCGCATCCGGGACGGACTTGCCGGACCGTCGCATGCCGATCTGCACTCGCTGTTCCTGGGTGTCGAGAGCGACGGACGCCGCGTGCCGCGTTATCTTCGGTCTTCCGAGGAATGGGCCGGGTGTTTCGATACCGTGCAGATGAACGAAGATGAATTCGCCATGTTCTCCCGCGACGCAGCCGACCCGGTCCGCGCCGCCGCGTCGGCTTTCGAGGCGCGCGCGCGCATGATAGCGGTGACCCGCGGCAGCCAGGGCGTGAAGGTGATCGCGGCCAGGCGGGATCGAGACCCCGCTGAGTGGGATATCCCGACCTCTTCCGTCCCGGCGTCCGGCGACCCCACGGGATGCGGCGACGTGTGGGGAGCCGCCTTCTTCTCGGGCGTTCTCGCGGGGGCCGACCGGGGCACCGCGATCACGTACGCGCAGGCGCTCGCCAGATGCAAGCTGCGATGCCGCGGCGCCGACGAGACACGGCGGCACCTGGCCGTAGAGGGCCCGCGTCCGCCCTGGAGCCCGCACTGACATGCGGGTCGTGGAGATCCCGTCCTCGCTCGACTACCGAAACGTCGACGCCGTCTTCGCGGAAGCGGCCGCCGCCGGCGCGGAACCGGTGCTCTTCGACGCGCGGCGGCTGCGGTGGATCGACCCGAACGGGATGCTGGCACTTCTTTGCGCCGGACAGGTCGCGTCCGCCAACGGCGCTGCCGCCCGTCTGTCGTTGCCCGCGGGAGGCGACGTTGTGGGATACCTGGACCGGATGGGATTCCCCGCGGCCGCCGCAAGCGTATTCCAGGGGTCGCCGCGGCGTGCGGTCCGGACTCCTTCCCGCGCGTCGGATGTGCTGCTCGAGATCACGTCGATTGCGACCAACTCCGACGTGCACGACGTGGTCGACCGGGTCCAGTCCCGGGCGGGAGCGATCCTCTCTCGGACCCTTCGCTATCCGCTCGCCGCGGTGGTCCAGTTCTCGGTGATCCTGTCCGAAGTCTGCCAGAACATCGTGGAGCACGCGGACGGGCCGGGATGGGTCGCGGCCCAGCGTTACAACTGGACCCGCCGGCTGGGCCGCCAGGTACTGGTGATCGCGGTGTCGGACGTCGGACGGGGCTTCCGGGATTCGCTGGCGGAAGAGCACGCGGAGCGTTTTGGCGATCGCTGGGGAGACGTGACGGCTCTGGAAGCCGCGTTTCTCATGGGCCTCACCCGTTTTCCGGACACGGGGCGGGGGCAGGGGATCCAGCAGATACGAAAACAGGTGGCACGCTGGCAGGGCCTTGTCTCCATCCGCAGCGGCACGGCCCGTATCGCAGACAGCCCCTCCTGGCATCCGAGTCCCCCGGTCGTGGACGGCCTGCCCCGGTTTCCGGGCGCGCAGATCAACCTCGTTCTCCCGGAGCGAATCGATGACTGAGCGGCTGGCGCACGGCCGGCACGGTGACGCGGCGACCCAGCCCGGTGCAATCGACGTGGCCGCGATCGTCACCGACGCGGTCGCGTCCCGTGGGCACAATCTGGTGACACGCCCGACCGGACGGGCCGTGCGGGAGGCGATCGAACAGCGCCTGGCGCTGGCAGCTGCGTCTCCGGCCCGCAAGCCTCCGTCCCCCCATGTCATGCTGATCGACTTCACGCGCGTCCGGATTCTCGACTTCAGTTGCGCAGATGAAGTCGTGGCCAAGCTGCTCCTTCGCTATCAGGGTCCCGACCGGCCCGGGAACATCTTCTTCCTGTTCCGGGCCGTGGACGAGATGCACCGGCACGCGGTCGAGGAGGTCCTTGAACGGCATGGTCTGGCCGCGGTCTGCGATGTCGGCGGCGGCTTCCAGCTGCTCGGTCCGGCGACGCCCGAGGAGCGCAAGGCCTGGGACACGCTGGAGCGGTGCGAGCGGATCGGCCCCCGCGATCTGGCGGAGGCGCTTGGCGAACTCGGGGAGCCCCTGCTCATTGGATTGGCCCGACGGCGGCTGGCCTATTGGAGCGGCAATTGCGGAGCTGCCGCGCTCAGCGCCCTGGCGCGAACACGGTAGACAACTGAAGGAGACAGGCAATGAGGAATGACGGGACGAGGGAAGGAACACCCGGTCCGGCCACGCAAGCGGTGCACGCGGGTCAGCCCCGACCCCGGCCGGGCGCTCCGTTAGTGGCCCCGATCGTGCGCAGCTCGACCTTTCACTGGGCCGGCCCCGAAGACGGTATCGATCTGCTGTACAGCCGCTACGGCAACAACCCCAACCAGGAGTCCGTGGCCGCCAGGGTCGCGGCGCTGGAAGGGACGGACGACGCGCTGGCGCTGGCCAGCGGGATGGCGGCCATCTCGATGACCCTGCTCGCCGCCGCCGGGCAGGGGGAACACATCGTCGCAAGCCGGCATCTGTACGGTGCCACCTGGGCCCTCCTCTCCAGGGAATTCCCGCGGCGCGGCATCAGGACGACGTTCGTGGATCCCGGCGATCCCGGCGCGTGGGACGGCGCGGTCACCTCGACCACCCGCGTGGTGCTGATCGAGCTGCCCACCAATCCCGCGCTTCGCGTCTTCGACATCGAGCCGGCCCGCCGCGCCGCGCGCAGCGTGGGCGCGATCCTGGCGGCCGACATGACCTTCGCGACGCCCATGAACATTCGCGCCGCCGAACACGGGGTCGACGCGGTGATCCACTCGGCCACCAAGTACCTCGGCGGTCACTCGGACCTTATCGCCGGAGTCGTTGCCGGAAGCAGGGGACTGATCCGGCGGGTCGCGAAGATGATGAAGCTCTACGGCGGCTCGATCGACCCGCAGACCGCGTGGCTCCTGGAGCGAGGCATCCGCACGCTGCCCGCCAGGATGGCACGGCACAATCGCTCCGCGCTCGCGCTTGCCGAGTGGTTCACGGACGTGCCCGGAGTCCGCAAGGTGATCCATCCGGGCCTGCCGGATCATCCCGACCACGCGCTCGCGACCCGCATGCTCAACGGCTATGGGGGCATGGTGTCCATCGTGCTGGACGGAGGCGGCGCGGCTGCCGACCGCTTCTCGGCGGCCCTGCGTCTCGCCGCACCCGCGCCCTCGCTGGGGGGTGTGGAGACCCTGGTCTCCCAGCCCCGGCACACCTCCCACGTGGACCTGAGCCCGTCGGAGCGCGACGAACTGGGCATCCCGGACGGATTCGTGCGCATCTCCGTGGGGCTCGAGGACATCGCCGACCTCAAGGCCGACTTCAGCCGGGCGGTGGCCGCCGCGACGCGTCCGGCCGCAGCCGTGACGGCCTGACTCGGGCCCTGACTACGCCTCCTCCATGAACGGGTAGCCGACGCTCGTCGGCGGGACCATGGTCTCCTTGATCGTCCTGGGAGTGAGCCAGCGGATGATGTTGAACGCCGAGCCGGCCTTGTCGTTCGTTCCGGACGCCCTGCCGCCGCCGAAGGGTTGCTGCCCCACCACGGCCCCCGTGGGCTTGTCGTTGATGTAGAAGTTGCCGGCGGCGTTCCGCAGGCGGTCCAGCGCGTTGCGCACCCCGGTCCGGTCCTGCGAGAACACCGCGCCCGTCAGCGCGTACGGCGAGGTCCTGTCGACGGTGTCGAGCGTCTCGGACCACTCGTTGTCGGGGTACACGTAGATCGACATGACGGGGCCGAAGATCTCGTCGCACATCGACTCGTGGTCGGGTCGCCGGGCCTCGATGAGGGTCGGCCGGATGAAGAAGCCCTCGGCGTCCGAATACTCGCCGCCCGCGATCACGTCCGCATCGGCGCTGGCCGCGGCCCGGTCGATGTAGCCCGTGATGGAGCTGAAGGCACCCCGGTCGATCACCGCGTTGATGAAGTTCCGGAAGTCCGTCGGCACCCCCATCCGCAGTTCGTTCGTCTCATCGACCAGGTCGTCGCGTATCGCCTTCCACACCGAGCGCGGGATGTAGGCCCTGGAGGCCGCGGAACACTTCTGGCCCTGGTACTCGAACGAGCCGCGGATGATCGCGGTGCGCAGTGCGGCGTGGTCGGCCGACGGGTGAGCGACGATGAAGTCCTTGCCGCCGGTTTCGCCGACCAGCCGGGGGTAGGACCGGTAGGTCGCGATGTTTCTGCCGACGGTGGTCCACAAGGACTGAAACACCTCGGTCGATCCCGTAAAGTGCAGGCCGGCGAAGTCCGGGTGGCTCATGGCGGCCTCGGTGATGCCGGCGGGGTTGCCCGGCACGAAGTTGATCACTCCGGGAGGAAGGCCGGCCTCTTCCAGCAGCTTGTAGGTGTAGTAGCCGGACAGGACGGCGTGCTTGGACGGCTTCCACAGCACACCGCATCCCACCATGGCGGGGGTTCCCGCCAGGTTGGCCCCGATCGCGGTGAAGTTGAACGGGCTGACCGCGTAGACGAAGCCTTCCAGAGGCC
The DNA here is from genome assembly GCA_028873815.1 of Gemmatimonadota bacterium. Taxonomy (GTDB): domain Bacteria; phylum Gemmatimonadota; class Gemmatimonadetes; order Longimicrobiales; family Gaopeijiaceae; genus Bin94. The sequence continues at coordinate 46,132 of JAPPNN010000035.1, read as the reverse complement.
GGTATTCCATCCGGTTCCAGACGCCCCTGTCCGAGATGGGCTGCTGTTCGAAGATGCGGTCCGCGAAGTGGGCCCCGAACCGGTAGAAGTCGACGATCTCGCAGGCCGCGTCGATCTCGGACTGGAACGCGTTCTTGCTTTGCCCGAGCATGGTCGCGGCGTTGAGCGTGGACCTCCACGTCTCCGCGAGAAGGTCCGCCGCTTTCAGGAATACGGCGGCGCGGTCCTCCCAGGGCCATGACTCCCATTCGCGGCGTGCCGCGACCGTGTTCGCGATCGCTTTCCGCGCTTCCGCCGGACCCGCCTCGTGCCAGACGCCCAGGAGGAGGTCATGGTCGTGCGGCGCACGGATCTCATGGGTTTTTCCGGTCCGGACCGCTTCGCCCCCGATGATGACCGGGATCTCGACCTGCTGGCTGCCGATTCTGCCGAGGGCGGCTTTCAGTTCCGCTCTCTCCGGGGTGCCGGGCGCATAGGAGTGGATGGGTTCGTTGACGGGGGCGGGCACGCGGAACGTTCCGGACATGGGCTGATCGACATTGGAGGTTGGCGGGAGCGCTCGAGCCCTTTGGGGAGGCGCATCGCGGAGCGTCCTCCGCCGCTCGCAACGGTCGGTGCGACAGATGCGGGTGGACCAGCCAAGGGTCTGTTTCGAACGCGGTCTTCCGGATGCTCGTCAACGCCGGAATCGCAGGCAATTTCACGAAAGCGGGCCGCGGGCGCAACCGGCATTGACGACCGGGAAAGGCGTTCGGTAGTTTCCGTGGGCGTCACAGCCACCATCCTCGGGACCGGTTCGGACCCGTGCCTGTGACCTGGACGGAGAATGGCTACCATAGAGCGGATCGAAGAAGTCCTTGAGACGATTCGTCCCGCCATTCGCATGGACGGGGGCGACGTCGAACTGGTGGCCTGGGATGCGGATCGCGGGAGGGTCGAAGTCCGGCTGATGGGTGCCTGCGAAGCGTGTCCGATATCCATGTTTACCCTCAAGGAGGGGATCGAACAGCGGCTCAGGGCGTCCGTGCCCGAGGTGCTGACGGTAGATGCCATTTGAGCCTCGAATGAGCCAGGGCGGACTAGCGGCCGCTGTGACGAAGGCGCTGACGGGCATCGTCAATCCGGTGACCGGCCAGGACGTGGTCGACGGAGGCCAGGTCAGCGCCGTGGACGTGGACTCGCAGGGCAACGCCCGCTTCGTGTTCTCGTTGCGGCGTGGAGATCCCGGGGTGCTGGTGCGCCGGGCCAGAGCCGCTGCCGGGGCCGTCGAGGGCGTAACGTCCGTCAAGGTGGACGTTCAGTTGCCCCAGACACCGCCGGATAGTGAGGGCCAGGCAGACCGCAAGCCGGAGGTCCGGCCCCGGCCGCGGGGACTGCAGCCGGGCTCGGTTCCGCCTCCCACTCCAAAGCCCGGCATCCTGGCCGGCGTCAAGCGAATCATCGCGATCAGCTCCGGAAAGGGCGGGGTCGGCAAGTCCATGGTGGCCACCAACCTGGCGGCGCACGCTGCCGCTCGTGGGATGAGCACGGGTCTGTTGGACGCGGATATCTACGGACCGAACATCCCGCTCATGTTCGGAGAGCGCCGCCGCCCTCCCGTGTCCGGTGCCAAGGGATCGGAGATGATCGTGCCCCTGGAGTCGCACGGTGTCCAGCTCATGAGTCTCGGGTTTCTGCTCGACCGCGCCCAGCCCGCGATCATGCGGGGCCCGCTGATCGCCGGCATTCTCAAGCAGTTCATGGAGCAGGTGGCGTGGGGCGATCTGGACCTGATGGTCGTGGACATGCCGCCCGGCACGGGGGACGCTCAGCTGTCTCTGGTACAGACGGTCGATCTCGATGGTGCGGTGATGGTTACGACGCCCCAGAAGGTGGCCACGGGAGACGTGCGGCGCGGGATCAAGATGTTCGAGCGGGTCAACACCCGGGTGCTCGGCGTCGTGGAGAACATGTGCGGCTTCCAGATCCCCGGATCGGACGAGGTGGTGGACTTGTTCGGACGCGGCGGCGGCGAGGAACTCGCCCGGGAATTGTCGATCCCGTTCCTGGGCAGGGTGCCGATTGATATCGCCGTGAGGAGGGCGGGGGACGAAGGGCGGCCGACCGTGCTGTCCGCGCCCGATTCTCCGGCTGCGGCATCGCTCGCCCAGATCGGCGCCAACCTGCTGCAAGCGCTCGAAACCCTGCCGCCGCGCCGCTAGCCGCCGGGGTCGCGTTCCACGAGCGACCCTATAACGTCACCTCGGCTGTCCCGGCGAGACGCACGCGAGGGTCTATTCGCCCTCCAGCCATTGGCGGTCGGCCGCCGAGAGGGCCCCCGGACCTCTCCGCACCCTGGCGAGCACCTTCAGCACGAACCAGCCCACGAACATGACCGGGACCACCTTCCAGAGGAGGAACCCGGCGATCCCGGCGGTGAGACCCAGAAGGGCGCCGATCACCGAGAGAACGATCCACACCACCACAATGCTGACGATGCCCATGGCCAGGAATGTCAACAGCGTTCCGATCATGCCTTCCCCTGCGTAACCGGTCCTCTCGGGGCGGCCGAACGGACGGCCCGCTCCCACGGGACGGAAAAGTCACCAACCTAAAAGTAATACTTATTCGTTTCGCGGTGGTCTTCACCACCTGGGACGCAGGTCAGTCGATCCACACGATGTCCACACTGCCGAGCGCGGCGGAGATGTCGATTTCCACCCTGCGATCGGCGGCATCCCAATTCACCGACTGGTACACGTCTCCATTTCTGACGAGCCGCTCCGCATCGAACGTGGAAAGGAAGCGGCTCTGGCGGTGAACACGAATGCCCAGCGATTCAGGTACGCGGATCTCCAGCGCGCCCAACCCCATCTCGACCGATAGCATCGCGTTCTCCACCCAGCGTCCATCCAGTTCCAGCACCACCGAACCCAGGCCGGCGTTCACCTCGATCTCGCTCGTGTGGAAGTTCCCGAGTCCGCTTACGCGCAGATCGGCCGCCCCCACGGCGATAATGGCCTCCTCCATCGGTTCCGGATTCAGTTCCCGTATTCTCAGGACCGATTCCGAGGCGCCCGTATGCAGCTCCAGCCGCGATACGGGTATGCCGGTGAGGTCCACATCCGCGCGTCCCGCACCGAAATCCAGTTCAATGGCCGCTGGAACGTCCGGTCCGAGTTGCAGATCCAGGGAGGGGCCTTCGGACCTGCCGCGAAAGCTCCGTCCGCGGTGGTCGTGAATGGAGATTCCGACCTCGAGGTGCTGGTTCCCGTACTCGGCCACCGGGTCCGCCGATTCTTCGTCGAAGCGGAACAGCGCTCTGTACAGAGAGCCCTCATCGCCCCTGCTCAGCTTGAGCACGCCGGCTCCGTAGCCGACCGATACACTGAGACGGTCCTCGTTCGTCACAAGCCTGGAGGAAGTGAAGGTCTTCCAGCTCTGGGCTGCGAGCGAAAGGGGCGCGGCGAGCGCCACCGCCGCGGCCAGGGCCAGTATGGGCCGGTTCATGACTCGTCGTCCCCGGCCGCGGCCGTCCCGCGGTCCACGCCATCGTCGGCTTCGTCGGAAACACCGTCGTCCTCGGCCTCGTGCCAGTCGGCCGGTTCGTAAGCGTGTTCCTCGAATCCGTAGTCGACGGGACGGCGGCCGCCGCGCGTCACGATGACCGCGCCCAGGCCCGTCAGCGTTGCGGCGACACTCGCGATGCTCCCCATTCCGATGACGAGCGAGCCGGTCCAGCCCACCAGCGGCAACACCTGCAGCGCGTTACCGACGACGAAGGGGACGAGCAGCGTGGCGAGCCCGAGGAGGCGGAGGTGTGTGGGGCGATTGCCATCGACCCAGTCGAGCCACGGGATGTCATGCTCGAGCACCCACCTCCCAAGCTGCTGGCCGACCCCCACGTATCCCATGAATCCCGCGACGACCACCGCCAGCGGGAAAAGCGGCACCCAGGCCAGCAGCACCGGCAGCCCCACCACGGAGATGGCCAGCACCACCATCCCGAGGACATAGACCGGGAGGATCAGGAATCCGCCTGCAAACCCGACCACGGCACTGCGCGCCGGCTGGTGTCCGACCGCCCGGGTGACCACATCCACGCGATCCGCCGAGAACCGCGTGAGCAGCAGCGTCAACAGACCCAGAATGACGAAGGTGATCCCGGTCTCGAAGATATCGCCCACGGCGCGGCTGACCCTCGCGAACCCGCTCCCTCGTCCGGCATTCCGGGTGCGTCCCAGCTCACGGGTGACCTCGGCCATGATCTCTTCGCGGAACTGATTCTCCGCCCGCCGCAGCTGCCGCGTCACATCCACCACGTCGCCGTCGACCTCACCGCCACGCCGTACCAGGTCCGACTGAATCAGATGGACGTCGCCATCGACCTCTCCGTCCTCCCGCAGCGTGATGGTGCCGTCGAGCACGATCACGTCGCCGTCCACGGTGCCGCGAACATCCAGATGTCCTCCGACGACCAGCACGGATCCCGAGTGCGAAGCTCCTTCGCGCACCGTGTAGTCCTGATGCAGCCAGATCCCCAGCGACTCGAGATCGACATCCTCCAGGGCGGTCCCCAGCGCCTCGACGTTTTCGCTGTGCGCCACGGCCTCCAGGAGATCCCCCATTCTCTGCCCGGCCACGGAACGGCTTACACCGCCTCCGACGCCCGCCACCGCTCCCTCCAGGGCTCCGTCGACCGCGCGCAGGAGGTCCGCCTCGCCTCCGGTGAGATCGGGGCCCGGCTCCCACTGCTCGAGCGCTTCGGCGAGGGGGCCGTTCGACAGGGAGAGGACGTCCGAGAGCAGGCTGCGCCACTCCTGCTCGGCCGCGCCACCGGACTGGTAGGTGCCGAGGACCTCTCCGTCGGCCGTGACGCGACCGTTCTCGAAGGAAATCGAGAACGTCGCGCCGTCGGAGAACTCGAGCTCCAGCGATGCTTCCGAACTCGAGACTCCCAGCTGATTGGAGACAACCTGCCGCTCCTGAGCCGTGGCATCCGCGGCGGCGAGCATGCCTCCGCCACCGGCGACCGCGGCGAGCAGCCAGTTCATTCGGTCAAATCGGTACATAACGACGCTCCGAAACCGGAACCTTGACGATGTTCCTGTAGAGAACCCACACCGAAACCAGTGTGAGACAGGCGAAGACAAACACACTGACGGCCAGGGCCGGTCCCTGTGGCGCCACGCCGTCGAGGAATCCAAACACGCTGCCCGCCGCACTCCCGAAACCGCCGTTGACGAGGCCCGAAAGAGCGTCGGCGGTCCTGGTCCAAAGGAAGCTCGCGACGTTCGACGCCGTGACGAGGGGGTTGTTGGAAAAAAGCATGTACGCGGTCGTCAGCACGGCGGCGGTTGGCCCGAAGGCGATACCGGACGCGGCCGCCAGACGGTCCGCCGGGCGAGCCCAGGCCCGCCCAATTCGCTGTGTAAGCCCGCTGCGCCGGGCGGATGCAGCGGGCGCCGTGTCTACCCGGGCCATGACGCGATCGCGGAATCCGGCAGTCGGCGCATAGGCGGGCAAGCGGTCCAGCTTGTCGTGCAGCTGCTTCCACTCGGCAAGGGCGCCGGCCGCCTCGGGATCACTCACCACGAATGCGGACAGGGCCCTGGCCTGGCGCCTCGGCAGACCCTCGTCCAGGAGGGTGGCGAGCGCATTCGGCACGATGGCGAAGGAACCTCCACCGATCCACGCCCGTACCCGGGCGCGCCAGGATCTTCCCGCGTACAGCGCCACGAGCACGCGTACCCGGAAGTCCGGGGAGGGCGCGAACAGCGCAAGTTGATCAAGGGCCGCAAGGACGGAGCGAAAGGCGCGGACTTCGGTCTCGAGCCCTCGGTTGACCGCGATCTCCCGTTCGAACTCGAGGACGTCGCGGGGGCGCAATTCGCCGTCCAGGTACGAGAATATCCTTCTCGTCTCCGGGTCCAGGGCCCTCACTCTGCGATCGGTCTTGGTCACTTTGCACATCCTCAGGGATTTGCCTGCACTACGGTAGCCGAATTCCGCTGGTTTCACTGCGTGCGCGACCCTTCGCAGTTCCGGCTAACCCGGATCGACCACGTGGGCCAGCGACTCCTTCAACTCAAGACGGGCTCTGTGGATGTATGTCTTCACCGTTCCCAGAGGCAACCCCATGATGTTGGCGATTTCCTTGTAGGAATAGCCTTCCACGTGGCGCAGCAGTGTTACCGTGCGGTACTCGGGCCGCAGCTTGCCGATCGCGGCTTCAATCTGGCCTCCGAGCTCCATGTTCTCCACGTAGGCATCCGGGCGTTCGTCCGGCGACTCCACGATCGGTGTGGTCTGCGCCTGCGCCTCCTCCGTCAGGGCGTGGGGGGACCCCTGCAGCGAGATGGTGTCGAGGCGCTTCTTGCGCAGGTGGTCGATGGTAACGTTGTTGGCGATCTTGAAGACCCAGCTGGAGAACTTGTACTTGGGGTTGTAACTCCCGATCGCGTTGAAGGCCCGGATGAAGGCCTCCTGAGCCAGGTCCTCGGCAAGGCTCCGGTCACGGACCATCCGGTAGACGAGCGAGAAGACCGGTCGCTCGTAGCGCTTCAGCAGTTCCCGGAACGCACGCTGGCGTCCATTCGCGGCCTGGGCGGCCAGGGTCCTGTCATCGGGTGCGGGATCTTGCAAGGACTGTGGGTCGGGCCGTGGGCCGTTCCTTGAAGGAAGCACAGGTTCTCGGGGACCGCCGCGACGATTCCCGGTGGACTTGAGAACGGACTACGTTTCAGGGGCGAATTCCCGTCAGTTGGCATGGGACGGGTGGATTCGGATTCTGCGTTTCGAACCCCCTTTGTCCACGTTTCCACGCATCAGGGAGGTGAAGCCTTGGCCGCTTCGCGGCATGCGGACCCGGCAGCCGGCGATGAGCGCGCGGTACAGGTTCGAACGCTCTTCAGCGAGATCGCACCGCGCTACGATCTCCTGAATCACGTCCTGAGCCTGAACATCGACCGGAGGTGGCGCCGGCGCGCCGTACGGGCCCTCGGGTGGGAGGTCGCACCGCGCGGGACGTACCTGGACGCGTGCGCCGGCACTTTCGATCTCGCAATGGAACTGGCGGCGCGGCAGGGGTTTGCGGGCCGTGTGGTGGGGACCGATTTCGCGCTTCCCATGCTGGCGCGGGGGCTGCCCAAGATCCACGACGCCGCTGTGGCGCCCATATGCGGCGACACGCAGAAGCTCCCGTTTGCCGCGGCGACGTTCGCGGGAGCGACCGTGGGGTTCGGTGTGCGCAACCTGTCCGACCTGGCGGCCGGATTCCGCGAGCTTCATCGAGTGCTCAAGCCCGGTGGTCGCCTCGTGGTGCTGGAGTTCACCGTGCCCCCGGGAAGAGTCCTGCGCGCGGCGTACCTGCTCTACTTCAATCGCATCCTCCCCCTGGTCGGACGGCTGGTTTCGGGCCATCCGTGGGCGTATACCTACCTACCCAGGTCCGTTCGGGATTTCCCGGGTCCCGGTGAGCTGGCCGGGCACCTGCGGAGCGCAGGTTTCGCGTCGGTCGAGTGGAGTCTGGTCAGCGGGGGGATCGCGGCCATTCACGTGGCGTCGAAGGCCGGCCACGGGAGTCCTGCAGGTCCTCGGAGAGCACCGTAACCGTCCCCAGTTCCGAGGGGGAGCCGTCGAAGCGGGTCGTGTCTCCGACAAGCAGGATAGTCATGCGGGCCGGATCCATCTCCGCCCGGAAGACCTCCAGCACGTCGTCGGTCGTCACGTCGCGTATCCCGTCGAGGAAGCGCTCGAGCCAGTCATCGGGAAGCCCCAGACTCTCGTAGGTCATGCCGCGCGCCACGACCTGAAGAGGCGTGCGGAAGTTGAATACGAACCCGTTGACGATCTCGCCGACGGCGTGGTCCACTTCGTCGGCGTCCGGCGCCGTGGTTCGCACGGAGTCGAGAGCCGCCAGGAGCAGGCCAGCCGCCGCGAGCGTGCGCTGGGGCCTGGTTCGCGTCAGCGCTCCCACGAGACCGTCGTCTCTACGCGAGGCGGTCCAGATCGACGACGCGCCGTAGGAGAGTCCCTGCCGGGTGCGAAGCTCCGTGGCGAGCCGGCTGGAGAGCCCGGAGGCCCCCAGAATGGAATTCGCGATTCGCGATGCGAAGTACTCGCCGGTGTCACCCTGGCGCAAGGAAGACGAATGCGCCAGCACGACGACGCTCTGTTCGATCTCCTTCTGGATCACAAAGACGCCCGGCTCGGTCCGGATATCGGGCTGCGGGTCTTCCAGGAGGTTCCCCGAGCATGGCGGCCATTCGGCCAGGATCCGCTCCAGCATCCGCGAGGCGCGACTCCAGGTGATGTCTCCGGCCACGCCGAGCACCATGTTGCCGGGGCAGATGACCGCCTCGTGGACGTACCGCAGCTTCTCCTCGCCGAGGTCGTCGGGTTCGAGGTCCGAGGGACTCATCTCCCAGCCCACCGGGTGGTCTCCATACATGATGCGGTTGAAGCGGCTGAAGGCCAGCGAAGCCGGGTCGTCGCGCCGCCGGCGCACGCGCTCGAGTTCCGCTCCGCGCCAGACTTCGACCTGGGTTGAGTCGAAACGGGGCCAGCGCAGCATGTCGGCCCATAGCGACACGGCTTCGTCGAGCTGCTCGGTGAGCGTGTTGATCCACGACGAAGAGCCGCCGCCCCCCTGTCCGAAGCTGGTCGCCAGCGCCAGAAGCTCGATCCGCGCATCGACGGAATCGGGGGGCAGTTCCCGGGTGCCTCCCGTGCGCATCAGCGCGGGCACGGCGGTCGCAGCGGCGAAGTGCTCCCGTGCAAATCGCCGGACTCCGCCCCGGAAGGTGGCATAGATGGTCACCAGCGGGAGTTCGCGGTCCTCGGCGAAGTACACCGGGACGCCCCGGACGGTCTCCTTGCGCGGCTTTACGGGACTGAACCGCAGCTCGGGGAAGTCCAGGGTGGCGATCCGCTCGCGGACGGACTGCTGCGGGGGAGCTGCGCGGGTCTCGCCGGCCGAGAGCGCCATGGCGGCCGAAGTCACGACCGCCACTGCCACGGCGCGCATCGAAGCGTCCTGGATGCGCATGTTCACGGGGACTCCTTTCGCACCATCGTGGCAACTGTCCGGCTGCGCGGCGTGAGATACCGTACTGCGACCCGCTGCACGTCCTCGGGGGTGACGTCGGATATGCGCCGCGACAGACGGAACGTCTCCCGCCAGTTCCCGAAGGAGGCATGCGAGTCGGCGATTTGCATGGCGAGCTCGAGATTCGACGAGAGACGGCGGAACTCACCCGCGCTGATCTGGTTCCTGATGCGAAGCAGTGCCGCGGCATCGGGCGGCTCCCGCTTGATCGCGTCGATCTCCTCGTAGATGGCCGCTTCCAGCTCGGCCGGCGTGTGCGGCGATCTCGGCACCGCGCTCACGATGAAGAGGCGGGGGTGGGCGAAACCGGGTCCCTGATAGGCGGACACATGCAGCGCGGATTGGTCCCGGGCGATAAGACGCTGGTACAGGCGCGTGGTCCTTCCGGCCGTGAGTACCGATGCGAGCATCGACAGGGCCGGGGCATCCTCGTGAAGTCCTGACACGCCCCGCCACCCGATCATGACGCGGGGTTCCGCGTCGAATTCGACCGTGATCCGGCGTTCACCCGCCTGTTCCGGTTCGCGGGCGGTCACCGGGGCGGCCGGAACTCCGCGTGGCACAGCGCCGAAGTACTCCTCGGCCCACTCGACGACCTGGCCGGGATCCACGTCGCCGACGATGGCCGCGACGGCGTTGCGCGCGCCGTAGTAGGCGCGGAAGTACTCCAGTACCTGCCGCCGCGTCAGGGATTCGAGATCCGCGGAGTGACCGATCACCGGGACGCCGTAGGGGTGGACCTGAAAGGCCGTCGCAAGCATCGAGGTCTCCAGGATTCCGCCTGGGCTCGTCTCCAGCCGCATGCGCCGTTCCTCGCGTACGACATCGAGTTCCGTGGAGAAGCCGCGCATGACCGGGTTCGTCATGCGGTCTGCCTCGAGGACGAACCAGAGCTCCAGACGGTTGGCCGGCAGTTCGACGAAATACCGTGTCGCTTCGTGTGAAGTAGTCGCGTTGAGCCCCCTCGCGCCGTGGGCCGTCAGGATCCGGTCGAATTCGTTCGGGATCGAGAGCGCGTGGGCCTGGGACTCGATCGCGGCCGTCAGGTTCCGTAGGCGACGGGCCTCGGCGGAGTCGGGGTCGTGGCCGGCAAGCCTCGCGATCATGGAGTCCCGGGTCGCATCCGCCGCGTCCATCAGCGGCGATTCACCGGCGCGGTCCCGGGTGCCGATCTCCTCACTGCCCTTGAAGAGCATGTGTTCGAGGACATGTGCGATTCCGGTGTTGCCCAGATGCTCGTTGACCGACCCGACCGGATAGTGAACCACAAGGGACACGGTCGGAGACTGGCGGCGCGGCAGGATGAGGAACGTCATACCGTTGTCGAGCGTATGCTGCGCCACAGGCAGGGCTTCACCCGGCGCCGCACCCGCTCGTACCGACTGGGCCGCGGCCGGCGGGACCGCAGACAATCCCAGCCCCGACAGGGTGAACAGCGAGAGGACGATCGGTACGCGCATCATGGAGGCGCCGCCTGACACCGCGGACAGAAGAAGGCGGAGCGGCCGCCGAAGACGATGCGCTCGATGGGAGCGCGGCACCGGAAGCAGGGTTCGTCCGCACGACCGTACGCGTGGAGCGCGCGGCTGAATCCGCCCACGTCCCCTTCCGCGTTGCGGTAGTTGCGCAAGGTGGTTCCGCCGGCGTGGATCGCGCGTCGCAACACTTTCCTTACGGCACGATGGAGTCGTGCGACGGCCTCTGCGCCGATCACGTTCGCGGGCGTGGCGGGGTGGATGCGGGCGAACCAGAGGGCTTCCACCGCATAGATGTTGCCGACGCCCGCGACCTTTCTCTGGTCGAGGAGAAGCGAGCGGATGGGGGCCCGGGACCTGGAGAGCGTTTTCCGCAGCACCCTGGCGGTAAAGGAGCGTGCCAGCGGTTCGGGCCCGAGCTGCCGGGACCAGGCACGCCACTGCGTGCGTGGAACGAAGGTGAGTAGGCCGAAACGGCGTATGTCGTCGTAGGTCACGCAGCCCCCGCCGGTGAGGTGAAAATGCACGGCGGGGTGCGTGGCCAGTCGCGCTGGACCCGGACCCGGTCCGGACAGGATCCGGCCGGTCATTCCCAGGTTGATCACCAAACGGCTCTCGTCGTCGAAGGTGAAGACCACGTTCTTGCCCCGTCTGCCCACACTCCGAAACTGCCTCCCCGGCAGCGCGGCCGCAAAGCCGCCGGGCGAACCCTTCACGACATCGTCCCGCAGGACGGTCACGCCGGCGATGACCCGGCCCGGCAGAACCGAATCCAGCCCGCGCGCTATGGTCTCGGCTTCGGGCAGCTCGGGCAACGCGTCACTCCAGCGCGACGGCCGTCCCGCTCGCGGACACCATGAGCATGCCGTTCTGCGCCCCCAGCACCTCGTAGTCCAGGTCCACCCCGACGACCGCGCCGGCGCCGCGGGCCCGGGCCTCCTCCGCCATCTCCCTGAGCGCTTCCTCGCGGGCCTCGCGCAGTGCGTTCTCGTAAGACACCGACCGCCCGCCCACGATATCGCGGATTCCCGCCAGGATGTCCTTGAATATGTTCGCCCCGATAATGGCCTCGCCGGTTACGATCCCCAGGTAGTCGCGCACGCGATGCCTCTCCAGGGTAGGAGTTGTCGTAATGATCATCTCTACCGTCCCGTTCCTTGCTCGTTGTGTGAGTTGTCGTTTCCCGGGGGGTGGTCGACCGACGCCTCACTCGCGGCGCTCAGCCTCCCTCCACCCGATGTCCCGGCGGAATTGCCGCCCGGCGAACGTGATTGCCTCGGCCGCCTCGCGACTGCGCAGGCGCGCGCGACGAAAGTCCCCGGCGGTTGCGGTGACCGCCAGGACGCGCCCGCCCGAGGTGACGAGCCTGCCTTCCTCCAGCCGGGTGCCGGCATGGAAAACCTCCACGCCTGCGGGCATGGCGGGAACCGAGATCGGCGCTCCCTTCGGGTATGCGCCCGGGTAGCCCTCTGCCGCGAGCACCGTCGTCACGGCGGCGCCGTCCCGGAAGACGGGCGCGCGCCCCCCGAGCCCGCCGCCCTCCGCAACCGCCATCATGGGCTCCAGAAGCGAGGAGTCCAGGAGCGGAAGCACCGCCTGCGTCTCGGGGTCCCCGAAGCGGCAGTTGAATTCGACCACCCTGGGTCCGTCCGCGGTGATCATCAAACCCGCGTAGAGGAGCCCGCTGAACGGGCAGCCCGATTCGGCCATCGCGCCGAGCACCGGCTTGACGATTCTCTCGCCTACCTCGGTGATGAGGGCGTCCGTGACGAAGCCCACCGGTGCGTACGCGCCCATGCCTCCGGTGTTCGGGCCCGTGTCGCCCTCGCCGATGCGCTTGTGGTCCTGGGAGGAGAGCAGGGGGACGAAGTCTTCGCCGTAGGCCAGGCAGAATACGGACAGCTCTTCCCCCTCCATGTATTCCTCGACGACCACCTCGCTGCCCGCGTTGCCGAAGGCCCCGGCCAGCATGCTGCGTGCGGTGCGGACCGCCTCGGGGACGGTCTCGCACACCACCGCGCCCTTGCCCGCGGCGAGTCCCGACGCCTTGACCACCACCGGGGCACCGCAGGCGTCGATGTACGCGGTGGCCGCCTCCGGGTCGGTGTGAACCTCGTAGGCTGCCGTGGGCACGTCCGCCGCCGCCATCAGGTCCTTTGCGTACGCCTTGCTGGACTCGATCCGGGTCGCCGCCGCTGAAGGGCCGAACACGGGGACTCCGGACTGGCGCATGCGGTCGGACAGGCCCGCCGCGAGGGGTCCTTCCGGACCGATCACGGCAAGGTCGATGCGACGCGCTGCGGCCCAGCCTGCCAGGGCGACAACGTCGTTCGGGGCGATGTCGACCGCCGCACAGTCGTTTTCCATGCCCCCATTGGGGCGGGTTGCGAAGAAAGTGGCGGCCGGGGCATCGCGCCGCAGCTTCCAGAGCAGCGCGTGTTCGCGGCCGCCGTTGCCGACGATGAGGATACGCATCTTCGCTACCGAGTCATTTCCTGAAGGAATCCATGAAGCTGTCCCCCACGCGTCTGGCGGCGCCCGCCACCTGGTCCAGCAGGTCCCTGGCGCCCGTCTTGTAGGCGTTGGCCGCCTCCGCCACGTCCTCGCGATAGGCGGGATCGGGTTCGCCGCGGCGCTGGTATTCGCCCCGCAGCACCCTGTCGTATTCACCCTCTTCGATCCAGCCGCGCAGTTCGGAAAGGCGAAGGACCCAGAAGGGATGCGTCTGGCCCAGGAGGTTGAGGACCTTGAAGACCTGGTCGGCGAGATCCCCGGACTCGCGGTACTCCTCGGCCTGGTGAACGAACTCGGGCAGGGAGGTCTCGTCGTCGGACCCGCCACCGGCCATCTTCAGCATCCCGGCCATCACCACGTCCGGATCCTGGATCGCGAGCAGTCCCGCGCGGTCGGCCGACAATTCGCTCTTGCGCGACCACTCCAACAGCCCGACGAGGATCGCGCGCGCGGCCAGCCCGACGATGGGGAAGCCGAGCCCGGCCAGCTGGATGAGGAGCTGGGTCATCGTGCGGTAGAGCACGTGGTCGCTCATGACGTGGCCCAGTTCGTGGCCGAGCACATACGAAATCTGGCGGTCCGTGAGGAGTTCCAGCGTCCCCGAATTGAGAATGATGAACGGCTCCTTCATCCCGTAGGCTCCGGCGTTCACGACCGGATTCTGCGAGACGAAGAGCGGGTACCGCTGCGGAGCGTCCAGGGTCTCGCACATGTCGCAGTAGAGTTCCCAGATCCTCGGAAACTGGTTGGGACCGACGCGCACGGCATTCGCCTGGAAAGCGAGCCGGATCGGCTTTTCGCCGAAGATGCCGAACAGCGCGCGCAGGACCTGGTCGAACATGGGCAGCTTGCGCAGCGCGGCCAGCGCGGCACGGTCGGCGCTGTGCTCCCAGGCTCTTGAGGAGATGTCCGTCAGGATGCGCCTGGTGCGGGTATCGCCGTGCGAGTTGCCGCCGTGGGTGTAGTTGTAGTTGTCGGTCATGTTCAATCCTTGCGTGATAGCGCCCGTTCGATGTCCTCTACGAGGTCGGCCGCGTCTTCGATTCCCGCCGACACGCGGACCAGTCCATCGGTGATTCCCATCCGCAGCCGCATTGCCTCGGGCACGGAAGCATGGGTCATGAGCGAGGGGATGCAGATCATCGACTCGACGCCGCCCAGACTCTCGGCGAGCCGGATGATCCTGGTGCCCTCGGCCATGCGCCTGGCGTCGTCCTCGGCGAGTTCTGCCGAAACCATGCCGGAAAAGCCGGTCATCTGCCGGCATGCCAGCTCGTGCTGGGGGTGGGACGGCAGTCCCGGGTAGTGCACCCGGCGCACGAGCGGATGGGACTCGAGGAATTCGGCGATCCGCATGCCGTTCTCGTTGTGGCGTTCCATGCGCAGGTGCAGCGTCTTCGTCCCGCGCAGGGTCAGCCAGGAGTCGAAGGGGCCGGGAACCGGTCCTGTGGATTTGCGCACGAAGAAGAGTTCGTCCGAGAGCGCGTCGTCGTCGAGCACGATGACGCCACCGAGCACGTCGGAGTGGCCGCTCAGGTACTTCGTGGTCGAATGGATGGCAACGTCAGCGCCCAGCGCCAGCGGTTTCTGGTTGCCGGGAGAAGCGAACGTGTTGTCCACGCACAGGAGCGCGCCCGCGGCCCCGGCCGTCCGGGCGAGGGCCTCGATGTCGGCGATCCGCATGAGGGGGTTCGATGGAGTCTCCAGGTGGATCAGACCCGTGTCGGGACGTACCGCCGCGCGTACCGCCTCCACGTCGCGGGTGTCGACCATGGTGACCTCGATCCCGAGCCGGTCGAGGACCTGCGTGAACATGCGGGTGGTGCCGCCGTAGGTGTTCTCCTCGCTCACGACGTGGCCGCCCGCGGCGACGGTCTTGACGAGACACTCGATCGCCGCGAGGCCGCTCGAGAAGGATATTCCGTGCCGGGCACCCTCCAGGGCCGCGATGTTGGCTTCGGCGGCCTCCCGGGTGGGATTCTGCAGGCGCGCGTACTCGTAGCCCCGGTGCCGGCCGAGCCCGTCCTGCACGTACGTGGAAGTCTGGAAGACCGGCGTGGTGATCGCACCGGTCACCGGCTCCGGCGACTGCCCGGCGTGAACGCAGCGTGTGCCGAAGCGGACCGTCGGATCGGACAACTTGAACTCCTCGAAAATGGGCGCAACTGGGGCTCAGGCGGCGGATTCCAGTCCCAATCTAGCATTAGTGAGCCCGGTAGGGGTTCCGGCCTCGGACGCATCGCCCAGGCGAATGGGGCAGGGATTCCTTCCATGGACTGCTAGCTTTGCTTCAGGCCTCGCTCGGGGCCGCCGAGCCGGGCTCCCTCAAACCGTCCAGTCGTACCTCATGCCGATCCAGCTTCCTACAGACCTCATGGTCAGCGTGTCCGGCTTTCGCGGGGTGGTGGGCGCGCCCCTGACTCCCGAGCTCGTGTCGGGTCTCGGGGCGGCGTACGGGACTTTTCTTCGGGAGGAGGGCGACCGGGCGAAGGTCGTCGTCGGGCGGGATTCCAGGACATCGGGACCGATGCTGGAGCGCGCGGTGGTGGCGGGGCTCCTCTCGGCCGGGTGCGAGGTGGTCGAGCTGGGAATCGTCCCCACGCCCACGCTGATGCTCGCGGTGCGCGACACGGACGCCGCGGGGGGGATCGCCGTCACGGCAAGTCACAATCCCGCCGAGTGGAACGCGCTCAAGTTCGCCGTGCGCGGCGGGACGTTTTTGCCGCCCGAGCGAATGGACCGCTTCCAGGCCGGGATCCGGAGGCTCGACCCTGTCCGGGCCCCGTGGGACCGGCTTGGCGAGGCGACGCGCGACCAGGGCGCCGTGGAGCGCCACATCGCGCGCATCCTGGACCTGGGGGTCCTCGATGTCGACGCCATCCGTGCGCGACGGATCCGCGTTGCGCTCGACTGCGTCAACGGGGCGGGAGGCGTGATCATGCCCGCCCTGCTCGACCGTCTCGGGTGCCGGGTGCACGCCATCGGCATGGAGCCGGACGGCCACTTCCCCCGCGATCCCGAACCCACTGCGGCCAACCTGGGCGATCTGGCGGAACTGGTGCGCGCAAGCGGTGCCGAGATCGGGTTCGCCGTGGATCCCGATGCGGATCGGCTTTCGCTTGTGGACGAGACGGGCGTGCCGCTGGGGGAGGATCTCACGCTCGCGCTGGCCGCGGATGTGGTCCTGCGCCGTGGCGGCGGATGCGCCGTGACCAACCTGTCGACCAGCCGGATTCTCGACGATGTGGCGTGGGCGCACGGGTGCCGCGTCGTGCGCGCGCCGGTTGGCGAGATCAACGTCGTCGTGCGCATGATCGACGAGGGAGCGGTGGTGGGCGGGGAGGGCAACGGTGGCGTGATCCTGCCCGCGCTGCACCATACCCGCGATGCGCCGGTCGGGGCGGCCCTGCTCCTTCAATACCTGGTCGACGCGCCGGACGCGACCCTGTCGGACCGGGTCGGCCAGCTGCCCCCCTACCACATCGTCAAGGACAAGGTGACGTTTCCGCGCGCTCTCCTCGACGACGCATACGCGGCCCTGTCGCGCGAACTCCCCGCCGGTGAGCGGGACGACAGCGACGGAATGCGCCTGGAGTGGACGCGGGAGGCGAGTTGGCTGCATGTGCGGCCGTCGGGCACGGAACCGGTCGTGCGGCTGATCGCGGAAGCTCCGGCGGAGGCGTCCGCGCGCGGCCTGGTGGACCGGGCGAAGCGCACGCTGGCCGCCACGGCGGGCACCGGCTTGCTGGCGTGAGATGTGCGGGATCATCGGGTACGTGGGGCCGCGGCCGGCGGGTCCGATCCTCATGGAGGGCCTCAAGCGACTCGAGTACCGGGGCTACGATTCGGCAGGACTGGCCGTGCTCGACGCGGACCGCCGGCTCCGGTTCGAAAAGCGCCCCGGCAAGATCACCCAACTCGAGGACGCACTGGGCGGCAGATTCCCGTCCGGCACCTGCGGAATCGCGCACACGCGCTGGGCCACCCACGGTCCTCCCAGCGAGGCAAACGCGCATCCCCAGCTTTCGCTTGCCCGGGACATCGCGCTGGTTCACAACGGGATCATCGAGAGCGCGGGACGCCTGCGTCCGAGGCTGCGGGATCTGGGATACGAGTTCCGCGGCCAGACCGACACGGAGGTGCTCGTCCACCTCATCGACCTGGCGTTTCGCGACACCAACCGGCTGGAGGATGCCGTCGGGAATGCCGTGTCGCGCGTCGAGGGGACCTACGGGATCGCCGTGATCAGCTCCCGTGACCCGGGCAAGATCGTCGTTGCGCGCAACGGCAGCCCGGTCCTCCTCGGCGTCGGCGAGGGGGGCGAGCACTTCGTCACCTCCGATGCGACGGCGGTCGTGGCGCACACGCAGAAGGTCGTCCGGCTGCGTGACGGGGACTCCGCGGTCCTCGCCCGTGACGGCTACCGCACCTTCGATCCGGCGCGGCGGGCGGTGACGAGAGGGGCGCAGATCGTTGGCTGGGAAGCGGACTCGATCAGCAAGGGTGGCTATGACCACTACATGTACAAGGAGATCCGTGAACAGCCGTCCTCGCTGCGCGATGTGATGCGGGGCCGGCTTCTGGAACGGGACGGTACGTCGAAGCTGGGCGGTCTGTCCATGGCGGCCCGGGACCTGCGCGGCGTGAACCGAATCGTGATCACGGCCTGCGGCACGAGCTGGCACGCTGGCTTGATCGGGGGCTACATGCTCGAGGAAATGGCCCGGATTCCCGTAACGGTGGAGTACGCTTCGGAATTCCGCTACCGGAACACTGTGCTCGATCGGGGGACGCTCGTCATGGGGATCAGCCAATCCGGAGAGACGGCTGACACCCTGGCAGCGCTGCGGGAGGCGAGGAGACGGGGCTGCCGCACCATGGGGATCGTGAATGTCGTGGGATCCAGTATCGCGGCCGAGACCGACTTCGGTGTCTATCTCCACGCGGGTCCCGAGATCGGCGTGGCCTCCACCAAGTCGTTTTCCAGTCAGATCGTGGCGCTGGCCCTATTCACCCTGCACATGGCGCGGCGGCGCGGCATGTCGATCGTGGAGGGGCGCGAGATCGTCCGGGCCCTCCGGGAGGTGCCGGCCCGGGTGGCAGAAGTGCTGAAGGTCGGCGACCGAGTCGAGGAGTTGTCCCACAAGTACCACACCGCGCCCAATTTCCTGTACCTGGGCCGGGGCTACCAGTTTCCGGTGGCCCTCGAGGGAGCCTTGAAGTTGAAAGAGGTAAGCTACATACATGCAGAAGGTTATCCGGCCGCGGAGATGAAGCACGGACCGATTGCGCTGATCGACGAAAACATGCCCGTGGTAGTGCTCGCGCCCCGTGATGCGGTGTATTCGAAGACGCTGTCCAACATCCAGGAAGTACGCGCGCGCCACGGACGCATCATCGCGGTCGTGAACGACGAGGACGACGAGGTGACCGATCTCGCGCACGAGCGGATCGTGATTCCGGCGACGATCCCGGCCCTGATGCCCGTGCTCGCCACCGTACCGTTGCAGCTCCTCGCCTACCACATCGCCGTGATGCGCGGATGCGACGTCGATCAGCCCCGCAACCTCGCCAAATCGGTGACGGTCGAGTGAGGGTCGTCCTGCAGCGCGTGGCGGAAGCCTCGGTGGAGATCGACGGCGCGGTCACGGGCTCGATCGGGCCCGGTCTGGTGGTGCTCGCCGGCTTCACCGACGGAGACGGTCCGGACACCGTGTCGTGGATGGCCGACAAGATCGCGAATCTGCGCATCTTCGCCGACGCCGAGGGACGGATGAACCGCTCGGTGCTCGACATCGGGGGCGAAGTGCTCGTCGTCAGCCAGTTCACCCTGTATGGTGATGCGCGCAAGGGCCGGCGGCCCTCGTTCGTGAAGGCGGCCCGGCCCGAAACCGCGGTGCCGCTCTACGAGGGCTTCGTCACAGCGCTGGAAGGCGTCGTGCCGCGGCGGGTGCAAACCGGCCGCTTCGGCGCGGCAATGAATGTGTCGCTTGTCAACGACGGGCCGGTCACGCTGATGATCGAGCGATGATGAAACGGTGATGAAACGATGATAGGAGACCCGGTGAAAACAGCGGCACCCGACGCGGCAGAGCGGGCCCCGCGCGTGCCGGACGTCGTGCTCGCGTCGGCGTCGCCGAGGCGGGCGGCGGTGCTCAGGATGCTGGGCCTCTCCTTCTCGGTGGTGCCCGCGGACGTGGAGGAGCGGCGCGGGCAGGGAGAGCCGCCGCGCCGGTATGTGGAACGCCTGTCCCGCGCGAAGGTGCGCCGCGTCATGGCTGCCCACGCGGATGCGCTGGTGATCGGGGGCGACACGGTCGTAGCAATGGACGGGGGCGTTCTGGAGAAACCGCGGCACGGGGCCGAGGCGGCGCGCATGCTCTCGTCTCTTTCCGGAAGCGAGCACAAGGTGTACAGCGGGCTGGCCGTGGCGGCTCACGGCCGGATCGCGTCGAGTGTGGCCGTCGCGCGAGTCATCTTCCGGACCCTCACCCGCGAGGTGATCGAAGCCTACGTGGCAACCGGGGAGCCGCTCGACAAGGCGGGAGCCTACGGCATTCAGGGGCGCGGTGCCTCGCTCGTGGAGCGCATCGAAGGCGACTACTACACGGTGGTGGGATTGTCGGTGGGGGCCTTTGTCGACCTGATCCCTTCGGTCGGCTTCGAATACCTGCCGGGCGGGTTGGCGGCGCTTGCCTTGCCGGAGGGCAGCAGGCCATGAGCCGCGCGGCGGTGCTTGCTCTGGACCAGGGGACGACCGGATCCGCCGCATTGGTTATCGGGGCGGATGGGGCGGTGCTGGCAAGGGCGTACTCGGAATTCACCCAGCACTTTCCGAGACCGGGCTGGGTCGAGCACGATGCGGAGGAGATCTGGCGCGTGACGGCAGATGTGGCCGGAAAGGCGGTTGCCGCCGCGCGGACGGAGATTGCCGCGGTGGGGGTGACGAATCAGCGTGAAACGGTCGTGGTGTGGGATCCGGAGACGCTGAGACCGCTGCACCGGGCGATCGTCTGGCAGGATCGGCGCACGGCCGCGCTCTGCCGCGAATTGAAGGAGGCCGGCCACGAGGAGATGATTCGGCGGAGGACCGGGCTGCTCCTGGACCCGTATTTCTCGGGTAGCAAGCTCCGGTGGATCTTCGACCGGCATCCGGAGCTGGATGCGCGGGCCCGGGCGGGCGAGCTGGCCGTGGGCACAATCGACTCTTGGCTGGTGGCCCGGATGACCGGCGGGACCGTCCACGCTACCGACCCCACCAATGCCTCGCGCACTCTCCTCTTCGATCTCGACGACGGCGACTGGAACGATGAGCTCCTCGGACTTCTCGGCGTGCCCCGCCGGGTCCTGCCGGAAGTCCGGTCCAGTTCGGGAGATTTCGGCATTACGAACGGAACCGCCTTCGGGGTCGAGGCCCCCATCGGGGGAATCGCGGGCGACCAGCAGGCGGCGCTCTATGGGCAAGGCTGCTGGGAGGCCGGAGTCGGCAAGTGTACCTACGGCACCGGTGCGTTTCTGCTGCTGAATACCGGGGGGCGGCGGGTATCCTCCGCACACGGACTTCTCACCACGGCCGCCTGCGATGCGCACGGTGGACGCGCCTACGCACTGGAGGGGTCGATCTTCGTGGCGGGCGCCGCCGTCCAATGGCTGCGGGATGGCCTGGGACTGCTGGACGACGCGGCCGCCAGCGAGAGCATGGCCCGCTCGCTCGACGGCAATGACGGCGTCTACCTGGTCCCGGCGTTCGTCGGTCTGGGCGCGCCTCACTGGCGTCCCGACGCGCGCGGCTCCATCACGGGACTGACCCGGGGCACGACGCGTGCCCACCTGGTCCGGGCCGCCCTGGAGGCGATGGCGTACGGCACCCGCGACGTCGTGGCCGCCATGGAGCGCGATGCCGGCATCCGGGCCCGCGCCCTGCGTGCGGATGGCGGGGCGGCGAAGAACGACTGGCTGATGGAATTCACCGCGGGTGTCCTGGGGATCCCCGTCCGCCGTCCGGACATGGTGGAGACCACGGCGCTGGGAGCCGCGGGATTGGCGGGACTGGCCGCCGGCGTGTGGGCCGATCCGAAGAGTTTCGCGGCCGCGTCCGGTGCTGGCCGGACCTTTGCTCCCCGCCTCGGGGAGGACGAGCGGGAGGCCCTGATCAGGGGCTGGGGCCGCGCGGTTCGAGGCACGCTGGCAACGCTGGAAACGGACAGCTGACCGGCTCACGGCGCGGTCCTGCGCGCCGCCGGACCGAGGGGTGCGTGAAGCACCGGGTGGGCGTGGGGATTTCGGGCAGGGGCTTGCAGTGCGTAGATTGGATATGCCGGTCGTCGTGCGGCCGGAGTCACTGCAGGCGAATCGCCCCGGTTCGGGGCTGGAGTGAACGGCATATGAAGAATGGACGGTTTTTCGTCGGGCTGGTCGGGGTGGCGGCCGTTGTCGCGTGGCTGATGTGGACGGGGATCAGCGACAGCATGGTGTATTACCTCACCCCCAGTGAACTCCTGGAACGCGTAGAGGGCGATCCCGCCTTCCACGAACTCGGCGTCAAGGTAGGGGGACAGGTGGTCGAGGGGTCCTGGGCCCGCAGAAAAAGTGGTGCGGGGACGCATGAATTCCTGGTCGCGGACCTGGAGAATCCGGATGTCGCCTTCGCCGTCCGGTACGGGGATATCCTGCCGGACACCTTCAACGACCAGGCCGAGGTGGTCGTGGAGGGCGTCTTCGGCACCGACGGAGTCTTCCGCGCACACACCGTCCTGACGAAGTGCGGGAGCCGGTTCGAGGCTGCCGAGGAGGAGCTGGCGGCGTGACGGTCCTGGGCGAAGTCGCCCTCTGGATCGCTCTTCCGGTTGCCCTGTGGGGAACCGTCGTCTCGTTCGTCGGCGGTCGGTTCCGCCGCAGCGATCTGGTGTTGAGCGGAGAGCGCACCGCCTACATGCTCACGCTCCTGCTCCTCGTGGTCTCGGCGGGCATCATCGCGGCCTTCCTGGGGAACCACTACGAGTATCGCTATGTCGCGAACTATTCGAACCGCGAACTGGACACCTATTTCAAGGTGGCCGGGCTGTGGGCGGGACAACGGGGCTCGCTCGTCTTCTGGACGCTGCTGTTGTCGGTCTTCTCGTCGATCGCGGTGTTCCAGAACCGGCGGCGCAACCGGGAGTTCATGCCCTATGTGAGTGGCACGCTCCTGGGCCTGCTTTCGTTTCTCCTGGTCGTGCTGCTGTTCGCCGACGTCAACCCGTTCGAACGCATGGGATTCACACCGGTCAACGGCCGCGGTCTGAATCCACAGCTCCAGAATTACTGGATGACCATTCATCCCCCGACCCTGTACCTCGGCTTCACGGCATTCGCGGTCCCCTTCGCCTTTGCAGTCTCGGCGCTCTTGACCAACCGCCTCGATTCCCGGTGGATCGCCATCACCCGGCGCTGGATCCTGCTCAGCTGGTTCTTCCTGACCAACGGGATCATCTTCGGGATGCGCTGGGCCTACGAGGAGCTGGGATGGGGCGGGTACTGGTTCTGGGATCCGGTCGAAAACGCCTCCCTCCTTCCGTGGCTCACGGCCACCGCGTTTCTCCACTCGATCCAGATCCAGGAGAACCGCGGGATGCTGAAGGTGTGGAACATGGGTCTCGTAGTGACCACGTTCCTCCTGACGATATTCGCGACCTTCCTCACGCGCTCCGGGCTTATCGAGTCGGTCCACAGCTTCGCCGAGAACCTGCGGATCGCTTACATCTTCCTCGGCTTCATGGGGGGGATGGCGGCTCTTTCGGCCGTACTCATCGTGTACCGGCTCCCGTCGCTCAGGTCCGAGAACCAGTTCCAGTCATTTCTTTCGCGCGAGTCGGCCTTTCTGTTCAACAACTTCCTGCTGGTGGGCGTCACCTTCGCCGTCGCCTGGGGGACCCTCTTCCCGCTCATCACCGAGGGATTCTTCGGCGAGACGCGGAACGTCGGGCCGCCCTACTTCAACAGCGTGAATATCCCGATCGGGCTGATGCTGCTTGCGTTGATGGGCATCGGCCCGGTGATCGCCTGGCGACGCGCGTCGCGGCGCAACCTGCGCAAGAATTTCACGGTGCCGGTGCTCGCGGCGGCGGGCGCGCTCGGTGCCCTTGCCGTGATCGGCGTGCGGCACTCCATGGCGTTGGCGACCTTCACGATCGCGGTGTTCGTGATGACGATCGTGATTACGGAATTCTGGAAGGGCATGCGGGCGCGGGCGCGGATCGCCGGCGAAGGGATGTGGAGCGCGCTGGGCAGCCTGGTCAGGAGAAACCGGCGACGGTGGGGCGGGTACATCGTCCACGCCGGGGTCGTGATCGTCTTCACCGGTCTGGCTGGCGCCGCCTTCGACGTGCGGATGGAGCAGGAACTCGCGCCGGGCGAAGCGATGAGCGTTCGCTCGGCCCTCGGCACCGAGTACCGTCTGGTCTACGAGAGCCTTTCGCACTCGCGTCCGCGCGTGGCCGAGGGAGAGCGCGAGAACGACTGGCGCTGGACAGCGTTGCTGACGGTGTACCGGGACGGAGAGCGAGTCGGCATCCTGCGTCCGGAGCGGCGGTTCTATCCCATCATGGAGCAGCAATCCACCGAGGTGGGGATCGCGAGCACCGCCTTCGAGGATCTGTACGTGATTCCCAAGGAGGTGGATCTGGAGAGCGGATCGGAGCGCGTCACCTTCGAGGCCAAGGCGCTGCCGCTGGTCCCCTGGATCTGGTACGGTGGGCTGATGGTGACCGTTGGCGCCCTGATCGGACTCTGGCCGGCCGCGAGGGTGGCCGCCCCTGCAGCCGCACGCCGCAGGTCGCGCCCGGGACCCCTGCCGGCGGCAGCGGCAGGCTGAGCTTCCCGATGGGGAACGCGCCGTGACGGCTCTGATCGGCGGAGTGTTGCTGGCCGCCGGAGTGGCGCTGTTCATCCTCGAACCCGTCTTCTCCGGGAGGAGCGCGGCGCTGTATGGGGGTGACGACGACTTCGACGAAGGCGCGGCGCGGCGACGGGTCGCGCTCACGGCCCTTCGAGACCTCGAATACGACCGCGCGACGGGCAAGCTCGACGAGGAGGACTACGACGTCCTGAAGCTCGAGTTGTCCCGGGAAGCACTCATGCACCTTGGACCCGACCAGGACTTCGGCGAGGGCATGGAGACCGAGGCGGTGCGGGCCGCACGGCAGCTGGAAGACGAGATTGCCCAGATCCGCCGTGCGATCCGCGAGGGCATGCAGTGTGCGTCGTGCGACCACGTCAACAGCATCGGAGCAAGGTATTGCGGCCATTGCGGCAAGCGGCTGGCCACGGGGGCCGGTGCGGCCGGGACCTCTTCCGGCGGAGGCGCCTCTTGACCCTTGAAGGGCGGGGCATCGTGTGCGACTATGGCCCGGTGCGCGCCCTTGCCGGAGTGGATCTGCGCGCGGCGGGCCGGGAAATCCTGGCCATCGTCGGACCCAACGGGGCGGGGAAGACGACGCTCCTCAAGGTCCTGAGCGGGGAGCGCCGGCCCGACCACGGCGAGGTGACCCTGAACGGGACCCGGGTGTCGGGCTCGGATGCCGCCTGGCGTGCGCGGATCGGGCTGGTGTCCCACCGGACGGGCCTTTACGAAAAGCTCACGGCGATCGAGAACCTCAGGTTCTTTGCCGCCCTTCACGGCCTCCGGCGGAACGGCCGCAAGCTCGCGGCGACCCTCGAGGCCGTCGGCGCGACCGACCTGGCCACGCGGCGCGTCGAGGCGCTCTCGCGCGGCCAGCGCCAGAGGGTCGCGCTGGCGAGGTCTCTCCTTCACGACCCGGAGATCCTTTTCCTGGACGAGCCGTTCACGGGGCTGGATCCGGAGGGCGCCGCAGATCTGGAGCGTGCGCTGACAGCTCGCCGGCACGACGGGGCGGTTGTTGTCCTCGTGACACATGATCTCCGCCGCGGCCTGAGACTGGCGGATCGAGTCGTCGTCCTGCGCCGGGGCCGCAAGGTCTTCGACGGGGAGGCGGCCGAGGGGGGAGCTGCAGGGATTCTGGACCACTTCACCGCTCGAGCGGATGCACCGTAGTGGATGAACTGCGCTGGACGTGGCTGATCGCGCGCAAGGACCTGAGCCTCGAGTTCCGCGCGGGGGGCCGGCTGCTTTCCATGATCGCGTTCGTGGTTCTCGCCGGTTTCCTTTTCGGCTTCGCCCTGGACAAGAGTCAGGTCCCGGGCCGGGCCGTGGTCGCGAGTCTCACCTGGCTCACGGTCCTCTTCGCCTCGACGGCGGGGGCCGGACGAATATTCGACATGGAGGAGGAGGACGGTGCATTCCGCCACGTCCTCCTCACGCCGGTCTCGAGGAGGGCGGTCTTCCTGGGCAAGACCGTGGCGAATCTCGCCCTCACCTGGCTGATCACCGCACTGTCGTTCATCGCCCTCACCAGCTTTCTCGGAGTGCGCACTTCCGGTTCGCTGGCGGCGCACGCCGCGATCTTCCTGCCGGGCACGATCGGCCTGTCGGCGACCGCGACCTTCTTTGGGCGCATGTCGCGTCACAGCAGCCTGGGCGATTCGCTGTTGCCCGTGCTCACCTTCCCGCTGCTCGCTCCCCTGGTGTTCTTCGGAGCCACGGCCTCGGCCCGGGTTTTCATGGCGCTGCCCTGGGACGAGATTTCGAGTCTGGTTCGCCTGCTTTGGGCGTTCGCGATCGGCTCGGTGACGGTCGGCGCGGTCCTCTTTCACCACGTAACCGACGAGTAGGGGTTTTCCGAATGGAGTCGACAAGGATGCGAACCGCGGGCCTGCTGCTCGTGTGGGCAGGTGTCGCCGCCATCCTGCTGATGCACTGGATGGTTGTCTTCTGGGTCCCCACCGAGGCGGCGCAGGGCGTGGTCCAGCGGATTTTCTACGTCCATGTGCCCGGCGCTTGGACGACGTTCCTCGCGTTCGGGATCGTCGCTCTCGCAAGTGCCGCGTATCTCTGGCTGGAGGACGAACGGGCCGACGCCGCCGCCGTCGCCGCGGCCGAAGGCGGACTGATCTTCGGAGCCATCATGCTCATCTCGGGTCCCCTGTGGGGACGCGTCGCATGGGGAACCTACTGGACCTGGGAACCGCGCCTGACGCTGACGCTGCTCCTGTGGTTCACCTATCTGGGGTATTTCCTGGTCAGGGGCTCCGTGGCCGACCCGCGGCGGGGGAAGCGCTTTGCCGCCGTGGTCGCGATTGTGGGCTCGCTGAACATTCCGCTGATCCACGTCAGCGTCTCCTGGTTCAGGTCGCTGCATCCGGGGCCGGTCGTGATCAAGCCCGAGGGGCCCACGCTGCACCCCGATATGCTGACAACCCTCCTGGTTTCGCTGGCCGGTTTCACGATGGTGTTTCTCGGGCTCTTCGCGTTCCGATACTCGATCGAGCTTGCCGCCAGGCGCCAGGCGCGGGCGGAGGACGCCGCAGTCGCTGGAGGACTGGCATGATTTTTCGAATCTGTACCGCGCTGTTGTGTTCGGCGGCAGCTCCGGCGGTTCTGTTGGCGCAGACGGAGGCGGGACGCGGGGCGCTGCGTCCGTACGTCCACGTCTTCCTGGCCTATGGGATTACGTGGGTGCTGATCGCCGTCTGGGTCTGGATGATCGCGCGGAGGATGAAGCGCCTGGCGGCCCGTGAGTCCGGCGGCGCGGCAAACCATGGCGGCGGGTAGGGACCGGCTCGAGTCCTTGGGCGCCGGGTTCGGCACCGGTGCTTCGGTCCTCGTCGCGCTGGTCCTGTTCGTCCAGCCCGTCACGGCGCAGCCAGGTGGCACCTCGACCACGCTTCGCTACGGATCCGGGCTGCTCGATGTCCCCACCGCTACAGTACTGCCGCACCTGACGATTGCCGCGACCTACTCGGGGTTCGGCCTTTCCCGGCACGGGACCCGCAGCTTCGATCGGTCGTCTGGAGGGCGCGACCGCAGAGGCAGAACGACGCAGTGGCTGTCGGACGGCTCGGTGGCGATCGGCCTCTTCGATCGCCTGGAAGCGGGCGCGACGCTTCAACATTTTGCGGACGCGCGCAACGGCGGAAGCCTGGTCGGCGGTTTTGGCCGGCTGTCTCTGCTGCCGGGTTCGCTTGAGCGTTTCCACCTCGCGGTCGGTGCGCGCTACGTGACGTCACCGTCCTTCGATGACAGTGGTCCCGGGCGATTCCAGCCCAACAGGCTTGGCTATCCCGACGCGCGCGTGGTTGGCGATCCCCCTGGGCGGCGGGAGTTCCAGGGCAACCTGAGTCCGTACGTCGTGGCTACCGCCGGGCTGCCGGGCCTCGACAGAGTGCCGTTCGAATACGACTTGACCCTGAGTGCGGGATGGGGAGGCGGCCTCTTCTCGGCGGGAAGCGATCTCGGTTTCTATGGTGAGGCCTCCACCGGCGGGCTGTTTGCCGGATCCGCGCTTCATGTGGCGCTTGGAGGGGCCGCCGGTATGAGCGTGATGGCGGAGTTCAATGGCTTCGACGCCAATGCCGGCGTGCGGTTCGATTTCGGAGGGATCCAGGTGAGCGCGTTCTCGCTCGGGATGAATCACGATGGATCTTCCGGCTTCCGGTCCAGAAAGTTCGGTCTCGCAGCCTCCGTTGCGGTCTGCACGGGTGAACTCGGGCTGTGCCGCCGGCGGTCGGATGCTCCGGCCGACACGGTCACGCTCCCCGCGCCGCCGCCGGATACGGTCATCGTCGAGCGCGCGGCCGAGGAGGGCGGCGCCGGCGCCACGCCGACGACCCTGTGCCTGTCAACGGGCGAGAGCGTCCGGGTGTGGGTTACCGCGGCCGGAGACACGCTGGTCGGGTCCGGGCACGTGTCGCTGGACGCGCTGGGACCGGGCGTTGTCCTGGCGGGCACCTATGCAGAGGGCCGCGACTGGTTTGAGGACGGCGAGGCCATCGGGTTGGCCGGGCGTAGTTACCGGAGAAGCGGCCCCCTCGGGCCGGCGGACTGTGGCGGGATCGAACGCGTGGGTCGCCACGATGGCGTCCCGCTCTTTGCGGTTCGCGGGGCCGATTTGCCGTTCGACTTGGTGTACGTACCTGTAAGACCAGGTATATGGGCGCGTTACGAGAACGATCTAAAGTGACGCGCGAGATCCCGTCCCACGCTCCCCGGATCTCAGCCAGCTCATGATCTCCGGGGTGAGGTCGTCGGCAGTGTCGATATCTCCTTCCATTTCCAGCCAGGTGACCGACAGTCCCAGCCGTTCGGTCCGCTTCCTGGTTTCCGCGAGCACGGACCCGGTGCTCCAGCGGATCCCCGCAAACAGGTCCGGATGCGGCCCCTGCAGCCCTATCAGGTAGTAGCCGCCGTCCCGGGCGGGGCCAATGACGATGTCGGCGGTGTCGAGCGCCGCGAAGGCCCGCGTGACCGTGTCTGCGCCGACGGCGGGGGTATCGGTGCCGACGACGACGACACGATCCGAGTCGGAGAAGGCACGTTCCACCATTCGCGACATCCTGGTCCCCAGATCGCCGCTTCCCTGGGGCCAGCAGAGGTGAAGCGCGTCGCCGAGCCAGTGCCGGATCTCCGCTTCGCCGCCCGGGGGATCGTAGCAGACCACCATCCGGGCCGGCGCCGGTCGCACGTTGGCGACGATCTGGCGGCCCATGCGCCGGTACAGCGCCGTCGCCTGCTCGTTCCCGATGGTGCGCGCCAGCCGCGTCTTGACCGTCCCGGGCCGGGGGGCCTTTGCGAACACGAGAAGCGTGGCGCTCTCCGGGCCCGCCTCCCGTGCAGTCCGGCGTGCGCCGATGCCGTGCGCCCTCCGCGGCCGGTACCGGCGGGCAAGAAGGGAGGGGTCCGTCCCGGACAGGAAACGGGTGATCGTGCGCATGTTGCGAAACAACGCGCGGACGCGGCCCTCCTCCTCGTAGCGGCGCGAACTGGTTGTCAACGTGCCCGGAAGGGGAACGAGCTGTCCCGTCTCCAGCAGTCGCCGGTTCAGGACTACGTCCTCCATGATCGGTTCGTCCGGATAGCCGCCGATGCCCGCGAAGAGGTCGCGACGGATCAGCAGGCCCTGATCCCCATAGACAAGACCGGCGAGTCGCTGCCGGATCCTCTGTCCGGCCTCGATCATCCTGTAGAAGACGTGTTCGTGCGCGATGGCCAGACCGAAGTACCCTGCTACCGGAACGTCCCGCTGAACGTGCGTTGCGATGGAGCGCAGGGCCGAATCGTCGAGCCGTGAGTCCGCGTGCAGAAACAGCAACCATCGGGTGCCGAGGAAGGCGGCGCCCGCGTTCATCTGCCGTGCCCGGCCAGGCCGGCTCCTCATAACCTCTGCTCCGCCGCCTCTTGCCGCGGCGACCGTCCCGTCCCACGAGCCGCCGTCCACGACCAACACTCGATGATCGATGGCCAGGCGAGCGAGGTCCAGAAGCAGTGCAGGCAGTGCCTCCTCCTCGTCCAGTGCGGGGATGACGATGCCGAGGGAGGCCGTGCTCCCGTTCCCTCCCGCATGTCCCTGCGACGGGTGGCGCGGCCCCTGCGGAACCATCAATGCGGCGCGTCGTTCAGGGTCCAGTCGTAGTCGAAGAAGACCAGTCGGGCAGCCGGGTCCGCGGCCGCGTTTCTGTCGGCCCCGTCGAGGTACTCGGCGAGGAAGGCGAGAATGCCCTCGTGACCCCCGAAGTCCTCGTTGAACCAGTCGAGGACCCTGTTGACTCTCACGGTCGGGGCTCCGTCCGCGACCGACACCTCGAAGTGGGCGGGATCGCGGACGAACGCGATCACTCTCTCGTCCAGTTGCCGGTCGAGCGTATCTCCGATATAGGCCTGGGAGATGAGGGGCGGACAGCTCAGTGCAGCGCAGTTGATCGCGAGGTGAATGCGGGGATCCCCCATGGGGCGGATGATCTCGTGTTCGATCTCGTCCTGCGAGCGGTCGGCGCCTGCCACGGGGCAATGCGCTCCGGTGAAAACGTCATCGATCTGCCACACCGAGTGCTCCGGCCGGCCGGCAGCCGCATTCCTCAGCCGCCGCAGACCTCCTGCTCTCCGGATCGGATAGTGCTCGATCACGCGCTTGAGCATGCAGGCGTTGTAGGCGTTGATCCAGAACGCGAGCTGGTCGCCTTCACCGGCGGCGGCGAGGGCCGACGGATCGGTGGACGCCAGGGTGGCGATGTAGCGGTTGAGTCTCGCCGGGTCCGCGGCCAGGCGCGAATAGTTCACCAGCGGCCCCTCGACGATCTCGGCGAGCACCTGCGTAAACACCGAGTGATCGGGAAGTGGCGGGGCGGTTGTCTCCTGCACGGCGGCTGCCGGCCTTCCCGCGAAGGAGAGCCCGACCAGGGGCACGACGACGGCAGACATTCCGGGCAGTTTGACGCCCAGGCGCTTCAGTATCGCCGGCAGAAAGCTCAGGAGAATGAGAAGGGCCCCGGCCAGCAGAACCCCGAACAGCGCATCTCGCGAGGCCTCCAGCGAGCCCTGCAGGAGCGAGTGGGCGAAGAATGTGTAGACGGCGGTGCCGGGAAGGATGCCGATCAGCGTCGCGATAGCGTAGTTGCGCCACTTGAGGGCCACGAGCCCCGATCCGAAGTTGAGGGCGTTGAAGGGAACGAGAGGGATGAGGCGAAGCGTCAGCAATCCCCGGAACCCGTGCTTTCCGACGACCCGGTCCAGCTTCCGGAGCGCCGCCGAGTCGTCGCCCATCAGGCGCCGCACACCGTCTCCGCCCAGCGTGCGCGAGAGGGCGAACGCGGCGTTGGCGCCGATATTGGCGGCCAGGAAATTGAACAGCGTACCCCAGTAGAAGCCGAACAGTGCCCCGCCGGCGAGCGTGAGGATCGTACCCGGAACGGCCAGCGCGGTCGCGGTTGCGTAGGTCGCGACGAAAATCAACGGTGCCCAGGGGTTGCCCCGTAGCAATTCGATCGCCTCGCCGATGCCCTCCCGCGTAAGGTAGGCTCCCAGCGGCGTCCGGGCGGCCGCCACGTACCCACCGATCAGTATGACGGCCAGGAGCCCCAGTTTCAGGAGGGCGCCTGCGCGTCCGGACCGGTTGTTTTCGTCTATTTGAGCCATTGGATGATTCTCTTGAGCAGTCTGCCCGATGTGGTGTCGAGTCGGGAGCGCATGTATTCTCCCGCCGCCCGCTTTACGCCTTCGACCATTGTCGGGTACGGGAAGATGGTGTTGGCGATCCGGCCAAGGGTCAGTCCGTGTTGCCTGGCCATGACCAGGGGCAGGATCAGCTCCCCGCCGCCATGAGCGACGACCGTAGCTCCCAGCACCCTGCCCCTGCGGTCGGCGGAGACCTTGACGAACCCCACCGCCGACGCGTCCACGATCGCGCGGTCGAGGTCCTCGAGCTCGTATCGGTAGGTCGTTCCGCCTGCCGCCTCGGCTTCGGCCTCGGACATTCCCACGTGAGCGATCTCGGGGTCGGTAAAGGTCACCCACGGTACGCTGTCATAGCGGATCTTCGAGCTGCCCGGAATGACCGCGTTGCGCAGCGCGACCTTGGCCATCTGTTCGGCGACGTGCGTGAATTGCATTGCACCCGTGACGTCGCCAACCGCCCAAGCGGAACCGGACGAAGTCTGCAGCCGGGAGTCGACGGCCACCGCTCCCCCTTCCGTCCGGATCGCGGCGGCCTCGAGGTTCAGGCCCTCCGTGAGAGGCCGGCGCCCGGTGGCTACGAACACGCGGTCCACGGTCACGGAGCCCCCTTCGCTTGTCTCCACAACCGTGGTGTTTCCTTCAGTGCGAACGCCGGTGGCCATGGTCCCGACGCGGATCTCGATACCCTCGGCGGTCAGGAGGCGGTGCATGAAGGCGGCGACATCGGGGTCCTCCCGGATCAGAATCGTGGGGGCCATCTCGAGGACCGTCACGCGCGACCCGAGCCGGGCGAACACCTGCGCGAACTCGAGTCCGATCGGACCCCCGCCGAGAATCGCAATTGAACCGGGCAGTTCGTTCTGATCGAACACGGTCTCGTAGGTCCAGTAGCCTGCTTCGTCCAGGCCTGGGATGGGAGGAATGGCGGGAACCGCGCCTGTCGCGATCACGAAGCGCTTCGACCGGATTCTTCCAACTCCCTCCACCTCCACGGTCGAAGCGTCCAGGAACCGGGCGGCTCCGAAGTGGACGGACACCCCCATCTTGCGGAATCTCTCGGGGTCGTCGTGATGGGCGACCGTCGCGCGCGCGGCCCTCATTCGTTCCATGACCGCGCGGAACTCGCTCCGGGCCCCGTCGGATTGCAATCCCAGAGTAGAGGCGTGGTCGATGTTGTGGGCCAGGCGTGCGGACGCAATCAGTGCCTTCGAGGGCACGCATCCGGTCCACAGGCAATCTCCACCAAGCGCCGACTTCTCTACGAGAGCCGGTTTGAGGCCCAGATAGGCCGCGCCGGCCGCGGTCACCAGGCCTCCCGTGCCGCCGCCGATAGCGACCAGATCGCAGTCGCGCGAAAAGTTGGCTCGTTCAGACATGTTATCGCCCATGGATAAGGATATCTTCTCCGGTACGCAGCAAGTTCCCGAAACGGAACCGTGAAGACGCGGAGACCGGAAGGTACCCGGCCAGGGCCCGGTTTGATCCTCCGACCGCGCCTCTCGCAGAGCTTGACCAGGAGCTATTTCGTTTTATCTTCGGTATTAGCATTTGTCGGTTGCGAAAGCGTCGGCCGAGTCCGCTGGAAGCCGCCACGCGACGTGACCGACCCCACGCCCCCTCGGGGGGCAAGCGAAAGGTCGTAAATGTCCAGGAACCCGAAATCCTCAACGCCGACACCACCAGGGAACGGTAAGGAACGGCAACGACGGGAGAAAGCACTCACCACCGCCCTCACCCAGATTGAGCGATCATACGGCCGGGGGGCGATCATGCGCATGGGTTCGGACAGCGCCAGCCTCCAGATCGAGAGCATATCGACCGGCGCGATCAATCTGGATGCCGTAATTGGAGTCGGGGGAGTCCCCAAGGGACGAATTAGCGAGATCTACGGCCCCGAGTCGTCGGGCAAGACGACCCTCTGCCTGCACGTGATCGCCAACGCGCAGCTGGGCGGGGGCATCGCCGCGTTCATCGACGCGGAGCATGCGCTCGACATCCAGTACGCGCGCAGGCTCGGAATCGACGTCGACAACCTGCTGGTGTCGCAGCCCGATACGGGTGAGCAGGCGTTGGAGATTGCAGAGGTGCTCATCCGCAGCAACGCCGTGGACGTTATCGTGGTGGACTCGGTCGCCGCGCTGGTTCCCAGAGCGGAGATCGAAGGAGAGATGGGAGACTCGCACGTAGGGCTTCAGGCCCGCCTGATGAGCCAGGCTCTCAGGAAGCTGACCGGTGCAGTGAGCCGGTCCAACGCCGCCGTCATCTTCACCAACCAGATCCGGGAGAAGATCGGCGTCATGTTCGGGAGTCCGGAAACGACTTCCGGAGGGCGTGCCCTCAAGTTCTATGCGTCCCTGCGCATGGATATCCGGCGCATCGGAGCCCTGAAGGACGGCCCGGAGATCATCGGAAATCGGACCCGGGTGAAAGTGGTCAAGAACAAGTGCGCCCCGCCGTTCAAACAGGCTGAATTCGACATTCTTTACGGAAAGGGAATCAGCCACACGGGTCTTCTGATCGATATCGGTGTCGAGCGGGGAGTCGTCGACAAGTCCGGGTCGTGGTTCTCCTATGGCGATCTGCGGTTGGGGCAGGGGAAGGAGAATGTCCGGACCTTCCTCGAAGAGAACACCGACATTGCCGAGGAGATCGAAGCGCGCCTGCTGGTGGCATTGGGGATCCGCCAGGCGGAAGAGAAGACGCGCGGGGGCGCCGGCGAACAGGAGAGCCCCGCGGTAAAGGTGGTGTGAGCACCGGCGGGGGGGCGGATCACTCCGGCGCGTGGCTGCGGCGGGGTGGTCCGGTCGGGCCTGCGATTGGGACGGCCTTGGGCGGTTGAGTCCAGGTTGGGCTAACTTTACGGTCAGCCCGCTCCGGTGAACACTCGGCGGGCAGCCGGAAAATGAACCGACCGACCGACGGCGATTCCGCCGCATGCTCATCCGATGAAATCCCCCGAAATCCGAAGCAGGTTCCTCGAGTTCTTCCGGGACCACGGCCACGAGGTCCGTCCCAGCTCGTCGCTGGTGCCCGCCAACGACCCCACACTCCTCTTCACGAACGCGGGGATGGTCCAGTTCAAGAATGCGTTCCTCGGGACCGAGGATCTTGCTTTTGCGCGGGCCGTAACCTCCCAGAAGTGTGTGCGCGCGGGGGGCAAGCATAACGATCTGGAAGAGGTCGGACGAACGGCCAGGCATCACACATTCTTCGAGATGCTGGGCAACTTCTCGTTCGGCGACTACTTCAAGCGCGAGGCCATACGATACGCCTGGGACTTCCTGACGGTCGAGATGGGACTTGAAGTGGACCGTCTCTTCGTCACCGTCCATCACACCGACGATGAAGCGGCCGAGCTCTGGGCCGAGGTGGCGGGGGTCCCGCCCGAGCGGATCTACCGGCTGGGAGACAAGGACAACTTTTGGCAGATGGCCGATACGGGGCCCTGCGGTCCGTGCTCCGAGGTGCACTACGACATGCGTCCCCGGAGGGAGCGGGGCATCGTGCTCCCGAAGGCCGAATTCGAGGCACTGGGAGAGGCGGGCGAATTCCTGGAGCTGTGGAACCTCGTCTTCATGCAGTTCGACCGCGATGAAAACGGGGTCCAGCACCCCCTTCCGGCCCCGAGCATCGATACCGGGCTGGGACTGGAGCGACTGGCGTCGGTCATGCAGGGTGTCGGGAGCAACTACCACACGGACCTGTTCCTGCCCCTGCTCGACGAAGTGGCGTCGGTGGTGGGGCGCCCGTACGCGAAAGCCACCGAAGAAGGGGTCTCGTTCCGCGTCCTCGCCGATCACGCCCGCGCAGTCGCCTTCCTGCTCGCCGACGGCGTCTTTCCGTCGAACGACGGTCGCGGATACGTATTGAGGCGCATTCTACGGCGTGGGGTACGGCACGCGTGGCTCCTGGGCAGGCGCGAGCCCACGCTGGCGGCCGTGGCCCGGGTCGTGATCGACGAGATGGCAGAGGGCTATCCCGAACTTGCGGCCCGGCGCGACAGCATTGTGGCAATGACACGCGCGGAAGAGGTGCGCTTCCTCGGCACCATCGAGGGGGGCATGGACAGACTGGTCCAGGTGGCGCCGAGCGTGCCCGCCGACACCTCGCCTCGTCCGGTGATTCCCGGTGCCGAGGTATTCCGGCTGTATGACACATTCGGATTCCCGGCCGATCTGACCCGCATCGTGGCGGACGAACGCGGTTACGCTCTCGACATGGAGGGATTCGAGGAGGCGCTGGAGGTGCAACGGCAAAGGTCACGGGAGGGAGCGGGTGTCGGCACGGCGCCAGAGGTGGCCGGCAGCCTTGACGGGCCCGCCACGGGCGTGTCCGCACCTTGCCCGTCACCCCCGTGGCACATGCCGGAGGGGTCGCCGGCCCCGCGATTCGTAGGCTACGACACGCTTGGCACCGGTACTGACGTGGTCGACTACTGCTTCCGGGACGGCCGCGTGAGTCTGATCCTGCAGGACTGTCCCTTCTACCTGGAAGCCGGCGGCCAGGTCTCCGACCGCGGCCAGGTAGTCGCCGACGGATGGAGCATGGTCGTGGAGGACCTCGTGCGCGACGGCGGCCACGTCCTCATCCGTGGTCGGCCGACGGGCGAATTCCCCGGTGAAGCCGTGCTCGGCTCCCCGGTCACCGCGCAGGTTGATACCCGCTCGCGCCGCGATACCGAACGCAACCACACCGCCACCCACCTCCTTCACGCTGCCCTGCGCTCCTTCCTGGGAGAGCATGTCGTGCAGCGCGGTTCGCTTGTTGAGCCCGCCCGGCTCAGGTTCGACTTCTCACATACGGCGCCCATGACGCAGGCGCAGATCGAAGCAGTCGAGGCGATGGTGAACGAGGGGGTCTGGCTCAATCACCCCGTGCACACGTCGGTTCGCCCGTACGACGAAGCTGTCCGTGCCGGGGCGATGGCGCTCTTCGGTGAGAAATACGCCGACGAGGTGCGCGTGGTCGAGGTGCCGGGGGTGAGCATGGAGTTGTGTGGGGGGACCCACGTCGGGCGCACGGGCGAAATCGGGCTCTTCAAGGTTACGTCAGAGACCGGAGTGGGCGGGGGCGTCAGGCGGATCGAGGCCCTGACGGGGCGCAAGGCATTCGAATACCTGGACGGCTACAGGGATCGTATCGAGGCGTTGGCGGTCTCGGTGAAGTCCATGCCGGACAACGTGGAGCGGCGCGTCGGGCAACTCCTGAAGGATAAGCGGGCTCTCGAACGGCTGGTGGACGACCTGCGCAGCCGTGGCGGCGGTGGAGCCGACGTGCTGGCCGAGGCTGAATTCGATGTTGGCGGGCGCAGCCTGACCTACCGCAGTGTGCGCCTCAGCGTACGGGGTCCCGGCGATGTGCGGAAGTGGGGCGACGCGTTCCGGGCATCGGAGGGTGCCGGGGTCGCGGTTGTGGTGGCCCGGATGCCGGAGGGCAAGCTGTCCCTCTTCGCGTTTGCAAGTGACCAGGCGATCGCGGCGGGGGCGCGGGCGGACCGCGTGGTGCGTGAGGTCGCAGCCGGTGTGGGAGGGAGCGGTGGCGGTCGGCCGCACATGGCACAGGCCGGAGTGGCCGATCCGGACGGGATCGCGGACGCGGTCCGTCATGGTGCGAGGGTGGTTGCCGAACTGGTCGGATGAGCGGTGCCATGACCATTGCGGAGTGGGTTTCGCAGCGCGAGCGAAGGGTGCCGGCCGCATTTCAGCTCGGCTTGCGCGCCGATGCCGCGGTTTCCCTGGCTGCGCTTGTCAACGCCGCGGAAGAAGCGCTGTCGGCGTGTGGCGATGACCATGACCGCAGGGCCGCATACGCTCTGCTGGCGGCGGACGCGTACATCACGTACGCTTGTCTCTGGGCGGTGGAGGAAGAGGAAGATCTTGGGACTTTGCGGGATGTGGCCGAGCGGGTGGTGCGCGCCTGGGGCGCTGGGAAGGGGAGATGACCGGGGGCTACTCGGACTTTCACAACCATCTCGTCCCGGGGGTCGACGACGGTTCGCGCAGCGTGGCCGACGCCCTGCACTCCGTGGAGCGAATGGTCAGGGCGGGGGTCGTCCGGATCATCACGACCCCGCATTTCCTGGCTTCCTCGCTGGGTTCACCTCTGTTGGGCGACCTGATGGCCTACCACGACGAGCGCTGGCGAAGGATACGAGACGCCGCACGCGAAGCTTTCCCGCAACTTGACTTCCGCCGTGGACTCGAGGTGCGTCTGGACATTCCGGATCCCGATCTGTCCGATCGCAGAACTCGTCTCGGCGGCACGCGCTTCGTGCTCGTGGAGTGGCCCGGCTTCCGCGCACCCGGCAACGGTCCCGAGATCCTGGGGAAGCTGGTGGCCTCGGGCTGGGTACCGGTGGTCGCCCACCCGGAGCGCTACCGGGGACTCGGCAGCGGGCTGCTTGCCGCGCGTGCCTGGAAGGAAGCAGGCGCCTGGCTGCAGGGGAATTACGGCTCCCTTGCAGGACAGTACGGACGAGGGCCGACGGCTCGGATTATGAGGATGTTGAGCGAGGGCTTGCTCGACTATCTGTCCTCCGATTTCCACGGCCGCCCGGAGTACACCTTCTACTTGAGCCGAGGCGTAGAGGTGCTGAAGCAGTGGGATTGCGAGGAACAGCTGCGGTTGCTGGCGCAGGAGAACCCGGCGCGGCTGTTCCGGGGGGAGTCCCCGCACGCGGTGCCGCCGCTGCGGATCCCGGAGCCGTTCAAGCATCAAATGGGAGGTTGGGTCGATGGGTAGCATGGGCATACGTTCCGGTCTGTCGGAACTTGCGACGGTTGCCGGGCTTGTAGCGGAAACGCTGCGCCCGGAAATCACGGAATACGCCACGCGCGCGCTGGCAACCATCGCCGGTGGCAACAAGCTGATGTTCTGTGGCAATGGGGGATCGGCGGCTGACGCCCAGCATCTCGCCGCGGAGTACGTGGTGCGCCTGGCGTGGTCAAGGCCGGCGCTGCCTGCGCTGGCGTTGACGACCGACACGTCCGTTCTGACCGCCTGCGCCAACGACCGCGGGTATGACGAGGTGTTCGCGCGCCAGGTCGCGGCGTTGGGCAGACCCGGCGATCTCCTGGTCATTCACTCGACGTCCGGAGATTCGGCCAACCTGGTCAAGGCCACCGCCCAGGCGAGGCACAGGGGCATGACCATCGTCGGCCTTCTGGCGGGTAGCGGCGGCCAACTGAAATCCCTGGTCGACGTTGCCGTACTCCTGCCGACGGAGCGAGTTTCCCGGGCACAGGAGGTGCACCTTGCGATCGGGCACATCGTTTGCCGTTATGTGGAAGAATCTCTTTTCGGCGACGTGGCCGAACTCACCGAAGACGCGTTGGATTCCGAAGGACGGTTGAGCGATTGAACGCACTCGATTTGATATTGACCGGGAAGCGGGCGCTGGTAACCGGCGGCTCACGGGGAGTCGGGGCCGCGACGGTCCGGTTGCTTGCGGAGGCGGGCGCCGACGTGGGGATCTCATACCACAGCCGCAGTGCCGAAGCGGACCGGGTGGTGAACGAAGCCCGGGCAATGGGCGTCAACAGCTGGGCAGAAGGCGGTGACCTCGCCGACCGCGCTGCCGTGGACCGCCTCTTCAGCCGGGTGGACCGCGAGTTCGGCAGCCTCGACATCTTTGTCGGCAATGCCGGCATCTGGCCGGTCGCTGACGTGCCCCTGGCAGAGATGGACGATGCGCGCTGGCAACGCACGATCGCCGTCAATCTCGACTCGATCTTCTTCACGACGCGCGAGGCGCTCCGCCGCATGAGCAGCGACGGACGCGTGATCCTGGTGAGTTCGACCGCCGGACAGCGCGGTGAAGCCTACCACGCCGACTACGCCGCCACGAAAGGCGCGATGATCTCGATGGTGAAGGGGCTCTGCGTGGAGGTCGGCGGCAGGGCCATCACGGTCAACGCGGTGGCGCCCGGCTGGATCGACACCGAGATGTCACAGGACGCGCTGGGCAGTGAGGACCGCGCCAGGATCGAGGCCGACATTCCGATCGGCAGGGTTGCAACGGCAGAGGATGTGGCCGGGCCGATCGTGCTTCTGTGCTC
The DNA here is from genome assembly GCA_028873815.1 of Gemmatimonadota bacterium. Lineage (GTDB taxonomy): Bacteria > Gemmatimonadota > Gemmatimonadetes > Longimicrobiales > Gaopeijiaceae > Bin94. Next base: position 6,934 of record JAPPNN010000035.1, on the reverse strand, counting down.
GCCGCTGGCGCGCCACATTACAGGCGAGATTCTGAACGTCAACGGAGGAGCGGTGCTCGTCGGGTGAGTTCCCGGACTCCAACGGTCCGTGGATAGAGCGGCCCGAGCACCGAGAGCCGGCTGGGCGAATGAGCATGCGAATCGAGGTTCCCCGCGCCGTTTGCGAAATGGTCGACCACCTGGAGAGCGCCGGGTTCGAGACGTGGACGGTGGGAGGTGCCGTCAGGGATGCGGTCCGTGGCAGTCCGGGGGAGCGCGAGGACTGGGATCTGGCGACCCGCGCGCACCCCGGACAGGTGCGGCGGCTCTTCCCCCGCACGGTGCCGCTGGGCATGGAATACGGGACCGTCGGAGTCTTCGGCAGCGACGGTGTCATGTACGAGGTCACCACCTTCCGGCACGACGTGATCACCTACGGGCGCAAGGCGGTCGTTGCCTTCGCGGAAAGCCTGCAGGACGACCTCGCACGCCGGGATTTCACCGTGAACGCCATGGCCTGGCACCCCGGAGAGCGAAGGCTGTACGACCCCCACGGTGGCCAGAACGATCTTGAAAGAGGGATGCTGCGGGCGGTGGGCATCCCGTCGGAGCGGTTTCGCGAGGACTATCTGCGTGTGCTCCGGGGGTTGCGCTTTGCCGGAGCGCTGGGATTCGAAGTCGAGCCCGAGACTTGGGCGGGAATGATCGAAGCCGCACCTGGGATAGCGAAGCTCTCGGTCGAACGCATACGCGAGGAGTTGATGAAGGTTCTGGCCGGACCGCGTACGTCGCGGGCGCTGGAGTTGTACCAGCGTTGCGGGGCCATGGCGCACGTATTCCCGGAAATCGGCAGACCTTTTGCCGACGATGCCCTGGCCGCCGTGGACGCCGTACCGAGGGACCATCCGGCCGAGCGCCTGGCCATGCTGTTGCTCCATGGCCTGGGCGTCGCCGCTCCCTTGCCGGCGGTGTCCAGCCTGCTGGTGCGCCTCCGCTTCTCCAACAGCGATGTGGAGCGGATTCGGTCGACGTTCAGTGGAGGGCTGCGACCGCCACAAGGGGTGGCAGATGACGCCGCGGCTCGGAGGCGATGGATGGCCCAAACGGGCAAAGCGGCGCTTCGCCACGTCTTCCGGGTGTGGCGCGCCGGCGCGGACCGGGAGGCGGGGGCCGAACTTGCAATCGCTGCCATCGAACGAGATGTCGACCAGGCGGTACCTCTGTCGACTCGGGAGTTGGCCGTCGCCGGACGGGACCTTGTCGCCCTGGGCTGGAGGCCGGGTCCCGACATTGGGAGGGTGCTGCGCCGCCTGCTGGAGGCGGTGTGGGAGGACTCCGTGCCGAACGATCGCGCGAGGCTGATCGAGATGGCAGAACGCCTGGGGCCGGCCGGAGGCGCCTGATGGGCAAGACGTTCGATCTTTTTCCGGACGCTTCGACCCCCGGGCGCGTGCCGGGTGGGCAGCCGGACGACACCGGTCGAGCCGAGGCGGGCCGATCTGCGCCGCTGGCTTCGCGCATGCGGCCACGCACGCTGGCCGAGTTCCGCGGCCAGGAGGCGGTCGTCGGGCCGGGGGGTTCGATCCGGATCATGATCGACAGCGGGCAGATCGGCAGCTTCATCCTCTGGGGTCCGCCAGGCTCGGGAAAGACGACGCTGGCGAGACTGGTCGCGGCGTCCGCCGAAGCCGCATTCGTGTCCTTCAGTGCGGTGACCGAGGGCGTCGCGCGGGTACGCGAGATCATTGCCGAGGCACGCGCCCGACGCTCGGCGAGCGGCCGCGCGACAATCCTCTTCTGCGACGAGATCCACCGGTTCAACAAGGCTCAGCAGGACGCGTTCCTTCCGGTGGTCGAAGCGGGCGTCGTCACCCTGATCGGGGCCACGACCGAGAATCCGAGTTTCGAAGTGGTTCGGCCCCTCCTCTCCCGGGCACCGGTCGTGGTACTCGGCCCGCTGTCGCGGGATGAGCTCGCGCACGTCCTTCACGACGCCCTCGACGACCGGGAGCGGGGGCTCGGCGCGGCGGAGCTCGTGGTGTCCGAAGAAGTCGTCCGGCGCATCGCCGACGTTGCGGACGGCGATGCAAGGCGCGCCCTGGGCATCCTTGAGCGCGCGGCGGTGGCCTGCGGGACGGGCGGCACGCTGTCCACGGAGGCCGTCGAGGCCGCGATACAACACCGCTTCGCGGTCTACGACAAGTCCGGGGACCAGCACTACGATCACATCTCGGCGCTTCACAAATCGGTGCGAGGCGGGGATCCGGACGCCGCGCTCTACTGGCTGGGACGGATGCTCGATGCCGGCGAGGATCCACTGTACATCGCCCGGCGACTGGTGCGGATGGCCAGCGAGGACATCGGTCTCGCCAATCCCTCTGCACTTGCCGTGGCGATGGCTTGCCGCGACGCGTACCGGTTTCTGGGCTCGCCGGAGGGGGAGCTGGCCCTCGCCCAGGCCACCGTCTACCTGGCCGGCAGTCCGAAGTCCAACCGGCTCTACAAGGGATGGGGCCGGGCGCTGTCGCGTGCGCGGGAGACGCCGGGCGAGGCCGTGCCGATGCACCTGCGCAACGCCCCCACCAGGCTCATGAAGGACCTTGGCCACGGAGAAGGGTATCTTTACGATCCGGAACAGCCGGGCGGCGTGTCTCGTCAGCAATACCTGCCGGAGGGTCTGATTGGCGAGCGGTTCTACAACCCCGGTGACAAGGGTTGGGAAGCCGACCTGGACAGGCGGCTTGCCGAATGGCGGAAAAAGAGGAGATAGCGACCGATTCCAACCCAACTGCTGGACATGCGGACGCCCGTCGACCGCGCGATCCTCGTGGGGACGCCCGGAGACACCGAATGCGCTGAGAACGCGAGGGAGCATCTCGCCGAACTGGGAAGGCTGACCGACACGGCCGGTGGCGTGATCGTGGGCGAACTCGTACAGCGCCGCCGGGCGCCCGGAGCACGCTACTACCTCGGACGGGGCAAGGCCGCCGAACTGTCGGAGCTGGTTCGCGAGCAGGACGCCAATCTGATCATCTTCGACGATGAACTGACGCCCGCCCAGGGCAAGAACCTGGAGGAGTTGTGCGGTGTCCGGGTCATGGATCGCGCCGAGCTCATCCTCGACATCTTCGCGACCCGGGCCAGGACACACGAGGCACGCATGCAGGTGGAGCTGGCCCAGTTGCAGTATCTCCTGCCCAGGCTCCGCCGGATGTGGATTCACCTCTCCCGCATCCGCGGCGGGATCGGACTGCGCGGTCCCGGCGAGACGCAGCTGGAAACCGACCGCAGGCTGATCGGTACCCGGATTGCCGAACTCCGCCGCAAGTTGCGCGGGGTGGCGCGCGCCGAGGCCGTACGGCGAAAGCGGCGGGAGGGGAGCTTCCGGGCCGCGCTGGTCGGGTACACGAACGCGGGGAAGTCCTCCCTGCTGCAAGCGCTGTCCGGTTCGAAGCAGCGGGTCGAGGACAGGCTCTTCGCTACGCTGGACGCATCCACGCGCCTCGTCGATGTCGGCGAAGGGCACGAGGTTCTGGTCACCGATACGGTGGGGTTCATACGCAAGCTCCCCCATCATCTGATCGCGTCCTTCCGGTCGACCCTGGAGGAAGCCGCCGAGGCGGACGTGCTGCTCCATGTCATCGACGCCTCGCATCCCCACATGGACGGCCAGAGGCAGGTTGTGCGTGACGTTCTGGAGGAGCTCGACCTGCGCCAGCGTCCGCGCATCGTGGTGTTCAACAAGATCGACCTGCTCGGGAGCGACGACCTGCTGGCTCTGCGCAAGCGCGTCAACGCTCCCGACAGCCGGTGTGCGCTGTTCGCGTCCGCGGTCAGACCCGCCACCCTGGAGCCGCTCCGCCGTGAGCTCCGGGCCAGGATCCGGGCGCGAATGCAGACCGTGGACGTGGAAATGCCCGCCGGAGAGGGCAGGACCCTGGCCGCGTTGTATCACGAGGGCGAAGTGCTGTCACGCAGTCAGGACGGGTGCGTCGTGCGGGTTGTCGCGAACGCACCGCCGGCGCTCATCGGCCGGCTCCGATCCACCGACGGGGTGCGCGTCAAGGCACATCAATCGCACGGAGGATTCCCGCAATGAGGCTCTATATCAACATCGACCACGTCGCAACGGTCCGTCAGGCACGCCGAACGGACGAGCCCGATCCCGTGCGCGCCGCCGTTCTCGCCGAACTCGGCGGGGCCGACGGGATCACCATCCACCTGCGTGAGGACCGGCGCCACATCAACGACCGCGACGTGCGGCTTCTGGCCGAAACCGTGCGAACCGGCATCAACTTCGAACTTGCGGCCGCCGATCCGGTGGTCGACATCGCGGTGGAGCTTGCTCCGATGCAGGCGACGCTGGTGCCCGAAAAGCGCGAGGAGGTAACCACGGAGGGCGGTCTGAACCTGGCGTCGGCCTCGGTTCGAGATGGCGTGGCCGCCGCGCTGCGGCGCCTCGAGGCCGCCGGGACCCGCACATCTCTCTTCATCGATCCGGATCCGGACGCTCTGGAGCACTCGGCGGGGCTGGGGGCCCACGCCGTCGAGCTTCACACCGGAGAGTACGCCAACGCCGGCCGCGACGCCGAAAGGGCGGCCGAACTCGCCCGCCTGGCCACTGCGGCCGAGCTTGGCCACGGTCTCGGGCTGGCGATCCACGCCGGGCACGGCCTGACCTACGAAAACGTCGTGCCGGTGGCGGCCCTGCCGCATATCGAAGAGCTGAACATCGGTCACAGCGTGGTTTCCCGTGCGGTGCTGGTGGGACTCGAGCGCGCCGTCCGGGAGATGAAGGCGATCGTACTCGGGGCGCCGGACCGTGTGCCAAGCCCGGGCGCGTGGGTTCCGCCGAAGGGATTCTAGCAGCCCGATCCATGCGCCCGAACTGGAAGACGCTGCTGGGACTGGCCGTTGTGGCGGTCCTGCTCTGGTGGCTGTTTCGCGACGCCGACCTCGGGGAGGTGTGGGCCACGATCCGTTCCGCCAATCCGTTCCAACTCCTCGCGACCTGCGTGGTGGCCATGGGCGGCTTCGCGGCCCGCGCGGCGCGCTGGCGCTTCCTGCTCGCTCCCGCACAGCCCCACAGCCCCTACCGGTCGCGTTTCGCGGCGGTCTGCGTGGGCTTCATGGCGAACAATCTTCTGCCGTCGGGGCGGGTCGGCGAGCTCGGGCGGGCGTACGCCTACAGTCGGCTGGAGCCGGTGTCCACGGCCACCGCCTTTGCCACCCTCATCGTCGAACGACTGCTCGACGGCGTGGCCGTGTTCGCGCTGCTGGTGATCGCGGTCCTGAGCGCCACCTTCCCCGCCGAATCGCTGCCCGAAGTGCTCGTCGCCGGGATTCAGGGCGTGACGCTGGTTCTCGGGCTTGTCCTGGTGGGCGCCCTGGCGGTCGTCGCGTTTCCGACGAGGAGCGTGGGTCTCTGCAGGGCCGTCGCCACGCGCATTCTGCCGCACCGCCTGGCGGCCGGCTTCGACGAGATCTTCCAGGGAATCGTGGCCGGGTTGGCTTCGATGCGGGGCTGGCGCCATATCGTCCCGGCCCTGTTGTGGAGCTTCGCCGTGTGGATCATCCAGTCGCTTTCGTTCTGGATCGGGTTTGCGGCCTTCGGCATCGATCTACCCTTCGCCGCCGCCCTGTTTACGAACGCGGCCATTGCTGTTGCGGTGGCGGTGCCCGCCCCGCCCGGATACCTCGGCACCTTTCAACTCGGGGCATCGGTCGCGCTCGTCGAGGTCTACGCCGTCGCCGAAGAGGCCGCGCTCGGCTTCGCGGTTGGATGGCATTTCGTCAACTTCTTCCCCATTACCCTGGCCGGACTGTGGTACGCCCGGCGAATCGGCATCACCTTCAGGGACTTCACCCGGCGCGGCGAGGGTCCCGCGGGCGCATCGCCCAGCGGAGCCTCCCCGGAGGTGGGCGCGGCCGGGGGAACGCCCCGGTGACCCGGCACCCGTCGGTCGAGGATGGCGCCCGGATCCGCGTTTCGATCCCCTGTCCGGCCAAGGTGAACCTCTTCCTGTGCGTCCTGGCGAGGGAGGACACCGGGTACCATCAGATCGAGACGCTGTTCCAGGCGATCGGCCTGTACGATCGCATCGAGGCGCAGGCGGGAGCTCCCGGAATTGCGCTGCACGTCGTGCCGGGAGAGACGGGGGCCGGCCTCGGCGACATCGTGTCCGAACTGCGGGGGCGGGACGACAACACCGTCATGACAGCGGCTCATGCGTTCTATGGCGCCACGCGGATCGCACCGGCGGTCTCGCTCGTCCTGACCAAGTCGATCCCCGCCGGCACGGGTCTCGGCGGGGCCTCCACCGACGCCGCCGGGACTCTTGTGGCGCTCAACACTCTGCACGGCCGTCCGCTCGAGCCCGACCAACTCCTTGAAATCGGGGGCACGATCGGAGCGGACGTGCCCTTCTTCTGCACCGGCTCGCCGACGGCGCTCGCATGGGGCAGGGGAGACCGCCTGCTGACCCGACCGCCTCCACCCGCCGCCACGCTGGCCATCATCATACCGGGGGACCGGATTTCAACGGCCGATGCCTACCGTGAAGTCGCGCGCAACCTGTCCCTCCCGGCTGCTCCGAGGCGCCTGCGGGGTCTCGCCGAGGGGGCATGGGAGGACATCGCCGCTCTCCAGGCCAACGACTTCGAGCCCGGTGCGTTTGCGCGCTTCCCCGTTCTCGCTGAAGCGCGGGCACTCCTGGAGGGGGAGGGCGCGCTGGTCGCTCGCATGACCGGAAGCGGATCGGCGATCTTCGGGGCTTTCGCCGATCCCGGCCGTGCCCGTCATGCGGCCCGCCGGGCGGAGACGATCCCGGGCGTGGTGGCGTCGTTCACGGCACCGACGCTGGAAGCGATGCCCCGTGCCGGGCAGGCGGCCGCGCGGGGAAAGTCTTTTCCAATACGGAGATGAGCCTGAACCAGGAGAGGCGCGAGAGGTGAG
>JAPPNN010000031.1 GCA_028873815.1 Gemmatimonadota bacterium | reverse complement strand
CTCACCTCTCGCGCCTCTCCTGGTTCAGGCTCATCTCCGTATTGGAAAAGACTCTGCGGTCTCCGCCAGCGACAAGCTGACGCGGGGACTCGAACCCCGGACCTGCTGATTACAAATCAGCTGCTCTACCAACTGAGCTACGTCAGCGCCTGCGAAAGTTGCCTCCGATCTCCGGTCGAGGGAAGTGCACGCGACGCTCCGGCCCCACGACCCGGCCCTTCCTTCCGGCAGCGTGTTGCGGCCAGGGTCAGCCGCTCCTGGCGGAGGCACCGACGTGCACTCGCTTCCACCTGGTGCCCTCCGGCCCGTCCTCGAGTTGCACGCCTTCGGCCGCCAACTCGTCGCGGAGACGGTCCGCGGTCTCGAAGTCGCGCCGGGCGCGGGCCTGGTCGCGGGCCTCTACCGTCCGCCGGATCCACTCCTCGGTTTCGTCGCCGACCTCACGGCTCCCGGCGGCAAGATCCAGAATGCCCAGCACGCTGTCCACCTCGCCGAGGACGGCAAGCACTTCGGCGCGGTCCCGGCTCGCTATCCCCCCGCCGGCTCCGTCCAGGCCCGTGTTGACGTCCCTGGCCAGCGCCCACAACGCGGCCATGGCGCGGGGCGCGTTCAGGTCCTGATCCAGCGCCCGGCCAAACGCCGCCAGATGTTCACGCGACGAGGCGGTCAGCGTCCCTCCCCGCCCCGGTGCCGTCGGTGCCTCCCGGACGCGGTCCCGGAGATCCAGCAGGCGCTGAACCGCGTGGGTCGCGTCGTCGAGGCCGTCCCGCGTGAAGTTCAGTTCGCTGCGGTAGTGCGCCGACAGGAGCACCCAGCGGATCGCGGCGGGATCGTAGCCCTGGTCGACGAGCTCCCGCACGGTATGGAAGTTCCCGAGCGACTTGGACATCTTCCGGTCGTCTACCTTCAGGTGCTTCACGTGCATCCAGAAACGGGCGAAGGGCCGGCCGGTCGCCACCTCGGACTGCGCGATCTCGTTTTCGTGATGCGGGAAGAGCAGGTCCTCCCCCCCAAGGTGAATGTCGATCGTGTCCCCGAGGAGGGCCTGGGCCATGACCGAGCACTCCAGATGCCACCCCGGCCTGCCGGGCCCCCAGGGAGAATCCCAAACGGCCCCCACCTCACGGTCGGCGGGCTGCGCGGCCTTCCACAGCGCGAAGTCGCGGGCGTCGCCCTTTTCGTATTCGTCCGAGGCGATACGCGAGCGCGCGCTCCCCGACTCCGTTCCCTTCCCGGAGAGACGGCCGTAGTCGCGGAACGACGAGACGTCGTAGTACACGGAGCCGTCGGCCGCATGATAGGCGCTGCCACCCCGAACGAGCCGCTCGACGAAGTCCAGCATGGCGGGTATGTGCCCGGTGGCGCGCGGGTGGCGCGAGAACGGAAGGAATCCGAGCGTTTGCGCGTCCTCCAGAAACGCGTCGACGAAGGGGGCAGTGTGCTCGGCCAGCCGCTGTCCCGCCGCGTGTGCGCCGGCGATGGTCTTGTCGTCCACGTCGGTGAAGTTCACGACGAAGTCCACCTCGTAACCTCGCCACCTGAGATGGCGGTGGAGCAGATCGTATGCCATGAAGGCGCGGAAGTTGCCGATGTGGGCGAAGTCGTACACCGTCGGTCCGCAGCCGTAGACGGTGACGCGTCCCGGGTTCAGCGGTGTGAAGCCATGGGTGTCGCGGCGCAGCGAGTCGTAGAGTTTCATCGGGTGAAATATAGGCGCGCGTGTGGTGGCGTGTGTCAGCGTCCGCCCTCGGCGTCCGCGACGATACGCGCGAAGGCCGCTGCCGGGTCGGAGGCGCCGGTGACGGGGCGGCCGACGACGATGTTGGTTGCGCCGTCCCGGAAGGCCTCGCCGGCCGTGCGCACGCGCCGCTGGTCGTGGACCGCGTCCCCGGCGAGCCGGATCCCCGGAGTGACAATCGCGCCGCCGGGGCCCATCGTGGCCCGCAGCCGTGGTGCCTCGGCCGCCGAACACACCACACCCGCCAGCCCCGCCTCGCGCACCATGGCCGCAAGGCGGTCCGCTTCGCGGCCCACGTCCGGGATGCCGCGTCCGAACACGGCTCCCAGGCCCTTCTCGTCCAGCGATGTCAGCACGGTCACTCCCAGAAGCCCGACCGACCCTTCGGCCGCGGCGGCCGCGGCGGCCAGCATGTCGCGCCCCCCCATCGCATGCACGGTGAGGAAGGTCACGCCGAGTTCGGCCGCCCTGGCCGTCGCGCCCGCCACCTGGTTCGGGATGTCGTGCAGCTTGAGGTCGAGAAAGACCTGGTGTCCCCGTTCGCGCAACGCGCGCACCACCGCGGATCCGGCCGCGGTGTAGAGTTCGAGGCCCACCTTGTAGAAGCTGCACTCCGGCCCGATGCGGTCGACCAGGCGCAGCGCGTGCTCCGCGCTCGAGGCGTCCAGGGCGACGATCACCCGGTCGTTCATGGGATCCCGCCCCGGTTCACGAGCTCCAGCTCCGCACCGCGAGTTGGCGCGCGACCCTGCCCGCGCACCGCGGATCCGCGAATGATCCGGTTCCGACCTGTACAAGCGACGCACCCGCCTCGAGATAGGTCGCCGCATCGGCGCCCGTGAGAATCCCGCCCACGCCCACAACCGGCACATCCACGGCCTCGGCGACCTGTCGCACCGCGGCCAGGCCGGCCGGAAGGAGCGCGGGGCCGCTCATGCCGCCCCGGCCGGCTCCCAGTCGCGGCTTGCCGCCGGCATCGCTGAGCAGTCCCGGAAGCGTATTGATGGCCGTGATGCCGTCGGCGCCGCATGCCACAGCCAGCGCCGCAGTCGCGCCGATGTCGGGATCGTTGGGCGCCAGCTTGACCAGCAACGGGCGCTCGGTCCGTGGCCGCACGCGATCGAGTACCTCGCGCATCGCATCGGCATCGAGACAGAACGGCGTCCCGTGCAGATGCGCGTCGTTCGGGCAGGACAGGTTGAGTTCGTACCCGAGGAACCCCTCGTCCTCCTCCAGTCCCCCGACGACCGCTTCGTACTCGTCCACGGTCGCGCCCGCAACCGAAACCAGGATGGGAAGATCCCCGAGATGGCGCCGCATCCAGGGCAGCTTCCGGTCGCGCACGCCCTTCAATCCGGGGTTCGCGAGGCCGACGGAATTGAGCATTCCCCCGGGATACTCGGCCACGCGGGGCGGGGCATTTCCATGACGGGGCGCGAGCGTGACCGACTTGGTCACGAGCCCCCCGACCTCGCCGGGAGACATGACGTCGACCAGCGGCTCGCCGAAGCCGCAGGTGCCGGCGGCCATGAGGACGGGGTTGGCGAAGCGGGTGCCGAACACTTCGCGCGCCGTGCTCACCCGGCTCGGTCCTTCATCGCTCTCTCCGCCTCACGCTCCATGGTCCTGCGCCTGAGCGCCTCCCGCCGGTCCCGGTGCTTTCTGCCGCGGCAAAGTGCCAGCGTGACCTTGGCCCTGCCCCTGCGGAAGTAGACGTCCAGGGGAACGATCGCGAGCCCCTTTTCCTCGGCCCGCGCGGTGATCCGCCGGATCTCACCTCGATGCATCAGCAACTTGCGGGGCCGCGTCTCCTCGTGGTTCCACCGGTTCCCGGCCTCATACGGCGCCACGTGGAGGTTGTGCAGCCACATCTCGCCCGCTTCGGTCCGGGCGTGCGCGTCCTGAAACGCCACCTTGCCCGCGCGGATGGACTTCACCTCGGTTCCCCACAGCACCAGCCCGGCTTCCCAGGTGTCGATGACCTCGTATTGGTGCCGGGCCTTCCGGTTGCGGGCAACGACGCGCCGCGAGCCACCGGCCGGTGGCGCGCCCAAGAGATCAGACCCCTGCCCCCGCCGTCACCGCCATGGCCGCTTCGCGCGCCTTCCAGTCGGCGAGGAAGCTGGCCATCCCGCGGTCGGTAAGGGGGTGCTTCATGGCCTGCCGGAGAACCTTGAACGGGCAGGTGGCGATGTGGGCGCCGGCCAGGGCGGACTCGATCACGTGGCGGGGATGACGGATCGACGCGGCGAGGATCCGGGTGTGGATATCCGGGTCCTGTTCGAAGATGGCCGCAATCTCGCGGATCAACTCCATCCCGTCCTCGGACATGTCGTCGACCCTGCCGATGAACGGCGACACCACAAACGCCCCCGCCAACGCGGCCATCAGCGCCTGGTTCGCATTGAAGATCAGGGTCACGTTGCAGCGGATCCCCACCTGCCCGAGCCGGTGAACCGCCTGCAGCCCCGCCGGAGTGCTCGGCACCTTGATGATCACGTTGGGGTGCCAGGCCGCGTACTCCCTTCCCTCGGCAACCATGCCGTCGGCGTCTTCCGAGACCGTCTCCGCGCTGATGGGGCCGTCCACCAGGCCGGCGATGGTCCGGATCGTGTCCTCGAAGTCGGCTCCGGTCTCCTTCGCCATCAGGCTGGGATTGGTCGTTACGCCGCTCAGAATCCCCCAACTCGCGGCTTCGCGGATTTCATCCAGGTTGGCGGTGTCCAGGTAGATCTTCACGTGGGTGGGCTCCTCCGGATGCGCATTGTGTTCGTCAGGCGTCCCCCTCCGACGCTTGCGGGCTCTCGCCGTCCGCAAGCTGGCGTCGCGATTCCGCGCGAGCCGCTTCGATGCCCGCGCGGTAGGCCGCCTTGGACCGCTCCAGCTTCTCTTCCAGTTCGCCGCGGGCCTCCGCCGCCATATGCCGCCCCTGCGCCATCACGCCCTTCGCCGAATCCATGCGTGTACCGATGTCTTCGCGCAGCCCCCGGACCCGCTCCTCGGTGAGGTCCTTCAGCTTCCTGGCCTGCTCCCGGATCCGCCGCTGGGTTTCGGCCCCCGACCCCGGAGCGAAGAGCAGCGCGAGGCCCGCTCCGACGAGCGCCCCGACAAGGAACGCTCCGATTTCGGGACCGCGGTCCTTCTCGATAATGACAGTGTGTTGATCTTCTCCAGAACTCATCCTCGCCTCCTGGCGGATTAAGCTAAAAGCACCGCGTCAGACGCGCCAACGCGAATCGGATCGGGGCGCCTCGGGCCGGGGATATCCGTCCCGTGCCATCAACCCGAACGTCAGCTTCTTCCCCAGCTCGACCCCCGGCTGGTCCAGGGGATTCACGCCGTAGAGCTCACCCGCATATACGACCGCGATCTGGAAGAGCATCAACAGGCTCCCCACGGCCTGCGCGTCCAGTCGTTCCGTCATGACGGTGAGGTTCGGGCGTCCTTCCCTCCTCAATGCCTCGGCGGTTGCGCGGCGCTCCGCGTCCAGGAGGTCGAACAGCGTGCGGCCGCCCAGACAGGCCAGTGCCGGCTCTTCCGCGAAGCGCTCCGGGATCCCCACGTCCCGTTCCGGCGCCTCCCTGCCCAGGAAGACGACGAACTTGTCCCGAGGCCCCTCCATGAGCAGCTGCAGGACCGAATGCTGGTCGCAGGCACCGAAGCACGGCAGCGGCGTGGGTCCGCTCTGGACAAGCCGTCCCTCGCGGTCGACCGCCTTCCCGAGCGACTCGGCCCAGAGCTGCTGGATCCAGTATGCCAGTCCCCGCAAACGATCGGCGTACGGCATGAATACGTGCACCGGGCAGCCCATTTCCGTGTCGGCGGCGTGCAGCAGCGTCGCGAGGACGCCCGCGGGGTTCCGCTGCAGTTCCGGGGTCGAGCAGCGTGCGGCCATCTCGGCGGCACCGGCCAGCACGGCGCCGGTATCGATTCCCGTTGCAGCGGCCGGGAACAGGGCGGCGGGCGACAGCACCGAGAAGCGGCCTCCCACGGCGTGCGGCACGTCGAGCGTGAGAAGACCATGGTCCTCGGCGAGTTTCTGCAGGGGACCCCGTCCGGGCGAGGTCGTCACGACGAAGCGCTCCCGCAGACCGCCGGGACCGAGCGCGGATTCCACCCAGGTCCACGCGACCAGGAGGTGGGCCAAAGTCTCGGCCGTCCTTCCGGACTTGCTGACCACGTTGAAGCACGTGTGTGCGGGGTTCAGGCGGCCGAGCAGCGCGGCGACCGAATCGGGATCCGGGTTGTCCATGACGTGGAGCCGCGGACGGCCGCTGCGCGAGGGCGCGTCCAGCTCGTTCCAGGAGGGGGACAGGAGGGCGTCCCTCAGCGCGGCCGTTCCGAGCGCGGACCCGCCAATCCCGATCACGACCAGCGACTCGAAGCGCGGGGCGACCGTCGCGGCGACAGCCCGGGTGCGTACGGCGAGATCGCGGTCGGCGGGGAGAGCGAAGAACCCCATCTCGCCGGCGCGCCTGCGCGCGGCCACCGCCGCGTGAGCCTCCCGGAACCGCGCGGCCAGGTCGCCGTGCAGGCGGCCCGGGTCGATGCCCGTCCCCGGGACGACGCCCGCGACCGCGTTGGCAAAGTCGATCGTTGGAGTGGACATGCTACGGCGCGGTGGGGCCGGCCAGATCCACGACGAGGCCGTCGTACGCGGGCTCGATCCCCGGTGGAAGGGCCGCCGCCAGCTCGCGGTACCCGACGAAATGGGTGAGATGCGTGAGGAACGTCCGGCGGGCCCCGATGCCGCGCGCGGCCTCCACGGCTTCCTCGATGTTGAAGTGCGTGGGGTGCGGGCGGCCCCACCAGAGTGCGTTCAGCACGAGAGTCTCGACTCCGTCCAGGATGGTGCGGGCCGCTGCCGGGAGGCGCTTGGCGTCGGTCACGTATCCGAGCGAACCCACACGGAACCCGAACGCGTCGACAGGACCGTGGGGAACCCTGAACGGCGTGATCTCGGCACCGAGCACGCTCACCGCCGCGTTCTCCACGTATGTCGTGAGCTCAAGCTTCGGCTTGCTCGTCCCCCGGGCGACCGCGACCCGGTCATCGAAGATGTACGAGAATCGCGACTCCATTTCCGGCCGCGATTCCTCGGGCAGGTAGGTCGGAACCGGGCCACGGCCCCGTGAGGAGAAGATGCGGACGTCGTCGATCCCGTGCACATGGTCGGCGTGAAGGTGCGTGTACCAGACCGCGTGGATGCGGTCGACGCCCGCGGCGAGCAGCTGGAGCCGGAGTTCGGGCGGAGTGTCGATCAGGAGGTTGCCGCCCTCCAGCGTCAGCAGGGCTCCGTGACGCGTTCTTCTGTCGCGCGGGTCCGGCGAAGTGCAGTTGGCGCACGTGCACCCGATCACGGGAACGCCGAAGGAGGTGCCGGTCCCAAGAAAGGTCAAGCGCAATTCAGGTGGTCTCTCGCCGCCGCTGGATGAACGCGCGCTACAGTTGCTCGATACGCATGGTATTGGTCGAGCCGGCTGAGTGAAAAGGCAGGCCCGACGTAACGATCACCGGATCGCCGGTCTGGCCCATGCCGGAACCGAGCACAACGCGCTTGCCGAAGTCGGTCAGGTTCTGGTAGGTGATCTCTCCGCGCTCAGCCAATACCGGCCGCACGCCCCACACTCCGGAGAGCTGGCGCTGAACCTTGCGTTCGGTGCAGACCGAGAACACGGGGATGGGAGGACGGTAGGACGCAACCAGCCGGGCCGAGAAGCCGCTGCGGGTGATCACGATGATGGCGGGGGCATTCAGATCCCGCGCCGCGCGCACCGACGAGGCCGCAACCGCGTGCTCGCGCGGAGAGGCGCCGCGCCGCCGGATGGGTCCCATCTGGTCCAGGTAGTGGGGTCCCTTTTCGAGCACCCCGCTCCGTTCGATCTCGCGCGCGATGCCGACCATGACCTCCACCGTCTTCACCGGGAACTTGCCCACCGCGGTCTCGCCCGAGAGCATCACCGCGTCGGTTCCGTCGATGATCGCGTTGGCCACATCCGAGGTCTCCGCCCGCGTCGGGCGCGGGTACATGGTCATCGACTCGAGCATTTGCGTCGCCGTAATGACCGGGCAGCCGTGTCCGTTCGCCGCCTGTATGATCCGCTTCTGCGCAAGGGGAACGGATGCGAAGGGCAGCTCCACCCCCAGGTCCCCCCGGGCCACCATCACGGCGTCGCTGAACGACATGATTCCGTCGAGTTCGTCGAGCGCCTGGGCCTTCTCGATCTTGCTGACGAGCCACGCGCGGCCCTTGATCCGGTCTTTCAGTCCAAGCACGTCGTTCACGTTGCGAACAAACGAAAGCCCGATGAGTTCGACATCCATCTCGAGGGCGAAATCCAGATCGCGGCTGTCCTTGTCGGTTACCGCCGGCGTCTTGACGGCGACACCCGGCAGATTGATGCCCTTGCGCGAGCGGAGGATGCCGCCACGAACCACCTTGAAGACCGCTCGCTGTCCGTCGGTGCGGATGCACTCCAGTTCCAGCTGGCCGTCGTCGAGAAGCACCTGCGTGCCACGCGTGACCTCGTCGGCGAGCTGCGTGTAGGCGGTCGGAATCTCGCCCGGCTCCTGTTCGCCGGCGGGCGCAATCGTGACCACGTCGCCGTCGTTCAGGGTCATGGGTTTTTCGAGGCTGCCCACGCGGAGCTTGGGTCCCTGCAGGTCGGCCAGAATGGCAACGGGCCGCCCGACCTTCCGCGCGGCCTCCCGGACCAGTCGCACGCCGCGCCGATGATGCTCGTGGTTGCCGTGGGACATGTTGATCCGTGCGACGTCCATTCCGGCACGCACGAGATCGGTGACGACTTCCGGCGTGGAACTGGCCGGCCCCATCGTCGCGACCACTTTCGTTCTCAGCATCTGCTGCAACGCACTCCCTCCGTTTGACGAGTGACGTGGAAGACCGCGGCCGTGAATACCATCCACAAGCATCATGGAACGCTGCGAGGGAAGCTAGGTTAGTTTGTTGCGGCCGACCACTTTGCGACGCTTTCACCCAAACGAACGCGCGGCATCTTGCAGAGAGCTACGTCCTATGTGGACACACCCGAGCGGGCGCGGGAAGCGGGGCTTGCCATCGCTGCGGCCGACACCATCGCCGTCGACTGCGAGGCCGCGGGCTACCACCGCTACTCGGACCGGCTCTGCCTGGTGCAGCTGTCCACGCCGTCGCGGACGTTCGTGCTGGACCCTCTCGCGGTCGATCTCAAGCCGCAACTTGGGGGACTGGAGGACCCGCGGCGCACGGTACTGATGCACGGCGCGGCCTACGATCTTCGTCTGCTGGGCCGTGATCTGGACATTCGTGTGGCGCAGCTGGTCGACACCCAGGTACAGGCCGGTCTGCTCGGGGAGCCCGCGGTGGGTCTGCAGGCACTCCTCGAAAGACACCTGGGCATTCGGGTCTCGAAGAAATTCCAGAAAGCGGACTGGGCTCGGCGACCGCTGTCGGCGGAGATGGTCGAGTATGCCGCGGACGACACGCGCCACCTTCATCGCCTGGCGGCAATCCTCGGCGAGCGGCTGCGGGAGATGGGCCGGGCGTCCTGGGCGGAGGAGGAATGCGCCTGGCTCGTCCGTAGCGCGTCGTCCCCGGAGACGCCGGGCCCGCCCGCCGATCCGGTGACCCGTTTCAGGGGGGCGCGGCGATTGTCCCCGCGGGCCGTGACGGCACTCCGCGCGGTCATCGGGTGGCGGGATGCCGTCGCGCGCGACCTTGACCGTGCTCCGTTCCGGGTGGCCTCCGACGCTGCGCTGCTCGAGGTGGTCGTCAGGTCACCTGCCTCCCTCCACCAACTCACGCGCGTGAACGGTTTCCCGCCTCGGCTCGCGCGCTCCAGGGGCAAGTCCCTCCTGCGCGTGCTGGAGGACGTTGACCGTCTCCCCGCCGCCGAGCTGTCTCCGTACCCTTTGTCCACAACAAGGCGATCGCGTCCGACCCCCGACGAGGAAGCCACCTTCGAGCGCCTGAAGGCAGCGCGCAACCGGGTGGCCAATGAATTGGCGCTGGATCGCGGCCGGGTCATGGCCAACAACGCGCTGCGGGCCGTGGCCGCCGCGAAGCCGCGAAGTCTGAAGGAACTGGTCGCGGTGGACGATGTCCGGCAGTGGCAGGCGGAGGTCCTGGGCCAGAAGCTTCTGGCGGCGATGAAGTGATTCCGGGCCGGGTCAGCCGCCCCGCTTCTCCAGTTCCAGCTTGTACTCGATGCAGTAGCGGGCGTGAGGCAGCGCGTCCAGGCGCTCGAAGCTGATGGGTTTTCCGGTGCCGTGACAGCGTCCGAAGTTGTCCGGATCACGGTAGAGCCGGCGAAGGGCCTCCTGAAGCCTGTAGAGGTAGCGCCCCTCCTTGGTCGCGAAGAGCGCGGCCTTCTCCCGCTCCATCGCCTCGGTCCCCTGATCCGCCATGTGATCCGTGTACGCCGCCAGATCCGAATCCACGGCCCCGCGGTCTTCCTTGGACGCCTGGTTGAAGACGCCCAGTCCGCGGAGCGCCTTGCTCCGCTCTTCCAGCAGCCTGTTCTCCAGGTGCGCCAGCTGCTCCTTGCTGAACAGGGGGCCCTCGCCGTTTGCCGCGGACATCGCCTCGGGCGTTTTCGCTGAAGACATGATGTACCTCCGTTGCCTGCGTTCGACGCATGGAAGCAATCTAAGCCCGAGGGAACCAGCGTCCAGATGCAACGGTGCGCTCGGCGCCTCGCCAGGGGGCCGCGCGGCCGCTCTCGGGAACCGCTCCGGCGATGTTATCTTGTCGGCGTGAACACCATCGATTGTCGCCGCCACCCGGGAGATCCGGCTCCCGCATTGCCCCGCCCGCCATTCCGATCCGAACTCGGGGAGCGGATTCAGCGCGAGATCTGCGCGCGCTGCTGGCGGGACTGGCTGCAGCACCAGACCCTGCTGATCAACCACTACGGGCTCGACCCCCGCAAGGCGGAATCGCGCAGCTTTCTCTACGGGCAGATCGACGCGGTACTGTTCGGCGAGGGCGAGGTGGCCGAAATCGACACCTCCAAACAGGGAACGATCACCGCACCGGGAGGTTGACCCGTACCGGGGCCCGACTTGACTAAGTTTAGTTAGCTAAGTCCAGTTCGAATCACCTCAGAACGGTCTCGATTTCCGCCAGCGCGGCGTCCAGGTCGGCGCGGCCCACCGTGAGGGGCGGCGCGAACCTGACGATCTGGTGATGGGTCTCCTTCGCGAGGATGCCGCGCTCCTGCAACGCCTCGCAGAACGGCCTCGCGGGCCCCGAGGATTCCCTGATCACCACGCCGATGAGCAGTCCCTTGCCACGCACCTCCTCGACGTGGGGCGAGGCGATTGCGCGGAGCCGGTCCATGAACCACGAACCCAGTTCGTCCGAACGCCGTGACAGGTCTTCCTCCAGGATCACTCGCAGCGAGGCTCTCCCCACCGCCGCGCCCAGCGGGTTGCCGCCGAAGGTCGAGCCGTGGTCGCCAGGCCGGAAGACATCCATGAACTCGGCGTCCGCGATCACCGCCGACACGGGATACACTCCGCCACCCAGCGCCTTGCCCACGACGAGCACGTCCGGACGCACGCCCTCCCAGTCGCAGCAGAAGAGCCGGCCCGTACGGCCCAGCCCCGTCTGGATCTCATCGGCCACGAAGGCCACGCCGTTGTCGCGGCAGAGCGCCGCCGTCTCGCGCAGGTAGCCGTCGGGCGGGACGACGACCCCCGCCTCACCCTGGATGGGCTCGACCATGAAGCCGACGGTGTTGGACCCTATTGCCCGCCTGAGCGCCTCCACGTCTCCGTACGGCACCAGCTTGAATCCGGGGGTGAAGGGGCCGAATCCCTCCCGATACTGCGCTTCGGACGAGAACCCGACGATCGTCGTCGTGCGCCCGTGGAAGTTGTCCTCGCACACGATGATCTCGGCCTGCCCATCCGGGACCCCGCGCACCTGGTATCCCCACTTGCGCACCATCTTGATCGCGGTCTCGACGGCCTCGGCGCCGGTGTTCATCGGCAGGGCCGCGTCGAACCCCGACGCCTCGCAGAGCTCTCTCAGAAACGGGCCCATCTGGTCATTGTGGAAGGCGCGCGAGGTCAGGGTGAGGCGTTCCAGCTGGTCGCGCGCGGCCTTGAGGATGAGGGGGTGCCGATGTCCCTGGTTCAGCGCGGAATACGAGCTGAGCATGTCCAGGTAGCGGTTCCCGTCCACGTCCCAGACCCACGAACCCTCGCCACGGTCCAGCACCACCGGCAGCGGGTGATAGTTGTGTGCGGAGAAGCGCTCGGCCTCTTCCAGGTACTGGTGGGTCAGGGACGATGTGGGGCTGGCGGTGACTGTAGTCATCTCAAGCATCCTTGGATATGAAAGATATTTCGTCTTTACAGAATATTTATTCTAACGATTCGGGCGCGGGATGCCCACCGCAGTCAGAGGTTCCTCGCGGACGCGGAATTCGAAGACGTCGGGTCGGGCATAGTGGCCGACCACGTCGAAATCGAACTTGCCGCGCGGAATGTCGCCAAGGTCGAGGTCGGCGTGGAGCACGCCCGCTTCGCCGACAAGCGGGCCGGCCAGGAGCTCGCCCAGGGGGCTGTAGATGGCGCTTCCTCCCCGGGAGAGCGTGTGTGGCCAGTCCTCGAGCTCGCCGAGGACCTCGATGTCCTGCGGGTAGTGGTCCCTGGTTACGAACTGGTTGCAGCCGATCACGAAGCAGCGGCCCTCTAGCGCAATGTGGCGCAGGGTGGCCTGCCAGCGGTCGCGCGAATCCGCGGTGGGCGCCAGGTAGATCTCCACGCCCTTGCCGTACATGGCCATGCGCGCCAGGGGCATGTAGTTCTCCCAGCAGATCAGCCCCCCGACCCGCGCGAACGGGGTTTCGAGAACGGGCAGCGTGCTCCCGTCGCCCTCACCCCAGATGAGGCGCTCGGCGGCCGTGGGTTTGAGCTTGCGGTGCAAGCCGGCGACCGTCCCGTCGGGCGCGAAGTAGAGGAGGGTGCAGAAGAGCGTATCCGGCGAATGCGCGGCGCCCTGCTCGATCACGCCCACGGCCAGATAGACTCCCGCGTCTTTCGCACCGCGGCCCATCCTTTCCGTCTCGGGGCCCGGGATCGTGACTGCTCCGTCGTGGTAGCGCCCGAAGGTCCGCCGGCCGGCCGGCTTGCGGCCACCGACCGCCGTTCCGAAGGCGAGGCCCCAGGGGTAGCCACCGACAAAGGCCTCGGGGAAGAGCACCAGTTCGGCGCCCTTCGCCGCGGCGTCGGCGGTCGCGGCGCACACGTGCTCAACGGCGGCCGCCGTGTCGAATGGGTAGCCGCACGGTTGGACAGCGGCGACGCGGACGCGATCTCTCTGGGGCATTCGATCTCCTGTGTGGCGTCTTCACCTGGTGGTGCACGGGAAAATCGTGATTCCCCTGCGTCGTGTACACCCTGCAGGAAGGACGCGGCGCCTCGCAGTCCGTGGACAAAGCCGCCCCACGGACCGCCCCGGCGAGCGGCGCAGCGCCGTGTCCCTTATCTTCCAACCCCTGCGTTTTCGTTGCTGATGTCGGCACCCACCCACTCACGACCCCGAGGTATCCATGAGCACGCGCTTCGCGACCGCCCTGCTGTCGACCGTCGTCCTTGCCCTCGCCGTTCCCGTGGCTGGCCAGACCGGCCACGAATCCGTGATTGCGCATGTGGAGGCCCACGCGGACACCTACAGCACGGTTGCCCAGCAGATCTGGGACCTCGCGGAGGTCGGCTACCAGGAGGTCGAGAGCTCGGCGCTGCTACAGGAGCAGCTTGTCAGCGCCGGATTCGAGATCGAGGCCGGGGTCGCGGGCATGCCGACCGGGTTCGTGGCGAGCTGGGGCGAAGGGACGCCGGTGATCGGGGTCCTGGCCGAGTTCGACGCGCTGCCCGGGATCACCCAGTCGCGCAGCCCCTACCCCGATCCGGTCTTCTCGATGCGGGCCGGGCACGCGTGCGGGCACCACCTCTTCGGCGCCGGGTCGGTGGCAGCCGCGCTGGCGGTCAAGGATTGGCTGGCCTCATCCGGGACGCCGGGCACGATCCGGCTCTACGGCACACCCGCCGAGGAGGGCGGCGCGGGCAAGGTCTACATGGTGCGGGGCGGCCTGTTCGCCGACGTGGACGCGGTGCTGCACTGGCACCCGTCCAGCGCGAACGACGCCAGCCCATCCACGTCGCTGGCCAACAAGTCGGCCAAGTTCCGCTTCCGGGGCATCTCGGCGCACGCGGCGGGCGCTCCCGAACAGGGCCGCTCGGCGCTGGACGGGGTGGAGGCGATGAACCACATGGTCAACCTGATGCGCGAGCACGTCCCGCAGGAGACCCGCATCCACTACGTGATCACCGCCGGCGGATCGGCGCCGAACGTCGTCCCGAACTTCGCCGAGGTCTACTACTACGTGCGGAACCCGGACGTCGAGGCGGCGCGCTCGATCTTCGACCGGGTGGTGCTGGCGGCCGAGGGTGCGGCCCTGGGTACCGGCACCGAGATGGAGTTCGAGGTGATCCACGGCCTGTACGCGATGCTCGTCAACGACGCCCTGCAGCGCCGGGCTCAGACCAACCTGGAAAAGGTGGGCGGGGTGACCTACGACGACGAGGAGCGCGCGTTCGCGGAACAGATCCAGGCGACCTTGAACAATCGGCCACCCATCGAGAGCGCGGCCGGGGTGCTGCCCTACGCCCCGCGCCAGGGCGGCGGCTCGACCGACGTGGCCGACGTGAGCTGGGTCGTGCCCACGGTGGGGATCGGCACGGCCACCTGGGTGCCCGGCACGCCCGCGCACTCCTGGCAGGCCATCGCGGCGGGCGGCACCTCGATCGGGAACAAGGGGATGATCGTCGCGGCCAAGACGCTCGCAATGACCGCGGTGGACCTCTTCACCGATGTGGAACTGTTGAAGGCGGCGAAGGCCGAATACCGGGAACGGGTGGGGCCCGACTTCCGCTACGTGTCGCTCGTGGGCGACCGCGATCCGCCGCTCGACTACCGGAATCCCGCGGGAGGATCCTGACGGGCAACAGGAGGATCCTGCGCGGCAGGCCGCCGACCGCCAATCACCCGCCCGAGGCGGCTGTCAACCGGCTGCCCGCACTCTGGCCAGCGCCTACCCGCACTCCGAGAAGCCGCACACGTAGCACCGCTTGCAGCCCTCTTCAAACGCCAGCTGCCCCGCACCGCACTCCGGGCACGCCCCCAGCGTGGTCGCGGTGTGGTCCACGAACGGGCTGTGGCCCGGCTGCGCCGCCGGCCCGCCCCCTCCCGGAGCCGCTGAGACCGGCACGTTGATGGGCAGTTCCGCCTGCACGCCCTGCTTCTCGGACATGTACCGTTCCAGAGCCTGGGCAATCGCGTCGGGCGCCGACAGGACCTTCTGGGGACCCACGCCCACCGCACGATCGCAGGAGATGCCCCGCAACTGATCGCGCACCGCCGTCAGCGGTATTCCTGACCGCAGCGAAAGCGATATCAGCCGCCCGATGGCCTCCGAGTCGGCCATCGCCGCACCACCGGCCTTCCCCAGGTTGCAGAAGACCTCGAAGGGCTTGCCCCGGTCGTCCTCGTTGATGGTGACGTAGAGGTCGCCCAGCGGAGAATCCATCTTCATCGTGCGTCCGGTCAGCATCGACGGCCGCTTTCGCTTGTGACGCGAAGCCGCGGCATTGCGATCGTGTTCCTCCAGTTCCAGGCGGAGCTTGTCCAGCTCGCCTTCGAGTTCGTGCGTCCTGGCCCTGGAGTCGGCAAGCTGTCCCCGCACGTCCTCCATGTCGACCGAGGCGCCGGCATCTTCCTCCTGGCCAGTCTTGCCGGTGGACAGGACCTGCATCGGCCGGGACCCGTCACGGTACACGGTCACGCCCTTGCACCCCATCTCGAATGCCATCTCGTAGATCTTGCGGACATCGTCCCGGGTGGCCTCGAACGCGAAATTCGTCGTCTTGGAGATGGCCGAATCCACATGGGCCTGGAAGGCAGCCTGCATGCGCACGTGCCACTCCGGCGTGATGTCGTGGGCGGTGCGGAAGACCTGCTGGACCTCCTCCGGGACCTCGTCGAAGTGGATGTGCCCGTGCTCGGCGATTTTCTCCATGAGCTCGGGCGTGTACCAGCCCTCCGCCTTCGCGCGCGCCACGAAGTCCTCGTTGACGTCGGGCATCATCACCCCCGCCTGGTTGCGCATGAACGCCACCGCGAACAGGGGTTCGATGCCTCCGCTGCACCCCGCAATGATCGATATGGTCCCCGTGGGGGCCACCGTCGTCAGGTTGCAGTTCCGCAGCCGCCGATGCTCGCGAATGCGGTTGCCGTCGGCGTCTCGCGCGCAGGTTTCGTCCGGACCCCAGATCGAGTCTTCCCAGGCCGGGAAGGCCCCGCGGGTCTCGGCAAGGCGCTCCGACGCAACCCTCGTCTCCTCCTCGATGAAGGCCATGACGGTGCGCGCCAGCGCGACGCCCTCGTCCGAGTCGTACCTGACGCCCAGACGAACGAGCAGATCGGCCCATCCCATGATCCCCAGGCCGACGCGGCGGATCTGGTGGGCGAGATCCGTGATGTCCTGGAGAGGATAGCGATTTGCGTCGATCACGTTGTCCAGGAAATGGACGGACAGGTGCACCACGCGGCGGAATGCGTCCCAATCGATACCGTCCTCCGGGAGTTCGAAGTCCCCCTCTCGCACAAAGCAGCCGACGTTGATGCTGCCCAGATTGCAGACGTCGTACGGCAGCAGCGGCTGTTCCCCACAGGGATTGGTGGCCTCGTAGCAGCCCAGCCGCGGCACCGGGTTGTGTTCGTTGGCGCGGTCGATGAAGAAGACGCCCGGCTCGCCGGTCTTCCACGCCCCCTCGACGATCATGTCGAAGATGTCGCGGGCCTTCTCGCGCCCAGCCACCTCGCCGGACCGGGGACTCACGAGGTCGTATTCCCCATCGTCGGCGACCGCCTGCATGAAGGCATCGGTAATCGCGACGGAGATGTTGAAGTTGGTGATCTGCGACGTGTCGTTCTTGCAGCGGATGAATTCGCGGATATCGGGATGGTCCACGCGGAGAATCCCCATGTTCGCGCCGCGGCGGGTGCCGCCCTGCTTCACGACCTCGGTCGAAGCGTCGTACAGACGCATGAAGGACACGGGGCCCGACGCCACCCCCATCGTGGAGCGCACGGTGTCGCCTTCGGGACGCAGCCGCGAGAACGAAAAGCCCGTGCCGCCGCCGGACTGGTGGACCAGCGCCATCGCCCGCAGGGTGTCGTAGATCCCGCTGCGATCGTTCGACAGGGCGTCCTCGACGGGCAGCACGAAGCACGCGGAAAGCTGGCCGAGCGGACGTCCTGCGTTCATGAGCGTCGGAGAATTGGGCTCGAACTTCCCGCTCGTCATCAGGTCGTAGAAGCTGCGCGCGACCTCCTCCACGGCGGCATCCGAGACCCCGTGCTTCTTGTCCTCTTCCGCTATGACCCGGGCGATGCGCCAGAACATGGTCTCCGGCTCCTCGGTGGGATGGCCGGCCTCGTCCTTCTTCAGGTACCGGCGCGCGAGGACGATTCGAGCGTTCTCTGAAAGGCCGGCGGCGGCGAGGTCATCGGGAACCTGATCGTCGAACAGACGCGGGGCCGGAGATGGCGGAGTCATCGGGGCGCCAATCCTTTTCTTGGAGGGTCAAGGCGGACAGCGTGAGGGGGATACACCAGATGTTGTGGGGCCTGTAACTTAAGACCCCAACCCCTTGTGGTCAAGTAGGAGTCTTGTCCAACGGCAAATGAGCCTGAACGCGGGGCCGGTTTCCAGCGGGA
>JAPPNN010000029.1 GCA_028873815.1 Gemmatimonadota bacterium | reverse complement strand
TCCGGCTCGGCATCGAGGGATCGCGCAGCCAACTGCCCGGCCAAAACCCCAACCTGGGATTCAGATTTGCGCTCGACTTCACGTTCTGAACGGGGTCCGAAGGCCGATCGCGACACCCGTGACCGTAGAGGCTGGACGCCGACCATGCCTCAGGATTTGGGTCGGACAAACGGCGCGTTGTTGCTGCGGTGTTCCCGTCAATTGACGCCGGTAATCCAGCGATTCGGCCACGCGCCAACCCGATCGGCTCCCACGGCAGGAATGGCAGATCGTGCAGTCCTGATTAGACTTACGTGATTCCCTGCCGTGATTCGGGCCTCATGTGCTCCGCCCGTCCGGCGATACCGCCCCAGCCGGATCACGGTACGCAACCGGTCCCATCTGGTGCGCCGTGGCGAGGTGCACGGCCTCCCGCGCGCCGGAATCGCAGCTGGCGGTCGCCAGACACGCGACGCCCGCGACGAGTGCGGTTACGAACAGCGGCGGCGGACGGGCGGAGATCATGGCCGGTCTCCCGCGGCGATTCCACGGTGTTGTCTGCATACTTGTACGATAGGCGATGACCGGGTTATTTGGCTAACGTGCCCGGGAGGGAGCGCCATTGGATGCGCGTCTCCCCGGCCCCTACAGGAAGAACAGGATCCGTCCCCGAGGAAACACAGCCATGTCAACACAAGAACACCTTCCGCACGCGACCGAACCGCAACGCCGGCGTGATGGCCGCGAAGCAACGGCACTGCCCGTGCTCCTGGCGCTGGTCAGCCTGGCGTCTCTCGGTCCCATGGGCACCCATGCGCAGACCACCGCCGAGTTGGACCGGCCCGTCCCCCTGACCGCTGCGGTCACCGCCTTCTCCGCCGCGGTCGAGGTGGTGGACGGAGACATCTACGTGGGCCGGCCGGGAGTCCTTACGCTCTTCCCCATGCCGGGCAATCGGCAGGGAGGTGTGCACGTGTTCAGCCGCGCGGGCGGCTCTTGGGCGGAGACCGCGTCGCTGGGCCCGGACGAGACACGGTCGGCGATCGCGTACGGGGAGGGGTTGGATGCCGCCGGCGACGTGATGGTGGTCGGCGCGCCCAGCGACGGTACAGGCGCCGTCTACGTGTATCGGCGCACATCGGACGAGTGGCAGCTGCAGCAGCGCCTGACCTGGTCCGCGGCCGGCGCCGACGACCGTTTCGGCGCGACGGTCGCCACCAACGGCCGCGACATCGTGGTCGGTGCTCCCGGCGCGGAATCGGGGTCCGGTGTCGCGGTGGTCTTCGTGGGGGATGAGACGGGGTACACGGAAGCCGCGACCTTGCGAGCCGGCGATGCGCCGCCCGGGGCAGGATTCGGCACGGCGATGGACCTCGAGGGCGACCTGCTCGCCATCGGAGCTCCCGGGGGCGGCATCGCGCTCATCCCGGGCACCGGCGCGCCCAACTTCCAGCCGGGCTCGGTACACCTGTTCGGCGCTGCCGACGGGACGTGGTCTCCGGCCGGCCACCTCGCTCCCCCCGATCCCGGACCGGCGTCATTGGGCGCCAGCGTGTCCGTGTCAGGGGGCGAGATCTTCGCCGGAGCGCCCCTGAGCGGTCAGTTCACCGGCACCGTGTTCCACTTCACGCGTTCGGACGAGGGTGGCGCCACCGAGTGGACGATCGCCGACGCCATCCGGCCCGAGTCTCCCGCGCCCATGTCCGGCTTCGGGATGGCGGTGGCGGCTTCGGGCGACGATGTCGTGGTCGGGACGCCGCTGGCGGGCGGTGGCATCGGCGGCGGATTCGCCTTTCGCCGGAATGAGGCCGGCAGCTGGGGACAGGTCGCCACATTCGGGCCTGGAAGCTCGTTCGCCTTCTACGGAATCGCCGTCGCGATCGAGGACGACATCACGGTCGTGGGCGCCCCGGGCGCGGACTTCTTCGAGGGCACCGGCTTCGTGTTCCAGCGCACCAGGGACGGCTGGGAGCCTGAGGGAACGATCGTCGACGACGCAGCCGGTCTCGATGCCGTGCTGGGCGACGCGAGCGAGTGCGAAGATGGGTCCGCTGCAGGATTCGCGTGCAGCGAGGTCGATCTCGTCGCCTTCGTTCCGACAGGAGACCTGGGTGGCGAGCGCGGGATGATCGCCAACGACCTGTGGGGCTGGACCGACCCCGAGTCCGGGCGCGAGTATGCGATCATGGGCCGCGCCGACGGCACGACCTTCGTGGACCTGAGCGATCCGGGCAATCCCGTGTACCTGGGCGAAATGCCCCTGACCGAGGGCGCGATCGTCAACATGTGGCGGGACATCAAGGTGTACGACAACCACGCCTTCGTGGTCGCCGATAACGCGGGGGCGCACGGTGTGCAGGTGTTCGACCTGACCCGGCTGCGGGACGTGACGGATCCGCCGGTCACCTTCGAGCCCACCGCGCACTACGACGGCATCAACTCCGCCCACAACATCGTGATCAACGAGGAGACAGGATTCGCCTACGTGGTGGGGGCCTCCGGCGGAGGAGAGACCTGCGGCGGCGGACTGCACATGATCGATCTGAGCGACCCGAAGGACCCCACCTTTGCCGGGTGCTTCGCCGACGCCAACACGGGCGGGGCGGGAACGGGGTACAGTCACGACGCACAGTGCGTACGCTACAACGGCCCGGACGAGGAGTACGTCGGCCGCGAGATCTGCCTGGGCGCGAACGAGAACGCACTCTCGATCGCGGACGTCACCGACAAGGACGCCACCGTGGCGCTATCGGCATCCTCCTACCCCAACACCGGCTACCTGCACCAGGGCTGGATCACGGACGACCACCGCTACTTCTACATGAACGACGAGACCGATGAACTGGGCGGCAACGTGTCGCGGACGCGGACTCTGGTGTGGGATATCCAGGACCTGAACGACCCGATCCTGGTCAAGGAGCACTTCGGCACCACCGGGTCGTCGGATCACAACCTGTACGTGATCGGTGACGTGATGTACCAGGCCAACTATCTCAGCGGACTGCGCATTCTCGACATCTCCGATCCGGAGTCGCCCGAAGAGATCGGCTTCTTCGACACGGTGCCCTTCGGCGACGACAACGCCGGGTTCGCGGGAGCGTGGAGCGTGTATCCCTACTTCGAGAGCGGCGTGATCATCGTGTCCAGCATCAAGGAGGGACTGTTCGTCCTGAGGAAGCGGCCCCCGCGGGTGTCGTAGCGTGCGTGGGTTCCGGCAGGGTCTGGTCTGGCGGCGGACGCTGTCGCTACAGGATGGCGTTGGCGACCCACGCCCCCGCGTACGCGAGGAGGAGCATGTAGCAGAACTGCAGCGCCGGCCAGCGCCAGCCTCCCGTCTCGCGCCGCATGATGGCCACGGTGGACATGCACTGGAGCGCGAATACGAAGAACACGAGCAGTGCCACGGCCGAGCCCAGATCGAGATCCTGCTGCAGGGCCGCCTGGAGTTCGAACGCCTCCTCGTCGTCGCTCTCGACGCCGTAGATCGTGCCCAGCGTCCCGACGATCACCTCGCGGGCCGCCAGCGAGGTCACCAGGCCGATGCCGATGCGCCAGTCGAATCCCAGCGGTTCGATCGCCGGTTCGATGACCTGGCCGGCCTGCCCGAGGGCGCTGTCGCCGATCGGCGGAGCCTCACCGCCGGGCATTCTGGGGAATTGCGTGAAAACCCAGAGCACGACGGTCACGGCCAGGATGATCTTGCCCGCGCGGCGGAGGAACACCTTGGTGCGATCCAGCAGCCGGGTCAGAATCGACCGCACCGTGGGCAGGCGGTAGGGAGGCAGCTCCATCACGAACGGGGCGGAGCGTCCCCGGAGCAGCGTGCGCTTCAGGAGCGCCGCCGTCACGATGGCCGCCACCACTCCCATCACGTACAGACCTATCAGGACCGCCGCCTGGGTGCCGAAGAACGGTCCCAGGATGGGTTGGGCCGGGATAAACGCGGCGATCAGGAGCGCATACACGGGCAGGCGTGCCGAGCAGGTCATGAAGGGCGCGACGAAGATTGTGGCGATCCGGTCCCGTTCGTCCTCCACCGTGCGGGCGGACATGATGGCCGGCACCGCGCACGCGTAAGCCGACAGCAACGGCAGAAAGGACTTGCCCTGGAGACCGACGCGGTGCATGAGACGATCGGCGATCACCGCCGCACGAGCCATGTATCCCGAGTCCTCCAGGATCGCGATGAAAAAGAACAGGATCAGGATCTGGGGCAGAAACACCATCACCGAACCGACCCCGGCCCACACTCCGTCGAGGAGAAGCGAACGGAACCAGCTCTCGG
Source organism: Gemmatimonadota bacterium (assembly GCA_028873815.1). Classification (GTDB taxonomy): domain Bacteria; phylum Gemmatimonadota; class Gemmatimonadetes; order Longimicrobiales; family Gaopeijiaceae; genus Bin94. The sequence goes on along the minus strand of JAPPNN010000029.1, from coordinate 101,250 downwards.
GAAGTACCGACCCAAGGTAGTTCCCGGACGCGGCGATTGCGGCCTCCGTGCCGTCCATCAACGGCACCGCCCAGGCGAAGATCGATTGGAAGACGACAGCCACGACACCCGCAAAGACCACGGGTCCCCAGAATCGGTGCAGCGCCAGGGCATCGAGTCGCTCGTTGGTGCGCGACGGGCGGGGAGCCTGGAATCCGGCCGAGCGACCGAGTTCGCGGGCGCGCTGACGACGCTCCGCAAACAGGTCGATCATCGGCAGGGCACGCCCGGCGCCCCTCCCCTCGGGATGCTCGGCCACAGCGACGATCGGGCACGCGCGAACCTCCTCGCCACCAGTGTGGAGCGCCTTGAGGAAAGCGCGCACCGGCTGCAGCGTCGCAGCGTCACGGGCGTTGACCAATGCCACCTCTACGCCCAGTTCCTCCGACAGGCTCGAGCGACGGAGCGCACCGTAGCGCCGGTTCAGCTCGTCGGCCATGGTAAGCACGACCAGCGTGGGGAGGCCGAGGGCCAGAACCGGCTCGGCGACCATCAGGTGTGACTTGAGGCGCGTGGCGTCCAGAACCAACACGATTGCGTCTGGCTGCCGATCGCCCTCGAATTCGCCCAGGAGCACGTCGCGGGTCACCATCTGGTCGAGACTGCGCGGTGAAAGGCCGTGCACCCCGGGCAGGTCGATCAGTTCCACCGGCCCCACCGGCAGATTGACCGTGCCACACCGGCGTTCCACAGTCACGCCAGGATAGTTCGCGACTCTCTGGCGAAGACCGGTGAGATGGTTGAAGAGGGTAGACTTGCCCGAGTTGGGAGGACCTACCACCGCAACCAGCGGGGCCCCGCGATCGACACCGGCTCCCGGTGCCGAACCCCGGTCCAGCACGGCCGACCCGGTCCCTCCGTTCAATTCGAGTCGAGAACCCCCGCGGCTTCCAGCGAGCTGCGCACGCACAGACAGGACGCGGTTTCCCTCCGCAGCGCGACAAGCACGCCGTCCACGCGATAGACCGTGGGGCCGCCTACCGGAGCGTGCCGCACCGGACAAAGCGTGCAACCCGGCACAATCCCGCGCTCGAGCAACGGCTCAACGTCGTCGCCGGCCACGTCGATCCGGACCAGGACGACCTCCTCTTCCAGGGGAACGTCCGCCAGCATGCGATCGGCAGGTTTCTGCGCCGTCTCTGGCTTGCGCTTCACACTTCCTCCGGATGGGATACCTGTTTCGGGACCCGAACATGCTCCCGTGGGAGCCGTTGAGATTGAAACTGATTCTCAATCGGCTCGCACCGTATTAGAGTAAGGTGGTGTTCCGGAAATGGAAAGCCCACCGCCGCGTCCCCGGAACAATACGACCCCTCCCAGGAGCCCGCGATTGGACGATCCCTATCCGGTGCCAGGCGCCACGGGCCGCTTTGAGGAGGTCATCCGCCGGAGCCGGTTCGTCAGTTGCGCGGGGCGTGCGGATTCGCGCGAGTCCGCTCTCCGGTTCATCCAGTCCGTGCGGGACCTCGTGCAGGGGGCGACCCACTACTGCTGGGCGTTCAACGCCGGGCCCCCCGGGTCGACCGCCCGAATCGGCGCCAGCGACGCCGGCGAGCCGCGTGGCACGGCTGGCGCGTCCATCCTCACGGCCGTGCTTCACTCCGGGGTGGGCGAAGTGGTGGTAGTCTGCGCCCGATACTACGGCGGCGTGAAGCTTGGCACGGGGGGGCTCGCCCGCGCCTACGCGCGCGGCGCAAAGGGTGCTCTCGCGGCCTGCCCGACCGAACGGAAGGTGGACCGTGTTACGGTGCTGGTCACGGTTGCCTACGAGGCGTCCGGCCGGATTGACCCCGTCCTCCCCAAACTGGATGCGCAGATCCTCTCGCGCGATTTCGGGACCGACGTTCGCTACCGGATTCGCGTGCCCGTCGTCAACAGATCACGCCTGTGCGCCGCGGTCGCGGCCGCAACGGGAGGACGTGGGCGCGTAGAAGATCCCGGCGAATAGCAGAACCCGGCAGCCGGGATAGCCCGACCGCGCGCGATACGGCCTGGGTTGCGCCAACCGACAGAGCCGGTCAGTCGGCGCTTGTGGATGCGGCGCCGGCACGTGCCGTCACGCGCCGGCGCCGCGGATCCCCCAGTGGTTCAGTCCACTCGGACGACGTTTTCGGCCGCCGGCCCCTTCGCGCCGTCGACCACATCAAATTCGACTTTTTCGCCCTCGGCAAGGCTTCTGAAGCCCTCGGACTGGATGGCGGAGAAATGGACGAAGCAATCCTGTCCATTGTCGGCTCTGGAAATGAAGCCAAAGCCCTTTTGGTCGTTGAACCACTTGACGGTTCCCTGCATACGCACGTTGCTGCTCTCCCTCGTGTCGCGGGGCAGTCTGCTGATCCGGGACCCGCCACACAAACATCATGCGGCTTGGGCGGGATACTGCGGAAAGAAGAATGACGGGCACTCCCTGTGTCGGGTGTTGGCCCGTCGTGGGTGAATTGGTACTGACCGCGCAGACTTGCTCCTGTTTGGTAAGGGCGAAAACTGACAGCAAAAGCCGCTCGGGTCAACATCCCGGCGGGCGGGGAGCTTCCGGGACGCGACATTCGAGCTAGACCGGGATCCCCGTCAGCCAGAGAGCCAGGGCAGTACTGAGTGGGACGACCAGATTGTCATCGAGGCCGATAGGCAGTACCTCCATGGCCGCGACCACAAGCGCTGCGAACAGCGCGGCCCCAACCCCTGTGACGGGAGTCAGTACGGCCGCCGCCACCAGGAAGAAGGCCGCCGTTCCCTCCCATGTGCCGTTGCCCAGTCCGTGCCGTCCCCAAACCCGGCCGACGACGCTGGCAGCGGGGTCGGCGAACGCCAGGACCAGCATTGAGGGCATGAACAGCCGGGGCGGCGCGACCACCAGCACCGCCAGAGCGCCGACCATGTACCAGGTAGAAGACGCTATCCCGGTGGCTTCACGGGGAGAAGCGAGCCTGGAGAACACTCTGAAGAAGACCGTGTTGACACCTTCGAAGTGAAGGCGGGCCCAATCGAGAACCAGTGCCGCCGCCACACCGGCACCGATTCCGGCCAGCGCCAATGCGGACTCGGGCCCCGTCCACTGCACGAAGGCGATGAGCATCAGGCCGCCCACCGCGTGAAACAGGCGGCGCCAGGGTTGGACGCCCTCGGTCCGCTGGACGGCCCTCTCGAATTCAGCCACCGGCCAGATCCTAGCGTCGAGGGCGCCACCCCGGATCTCTCGCGGCCGCGCCGCCGATTGGATCCCCGGGCGGCAGCTGGAGCGCCGGGCCCGGCGTGGTGTTCTCGATCCGCTCCTGCCAACGGCGAATGTCCGCCGCGACCAGTCGCTCATGCGGCGACGGGTCCACTACGGCTTCGAGGCGCCCCGCCAGCCCCGCCAGGCGGTCCGAAAGCACGGCGCGTGCCGCGGTCATGGTGGCTGCGCTGCCCGCCTCCTGCATCATTCGGTCGACCACCGCGCGCTGAATGGCGTGCTGCACCTGGCGACGGTACTCGTCGGCTTCCGAAGGAGCAGCCCAGGTTGCCGTGAGCAGCCGGTCGGTCACCTCTTCCAGATCCGGGTAGTCGCCCATGCTACCATAGACGACCAGGCGCGCCATCCGCGCCGGGTGCAGGATCTCGCCGACGGTGAAGTCGGCAGCCGCCTCGGCCGCGCCCAGCGGGTCGAAGAGCAGCTCGGTGTGGCCCGCGAAGACCTCGCCCTCGTCGTGACGGAACGCCGGCGGGGGAATGATCCCGATCACCTCTTGCGGCAGCGCCAGAAAGTCCACGGTGAGCGCCGAGAGGATCGTCTCCAGGGCATCCCGCTGTTCTTCACCGGGCACGATGGCAACCGGCGTCTGGCCGTCTCCCTTCAATGCGTAGGCGTAGTCCGCACCCCCCAGCGTCTGCGCCGCCGAGCGCAGCTGGAAGCGGTGGTGCATGTACAGCGGCAGCAGCACGAACTCGAGGTCGGAGAGAGGCCGGCCGTGGCGGATCATCGAAGTCCCGAAGTTCGCCATGCCGATGTTGCGCACCTCGATTTCGTGCTTGAGGTGATCCACCAGGTTCGCGCCGTTGTCCCAGACGCTCGCATAGGGGTGCCCGGACCCGATGAAGTTGTTGTTGGTATGGGCCATGAAGATCAGGCCGTCGCGGATGCCCTGCATGACGATCTCTTCGAGCGCGGCGGCTTCGTCCGTCCCCTCCGGGAACTCCCGGTAGAGCCAGTTGACAGAGAGCTTGTCATACTCCCCGATTCGCTGCACGTAGGCGTTCGACAGATCCAGTTTGCCGTCGTCGTCGATCTCGACATACGGCGCGGGATAGTCCATCACGCTCTCGCGCCCATAGGTGCTGGCGACATAGTTGTGAGGGAATCCGATCGTGTGGCCGACCTCGTGCGCGGAAAGCTGCCGGACACGCGCCAGCGCCATTTCCACGGCGTCCGAGTTGGCGGACACCTGCGCCAGGTACTCGAAGTCGGGCGCAGCCGCGAGCAGGCACGCCGCGCCGTGGCCTGAATGATCTTCGGCATCCCAGGGCCATCCTCCGTACGCGGGTGCATCGTCCTGCCCCCCACCGCCGACCGTGCCGGCAAACGGGGCGACCATGCCCTGACCGTGCAGATAGTCCTGCCGCAATCTGAGGCTGCCGAGGTTGACCACGCCCCGGATGATCTCACCGGTGCGCGGGTCGGTGACGGTGTTGCCGTACGAGTATCCCCGTGTCCGCCTGTGGGTCCAGTGGATCATGTTGTAGCGGATGTCCTGCGGATCGACTCCCTCCGGCAGGACCTCGACCCGGTAGGCGTCGATGAAGCCGGCGGCCTCGAAGGCGTCCGCCCACCACGCGGCCCCGTCGATCAGCGCGCTGCGGATGGGCTCGGGGGTGCCGGGGTCCACGTAGTAGACGATGGGCTCCACCGCCTCGGAGGGCGCGGGTCCGGGATTGCGCTTCTGCAGGCGGTGGCGGGCCGCAAGCCTGAGGCGAAGGTCCGTGTCGATTGGCGTCGCGTAGTCGAAGATGGTGGGACCGTTCACGCCGATCCGCGGGTCCGCGACCCGGGTCCGGTATCCGTCGTCCGGGAGGCGAATGAACGAGTGGTGCTGCCGCAGCGTGACCGCCCCCGGGTTCACGGCCACGCCGCGCACCAGGCCACCCGGGTCGTCGCTGGTCAAGGTGAGCAGGGACTCGACTTCGGTGTTTTCCGGAAATGACTTCGTGGCGGGCATGTGAATGGCCGAACGGGATGCGTCCAGCCGGAACGTGCCCTGGCCCCGCTGGGCGATCTGGCCGATCGCGTTGCGCGCGTCCCGGATGAAGAACGGGGTGGCGTCCACCAGCACCCGGTCCCCGGTCCGGGCCGCAATGTCGAAGCCCCAATACACCGACGGTGCGAAGGCGTCACGCACGGCCTGCACCTCGGTGGCGTTGTCGCTCCGGGCCTGGAACTGGTAGTTGGGCTCCATGAGAAGCACGCGAGGACCGACCCGCTTCGCCTCGAGCACGTGGGTGCCGCGCAACTGTCCCCGGTCGATGCCCACGGGGTTGGAGCCGAGGCCCGAGCCCATCGAGATCTGATACAGGAACTCGCCTCCCGCGAGATCGAGCTCCCAGTACAGCACTCCCTCGTCGTCGTCCCAGTAGAGGTTGAAAAACCCCTCCATCGCGGTCGTGCCCTCGGTCTTCTCGGCGATCGTGGGGTGGATCCCCTGCGCCGCCAGCGTGGCCGTGCCGGGGTGCGCAAAGGCCATCGCCGCGAGGAGCAGCGAAAGGACCATCGCAGGCGCGTTTCGGAGGGACGGTGTTCTTGTCGATGAAGCGAACATGTGGCTGCCTTACCCGGAGTGTTGCCGGTGAGCGAGTTGCTGGGTCCGTCGTCGACCTCGAATGGACGAGCGGCCGTGGGTCAGGAGACTGGAAAGCACGACCGCCGGACGCAAGGATGCGGCCCCCGGTGCCCGCCGCGCATCGACCCGTCTCGCAGTCGGGCTAGCGCGCCTCAGCCTCCAGCTCCGGGGGGACGCGCGCCAGGGTCGCCTGTTCGAGGTCGTACGCGTACGCCAGCAGATCCGCGTCCGTCCACAGGTCCCCGATGAAGGCCATCACGAACGGCGTGCCGTCATCGTAATACGCGAACGGCACGGTGACGGTCGGCAGCCCGATGTCGTTGACGATGTTGCTGGGCAGCTCCGCGTGGTTGTTGGGCCGATAGTCCGGGCGCTCCGGGTCCTCCACCAGCGGCCGAATGGGCTCGCCAGCCTGGGGGAAGAAGAGACCGTCCAGTTCGTTCTCCCGCAGCACCGCCCTGAACAGGGCGCGAATCTCCTTCCGCCACGCCTGGAACGCGTCGCCTTCCTCGGTGGCTGTGGGTGCGGCAGGTGGACGGCCCGGGCGGCCACGACGGAAATCGCGTCCGGTGAGCGTCTCCCACTCTTCGATGCTGTGGAAGGCAGCGTCCGGCCCCAGACCCTGGAGGTACACGAGCAGGTCGTGGCTGGCGACCGAGGGGACCGACGGACGATCTCCGTACAGTTCGACCCAGCCCCGGTGCGCGAAGGGGTCCTCCACGACGCTGGCGCCCCGAGTCTCGAGTACAGCAATGGCCTCGCGGTATCGGGCCTCCGTCTCGGGGGCCAACGGCAGGTACGACTCCCGCCACCCCGGGCCGACGAGACCGAACCGCTTGCCCGCAAGCGCCGACGTGCTGAGGGCGGCCGCATACCCGCCCTCGGGCATGTGCTCAACCGCCGCGTACGTCGCACGATCTTCGGGTGTGGGGCCCGCGATCACGTCCAGCGCAAGGGCGGCGTCCCTGACCGTCCGTGCGATGGGGCCGACGACGTCCCGGTAGGTTGCATCCATGGGAAGCGCGCCTTCCAGGGGGACCAGGCCGAAGGTGGGCTTGACCCCGACCAGAGCCTGCGCGGCGGCTGGGTTCTGGATCGAGCCGCCCGTTTCGGTCCCCAGGCCCAGCACCGCGAAGCTGGCGTTGACCGCGGTAGCCGTGCCGCCGCTGGAGCCGCCTGGCACGCGGTCCACCGCGTATGGGTTGAGTGTCTCCCCCGCGACCGAACTCCGGGTCCTGGTGCCGTGTCTGGCAAAGTCGGGCATGTTGGTCTTGCCGAGAATAACCGCGCCCGCTTCCGTGAGCCGCTCCACCGCAGCCGCGTCGTCACCGGGAATCAGGTCCACGCCGCCCGCAGCCGAACTGAAGCCGTCGAAACCCGCCGTGGTGACCAGTCCGGCGTGGTCCAGGTTGTCCTTGATGACGACCGGAACACCGTGCAAGGGCCCCCGGGGACCGGTCGTGCGGAGCTCCTCGTCGAGCGCCGCGGCTGTGGCCAGCGCATCCGGGTTCATCGAGATGAACGCGTTGTAGCGGTCCTCGTAGCGGTCGATCCGGGCCAGGTATGCCTCCACCAGCTGGGTGACCGTGTACCGCCCGGCGCGCAGGTCGTCCTGGACCTGGACGGCCGTGAGTTCCACGACATCGATGGCGGCCCCTGGCCTCGCGTCGCGGGATGTCCCTGGCGCCTGGGCAGACGACGTCCCGCCGGTCAGATGGGCCACGATCGCCACGGCCAGAGTCAGACGGGTCGGACGGGAACAGGCCATTGGGCGTCCTCTGTAATCCGGGTGGGAAGCAGCAGCGGGTCTGCCAAGGTACTAGGTCGGCCCCCCGGACGCCCACAACAAGCCGGGTTGGGCCCGTTTCGCCGTCGAAGCCATTGCACTACCATCAGGAGCCATGCCCCGTTCGACCCAAGCCCTGATCGAGTTGCTCGACCTCGAGCGGATTGAAGACAATATCTACCGGGGCCGAAACCGGGACATCGGCTCCGGCCGGATCTTCGGTGGACAGGTCCTGGCCCAGGCGCTGGTCGCCGCGCGCCGCACGATCGAGCAGGCGGACCGCGCGGCGCATTCGCTTCACGGCTACTTCATTCTCGAGGGCGATCTGGACATCCCCGTCGTGTACTTCGTGGACTGTCTTCGCGACGGGCGGAGCTTCACCACGCGCAATGTGACCGCCATCCAGCACGGCCGTGCAATCTTCACCCTGTCGGCGTCCTTTCACCGCACCGAGGAGAGTCTCTCCCACCAGGCAACGATGCCCGAGGTTCCGCCACCGGAGGAGTTGCGCTCCGAGCTCGAGATCGTGCGGGAGGCGCCCGAGAAGATCCCGGCACGCCTGCGGGACATGCTCACCCAGGATCGGCCGCTGGACTTCAGGCCGGTCGAGCCGTACCACCCCTTCGACCGCGAAGCTCGGGCACCGGTTCGCCGCACGTGGGTCAAGTCTTCGGGCTCCCTGGGCGACGACCCGGCCCACCACCAGGCCGCGCTTGCCTACGCTTCCGATTATGGTATTCTGTCGACCGCCCTCCAGCCTCACGGCAGAAACGTCCGGGACCGGGATCTCATGGCTGCCTCCCTGGACCACTCGTTGTGGTTCCACCGCCCCTTTCGGGCCGATGAATGGCTTCTATACGTCGTAGAGAGTCCCGTCGCCCACGGAGCCAGGGGATTCGCGACGGGAAGCTTCTTCACTCGCCACGGCCAGCTTGTCGCTTCGGCCGCCCAGGAGGGACTGCTTCGCGTCATCACACCAGGAGAGAACCGCCGCTAGGCAATTGCCGACCGGAGCCCGCCGCATGCGCAACCGATTCGAATCCGCCCTACCCTTCCCCGCATATCTGGAGACCGTTCGCAGGAACGAGGAACTCTGGCGCGCCATCAATGACCGCGTGCGCCTGCCCGCCGCTGTCGTCGACGAGGCCCGCGACCTGCCCGGCACCTGGCACCTGCTGGCCCTGAGCGAGGACTGGTGTGGCGACGCGATCAACATCCTGCCCGTGCTGGACCGCCTGACCGAAGCGCTCGATCGCGTGGACCTGCGCGTGCTGACCCGGGACGACAACCTCGACATCATGGACGCGCACCTGACCAACGGCACGAGCCGGTCCATCCCCGTGGTGATCCTGCTGGACGAAGACTACAGGGAGCGCGGCTGGTGGGGTCCGCGGCCCACCGAGCTGCAGAAGTGGGTGATGGAAGACGGGATGAAGATGGAACCCGGACCGCGCTATGCCCAGGTGCGCCGCTTCTACGCGCGTGACAAGGGAAAGACGGTTCTGAAGGAAGTGCTGGACCTGGTCCGCTCGGCCGCCGGCGAACCCCGGTCCGGCGCCTGAACCCCGCAACCCCACGAGTGATCCGATGACCACCGACCCGGTGACCACCCAGACCCGCAGGCCGCGTCGACGGCGTGCCGCCAGCCCCGAGCGGTGCCGTCCCCAACTCGCCGCTGCCCACTGGCGCGCCGCCGCCCTGTGCCTTGGCACGGCAGTGTGCTTCGCCGCGCCACCCCTCCATGCCCAGGCCCGCGACTACAGCCCGGAACGCCCCTTCGGCACCCTGCGCGAGCAGGCCCGCACGCAGCAGGCGTGGCTCGAAGAGCGACTCGAAAGGAACCTCCCGATGCTGATGCGGAAGCACGGTGTCGAGATGTGGGTCGTGACCATGCGCGAGTACAACGAGGACCCGGTGTTCCCCGCGCTCGTGTCGCCCACCACCTTCGCCGCACGCCGCCGCACGATCTACATGTTCCACGACCGCGGCCAGGAGGAGGGGGTGGAGCGGCTGGCACTCGGAGGCAGCTCGCAAGGGGGTGCCTACGAACCCGTGCGGGCCACCGTGACCGCCCCCGATGGCCGCGCGGCGGAGTTATGGGGCAGGGATCAGTGGGATCTCTTCGCACACATGGTGCGGGAGCGTGATCCGGCGAACATCGCCGTGAACATTTCGCACGAGCACAACTTCGCCGACGGGCTCACGGCAGGCGAATGGGAACAGATGGAGGCGGCGCTGGGGCCCGAGCTGGCCGGGCGCGTCGTGCGGAAGCCGCTGCTGGCCATCGACTACCTGGCCATGCGGGTTCCGGCGATGACCCCGGTCTACCGCAAGATGCAGACGATCGTGCACGAGATCATCGCGACGGCGTTTTCCGATGTGGTGATCGTCCCCGGACAGACCACTACCGCCGACGTGGTGTGGTGGATGCGGCAGCGGGTGCACGACCTGGGTCTGGGCTCGTGGTTCCAGCCATCGGTGTCCGTTCAGCGCCGGGGCGTGTCCATGGCAGGCTCCGTCGCCCCGGTCATCGAGCGGGGCGACGTGCTGCACTGCGACTTCGGGATCGTCGCCATGGGGCTCACGACCGATACCCAGCATATGGCCTATGTGTTGCGGGAGGGCGAGTCGGAAGCACCCGCCGGGCTGCAGCAGGCGCTGGCCAACTCGAACCGCCTCCAGGACATTCTGCTCGAGGAGACGAAAGTGGGACGCACCGGCAACGAGATCCTCGCCTCAGTGCTGGAGAAGATGCGGGCCGAGGGGCTCAACGGCACCATGTACACCCACCCGATCGGCGATCACGGTCACGGCGCGGGCCCGCTGATCGGTCTGTGGGACTACCAGACGGGCGTTCCCGGGCGCGGCGACCCCTATGTGATCCCGAGCATGTGGTTCTCGACCGAACTCCAGGTCACGACGCCGGTTCCCGAGTGGGACGGGCAGCCCGTCCGCATGGCACAGGAGGAAGAGGCCGAGATCACCGCGGACGGCGAGATCCGGTGGATGTTGCGGCGGCAGACTGAGTTGCATCTGGTGCGGTAGGGAAAAGGCCGCGCGAGCGGGATCTCCCTGGTGCAGGATCCGGGGTCATCCATACGACCATTCCGCTTTTGCGTCGAATCAACGCGCATCTTAATGTCAGTGCTGCAAATCCCTCTTCTCCGGTACTCGATGAAACGACTCCCCCCGACTCTCGCAGCGATCGCCGCAGCGTGCGCGGTCCTGGCTGTTCCGGGGTCCGGTGCATCGCAGGTCCCCCTTGGGATTCGCACCGCCTCGGGCCTGACTATCTCACCCGTCTACGAGGGCTGGTACGAGAACGCCGACGGGACGTTCAGCCTCTCGTTCGGCTACTACAACCGCAACTTCGAAGAGATCGTCGAACTGCCGCACGGAGCGGCCAACCACCTGGAGCCCGCGGTCTTCGACGGCGCGCAGCCCACGCGCTTCCACCCGCGTAGGCACTGGGGAGTCTTCACTGTGACGGTCCCGGCGGACTTCGGCGACCAGGCGGTCGTGTGGACCATCGACTTCCGCGGCGAGCGCACCTCGATACCCGGCCGCCTCCACCTCGACTGGAGGATCGATGCGCTGGACGGCGAGGCCGAGACCGGCAATACGCCGCCGTTACTGGCCTTTGCAGAGGACGGGCCGAGAGGCGCCGGGCCCGGGGGCCCTTGGGGCGATCCGGTCGAAGGCATGGTGGGCAGGCCTGTGCCGCTGACCGTCTGGGCCTGGGACGATGGCCGTTCCCGCGGCAGTGTGGTCAGGGCGGGACGCACCGGAGTCCCGGTCACCCTGACCTGGTTCAAGCACCTGGGGCCGGGTGATGTGACGTTTGACGAGGATTCGGCGAGGGTGCCGGTCGAGGGTGGCATGGCGACGACCAGGGCCATCTTCACGCAACCCGGCGACTATGTGATTCGCGTGAGAGCAAACGACGCATCCGGTGTGTCAACCGCAGGCCATTCCCAGTGCTGCTGGACCAATGGATTTGTACGGGTGAGAGTGACCCGCTGACCGAAAGAGAGACGATGCGCCCACAACGCCGCCTGTTCCGGAACGCCGCCGCGAGCGGAATGCTGGTGACCACAGCCCTGGTGGTCGCACCCGCGCACGCCACGGCCCAGGATCGCCCCACCTTCGCCCGCGACGTGGCTCCGATCATTCAGCAGAACTGCCAGATCTGCCACCAGCCCGGCTCGATCGCGCCCATGTCGCTCACCAGCTACGAGGCGGTGAAGCGATACGCCCCCCGGATACGCGAGAAGGTGGCGGCCCGCATCATGCCGCCGTGGCATATCGACCGTTCGGTGGGAATCCAGGAGTTCAAGAACGACCGGGGCCTGACCGACGATGAACTCGAGACGCTGGTCACCTGGCTCGACGGCGACATGCCCTTCGGCGACGAGGCCGACATGCCGCCTCCGCCCGTGTTCCCGGACGGGAGCGAGTGGCAATTCGCGGACCAGTTCGGAGAACCCGACCTTGTCATCCGGTCCGAGCCGTACACGCTGCCCGCGCAGACTCAGGACAAGTGGTTCCGGCCGGAGACGCCGACCGGCCTCACCGAAGAGCGCTGGGTCAAGGCGATAGAGATTCGGCCTTCCTGGCCCGACGGACGGCGGATCGTCCATCACACGCTGGCGTACCTGGTCCAGGACGAGGACCCTGACGCCATGACTGCGGAGACAGCGGCGCTCAGCACCAGCAGCCGTGCGATGGGCGGGCCCGGGCTCTTCATGGAGTGGGCCGTCGGCAAGGTCGGGGAGATCTTCCCCGACGGGGCCGGGAAGCTCATGCTGCCGGGCTCCAGAATCCGGTGGGAAGTGCACATGCACGCGATCGGCCAGGAGGTGAAGGACAGCTACGTGGAGCTCGGCATCTGGTTCTACCCCAGAGACCAGATCCCCCAGAACAGGACCCGACTGGCGTTTTACAACGCGACCGGCGACGATCTCGACATCCCGCCAGGTCAGATCGCGGTCACCCAGGACTTCCACGTGGTCAAGTGGCCCGCACGGCTCGAGAACTACCAGCCCCACATGCACATGCGGGGCAAGGCCATGGCCATGGAGGCCATCTACCCGGACGGCCGCAGGGAGATCCTGAGCCAGGTCAACAACTTCCAGTGGCAGTGGCACATCAACTACATCTACGCCGATCACGCTGCGCCGCTCCTCCCCGCGGGCACCACGCTGGTCTTCACTGCCTGGCACGACAACACGCCCGAGAACCCCAACAACCCCGACCACACGCAGTGGGTCGGCTGGGGCGACCGGACCGTCGACGAGATGGCCCACGCCTGGGTCGACGTAACCTATCTCACCGAGGAGCAGTACGAGGCCGAAGTGGCGAAACGCGAGGCCATGGCCGACGAAAACGAGACCAGGGAGGGGATTAACCGGTAGGGTCATCCCTCCGCGCGAAAACCCCCCATGGCCGTCGAAAGACAATCGACCTCGAAGGGCCGAGTTCTGGGCCTTTGGCTCGGCCTGGGCGCCTTCGTCCTTCTCCTGGTGTTCCCCGTGGACGCCACGAACGTCCCGGCGAGCCGTTTGGCCGCGGTGGCCCTTCTCATGGCGATCTGGTGGGTCACCGACGCGATTCCGCTCTTCGCCACCGCGCTCCTGCCCCTCGTCCTGTATCCCCTCCTCGGCATCATGTCCGGGGGCGACACCGCCCCGATCTACTTCAACAGCACGATCGTGCTCTTCCTGGGCGGCTTCATGATCGCCCTGACGATGGAGAAGTGGAACCTGCACCGGCGTATCGCGCTCAACATCATCCACGCGGTCGGGGGCGGGCCGGCGCGAATCGTTCTCGGCTTCATGGTCGCCGCCGCCTTCCTGTCGATGTGGATTTCGAACACGGCCACCGCGGTCATGATGGTGCCGATCGGGCTTGCCATCTGCCTGCAGATCGAGAGCGAGGCAGGCCGGGACGGTGCGCGCCACCTGTCAGTGGGGCTGATGCTGGGGATTGCGTACGGCTGCACGGTGGGCGGGCTCACGACGCTGGTAGGCACGCCGCCCAACCTCTCCTTCGTGCGCATCTTCGAGATCCTCTTCCCCGACGCCCCCGCGATCGCGTTTGGCCAGTGGCTCATCATGGCGTTCCCGGTGGGCCTGATCATGCTGATCGTGTCCTGGTTCTTGATCACGCATGTGCTTCACCGGGTCCCGGAGGGGGTCACCATCGATCACGGCGTGGTGGAGAAGGAGCGCCAGGGCCTGGGCGCCATTTCGTTCGAGGAGCGCGCGGTGCTCGGCGTCTTCGCGGCGACGGCGTTGCTGTGGGTGTTCCGCGTCGACCTGCAGCTGGGCTTTCTCACGGTGCCGGGCTGGTCGCGCGTCCTTCCCGACCCGGGGATGATCGATGACGGAACCGTTGCGATCACGCTCGCCTCTCTGCTCTTCTTCATCCCCGCAAGGAACCGGAAGAAGGGCGCGACGCGGGTCATGGGACCCGACGTGATCCCGCGCCTGCCCTGGAACATCGTGCTGCTCTTCGGCGGCGGCTTCGCGCTGGCCGCAGGCTTTCAGGAGACCGGACTCGCGCAGCTCATCGGCAACCAGTTCGATGTGCTGGGCAGTCTGCCCGTGTTTGTGATGATCCTGCTGGTGTGCGCGGCGCTGACCTTCCTAACGGAATTCACCAGCAACACGGCCACCACGGAGATGGTGCTGCCGATCCTCGCGTCCGTGGCGGTCGTGACCGGCACCCACCCCCTCGTGCTGATGATCCCCGCGACCCTGTCCGCGTCCTGCGCCTTCATGATGCCGGTGGCGACCCCGCCCAACGCGATCGTCTTCGGCAGCGACCGGATCACCGTCGGCGAGATGGCGCGCGCGGGCATCTTCCTCAACCTGATCGGCGTGGTCGTCATCGCGACCGTCGTCTTCACGGTGGGGCTGCACGTGTTCGACATCGACCCGGCCATGGTGCCGGAGTGGGCGAAATCCATGGCGGAGGGGGCGCACGAGTAGGGACTCCCGACGGCCCGCCGTAGCCGGATCGCCGTGTCCGTCACCCGGACCCTTGTGAAGCAGTTCACAAGCGCCGCGGGGTAGACTTGCCCCTTTAGAACGCCTTCATGTACGTCAGCTTCACCACGCCGGTTCGCCGCTGCCAGCGCTCCGTTCTCGGGTCCAACAGGTCCCCCGTCAGATACCCCGTGTCGAACACCAAGAACAAGTCGCTGCCGGGTGTATGGATCCAGTTGATGCGGATGTTGGCCTGGATCTGGTTCGAGACGTCGTCGTATTGGACCAGGGCGTTGGCGAAGAGCGACCGGCTGACCGCGGCCAGGACGGTCAGGCTGTAGAGGCTGGTGGTGAAGTCGCCGTCCTCCACGGGGAGGCTGATGTCGTTGCGCGTATAGTCACCGCTGAGCGTGAGGTAGGGCCCCGTCTTCCACATGCCCCCGATCGCCACCTCGGTGCCCGTGCCTCCCCAGAATCCGCCTCTGGAAAACCCGCCGCGGGCGGAGAACTCGCGGCTGTCGTTGGTGTTGAACCGGACCTGGGCCCCGCTGAACACGTAGTCGCCGGGAACCAGCTCGCGTCCCTGAATCCGCACCGGCTGATGCAGGACCTCTCCCCGGCGTGTGATGTTGAGCATCATGCGGTCGCCGCTGTCGAAGGTCAGCATGTTGTGCGACAGGAGGAAGGTGCTCTGCTTCTCCCCGTCCATCCCCGCGATGTAGTCGCCGCTCACGACCGTGATCAGCTGGCGTGCCCAGTCGCTCTGCTCGAAACGGGGGAAAGCGGCGAGGGAACCCGAACGGGTGCGGATGTCGCGACGACGGACAAAGCCCAGGGCCGGGTTGAATCCGTTGGGCACCTGGGCGAAGCTTCCTCCCGCCGAGAGCAGATCGTTGCGCAGGTCGACTTCGAAGGTCCCGGCCGTGGTGCCGCCAGCGGACGTGCTGCCGGTCCCGGACACCAGGCTGCCGCTCCCGGACGAGCGGGCCATCCATCCCCTCACGGTGGACCCGCCGAAACGGAACTGCATGTCGCCGCCGACGACCCTGCTCGCGCCGTCGTCCGTATCCAGCGACGTGAAGATGCCTCCAACGGTCGTCCTCGGAAACGGGTCGGCGCGCAGCCGCAGCACTGAATTGAGGCCGCCGGCAATCACGCGGCCGTCCGCGTCCCGGGCGTCGTCGGTAAAGAGACTGAGCGCGCCCACGGAAATCGGGCCGGCCTGACCCGTCAGCCGCGTGCCTCCCGCGATGTCGTTGGTGATCCCGATCCGGCGACTGAAAAAGACCTGCGTCTCCTCCGGATCGCCGAAGTCGAAGAGCCCGGCCCGCTCCAGGAAGAACTCCCGCTTCTCGGGGAAGAAGAGGCCGAAGCGCGTCAGGTTGATCTGGACGTTGTCGGCCTCCACCTGGGCGAAGTCGGGGTTGAGGGTCGCGTCCAGCGTCAGGTTCGAGGTGATCGAGTACTTGAAATCGAGTCCGAGGTCGTTGAGCGTCTCGGTCTCGCCGCCGAACTCACCCTGCTGCCCGGTCGCCGAGCGGCCCGTGATCGCAAAGGGCTTCACCTCCATGTAGCGGCCGCGGCGCAGCCCTTCCAGCCCGGTCAGGGTGGCGTACTGCGACACCTGGCTGAGAGCGCGGCTGAACTCCTGCCCGATGTGGGGGAAGTACACCATCTCGTTCTTGCGGCGGATGGTGCGCTCCATGAGGATCCCCATCTCGAGCGCGTCCGCGTCGTCGAAGCGGATCGTCGTGAACGGGATGGCCGCCTCCACGACCCACCCCTCATCCGTGACCCGCGCCTCGCTCTCGTAGACGCCCTCCCACCACCAGTTCGAGAGCGTCATGGACTCGTCGGTGATCAGGGCGTCCCCCTGCGTCCCGAACGGGTTGATCTCGAAGATGTAGGCGTTGCGCCGGTCGTGGTACGTGTCGAGCCCGATTCGGATATTGTCGTCCTGGTCGATCCGCCCCTCGCGGTGCAGGATGCTGCGCCGGATCCCCGACGGGTCCGAGTCGTGGAGCACGACCGCGAAATAGAGGTTGTTGTCGTCGAACGCGACCCTCAGCTCGGTGAGTTCGGACGACGGGGCGCCGTCGACGGGCACGCGCTGGCGGAAGTCGGTGACGGATTCGATCTCGTGCCAGAACGGCTCGTCGAGAATCCCGTCGATGGTCGGCGGCTGGCCGGTTCGGACGGCTCGGACCGTCGGTTCGTCAAGCGCCGGGGCACCGGCCGGTTGGCGGGATGCAGCGTCCTGTCCGTATAGGGGGCCGTAGTGCAGGGAGGCGGCAAGGGCCGCCAGAAACACCGGGCGGACTACGCGCACACGCCCCGCACGCGGGCAGGGCCGTCCCGCAACGACCTATTCCTCATCCGCGTCGGCTTCACCGGTGTCGTCCTTGCGCGTCTGGCACCAACAGCCGCCGCAGGTGCAACCGCAGCCCTCATCCTCGGGGCAACACCAGGAACCCCCGCCGGTGCCGCAAGACCAGATCCAGCAGCAGGACTTGGAACAGGACTTGCCGCAGCCCTTCCGGCGCAGCCAGCAGATGAGCAGGATCACCAGCAGGATCTGCGGGAGGCCGATTCTGATGGCCGAGCTCCAGAACTCTCCGAGAGAGGTTAGGTAAAAGCTGAAGAAGTCTCCCAACATGCCTGTCTCCTCGACTCGGTGGAGGGGGTGTCCTCCGTGTGACGTCCGGCGTCGTCTTTGAAATGTACTGTCGCGCGGTGCTCTTTGTTTCGCGCGCGCCGATCTCGGGCGAATCAGCCCCCTTCGTCCGTCCGGTTTCTCACCAATGCAATCCTCGAACCATCGGGACTTACCGCGATGCGCGAAATGTCCCCCGACCCGGCGCCCAGATCCGCGATCTCCCGCCATCCAGCGTCCCCGGACCAGGCGAACAGCACGGTCCCGTCACCCATCAGGATCTCGCCGCCGGGCGTCCACGCATGGTCTTCACGAGCCGGCAGCGTCCGCACGATGCGCTCGCTGTCGCCCGACCCCGGATCCAGACGTTCGATCCACCATTCCTCGTCGTCGACCTTGCGAACGAAGGATATCTCGCTCGATCCCGGGATCCGGTGGATCGAGCGGCCCGGGTTCTCGGCCACGACACGGATCTCTCCGGAGAGCGCGTCGCCGACCTGCAGCGTGGGCGGACTGCCGAGAATGAACATCGCCACCGTCCGCTCGTCCGCCCATGCGTGGTATCCGACCGGCTCGGCCGTGGCGAAGATCGGCCCCAACTCGGACCCGTCGACGCCGTACCGCCACAGGTACTGCAGGCCGTTCTTCTCGTGGATGGCCGAAAACGCCGCCTGGCCGGGAATGGGCGTGGGCGAAAACTCGCTGGCGTCCGGCGTATGCGTGACCTGTTCCGTCGCGCCGTCTTCCACGAGATAGCGGAAAGCGTCCGTCTGCGTGGAATCCATAGCGGCCGTGTAGTAGATGACGTCTCCGGCAGGGTCGAACGCCGGCTGATTGTCGTAGCCGTCACGGTCGGTGCCGTTGGAGAGACCGCTCACCACGAGGCCGCCCTGCTCGTCCCGGCCGAGCCGGCCGAGCCAGATGTCGGTGGACGGGGCCCCGGCCGCGGTGGGCACGTAGTCGGGCGGAGCGGGACCGATCTCAGGGAGCGCGCCGTCGGTCGGCGTCGACGCGAAGGGATCTCCGGTGTCCTGAGACGGGTCCGGCACCGTGTCGCCCGTGCACGCCAGCGCGATGGAGAGCGCGACCAGCAGGACCGTGCCGGCCGCGGGGGTGGCCGACACCGTGTCGGCGTCGCCGTCCGGTTGCGGGACCAGCGCGGCCGCGAGTGCGTCCTCCGCCAGCCCCCACTCCTCCAACGCCTGCCGTGCCAGTGCGTCGCCGGCACGCGCCACCCCCAGGAGGAGATGGCCGCTGGTGGTCGCGCCACCACCCGATTCGGACGCGGCGGTCACGGCCGCGGCAAGCACTTCGTGGGCATCCGATGTGAAGGGGAGGTGGCCGTGATAGGTCTCGGGAAGGTCCCGCATTTCCTCAGGGAGGGCTTCGAGCTCCAGTCCCAGCGGATCGAGAAGCTCCAACAGGCCCGGCGCGCGCTGAGAGACGATCCCCGCCAGAATGTTGCGCGGCGAAATCGCTTCCGCCCCCTCGCGGGCGGCCGCTGCGGAAGCGCGGTTCAGCGCATGGACGGCGTCATCGGCTAGGTTAATGCTCATGGTGAAGCAATCTGTACGAGGTTCGGACCATCGTTCAAGGCCCCGGCGCCGGATGTCGTCGCGGCTGACCCGCGGCGCGGCGCTGTTCGCATGCCTGCTCGCCCCCGCGCTCTTTGCGTGCGTTCCGACCCCCACGCGCAATCTCGAGGAGCTGATCATTCAGGACAGCACCTATCTCGACCCGGCCTCGATGTTGCCCTACTCGGGCCGCGTCGTCCGCCACTTTCCGGGCGAAGACAGCCTCCTGCAACTGGAGGCCAGTCTGCGGAGCGGCACCTGGGAGGGCGAGCTGACGGTGTATCACGAAAGCGGGCGCGTGCGATACCAGGGCGAGATGTCCGGCGGAGCGCAGTGCGGCGGCTGGATCGAGAACGAGAACCCGGCGGAGCCCGAGACGGTGTACCAGGCGATCACGGAGGACCTGGAGTCGCTGGTGATCTATCCGGAGTGCCCGAGCGAATGAGTGGAATGTAAAGTTTACATTATGTAATGTTTGCTTGACATTTTGGATTCGCGTTCCGGCCGGACGAGTTCAGCGCCCCGCGAAGAGCCAGTCGATGAGGCGTGCGCCGATCCTGTCGGGATCGAACGCCGGCACGTGGGCGCCCTGCTCGATCGTCCACAATTCGACGGTGACTCCTTGCGCGCATCCCGCGCGGTATCGGAGCGGCTGCGTTTCCGCGCCCGACAGCGTGAAATCGAGATCGAGAGGTTCCAGCGTTTCAGCGGCGTCGAGATCGCACCCCGCGCGGGCAGCCCACCGGCGGACGCTCTCCTCGGCACCGGGATAGTGGGTGTTGCCCGTGTTGCTGCTGCCGCCGCCGTACCGGATCACGACATCCGCCGTGCCGTGAATGTGCAGCACGGAGACGGGCGCGGCTCCCGCACACCGCTCGGGATCGTCAAAGGTGGTGCCGGCGACGGGCACGATGCCCCGCAGTCCCGGCATCGACTCGCATGCCATCCGGTAGGACATGAAGGCGCCATTCGAGAGCCCGACGAGATAGACTCCGTCGGCGACGATGTGCTCGTCCGCCTCGACCACCAGGCCGTTCAGGTACCCGACATCATCCACACCGGTGCCCCAGAAATCGCAGCAATAGTCCGTGGCGTTCCAGAAGTTGGCGCCCTCGGGATTGCGGGTTCCGTTGGGCAGGATCAGCGCAAACTGGTCGCGCGTGACGCGTTGCGACAGGCCGAAATAGCGATTGGTGTTGGCGGAGTTGCTGGTATAACCGTGGAGTGCGATCACCAGGGGAAGACGAGTGCCGGCCGTGTAGTCCAGGGGGCGGACCAGCGTGGCCGGACGATCGCCGCCGATGATGAAGACGGACGGGGCAGCCGGCGTGTCGCCTGTGGAGTCGGTGGACGAAGCATCGCATGCGGCCGCGCCGAGCGCGAGGAATACCAGCAGCCGCCCTGGCCGCCCCGGCCGAATCAGGGGGTCCCTCCGCCGCCGTTGTAGGACCCGTGCGCCTGCTCGGCGCTCACGAATCCGTCGACCACGTCTTCTTCGACCTTCTTCGGGTCACGCCGGCAGGGATCTCCCAACCCTCCGCCCCCGGGCGTCTCCAGAACGATCCGGTGGCCGGGCGGCACGACCTCGCGGCCCTTGACCCGCATCTCGCCGGCGCCCGGAACGTAGACCCGGCCCGGGGCACCGTTGCCTCCCCCCTCCCGGCCCCGCGCCGCGTTGCGGACGCGCTCGAACATCTTGGACACGGCAAAGGGTGCGCCCTCGGCGTGCGCGATCTCCATGACCTGGCCCAGACCTCCGCGATACTCGCCCGCACCACCGGAGTCGGGAATGTATTCCTTCCGCCAGAAGATGAGGGGCGCCACCGTCTCGGTGATCTCGATCGGTGTACTGCGCACTCCCGACGGGAACGAGGTCGCGGAGAGCCCGTCCTTGCCGGGACGGGCGCCGGTGCCGCCGGTGTGGAACGGGTTGACGACGAACGGTTCCGCGTCGCCGTACGGATGAGACCCCGTGAGCCCCGGCCCACCCATGAACACCGGATTCCACAGGCACGAAGCCCCCTCGGCTGGCACGGACCCCCGGGGCATCGCCTGGGCCAGACAGCCGAGCACGACGTCGGGGAGCATCTGGCCGATGGAATGGCGCGCGGAAACGGCGGCCGGCGGCGGCGCGTTGAGGAGGGAGCCGAGCGGAGCCGTGACCTCGATCGTGTCCAGCGAGCCCGCGTTGTTGGGGACTTCGGAGCCCACCACGCAGCGAACGCCGAACGACGCGTACGCGCGGGTGTACGTCTCGGGGACGTTGATCCCGTAGGGCGACATGGGCGAGGTGCCGTCGAAGTCGATGTGGATGCCGTCCGGAGTCACCGTGAGCGCACACACCAGCTCCAGGTCCTCGTCGTAGCCGTCGATGGTCATGCGGTGCGTGTACATGCCGGGCCGCAGGGCGCGAATCCGCTCCACCATGGCGCGGCGGGACGCGGCCACGATCATTTCGGCCAGTTCGTCAAGCGAGTCCAGCCCGAACTCGGTCATCATCGCGATGAGGCGGTCGCAACCGGTCCGATTGCACGCCGCCAGCGAGTACAGGTCGCCCTGGGCCACGTCCGGCTCACGCACATTGGCGCGCACCATGCGCATGAGCGTCTCGTCCACCGCGCCGGCGCGGATGAGGTAGCCGATCGGGATCCGGAGCCCCTCCTCGTACACCTGGTTGGCGTCGGCGCCGAAGCCGCGGCCGCCGACGTCGGCAATGTGGCTCGTCGCGGCGAACAGGGCCACCGGACGGCCCTTGAGGAAGGCCGGGGTGACGACGGTGAAGTCGTTCAGGTGGCCAGTCCCCTCCCACGGATCGTTGGTCACGAGCACGTCGCCCTGTTCCAGGGTCTCCACCGGATGATCGCGCAGGAAGAAGCCGACCGAGGCCGCCATGGCGTTGACGTGTCCCGGCGTGCCGGTCACCGCCTGCGCCAGCATGCGGCCCGAGAGATCGAAGACGCCCGCCGAGAGGTCGCCCGCCTCCCGCACCGGCGTCGAAAAGGCCGTGCGCACCAGCGTCCGGGCCTGTTCCTCGACCACGGAGAGCAGGCGGCTCCACATGATCTGGTCCTGAAGAGCGGAGATCCCCGCGGCGGCGAGGCCCCGGGCGCGGCGTTCCGCCAGCAGGTGGCCGCCGCGCAGCACCCGTGCCTCCCATCCGTCCGGGATCACCGTGGTGGTCTGGGTTTCGGCGATGAGCGCGGGGCCGCGGACGTGGGCGCCTGGGTCGAGGGCACGGCGGTGGTGGACCGCGGCGTTCACCGTGCCGTCGCCGGTGCCATCGAAGAGTTCGGCTTGCGCGATCGGCTGCGGCGGCGGCGAGGCCCGCGTCGGGTCCGGGGCCGGCGAGGCTCGCGGTGGGTCTGCGGGCGGCGAGGCCTGTGCCCAGCCCGTGTCCGGCGACTCGGCTGGCACCGGGGAGCGCGCCGGAGCCGACACCACCAGCGTCCAACTGAGCACCTCCACATCCAGTCCCGGTATCGTGCGGCCATACACGGCGTGGTATGCACGATCGAATGCGGCGCGCAGGGCAGCCATCGGTTCCCCACCACCCCGGCCATTCGCCCCGTGCGGCGCAGCGCCGCCGGCCGCCCCCGCCATCACCTCCGGCGGCAACTCCACCCCGATCTCGTGTCCCTGGCCCACGTACCGCATGTACGCGTGCGCCCGTTCCGTGGTGGCAACCCCCGGGGCGCCTTCGGCGACCACGGCCGCCGCTTCCTCCCTCATCCCGGCGAGCACATCGCGCACGAGGTGCGCATCGAACCCGGACAGGCGCATGTACCGGCTGCGCACGACCTCGTACGAGATCGGCGCCAGGAGGAACCCGACCGCCGAACCGACCCCGGCGTCGCCCGGCACGAGAAAGCGGTCCAGTTCCAGCTTGTCGGCCAGCCGCGCGGCGTGAATCGGCGCCGATCCGCCGAACGCCACGATCGTGCGGCCCACAAGTCCCTTGCCCCACTCGATCGCGTGCGTGCGCGCGGCGTTGGACATGTTCTCGTCCACCATCTCGCTTACCCCCAGCGCGGCCAACCGGGCGTCGAGCCCCAGCTCCGCACCCACGCGGCCGCCGATCGCCGCCTCCGCCCGGCCCCGATCCAGCGCGATCGCGCCATCCGCGAACAGCTCCGGCTCGATTCGTCCCAGCACCACGTCCGCATCGGTCACGGTGGGCCGATCCCCTCCCCGCCCATACGCCGCCGGACCCGGCTCCGACCCCGCGCTCTCGGGACCCACCTGGATGCGATCCAGGTCGTCCACCCCCGCGATCGACCCGCCCCCGGCACCGATCTCGACCATCTCGATCACCGGAATCCGCACGGGCAGTCCGCTGCCCTGCTTGAAGCGGTAGCTGCGCGCCACCTCGAAGGTCCGGGAGTGGAGCGGCTCGCCCCCGTCGATCACGCAGAGCTTGGCGGTCGTACCCCCCATGTCGAACGAGAGCACGTCGCCCAGCTCCAGTTCCCGAGCCAGA
This sequence comes from Gemmatimonadota bacterium, assembly GCA_028873815.1. Taxonomy (GTDB): domain Bacteria; phylum Gemmatimonadota; class Gemmatimonadetes; order Longimicrobiales; family Gaopeijiaceae; genus Bin94. Next base: position 77,922 of record JAPPNN010000029.1, on the reverse strand, counting down.
TGGCTTGCCAGGATCGCGCCCCCGGCGGGGCCGGATTCCACCAGGCGAACCGGCGCCGCCACCGCCGTCTCCAGCGTCGTGAGCCCGCCTCCCGAGGTCATGAGCAGGAAGGGACAGCCGAGCCCCGATTCGCGCAGCGACTCCGCCAGACCCTGGAGGTAGCGCGACATCAGGGGCTGGACGTACGCGTTCGTGCAGGCCGTCGAGAGACGCTCGTACTCCCTGACCTCCGGACAGACATCCGAGGCCAGCGTGATAAAGAGACCGGGGCGCTCCTCGGCGATAATCGCCCGAATCCGCTGTTCGTGCGCGGGGTCGGCGTATCCGTGGATCAGCCCCACCGCGAGGGACTCAATCCCGTGTTCGTCGAGGACGGGCACGAGAGCCCGGACGGCGTCTTCGTCCAGGGGAATCAGTACGCGTCCGTGCCGGTCGACACGCTCCCGCACCGGCAGCCGCAACCGCCGCGGCACCAGTGGGGGCGGCCGGTCGACGCCGATGTCGTATTGCTCGAAGCGGTTCTCCTGGGCCATCTCCAGGGCGTCGCGATGCCCCTCGCTGACGATGAGCGCGGTGCGCGCCCCCTTGCGCTCGATGACGGCGTTGGTGGCCAGGGTCGTGCCGTGAATGACCAGCCGCACGGCCGAGGGAGGCACCGCGGCGATGCCGAGCACCTTGTGAATGCCTTCCAGCACGCCCTCCTGGGGCGCGGCGTGGGTCGTAAGCACCTTGGTGGTCACGAGGCGGTCCCCCGTCTCCAGGGCAACGTCGGTGAAGGTCCCCCCGATGTCGATCGCGAGTCTCGCGGCAAGCCCGCCCGCGCCGCCGCTCACGTCTTCTCCCCGTCCTCGCGAACCGGTACGGTGTAGTTGAGGGATAGCCGACCGCCGTCCGGATAGATCGTCTCGCCGGTCAGATACGAGGCGTAATCGGAGGCCAGGAAGACCGCGACGCTGGCGACCTCGGCGGGATCGCCGATCCTGCCCATGGGCGTGCGCGACAGGATCGTGCGCCGGGCTTCGTCGTTTGCGATCACGACCTTGAGCATGTCGGTGAGGATCGTGCCCGGCCCGATCGCGTTGACCCGGATGTCGTGCGGGGCCAGAGCCATCGCCATCGCCTTCGTCATCTGCGCGACGCCGCCCTTCGAGGCCGCGTACGCCATCTGGTCGGGGATGGTGACGACCGCGTTGGTCGAGGACATGTTGATGATGACGCCCTTCGTGCCTCGCTCCACCATGTGGCGCGCGATCTGCCGGCTGACCAGGAAGGTGCCGCGGAGGTTCACCGCGAGGACGCGGTCGAAGTTCTCCACCGTGGCGTCGAGAATGGAGCCCGGGACGATGATCCCGGCGTTGTTGAGCAGGATGTCACAGCCTCCAAAGCGGTCCACGCACGCCTCGAGCAGCGCCGCACAGTCCCTCTCGTCGCTGACGTCGGTGCGTACGGCGAGGGTGGCTGCGCCGGTGTCGGCGGCAATCCCGCGGGCGGCTTCGGCGCACTGTTCGGCGAGAACGTCGGCCAGCACCACGGCGGCGCCGTGCTCGGCGAAGGCCCGGGCACACGCGGCCCCGATTCCCCTGGCCGCGCCTGTCACGACGGCGGTCTTCCCCTCGAGCGAAATCACGGGCTGAGCGAGGTCACGGGCTGCGAACTCCGAGGCGCCGGGATCAACCGTACGGCATCGGCGACACCTTGCCGAGGAGCCGCGCGTAGACCGTCAGCGCTCCCCGGTGGTGGGCCGTGTGATCCACGATGGCACCGACGATGGCGGCACGCGGCGCACCCCGCATGATGCGCTCGTCGGGGATCGGCGCATGCAGGACCTCGTCCGGCGCAGCCTCGATCGCGGCGATGGCCGCGGCGTAGGCGCGGTCCAGCCACGCGTTCGCATCGTCCAGCGAAGTGACGGCCCTGGCGGCCGCGATGAGGCCTTCGAAGTCCATGTTCCAACCCTCGCCGAACGCCCCCTCCACGAACCAGTCGACCGAGTCGGCGGCATGCGCGATATGACCCGACACCGTGTAGAGCTCAGGCTGGGGCGCAAACCCCGAGTCACCCTCGTCGAAAACCGATATCGTGGTCTTCATGTACTTGAGTGACGTCTGAAGCTGCGTGACGAGGGGGGTGGCAGCCGACATGTTCGCTTGTCCTGTGCGATCGCAATGGTTGCGGGAACGGGCGGCGCTGGTTGTCGCCCGGGGTTGCCAAGTCTAGCTTGCCGACTTGCCGACGCCAATCCCTCCAGCCCGACCGGTTCCATGAAGCACATGCCATTGCCCTCCAGGGCGCTCTCTGTGGTCTCGTACCTGTCCCTCGCGACGCTCGCCGCGTTCGCCCCGACCGCGGGCGTGGCCCAGGAGCTGCCGAGGATCGCCCCCGAAGATGCGGGCTTCGAAGCGGACCGTCTCGCGCTGATCGAGGATGTACTGAAAGACTATGTGATGGAGGGCGAACTCCCCGGCGCGGTCGTGGCCGTCCTCCGCAACGGGGCGGTCGTCTACGAACGGGCCGTCGGATACAGCGACATCGATACGGGCGCGCCGCTCACGCCCGACGCCGTTTTCCGCATCGCGTCGCAGACGAAAGCCGTCGTCAGCGTCGCCGTCATGATGCTCCAGGACGAGGGCGCGCTCCTCATCTCCGACCCGGTCGGCAAGCGCCTCCCCGCATTCGCACAGACCAAAGTGGCGGTCCCCGGAGACGACGGCGCGTACGAGGTGGTGCCGGCGAACCGGCCGATCACGATCCGCGACCTCCTGACCCATACGGCAGGCATATCCTACGGCTACGGACCGGGCGGCGACCGCTGGCAGGAGGCGGAAATCACCGGGTGGTACTTCGCCCATCGCGACGAACCCGTGCGCAAGACCGTGGACCGCATGGCGGCCCTGCCGTTTCAGGCGCAGCCGGGGGATCGCTACGTGTACGGATACGCCACCGACATTCTCGGCGCCCTGGTGGAAGAGGTCTCCGGCCTCCCGCTGGACCAATTCCTCGCGACGCGCCTCTTCGAGCCCCTCGACATGCGTGACACCCACTTCTACCTGCCGCCCGGCAAAGAAGCCCGGCTGGCCGCCGTACACGGCCACGATTCCGCCGGCAAGCTGATTCGTTCGCCCGAGGGACCCGGGATGAACACGCAGGGGCAGTACGTGAACGGCCCCCGCGTGAGCTACTCGGGTGGCGCGGGCCTGCTGTCGACCGCCCGCGACTACGCCCGTTTCCTCCAGATGATGCTGAACGGCGGCACGCTCGGGGACGCACGCATTCTGTCGCCCGCGAGCGTGGCACTCATGACCGCCAACCACGTCGGCGACCTGCTCGGCCCCGGCAGAGGCTTCGGCCTGGGTTTCGAGGTCCGCCTGGACCTGGGTGCCGCCGGCGAGCCCGGTTCCGTCGGCGACTACGGATGGGGCGGCGCCTACCACACGACGTACTGGGTCGATCCCGCCGAGCAGCTCGTCGTCGTATACTTCACGCAACTCCGCAGCGTCCGGCAACCGGACGACCACCCCAAGCTGCGTGCGCTCGTATACGGCGCGCTGTCGCGGTAAGTTGTCTGCGTACGGCTCGACCTTGACTTCGGGCAGGGAGAACAGAGCAGGATGATTCTCATTGACCGGCACACGCGCACCGGCAAGGGTCCGTTCCAGGCCACGCTGCGGATCAAGCCGGCGTCACGGGTGCAGCTGATCGACGTCCGGGGCAGGTTGCGCGAGGAATTCGGAGACGACTTCACCCGCTTCACCAAGTCCTTCTACATCTCGAACCACACGACCGCCGGGTATCTGGATCAGCGACTCGCGGAGCTCCTGGAACACGACGGCCAGGGAATCGAGGGCTACCTGCAGCTCTTCCAGCACCTTTTCCCGCCCGGCGCGGACTATGTGCACGACACGATGCACCTGCGGACCGAGCTGACGGAGGAGCAGCGGGCCAACGAGCCGCTCAACGCCGATTCCCACCTGACCTTCATCGGCGCGGGTCTCCGGAACTCGGCTTCATACGAACTCGACGGACCCGAGCCCGTCTGGTTCGTGGAGCTTGACGGCGTCCATGTGGGCGGCACCCGCCACCGGCGCACAACGGTAGTTGCCTATGACGGGGAGGACGAGGTCGTCCGCCTCAAGGTGCCCGTCAAGTCGTCGCCACACCCCATCGACGCGCAGAATCTCCGCGACCCCGAGCTGGGTTTCATCGGCGAGCTGGAAGCGCTTGTCGAGAAGCACGGCATCTCGTTCGGACGGTTCGACGTGCTGCTGCCCGACGAGGAGCAGGACGCGGGCCTGACCGTCAACGAGTACGAAACGCTGCTGATGAACCATGACCTGCGCGAGGCTCTCAAGAATCCCTTCCGCTTCATGGCCCAGACCGGCAGGGACGTGACGGGCGCCCTTCGCGACCCGCGCACACTGCCCGCCAAGGCCCTGAATTTCGCCCAGTTCGACGCCCTGCAGGTCCTCAACAAGCTGATGGACACTACCCGCCTGCGGGAGTCGCTGGTGGAACGCGTGGTCAACCGGGCGCTGGCACTGCCGGTTTCGCACTTCCTGCGCATGAAGCGCGGGTTCAGCCTCCCCGTGCTGGACCGGACGGGCGACGGGACCGGAGAGATCGGCTGGGGGACCTATCAGAGCCCGATCCTGGTCCAGTGGAAGGCGCCGCCCCGCCCAATCCGTGAGTTGGAGGTCAGGCTGGTCAGGTTCGTGTAGGGGCTCTGTGATGGCCCGGCCGCAGAACTACGCGAACCACGCCAGGCGCCCTCCATTGCTGTTCCTCGCGGGGTGCTACCTCTCAACGGCCGCCACGTTGGGTGTCGGCTACCTGCTCGTGGTCGATTTCAGCGCAGGGACCCTGGCCCTGTTCGTGGTCGCCGCCTGTACGGCGATCGGCCTTCTCTATGCGCGGCGCTTCTCAACGCGCGTTCAGGACCGAGTGATCCGCCTCGAGGAGCGCCTCCGGCTGGAGAGGCTTCTGCCGGACGAACTGAAGGGCGCAATCGGGCAGTTGACGACGGAGCAGCTGATCGGCTTGCGCTTCGCTTCTGACGCGGAACTGGCCGGCTTGGTCCGCCGGGTCCTCGCGGGCGAACTGACGGACCCGAAGTCGATAAAGCAGGCCGTCGAGCACTGGCGTGCAGACCACCAGCGCGTCTGAGCAGAGGGCCGTAAGCCTCACACCAGCGACCGCCCCTGCGCTCCGTCCACCGCCACGCACGCCCCCGTGATCAAACTCGCGCGCTCCGATGCCAGGAACGTGACCACATCCCCCACCTCCTCACCCTTCCCGAAGCGCCCCAGCGGCAGGTTCGCCCTGATGAACGCCCGCATCCCGTCCGGGTCGGCCTTCACGCGCTTGTCCCAGCTGCCGCCCGGGAACTGGATCGAGCCCGGCGCCACGCAGTTCACGCGGATCCCGTCCTTGGCCAGCTCGAGCGCCATGATCCCGGCCGCCGAGATCAGCGCCGTCTTGGTCGTGTTGTAGATCGAGAGCCCCGGGCCGCCCTTTTCCCGCCCGAACACCGATGAGATGAACACGATCGACCCCCCGCCCGCCTCACGCATCAGCGGAATCGCGAGCCGCGCGGTCCGGAAGCCCGACAGCACGTTGAGCTGGATGATGTCCAGCCAGTCCTCGTCGGACGTCTCCTCGAAGCGGCCGCGCCGGTTGCCGCCGACGTTGTTGACCAGGACGTCGAGGGCGCCGTAGCGCTCCCACGCGGCGTCGACCAGCTCGGCCGCACCGCCCTTCTCGGCGATGTCGCACCGAACGGTCAACACCTCGGCGCCATCACCCCGCAGCGTCTTCGCCGCCGCCGCCAGCCCCTCCTCCCCGCGCGCACAGATCGCGAGCCGCGCGCCCTCCGCCGCCAGCGCCCGGGCGCTGTAGAAGCCGAGGCCGCGGCTGCCGCCCGTGACGACCGCGACCTTGCCGGCAAGTCCGAGGTCCATGCAGTCAGCGCCCCAGGGCGTCGTCCGAGATGTTCGCCCTGAGCAGCCGCTCCAGCCGCCGCACGTGCTCTTCCAGCGCCGTGTTCAGCTGGTCGTACCGCACGATCGCGTCCTGGCCCGGCTCCTGGTCGGCCCGGGTGAGGTTGCTGTACAGGTACTGAAGCTGGTCGACGAGCATGGGACGCGAGTAGCGGATCGGCGCCGTGACGAGTTCGCGCTCGATCGCCTCGATCTCGGCCGCGAGGTTGCCGCCGCCCCGCTCCCGCGCCTCGTTGATGCGGTGCACCGCCAGCCGGCCCTCGCTCAGCGCGTCACGCGCCTGCAGCGCCAGCTCCACCTGGCGCATCACCACGTCCTCGCCGATCCCCTCGGCCACGACGCGCGGGTCGAGCATGACCTCGAAGGTGCGGCTCGCGCTCCAGTCTCCGGCCGACAGGCGCGCGGTATACGTCCCCGGCGGCACCATCGGGCCTCCGCGCCCCGACCGCATCGGGCTGGCGTCCCACGGGCCCGGGTAGGTCAGGTCCCACGTGAAGCGATGGGTCCCGGCGCTGGAAGGCAGCCGAGGCGTCCCGAAGCGCTCCAGACGCCACTCGCGCATCCCCGGCTCGGCGGGGACGGTGTACTCGCCGGGGCCTTCGCTCGAGAAGGACCGCACGACCTCGCCGCTCGAGGCCACGATGTCGAGCGTGACCGGGCCCTGCGGGGACTGGGCCAGCATGTAGTCGATCTGTGCGCCCGCCTGCGGGTACTCGGGCTCATGGGGGCTGCGCGGCCGGAAGCCGCCGAAACCACCGCCGTAACGCAACCGGTACGCGTCCCGGATACCGAAAAGGTGCGCGTCAGCGCCGGCTACACGGTCGCTGAGCTCGTGCAGCGGCGTGAGGTTGTCCACGATCCAGAAGCCCCGGCCCATCGTCGACAACACCAGGTCGTCGTGTACCACCTTCATGTCCGTGATGGGCGTGGCCGGAAGGTTCAGCTGGAAGGGCTGCCAGGAGCCGCCGTCGTCGAACGAGACGAACATCCCGAACTCGGTGCCCAGGTAGAGCAGGCCCTCGCGGTCGGGATCCTCGCGCACGACGCGCACCGGATGGTTGTTCGGCACGCCGTTGTCGCCGGTCGTGATCCGCGTCCAAGTCGCGCCGTAGTCGTCGGTGCGGTAGGTGTGCGGGGTGAAGTCGCCCATCATGTAGCGGAGGATCGCCACGTAGGCCTTGGCGGCGTCGTGGTGGGAGACCTCGATGGTCTGCACGCGGCCGTAGGGGCCGATGCCGGGAGGCGTCACGTCGGTCCAGCTGCGGCCGTTGTCGCGGGTGACGTGCACGGGCCCGTCGTTGGCGCCCGCCCAGATCACGCCCGGCTCCAGCACCGACTCCTGGATGTCGTAGAGGACCGAGAAGTGCTCCTCGCCGGTGACGTCGATGGTGATCGGCGTGCCCGAGACGACCTGGGTTTCGGGGGTGAAGGCGGTGAGGTCGGGCGAGATCGTCTCCCAGAGCTGGCCGCCGTTGGTGGTCACGTGCACGAACTGCGACCCGTGGTAGACCTTGTTCGGGTCGTGAGGCGAGACGTGGATCGGCACCACGCGCTGGAAACGGAAGTCCAGGTCGCGCGGGTTGTGCCCGTACAGGTTCCCGAAGCCGACGTAGTACTGGGCCTCCTGCCCGGTGCGCCGGTTGTAGAGCCCGAAACGGCCCTTGCAGTTGGCGTAGACAATGTCCGGATCGCCGGGCTTGGGCACCACCGGTCCGGTCTCGCATCCCCCGTGGGCCTCCCACGCCGATTGCGGGCCGCCGGGCTCCGAGCGCTCCGGCAGCCCGGGCACCGAGATCGTCGAGTTGTCCTGCTGGCCCGCGTAGAGGCGGTAGGGGAAGTCGTCGGAGACATCCACCTGGTACAGCTCGGCGGTGGGCTGGTTGTACTGCGTGGACCACGTCATGCCGCCGTCCAGCGACACGTTGGCGCCCCCGTCGTTGGACTGGATCAGGATGTCGGGGTTCTCCGGGTTGATCCACATGTCGTGGTTGTCCCCGTGCGGGGTGCGTTCGGATTGCCAGCTGACGCCCCCGTCGACGGACTTCCAGTGCCCTTCGGCCATGCCCCAGAGGATGTCGGGATCGGTCGGGTGCCCTTCCAGGTTGTTGTAGTAGAAGGGCCGGTTGCGGATCGGCTGGAAGTCGGTGACCTGACGCCAGGTGGCGCCCCGGTCGTCGGAGCGGTAGACGCCCCCCGCATCAGCCGGCGCCTCGATGAGCACGTACACGCGATCGGGATCGGCCGCGCTGACCGCGAGGTCGGACTTGCCGCGAAGGCCGGTCGGCAGCCCGTCGGTCGCGCGGTCCCAGCTGTCGCCCCCGTCGCGCGAGATGAAGACGCCGCCCTGCATGCCGCCGGAGATGATCGTCCAGGGCTTGCGTTCGGCCTGCCACATGCTCGCGTAGATCGTGTTCGGGTCGTCGGGCGCAAACTCCAGGTCGACCGCGCCGGTGCTGTCCGACACGAAGAGGATGTTCTCCCAGCTCGCACCTCCGTTGCTGCTGCGGTAGACCCCCCGCTCGTCATTCGGCGCGAAGGGATTGCCGATGGCGGCGACGTAGACCAGGTCGGGGTTGTAGGGGTGGATGAGGATGGCCCCACTGTTCCCGGTGGCATCCAGCCCGACATGCCGCCATGTGGCCCCGGCGTCGGTGGATTTGTAGACCCCGTCGCCGATGATCACGTTGCTGCGCAGCCCGTCCGATCCGGTCGACACGTAGACGATGTCCGGGTCGGAGTCCGCGACGCGTATCGCGCCGATCGAGCCCGTCCCGAAGTACCCGTCCGAGATGTTGTGCCAGCTGTGGCCGTTGTCGGTCGTCTTCCACACGCCGCCCCCGGTGGCCCCCATGTAGAAGGTGGTCGGATGGGCCACGTGCCCGGCCACGGCGGTGACCCGCCCGCCCCGTGAGGGCCCGACATAGCGGTAGCGGAGGCTGCCGAAGAGGTCCTCGCTGAAGGCGGAGGCACCGTTTTGGGCGGCGGCGGGAGCAGGTGGGAAGAGGGCGGCACTGGTGGCCGCGGCGGCGGCGAGGGTCATGATGCCCAGAAGCCTTCTCATGCGGGGTCTCTTTCGGGTTGGGGCGTGTTGTCGTGTTGCTTGCCACTGCAGTTGCCCGGGCATGGATGCGCCCGGGCGGATTCAAGGTATCGCGCCGCGCGGGCAGGGTACAGACGACGAAGCGCGGAGCCGCCGGATCCCCCGCCCGCTCAGCGCCGCCCGATCGGAATCCCGCGCAGCGCCACCCGCAGCACCGCGAGTTCCGCGTTTTCGCGCACCCGCCACACGCCGTCTTCGATCACCAGCGTGGTCGTCGGCGCGGCCTCGATGACCGTACCCATGTGGTCGGTGGTCTCCCGATACACGACATGGCGGATCGTGTCACCCTCCGGCACCGTCCCCAGAACGCGGAAATCGGTCATGACCTGCGACTCCATCAGGCCACGCGCATATCGCGTGAGCCCCGCCATCGAGCGCTCGAAGACCTCCCGGCTCGACCAGCTAGCCCACTCCTCGCGCGAAGCGTCGTAGAGCTGGATCAGTATGCTGTCGCCCCGCAGGCTCTCGACGAGCTGCCGCGAGATGAGGTGAAACTCGTCGAGGGCCGCGGTGTGCAACTCCGCCGATACTCGCTCCCAGCGCAGCCGGCTGAGCGCGTCGAAGAAGCGCTGGGCGGTCGCCTCGGAGGGATCCTGGGCGGTCGCCGCGGCAATGGTCTGGGCGGCGGCGCGCCAAGGGAGTGGAGCCAGCGGCAAGGACGCGGCCAGGGCCAGGGACGTAGCCAGGGCGAAGGACACGACGCGGTTGCAGGTCATGGCCAGAGCAGCGCGCGGACTAGTCACATCCCGTGGCGATCGAGAGTGCACGGCATACCTCCGCCATCCTGGCCTCGCCAAGTGACCCCACATAGTGCGTAAGGAGTCGCTGCTCGACGGTCTGAACCCAATCCACATTCACCACGGAGCTGTGCTTCAGGCCTTCGTCCACCCCTACCGGCACTTCACTTGGCAACCCGCGGATGTTGGAGGTCACCGGTGCTACCATTGCGGTGCGCAGGAGCGGGAGCACCGATTGCCGAGTCAGTATCACCACCGGGCGTCTCTTGTCCGGCGGCTTGAAGGTGTACAGCCAGACTTCTCCCCTTTGTGGGCGTCCGTTCATTCCTCGGGCCACACTGCCTGGGCCGCCCACTCCCTCAGCTCGCGTTCGAGCCCGCAGGCATCCGCGTATCCCTCGCGGTATTTCCGATCGATCTCCTCGGCTTCCTTCCGCTTCAGGAAAGCCGAGGCAGCCTCGCGCAGGACCGCGGATCGACTGCGCTCGCGAACCAGCGCGTGTCGATCGAGTCTGGCGAGGAGCGCCTCGTCAAACGTCACCTGAATCGCCTTCATGGATTGTCTCCACCACAAGATATCTACATAAGTAATGTATATAGTAATACGGTATAGAATTACGACAAGATCGTCACCGACGACCTGCAACAACAAGCGACGCTCAGGGCCATGCTGGCCTACGCGACATCCGTGGACCCTGAGCGCCCGGCCCGGCGAAGGTGAGCCCGCCGGAGCAGCCGCACCAGGAAATGTTGCGCGGCTACCGCAGCGTCGGCTTGTCCAGCGAGTCCCAGCCGTATGCGCGCTGGATGCGCTCCATGACCTCGCGGAAGACCTGGCCGCCTCCGGACGCGTTGGTCATGACGGCGGCTCCGTAGCCCTTCGCCTTGTGGGCGATCAGGAAGCAGGTGAAGCCCCAGTTCCCGCCCGAGTGGCTGAAGTACCAGCCCTCGCCCTGGCGCATGATGTTGAAGCCTACCGCAAAGTCGCCCACGCCGACCGGGCTGAGCATCTCGGCCGCCGAGGCGCGGGTGACCACGCGGTCCGGGTCGCCGCGCGCGGCCTTCTGCACCTCGATGGCGAAGCGCGCCAGGTCCCGCGCGTTGGTCCAAAGTCCGGCCGCCGCCATGGCCGAGTAGACGTGCCACTTGGCGTCGCCGAGGGCCTGGCCGCCCGCGTGGGCGCGGGCCGCGTTGGCGTCGCGGTCGGCGGGGAGCGGCTGCGCGAAGGTGCTGGTCGTCATCCCGACGGGCTCGAGGACGGTCTTCCGCATGAGTTCCGGGAAGGACTCGCCGAAGACGTCGGTGAGCGCGAGCTGCATGATCGTCGTCCCGCCGCCCGAATAGTGCATGGCTGAGAGCGGCGGCCGCACGATGGTCACGGCCTCCACGTTGGACGGCTCGTCGCCGTCGAGGATCTGCACCGCAGTGGGACGCGGGACGCCGGGATCGTAGCCGGGGAAGCCGTGTCCGTCGCCGAGGCCCGCGGTGTGGCTGAAGAGCAGGCGCGGCGTGACCGGCCTCCCATCCGTGAAGCCGTTGCCGTCCAGCTGCCACGACGTGAGGATCTCGTTGATGTCGTCGTCGAGCGAGAAGCGGCCGTCCTGCACGGCCACCATGGCCGCCATCGCGGTCACGGGCTTGCTGATCGACGCCGCCTGGAAGAGCGTCTCCGCGTCGACCGGCGCGCCGGTCTCCACATCCGCGATCCCGTACCCCTTCGCCCAGTGCACCTCGAAGTCGTGAATCACGGCCACGCTGATCCCGGGCACGCCGAACCGCTCCATGACCTCTTCGAGCGTGAGCACGTCCAGTCCCTGGCGGTTCGGCGTCTGGACGCCCTCGATGATGGCCTGCATCTCGGCGGGGGTCGCGATCTGCGCGGCTGGCGCGACCGCGGTGACCGGAGCGACGGTCGCGACCGTGGTGGTCTCGGGCCCGCGCTGTTGGGAAGCCACCGGCGCTGGCACGGCGGCAGAGGCCAGCACGGCCGCTGCGGCTCCCAGGGTGGTTAGCGCCGTACGGCGGACCTTGCCGGCAAGTCTTATCATCCTGCTACCCCTCCTTTGTGCCCCCCGGCTTCGCCGCCTGGATGGTACCGCCGTAGATGGACTCCACGAAGCTGTGGACCTCGGCCTCGCGCGCGGGGTCGCGGCTGATGACCTCCTGCACCCGCGGATCCGAAAGGATGTGTTCGGACGGGTAGCGCTGGCGTTTTTCGATGCCGATGGCCGTGAATCCGGCGGCGGCCAGGTCGATCTGGTACTCGGCGATCCCGACCGGGAGGCAGCCGACCAGCGACTCCCTGGAGTTGGCCACGAAGTCCGGCATGGGCCGGTCCGACACCAGGTCCGAGATCATGATGCGCCCGCCGGGCCTGAGCACGCGCATCGTCTCGGCCAGAACGCGCGAACGGTCGGCCGAGAGGTTGAGGACGCAGTTGGAGATGACCGCATCGACGCTGGCGTCGGCCACCGGCAGCGCCTCGATCTCGCCCAGCCGGAACTCGACGTTTGCGAAGTTGCCGCCGAGCGCGTTGGCGCGGGCCCTTTCCAGCATCTCGGGTGTCATGTCCACGCCGATGACCCGGCCGGCCGGCCCGACCCGCTCCGCGGCCAGGAAGCAGTCGAATCCAGCGCCCGAGCCGAGGTCGAGCACGGTCTCGCCGGGGGCCAGCGACGCCAGCGCGACGGGATTCCCGCACCCGAGACCCAGGTTGGCTCCCTCGGGGACGCGGCTAAGTTCGTCCTGGTCGTAGCCGACGGCGCAGCTGATTTCGTCGGCGATGGTGGTGATTGTGGCGGTGGCGGCGGTCGCGCCCGGGTCGTCCGAGGGTGCGCGGCAGTCCGAAGGCCCGCAGCAGCCGTCGCCCGTCGTCGCGGCCCGCGCGTAGCGTTCGCGCACGGCGGCGCGCCGTTCCGTGGCGTTGATGGTCATGTAGTTGCTCCTTGAGCGGCGGGGGCTTTGGGGTCGCGCACCCGCTGCAGCAATATGAGTCCGATGAGGAAAAAGGCCGTCAACAAGAGGAAGCCCGGACGCTGGTTCCCTCCGGCCCACACGGTCACCAGGCCGAAGAAGAACGGTCCGAGTACGGACGACGACTTCCCGCAGAGGGCGTAGAAACCGAACATCTGGGCCTCTCTTCCGTCGGGAATCAGGGACGCCATGAACGCGCGGCTGGCCGACTGCACCGTCCCCAGACCGATTCCGGCTACTACAGCTAGCACGTAGAACGCGGTCTGGCCCTGGATGAAGTACGCCGCGACGCCCGCAGCCACCCACATCGCCAACACCCATGTCAGCACCTTCTTCGGCCCGGCGCGATCCGTGGGCCTTGCCATGGCCAGAGCCCCGGCCATCGCCGAGAACTGCACGATGAGGAACAGGACGATGACGCCCACCGTCGTGAAGCCGAAGGTAACCCCCGCGATCACGCCCGCCATCGCGATGATGGTCAGCACGCCGTCAATGTAGAAGAAATACGCGAACAGGAACTTCCGCAGGTTCGGAATCCGCCATACCTCGGCCGCGATGGACCTGACGTTGCCTAAGCCGAGGACAGCCGCCCGGCCGATCCCCATCTCGGCTTGACCATCCCGCGGCAGTCTCCGAAAGGCGGGGATCGAGAACAGGAAGAAGAAGGCGACCACGGTGAGCCAGATGAACTGGTATCCCTGCTCTTCCGTGACCCCCAGCAGTTCGCGCCCCTGCTCCAGGCCGAACGGAAGCACCAGCAGCAGGCCGAGCGCCGAGCCGAGGTATCCCCAGCCAAAACCCCTGCCCGACACCTCCCCGAGCCGCTCGGGCGAAGCGATGTCCGGAAGGTAGGCGTTGTAGAAGACGGCCGCGCTCTCGAAGCCCACGTTGGCGATCACGAAAAAGACGAAGCCCGCGACGATCATTCCGGGCTCCAGCGTCGTCATGAGTGCCACGCCGAAGAGGCACACCGCGACGTAGGAGGCGAAGAACCTCTTGCGTACACCGCTGCGGTCGGCGATGGCGCCCAGCACGGGAGACGTGAACGCCACCACCAGCGCCGAGAGTGACACCGCCCTGGTCCACCAGAGATCTCCCAGTCCCCCCTCTTCGGCCACGATGACGTTCACGTAGAACAGCGGAAACACCGCCGTCGTCATCACCGCCGGAAAGATGGAGTTCGCGAAGTCGTACAGCACCCATGACCTGACGGTGCGCTTGTCCTGGTTCAAGGGGTCGGGTCCTTTGTGCGGTGCACGCTAGGAAGGCGGGGGCTGTCCCCGTGGGGCCTCCCCGTGAGGCCTGCTCTATTGTCCCTTTCGCGCCTGCTTGATGCCGACTCCGACGCCCGTTCCCACGCCGAGGCCGACGAGGATCGCCGTGCCCGTACCCACCACCGGCAGCAATGCCACGACCGGTGCGGCGGCGATCGCCGTGGCCGCGCCGGCCGCCAGTCCCATTCCGCCCGCCGACTTCTCCGCGACCTTGGTGTACCTGAGCTTGCGGCGTACGAAGTCCTTCGACTTCACGTGTCCGAACAGGCCCGCCGCACCGCCGATGCCCAGAGCAATCAACTCAAACATGGTCTTTCTGTCCTTTCCCGGGGCTCAGCCCCGTTTTTGCTCAAATACGGTCCCGGCAACCGCAACGTTTCCCGTTTTCCCGGCCGCGCACGGTCAGGAGGGCCTTCCCATCTCGGCGAACACCCTGCTGACGTGCGTCGACACGTCCTGGAGTGCGAAGATCGAGGCGGCGTCGAGCTTTCTGGCGATCTCTCGACCCACAAGCCTACGCAGGAAGCGCAGCGGTTCGTCGAAGTCAGCGTCGAACAGCGGGTCCGAGCCCCGATTCAGGTTTTCGAGGATGCGCAGGGCCAGGTAGGTGTCGTCCAGAAGCCCCGCCATGCCCTGGGTCATCTCGGGAATCAGGTCGACGGGATTGACGAAGTAGCGCGCTGCGTGTTCCAGCAGCGGCATGACCACCACCCTGAGGCCACGCTGGTCCGCGGCCTGGGCGGCCCTGGCCAGCAGCACCGGAACGGTTTCCACGACCTCGATCGCGACTGCGGCCGCCTCCAGGACTTCCTCTTCCGTCGCGTTCGGCGCGGTGCTGCGGATGAAGTCCTCCAGCATACCGTTGTCCCGGACCTTCGCGCTGTCGATGACGGCCTGCACGTCTCTGAGGTCCATCCGACTCCTATCGTCTGCGGTAGACCGTGATCCCGCCACCCACCCCGCCCGCTACCAGATCCCGGTCACCGTCTCCGTCGACATCGACGAAAACGGGTGCGGTGAATGTGGGGACTGCGGGCGAAAAAGGCACGGTCTCGACGAAAACAGGCTCGTCGGGAGATCCCTCGTTCAGGTAGAACAGAAGCCCGGAGGCCTCCGTTCCCACGGCGAGATCCAGGTCGCCGTCGCCGTCCAGATCGAGGATGGTGGGAACACTCCTGCGGCCGATGTCGATGGCCTGGAATTCGTCCGAGACGAGCACGAAGTCCGGCGAACCCGGGCCACCGTCGTTGCGGTAATAGTTGAGCGTGCCGGACGACTCGCCGACGATGAGATCGAGGTCTCCGTCCGCGTCCAGATCGCCCAGGGCGGGAGTGGTGTTGCGTCCGCGCGTGAGTGTGGCTGCTGCCGAGTCCACGAGGGTCCAGCGCGGCAGCAGGTCGTCCGAACCGCGGCGTCCCGCACGGCCGCGGCGGCCGCCGTCGTTGCGGTAGTAGGCGACCCGGTCGCGCCATTCGCCCAGCAGCATGTCGTCGTCGCCGTCGCCGTCGAGGTCTCCGAAGGCGGGAGCATAGTGGTACGCTTCCGGTAGCCCCGGCACGGTGCCTCGCGCGGTGAAGGCGGGGGCGGTCGGTGTGCCGGTGTTCTCGAACACGTAGAGCCGTCCGCTGCGGGTGTCCCCCGGCTCGATCTTGTTGGACACGAGGAGGTCCAGATCGCCGTCGCCGTCCAGGTCCGTGAACGCTGGGATCGACTCGCTGCCGACGTCGAGGCTGCGAACCAGCCGCGTGGAGGTCTCGGTGAACCCGCCGTCCGTGCCCTGCTGGAACTGGTGGAGGTTCTCGACCGTGGTGAGGTTGGGATTGAAGGCCCCGCCCAGCACTCCCATGGTCAGGTCCATGTCGCCGTCCTGGTCGATGTCCCCGAGCGCGGGAGCATTGTAGCCCGACGTGCTCACGGGATCGCGCAGCGGAAACGGCCTCGGCACGCCCCTGAGCACGGGACGGCGGCAGCTGCCGGTGTTCTCGATGAAGAGGAGGCCGGGCTCGAAGAAATCGCCCCAGAAAAGATCGTGGTCGCCGTCCTCGTCGATGTCGCCGAGCGCCATGGTGTTGGCGCCGTGCAGACTTCCCTGGAAGGCACCGATGATCTCGATGTCCTCGAACGAATCCGTGACGTGACGGAAGCGCGGCACGCCGTCCTCGTCGATGGACTCGGCCTCGTAGCGCGTGATGGTGCCCGTGAGGCGGCCGATCAGGAGATCGAGCATCCCGTCGCAGTCGATGTCCGCCGCGTTGGGGATGTTCTGGCGGTCGGAGAAGACGGGTTCGCCCATGACGTCCTTGATCGTATCTGTCGCCAGGACGTAGGCGGCCGGCCCCGCCCCGCCGTCGTTGCGGTAGTAGCGGATGTAGCTGAACGGCTCTTCCGCGAGAAGGTCCAGGTCGCCGTCGAGGTCCACGTCCACGAAACGGAACCACTCGCCCACCGGCAGGTTTTCGAAAGCATCGGTGACCCAGCGGTAGGCGGGCGGGCCGCCCTCCGACTCGTTGCGGAAGAACATCACCTGGTTCGAGCGCTCCTGGATGAAGAGGTCCAGATCGCCGTCTCCGTCCGCATCGGCGAGCTGCGGCCGGGGAAGGTTGAACCCACCCAGGAAGGGATGATCGATCGGCTCTCCCGCCTCGTCCGTGACCTCGATGCCGTATACGACGCGTTCCCAGTCGGAAGCCGGGGCGAAGGATACCGGAGCCGGAGGCAGCGGGGCTGGCGCAGGGGCACACACGCCGACGGACCCCGACAGGAAAAGGACGACGGCGACGGTACGGCCGGGGGTCACGGAATGGCCCCAAGCGAGATCCCGGCAGGATACGTCCCGACTTCGATTGTCTGTACGACTTCCAGCGTGCGGGTGTCGATTTTCACCACCGTGCCCACATCGGCGTTGTTCTCCACCTGGCGCGTGGGCGTGTAGGCGCCCTTGAGGTTCCGGTTCGATACGAACAGGTAGCGGCCGTCGGCGGTGACCGCGCTGCCGTGCGGTTCCACGATTCCCGGCGCGGTGATGCGTGTCACCACGGACCAGCCCTCCGTCTCGACCACCACGACCGCGTCATCGTCCTTGGCGCCGAAATACACCCGGTCCCCGCTCGGCGAGAAGGCCGGATGCCAGGGCTGCGTACCCACGTCGACTTCGGCAACAAGGGCGAGGGCGGGCGTGGTGGCGTCGAAGACCAGGAGCTTTCCGGTCAACTGGGTGGTGGCTACGAGACGGCGGCCGTCGGGGGAAAGCGCGAACTGCACGAGGGTGTGGGGCGGGCCGGCGATGTCCACCAGCTCCAGCGCCTCGGTGCCGCCTTCCACAACCGCGACGCGGTTCTCGACCAGCGAAGCCGTGAAGATGCGGTTCGTCACGGGGTCGATGGTCAGGGCGTGCGGACGCGGGAAGAACACGTCCAGCTCCTGCACGGTCATGTCGTCGCGGTCGATCGCACCGATGCGCTGCGGCGGATTGACCGCCATCATCGAGCGGCCCACGTACAAGCGGTCGCTGGACGGGTCGACGGTCAGCAGGCCGGGCGTCTCGAACGGCGCGCGGCTGACCAGTTCATTGTCCGCGTTGAAACGGAGGACGTTGCCGCCGCCGATCAGCGAGACGTACCAGTGACGGCCGTCAGGATCCACCGCGGTGTGGTGGGGGCGGCAGTTGGGGTCGAAGCCGAGTTGCGTGAGGTCGATGGTCTCGATGACCGTCCCGGACGCCGCGTCGATGACGGAGACACTGGCGGCCGCCTGGTTGGCCACATACACGCGCTCGGTCGTTGCCGTCTGGCCGTCCGCGACATGCGCGGCGCCGTTCAGTGCCCCACCGATGCAGGCAAGCAGGATGGCGAGGGCGTGGCGCGCTGCCGTGCGAGGGGTATGCGACAAGGTCATCACTGCGCCTTTCGATCGGAAGAACACTCTCACGTCAGGAGACAGGCGTGCGGTTCCGCTTCTTGACCAGGAACAGTCCCTGCGACCCCGATGTCACGACGATGACTCCGGATGCGAAGAAGGGGTAGTTGCTCCAGGAGCCGTCCATGGACGGAGAATCCTCACCCGGCACCGTGTCGAAGAACGCGACTTCGAGCGGGTTAACGGCATCGGAGATGTCCAGAACACGCAGTCCGCTGTTGTAGTTGGACTGGTACATCAGGTTGCCGACGATGTAGAGGTTGTGGTCGCTGGCCGTGTTTTCCGACACATGCTCCTTGACCATGATCGGCTCGTCCAGATCGCTGACGTCCCAGATGAGGGTCCGCGTTCCCTGCGTGAGCCCGCCCACTTCGTCCAACTCGTCGTTCATGTAGAAGTAGGCCTGATCCTCGGTGAGCCAGCCCTGGTGCGTGTAGCCGACGTTGGGGTATTCGCCCATCGCCAGGGCGATCGGATTCTCCTTGTCGGTAACGTCGGCGATGCTCAGCGCCGTCTCGTTGGCGCCGAAGCAGATCTCCTTGCCGGCGTGCTCCCGGTCGGGTCCGTCATAGATGACACACTGGGCGTCATGGGAGTAACCGGTGCCGGATCTTCCCGTTGTGGGGTCTGCGAAGCACCCCGCGAACACCGGATCCTGGGGCTCCTGGATGTTGATCATGTGGAGCCCACCACCACAGGTGTCCCCGCCTCCACTGCTGCCGACGGCGTACGCGAATCCGGTCTCCTCGTTGATCACGATGTTGTGAACGCTGTTGATCCGGTCGTAGTGCGCGTCCATGTCGAAGGTGAGCATCTCGCCGGCGAACTCGCGCAACCTGGTAAGGTCGAACACCTGCATGCCGTGGTCGGCAGCTCCGTCCGCCACGATGAAGACATGGTCGCGATAGACCTTCATGTCCCTCCAGATGCTCCCCGGCGCCCATTCCGGCTTGGGCAGGTTGCCGACGACGACAGGGGTGCCCGGGTCGGTCACGTCCACGAAGGAAGTGCCGTCCATCCGTCCCACGATGGCATAGTCACGCTCCGACTCGGGATCCGTCCATCCCCATACATCGTTGACACGGACACCGCGGCTGCCGCCGAGATCCTCCACCGGAACGAAGGAGACAAGGTCCACGTCGCTGCACCCGAACGCCGACGCGATGCCCTCGGCGCAGTCGACCTGGCCTCCGAGCACGGGTTCCATCCCATCGATGTCCGTGAACACGGAAAAGCCATCCGTCCAACCTTCCCCGTCCCGCTCGAGAATCAGTGCCGTGCCGGCACCGTAGTCGTCCCTGGGCATTCCCGAAACCAGCACCCCGTTGCCGTAGGCCACTCTCGTGCCCATCCAGGCACCGGGCGCGGGCGCGGCCTCGGTCAGCTTCATCGCGGAGGCCCAGCCACCCGTTCCGTCGCTGGTGAACTCGTAGATGCCGCCCCGGCGGGTGTCCACGCCCGGCGCGCCCACCCACAGCGTCGGTCCGTCCGCCGCCATGGTGGTCCCGAACTGGTCGCCGGGAGATCCGTCGAAGGCGCCGAGTCGGCCCAGCTCGGCCCATTCATCGTCCTCGCGCGCGAAGACGTACACCGCCCCCGCTTCGTTCAGGGGGTGCCCGCCGCCCAGGAGGATACGGTCTTCCATGATCAGCGCGGCCGTGCCCAGATAGGCGCCGCTGCCCCCGTCCGTGGCGAGTTCCGCGGTCATGTCCCACCCGTCGGGGCCCGGCTCGTAGACGAACGCCGCACCCATCGCGGAGTCGGCAATGGGCGCTCCCACGACGAGCAGGTCGTCGGATAGCGCGATCGACCCGCCGAATCCGGTCCTCTCCCGCTGCCGGGGCGACACCAGCTCGGCCTCCTGGATCCAGGAGCCGTCGACGTGGCGGAACAGCAGGACGGACCCTTCCGCACCCATCGAGGCCGTAGCTATCGCGGCGCGGTCGCCATGCAACGCGGCGAGGCCCATCATCGTGCCTTCGGGAAACGCATCGGCAACAACCATCCCATCATGAATCCACCCTGTCCCAGTGCGAACATACGAATGGATGCCACCGCCCTGGCGAGAGCGCGGGTTCAGGGCCGTCACGAGCATGCGGTCTCCCGAAACAGCGATCCCGTACCCGAATCCGTCGCCGGCGGAGGGTTCCGGACCGGTGAGCCTGTCGGTCTCGACCCAGCGGTCCCCTTCGCGCACGTAGGTGTAGATACCCCCGGCGCTGGAGCCGCCAAAGGCGGGGTCCGCCACCAGAACCTCATTGCCCCAAACCGCCACGCTTCCTCCGAACCCCTGCGCGAGCAGCGAGCCGGGGAGGAGCACCGTGGCCACCAGGCCTGCCCGAAGAACCCTCATAATTCTTCTCATTTTCCGTTTCCTGAACGACATCGATGACAGAGGCGACAAGATAGTAAGGCTGGCACCAAAGGAGCGTGTGGACAAGACTACATTCAGGCATCGGCGAGGAGGCCCTACAGGGGCGAGGAGGCCCTAAATGCATGTCACCTACTTCATTCCCGGCCCGCTCTCGCGCGGTCCTCTCGGATACGGGGAACTGGAACGCCGACGGGCGTACCTGGAACGCCACGCCGCTCCCGGCACGACGGTGGCGGTGGAGGACAGCGAGGAGGGACCCGCGTCGATCGAGAGCTCGGCTGAGGAGGCCCTCTGTGTGCCATGGCTGTTGGCGGCGGCTCCGCGGCTGGAATCCGGGGGCACCAATGCCATCATCGTCGGCTGTTTCGGTGATCCCGGACTTTCTGCCGTTCGCGAGGTCACGAGTATCCCGGTCGTGGGCCCGGGACAGGCGAGCGGACATCTTGCAGCCCAGCTCGGCGATCAATTCGCTGTGCTGACGGTCGTGGACGAGGTGGTGCCCTCCATCTACCGGCAAATGCGCGGTCACGGGCTGGAGGGGTTCGTTTCAGAGGTTCGGGCCGTGGACGTGCCGGTTCTGGAGTTGCGGGGCAGGCGTGAACAGGTGCTGGTCACGCTGGAGGCCGAAGGGCGCGCGGCCGTAGCGAACGGCGCCGACACCATCGTGCTCGGATGCATGACGATGGGCTTTCTGGACGTGACACGGGACCTGCAGGGGCGCCTGGGTGTGCCGGTCGTCAATCCTGTTGTCGCCGCGCTCAAGGCTGCCGAGGGAATGGTCGCGGTCGGCTTGGCGCCGTCGGCGCAAGCCTACCCCGCGCCGCGCAAGCAGTTGGCCGAGGTCGGCGTCGGATCAGCCGACGGACAGATGGGGAACGAGGGGCGCGGCCAACCGCTTGAGCAGCCATGACGCCTCGGTGAAGCCGGCAACGACCTGGTTGGACCGGCGCCGCAGCTCCGTCACGACGAACCGGAACATCTCCGGGTCCTCTTCGCGCATCGCGGCGAGGTCGGGAACCCTGGCAAGCCTGGGAATGGGTACGCGTGGCGTCGCCGGATCGTGCTCGAACCGGGGCCCTTGCGCGTACCCTATGGGAACCAGGATCCGTGCCAGTCTGAGCAGCGCCTCGTTTGCCACGTCAGGGTCGACATTGCCCTCTTCGATCGAGTCGTAGAAGGCGTTCAGCCGCTCCACCAGTTCATCGTAGGCCTCTCTGACCGGCACCAGGTTGAACACCTTGCCGAGGTCCTTGTCGATCGTCCCTTCGTACGCCTCGAGAGCATCTCCCAACTCGGCCGCGGTCTCGCGGAAGTCCAGGGGCAGGACTTCGTCCTCCAGAAACCTGGCGATGGCCGTCAGATAGACCCGGAGGTCGCGCTCCAGGTTGGCGCGGTCCGCCACCTCGATCCGGTCCTTCTCCGTATGCCACGCGATGTTGCCCCCGCAGCCACCCACGGGGTAGAAGCCCAGCCGGTCCCGCTCCTCCTGGGGGATGTTGGAGAGCAGCATGAAGAAGGAGGTAAGCCCGATCTGGTCGAACGAATAGTCCCCGGCCCGGAGGGGCCGCTGGCGGGTCGGCTCGACACCCGCCACCGACAGGATCGAGGAGCGGCAGACTTTGCCGGCCTCCGCCATCCAGGGTACGGCGTCGTATTCGGTCGCGCCCCAGCAGCCTGGCGAGTCGATGTTGACGGCGGCCACGCATCGCTGCGACAACTCCAGAGCGAACTGGTCGGCGAACCAGGTCGATCCGCCATAGCGGCCCGTAGAGTGCGCCGGCCACCAGGCCACCCTCAGCGACCGCCTCAGGTCCTCCCGGTGTTCGTGGAAGATCTGCGCCAGCTCGAGCAGCGTGGCGTCGCCCACCGCATTGTCGCCGATTCCGACGTCCCACGAATCATAGTGCCCGTGCGCGAGGACGAAATCCTCCTCCTGGCCGTCGATACGCGCGACCGGAAGCTGGCAGGGGTACCACCCCTCCTCCAGGTCGGTGTGGACGGTGATCCTGTCCAGGCCATCCGCGATGGCCGCAATCAGCTTGTCGCCGTCCCAGCGATCGATGGCCGCCACCGGCGTCGTGGGACGCAGCCCGAGTTGGGACTCGCCCGGCGTGCCCCACACGGTCGTGCAGATTCCCCAGTGGACGCGGCTTCCCGGATTGATGTACACCTGGCCGACCGCGCCCGCCGCTTCGAAACGCGCCACCGACACGGGCATGGGCATTCCCTCGGTCACCACGATCTTGCCCGCGATGTCGTCGGGGAGTGGACCGTGCGGCGACTTGAACAGATCGGCGGCGTCGCTGGACGGGTTCGCGGGGATGTGGACGGCAGGCGCCGACAGCCCCCTCTTCGGGGTTGACGCCGCAAACGACGGCGGCTTGCCGGCGAAGTCCACGCCCGCAAATGCGACCGAGGCACCCTTCGGTATGGAGAGATAGAGTTCCGGCTCGTAGACGTCGTGAGGGACTCCCGCGTTCTCAAGGCGCGACACGATGTAGTGCGCGGCCGCGCGCTCGTCCGGCGACCCGGATTCGCGCACGAGTACCGCAAACCGCTCGATCAGGCTCCATCCTTCCGAGCGCTCTGCGAATGACACCCTTGACAGGAGGGATTCGACCAGACTCGTGGTACCTCGGGACATGGATTCCACAGGTTGGAGGCGCCGTGTTTCCGGGAGTACAATAACCCACCCCGCAACCCTGAAGACCCGTGAGCGCTCGCCCGTGTTGGCGTGCAGGTGCCCGGGCAAGTGCCGCCGAGCGGTCGAATTCCCGCGGCCACCGAAGCGGACGAGCGCCGTCCTACCAGTCCATCGCGTCCGGTTCCGGCTGGTAGATCTCGAATCCCCTGCGGGTGAGCAGGAATGAGGCCGTCAGGACCACTGCCGAGCCAACCAAGGCGCTGCCAATGGCGATCGCCAGGGTGTGATCGCTGGTCATCACGGCCCGGATCAACCGCAATGGGCTCCCGAAGAGCCGATCGTAGAGGTAGCCCACGCCCACTAGTGTCACAAACCCGACAATCAGGCCATGGGACACTATCGACTGGGTCCTGAAGCGGAGCAGGACCGCGAGGGACACCGCCGACAACACCGAGAGCAAGATCCAGGCCGCCACAAAGAAGACCATCACTATGTGGATCAGGCTGGAGTCCTCCAGCATGGCGGGGCCTGCAATGCCACCGGCGACAGCGATCGGAACCGCGCCCATCGCCGTCATAAGGCCAACTGCCGCAAGGCGGGCTGCTGCGAGCGTCCCGGCGCTCACGGGGAGTGTGGTAACCGCTTCCAGACTGCCTGTAAGCCTGTCATGGAGGGTATTAGCGGGGATTTGAGTGGCAAACGCGGCACCGACCGAGGTCAACGCTAGTGCCGCTTGCGTGTCAGACCCTATCGCAACCACAAGGATCACGATTGCCAGGAGGAAAAGCCAACCACGCGCGAAGGTCCGGCGGGGCCGTAGAAACTCAAGTCCCACCAGCGTCCAAAGGGCTTGACTAGTCATCGGACTCCAATGTTGAAAGGAGGACTTGGGAGAGAGGCGAACCGGGATCGCGTTCCTGAAGCTCCTTCGTGGTCACGTCCTCAAGGATCTGTCCCACCCTCATCAGGACGACCCGCTCGGCGATGACCTCCACATCTTCGAGGATATGGCTGGAAAAGAGGACGAGGCGATCGCCGCCCCGGGGTGCGCAATCACCAATGATCCCAAGCAGCTCTCGGCGCATGACCGGATCGATGGCCGTGGTGGGCTCGTCGAGGATGAGGACCGGTGGCCGGTGGGCCTCGGCAGTTACCAGCGACAGCTTGACCGACATCCCCCTGGAAAGCGTGCCCACCTTCGACGCCCCCGGAAGATCCAGGCGAGTCAGGAGCTCTTGCTCGTAGTCGCGGTCCCAGGTGGGGAAGAAGGTCGAGAGGAACCGCAGGTGCTCATCGATGGTCATCCAACCGAATCCGAGCAGCTTTTCGGGAAGAAACCCAACACGCGTCCTGATCTCCGGCAACTGGGGTCGGATGTCGTCTCCGCAGAGTTCCACCCTGCCCTCGTAGTCCCGCAGCCGACCCGCAATCGCCTTGAGCGTCGTGCTCTTCCCGGCCCCGTTCGCTCCAACCAACGCAACGCGTTCTCCCGGATCGACGGTCAGATCCATCGGTTCCAGGAAGAAGTTGGAGTACCGGACGCTGAATCCCCGCAGCCTCACTCCCGCCATTTGCCCCCCCAACGCCGCCCGCCCACCCTCTCTCTCGCCCGCATTACAATGTGACCCATGCGCGTGCCGCAGAAAAGGCCACCATGACGCCCCAGAAGAACAGTGCGAGTCCGAGGGACGGTCGACGCTCGGGACCATCGCACCGGCGCAGTGCAATCACGAGGAATCCGAACCACAGGAAATGGCCCAACGAGAAACTCTGGGCGACCGCCAGCAGACCCGGGCTCGTGGCAGGTACGAAGGCTGCCAACCCCAAATTGGACTGCAGATCAGCAGGTGACGTCGGGCTTCCGCCCGTCACCAGGTGCAGATAGAGCGCCTGGAGCACTCCCTGCGCCGCCAGAATCGCTTCCCCGTACAGGAGTACCGAAAGCATCGGACGGATGCGGCGCTTCGAGTTCGCAAGCACCAGCACAGCCCATCCCAAGGCTGCCAGAAGCCCCGCCTTGAGCAGGTGAATCAGCGGCGCAATCACTGCCACTACACCCAGCACCAGAAGCGTCCCCTGCGCAATCTCCGGTCCCTGGGTTGCCATTGCGCTTAATACCAACGGCCGGAGCGACAACGCGGCTACCAGCGAGAACACCCATCCCATGACCAGCGGGGGTGCGATGGGTTGATACTCGCGAATGTCATCCAGACTGGGCACGAGCATGTTCAGAAAGTGCCGCAGCGCTGCCAGAATCCGTCGCACGCCCCCACGCGCTCCATCTCGTCCACTCATGACTTCGATTCTCCCTTTCCGCGCATTGCGGCGATGTTGTCGGCAAGCATTTTCCTGTTGCTGCGTCCGACACGTAGGATCCGGACCGTATCGGTCTCGTCGATCCAGAACGTCGCGGGCACCGCGCTGACCCCCAGGGCCCGGCCCACACTTCCGTCGCGGTCATGTACCGTCCGTTCACGAAGCGATGGGGGAACCCACCGCGCTCTCTCCATGACCGACCTCGGGGAGGCCACCACCCAGACCGCTACCCCGTTCGCGTGATCTTCCTGCACCGACTCCCACAACTCCAGTTCCGCCTTGCAGTGAACACAACTGCGATCGACATAGATCAAGGCCGTCGACCCCGTCTCGTTCGCCCGGTATGTCCACGTTTCCGACTCCCCCAGCCAACCTGAGACGGGCGGTAGCACCCAGGGCGGGGCATCCGGACCATCCCCGGTTCTGCCCATCCAGACCAACGGCACAATCGCAATACCCGCAACACAAGCCGCCACCGCCAACGCCACGCTCTTTTCACGCATCGATGGTTTCGATACCTCCATGATTCATCCATCGGGGGACCCGGACAAAGCAGCGGCCCGGGTCCCCCTCTGTTTCCGTCCGACTAGAACGCGATGTCGCAGAAGATGGCGCACTGGGCCAACTCGACGAGGTCGACCTGCCCGGTCGAAGCAGCGCCGAAGACGCATTGCACGCACCACAAACGCAATGCAGCTACGAGCGCCACCACGCCCGCGTGCTGACCTCCCACAACCTGATCCGTCACCTGCGCCGACGCCGACGCTCCAACCTGGCCTGTGTCCGCTCCGACACCATATCCTGTGCTCGATGTTCCTGCGGTCCCAAGCGTCAACACGGCAGCCGCCACTACGACACCTCGAACAATCCCGCTGTTCATCCTCATCACTTTCTTCTGCCTTTCTCTACAAGGGACTGATATGCGTTGAACAGGCGGCCGTACAGATTAAACCGCCAATCACTGCGCCTCCTGGCGCCGAAAAGACCAGACGCCTGACAGCCAACCAACACAGCTTGCACGCCAACGTGCCGTTCAGCCCCTGGCCACCGACCACAACTGCTTGCTCAATCATGTCGGTCGGGGCAACTGCGTTCCTTTGTGCCATGTTACTCTTGGGCTGCAGACCCGAAGCGATGCCAATGCCCAACATTAGCGCGACGACAGAGCCGCGGGACCACGTGTTCATTGCCCGCCTCATGGTACACCTCCATAACCAGGTCCTAGAAGTCATCAGCAGCTGCCATGCCGCACAAGATTCCACAGCCGATGGCAGCGGCAGCTGCTCCAGTTCCCGCAGACACGACCGAGCCCACCACTGCTCCCGCCACACACCCGATACATGCAGCGAACTTCCACCATCCCTGTCCCTCAATCACACTCGACTCCGCCACCGCTGAACGCGTTTCCCACGCCGCGGCGTTGTCAGCACCGGCCTCTAGCCCTCGCAGCGACCCTGCCATCAATACCGCGACCAACACGGCTCCCGTGAGCCCTTTACTCCGTAGCTTAGTCATAATCTCCTCCTTTTTGTTTACGCCAAGGCAAGTTTTCCACACGCAAAGCCGCAAGCGATGCTCAGGAAACCTCCAACCCCCGCCATTGCCACCAGAACCACAGTGACACTGATGCATCCCCAACACGCAATGTTGAGCCCCGTGTTCTGTCCGCCTACGACCGCCTCCTCCAACACCATGCTTGCCTCGACCGTTCCGGCTTCGTCAACGACGACTTCCGCCCGCCGGCTGCTCGCGTTTGTGGCGTTCGCCAGCGCAACCACGGTCAAGGCTCGTATCACAGTTGCAACACTCTTGTTCTTCATTAGCGCCATTGTCCTCTCTTGTCACCGCAATCGATGATCATCCATATCCCAGCGTACAAACGAAGGCACACGCACCCGTGGCAAAGGGAGCCGCCGCCGCCACTGCTATCAAACCGACGATGCTTGCTCCGCCAGCAAAGAGAATGCCTCCAACGCATAGAACGCAGCCAGTCCTTGCAAGCGCCTGCCCTCCTTCGACAGCGATCACGTCTCGCTCAACTGCCCCCCGGCCAAGGGACTCCGCTATCGTGATTTCAGCGGTCGTATCCGTCCGCCCTCCGACCGCAAACGGGTTCACCAGGCCATTCATAAGGGCAAGGAACAGCATCATCGCCATGCCGACGTGCATCTGTTGGTGCAACGTCTTATTCATCCGGATCTCCTTGTCAATCAAAAGATTGCGTCGTAACACGCGGCTACACACCCGGCGGCCGCCATGGTCGAACCGGGTACACTCGCCGCTGCCACGATTCCGCCTGTAGCAGCCAGGAACATGCCCGACGCTATGCAACCGACGCAGATACTGAACGTTAGCCATCCGCGGCCCTCAACTGCGGTCGGTACCCCGTTCTCGAAGACGGCGACCGGTAGTCCCGCGGTCAGTTGGGCTCCCTGCCCCGCGAGCAGCGCAAGACAGAGCGCGTACACGGTTGCCCGCATTCGTCCTTTCCTCATCATCCTCCTCCTTCAGCGATTGTAAACGAAGCCGCAACGCCCCTCGCCGCGGCCGGACCCAGGAACTATCCGGCGAGCACGATCGACTCGCCGGACCAGATTTCCTGGAATGCTTCTTCGCTGATCGAGTAGCGGCCCGCCGTCGGATCCACCACGGTCAGACGGCCGGACGGGGACCTTCCGATGACGGTCACGAAGTGATTGCGGTTCACCCACGCGATGAACGGTGTGCGTGCCTGGTACAGGTCTGCCGGCGTGAGGCGTACCAGCTCAAGCGGCAGGCCGAATCGGCCGGCGGCGCGAATCAGTCCGCGGGCGGTCGTGCCCCTCGGCCCCATGTCCGCGAGCACCGCGAGCGAGTCGGTGGAGGGCGCGACAACGCCGACCACGCGCATCATGTTCGCCAGCGCGGCAGGCCCGCAGTCGTTCAGCGCGGACTGGAAGACGACCGCGTCATCTCCTAGGAACTCCGCATCCAGCCTGGCCAGGTCGACGCGTGCCGCCATTCGCCCCATGCGGGGCAGGTCGGAGACCGCGAGCGCCGCGAGTACGATCGTCGCCGGCACCAGCACCAGCGTCAGGATCGCCGAGCGGCGGCGCCTTGCGACGCGGGGCTCCGAGGGTGTTTTCGGTCGGCTGTGCGCTTCGCAGTGGCTTTCAGGCATCCGGGCGGCTCCACTCTCGGTGGGTCGTGACTCGATCAAGCGAGACCCACGCTACCCGCACCGGATGTGCGTTTACATGTCTGGATGGGACAAAATGTTCCAGGAGCGCAAATCGCCCCCTTCAGGCACCACGATTCGGGCGTACGCCGACCCTGAACACCCCCAACCACCCGGGAACACCCGCCTCCACTGCCCCTGTTCGCGCGGCGCGTGGCTAGCGTGGGGAGTGGCTCGCGCGGGCCGTGGCTCGCGCGGCGGTGCCCCAAACCCGCTACAGCGTCTTCAGGACCTCCAGAATGTCCTCGTTGGTGGGCCGCACCCGGTAGTCCACCTCCACGAAGCGGTACCGCACGACACCCTCCTTGTCGATCACGTAGGTGGCGGGATGCGGCAGAGGCCGGTTCGGAGGCGCATTCTCATTGAACAGGCCGTAGCGGTCGATCACGGCGTGGTCCGGGTCGGAGAGCATGATGAAGTCGGGAGCCATGCCGTCTTCGGCGGCCACACGGTCGATCATCAGCTGCATCCCCTCCTGGTCGTCCACCGACACCGTCACGATTTCGGTCTCGTCCCTGAGGTCTTCGGGTAAAAGGGCTCTCAGCTCCACGAGCTGACTGGCGCAGTAGGGTCACCAGTGGCCCCGGTAGAAGACGAGCACGACGTTCTTGTCCCCCCGGAAGTCCGAGAGCGTCACCGGGCCGCGGTCGAAGGATTCGAGCGTGAACAGCGGCGCTTCGTCCCCGACAGCCACGCGCTCGATGTCGGTGCCCGGCATGTCGTGACCGTCAGCGGGACCCAGGTCCTGTGCACGGGCCGCGGAAGCGGTCGCAAGCAGGGCCAGCATCATCGGCAACGCGACGAATTGCGCGCCGGCCGCAAATCGAATGGATGGGAGCATGTTCGTGATCCGTTGCAGAGTGGCGGATTCCACCGGGTACACCCCCGGTTCCGGGAGACCTATCTTAATCGCATGTGCTCCGTCCTCGCCATCCTGGGATTCGACCCTACCGATCCACCACCGCGTGAGCGGGTCCTGACGCTGTCGAAGCTGCAGCGGCATCGCGGGCCCGACTGGTCCGGCGTATTCACGCACGAGCGCGCCGTTCTGGCCCACAACCGCCTCGCAATCGTGGATGTGGAGCACGGTGCCCAGCCCCTGGAGAACGCGGACGGCACCCACGTGCTGGCCGTCAACGGCGAGATCTACAATCACCGCCAGCTCGAGTCCGAACTCCGCACCCCGTACCGCTTCCTCACCCGAAGCGACTGCGAGGTCATTCTGGCGCTGTACGCCGAAGAAGGCGCCGACTTCCTGGATCGTCTGAACGGGATCTTCGCCTTTGTGCTATACGACCTGGAGCAGGACCGATACCTCGTGGCGCGCGACCACCTCGGCATCGTGCCGCTGTACACCGGGCATGATGACGACGGACGGTTCTACGTCGCGTCCGAGATGAAAGCCCTTACGCCGGTCTGCCGCACGGTCACCGAGTTCCCGCCGGGACACCTTCTCGACTCTGCGGAGGGCACGCCGCGACCCTACTACACGCGGGCCTGGCGGAACTTCAGCGCCGCAACGGAGGACCCCGACCCGTCACGCATCCGCGAGGCGCTCGAGGCGGCCGTGCACCGGCAGCTCATGTCCGACGTTCCCTACGGCGTGCTCCTGTCCGGAGGACTGGACTCCTCCATCGTGTCCGCGGTGGCGCAGCGCTTTTCGCGACGCCGGATCGAGGATGACGACCGCAGCGAGGCGTGGTGGCCCCGGCTCCATTCGTTCTGTATCGGCCTGGAGGGATCTCCCGACCTGGCCGCCGCCAGGGTCGTGGCCGATCACATCGGCACCGTGCACCACGAGTTCCACTTCACCGTGCAGGACGGGCTGGACGCGCTGTCCGACGTCATTCATCACCTGGAGACCTATGACGTGACGACGGTGCGCGCCGCCACCCCTATGTACCTGATGGCTCGGCGCATCCGGACCCTGGGGATCAAGATGGTGCTATCCGGCGAGGGGGCCGACGAGGTGTTCGGCGGTTACCTGTACTTCCACCGCGCGCCCGACCCCCGCTCCTTCCACGAGGAGACCGTTCGCAAGATCGACCGGCTGCACCAGTACGACTGTCTGCGTGCCAACAAGGCCATGGCCGCGTGGGGAATCGAGGCGCGCGTCCCGTTCCTCGACAAGGAATTCCTGGACGTGGCCATGTCGATCGATCCAGCGGGCAAGATGGCCGGCGGCGGAATCGAGAAGCGCATCCTCCGGGAAGCGTTCAGCGACTACTTGCCGGCCGAGGTCACCTGGCGCCAGAAGGAGCAGTTTTCAGACGGCGTGGGGTATTCCTGGATCGACTCGCTGAAGGACTACGCGGAGAAGAGTGTGAGCGACCGCAAGATGGCCAGCGCCCCCTTCCGCTTCCCGCACAACCCGCCCGCCGACAAGGAAGCGTACCTGTACCGTCGGATCTTCGAGTCGCACTTCCCGCTGCCGGCCGCCGCGCACTGTGTCCCCGGAGGACCGAGCGTGGCGTGCTCCACGCCCGAGGCGCTGGCATGGGACGAGGTGCTGTCGAAGACGCTCGACCCCTCGGGACGGGCGGTCGCGGGGGTGCACCAGTCCGCCTACTGAGGCAAGCGGCCCGGCGGTGTCGTGCCGCTACTCCGAAGCCGCCCTCCCCGCCCTCAGGTAGTCCAGCAGCAGGTTGGTCATCGCGCGGATCCCGACGGGCACGGCCGAGTTGTCGGCCTGGAAGTCCGGCGTGTGGTGACCGCCGGAGGTTCCCCCGGGAATGACCTGCCCCAGCCGGAAAAAGAAGCCCGGGACTTCGTTGGCGAAGTAGGCGAAGTCCTCTCCGCCCATCGTGGGATCCAGGTCGACGACGTTCTCCTCGCCGACGACTCTGGCCAGCGTGGGCAGCATGCGCTCCCCGAGCGCGGGATCGTTGATCGTGGCAGGCGTGCCCCGGTCGTACTCCAGCTCGTAGGTGCCGCCCCCCGCCGCCGTGATCCCGGCCAGGATCTCGCCCATGCGCTGCTCGACCGCGTCGCGCACGTCGGGGTTGTAGGTGCGGACCGTACCCTCCATCTCGACCACGTGCGGGATGATGTTGAAGCGGGTGCCGCCCCGGATGATCCCCACCGTCACCACGCTGGGCTCGAGCGGGGGCAGGTTGCGCGACCGGATGGTCTGGAATGCGCTGACCGCCTGGGACGCCATCACGATCGGGTCGATCCCCAGATGGGGCGCGGCACCGTGGGCCTGCAGCCCCAGGATGCGGATCTTGAAGTGGTCCACCGCCGCGAGCGCCGGCCCGGAGGTGAACCCGACCTTGCCCACCTCCATCTCGGCGAAGGAGTGGAGGCCGAAGATTGCGCTCGGGGCGGGATCCTGCAGGACGCCCTCGGCCACCATCATGCGCGCGCCGCCGTCCTCGCCAGGCGGCGGCCCTTCCTCGGCTGGCTGGAAGATGAACTTGACCGTCCCCGGCAGCTCGTCGCGCATGCCGGCCAGCACCGACGCCACGCCCAGCTGCACCGCGACGTGGATGTCGTGGCCGCACGCATGGGACACCCCCACCTCCTGGCCCAGGTAGGTGGTGCGCACCGTGGACCGGAAGGCGTAGGGCGTCATCTCGGTGACGGGAAGCGCGTCCATGTCGGCGCGCACCGCCACCACAGGGCCGGGCAGGCCGCCGCGGAGGATGCCCACGACGCCCGTGTGGGCGATCCCCGTGTGCACCTCGTCGAAGCCGAGCGCACGCAGGTGGTCGGCGACCAGCGCCGCCGTGTTGAATTCGCGGTTGCCGAGCTCGGGGTACTGATGGATGTGCTCGCGCAGCCGGATGATCGTGTCCTGAACGGTGGCCACCAGTTTGTCGACCCGTGCGTTCTGCACGGCCGCGGGTGAGATGGGCGCCGCGACTGCGAGCGCGGCCATCACCGCCAGCCCGGCCGCGGCCGCACGCGTGGCAGCTGTTGCGGTAACCGCCCGAATGCGTTCAACGTTCATCTTCATCACTGCATCCCTCCTGCCAGGCTCTGGTACACGGCGCGAACGAAGCGCTCGGAGTTGGCGCCCCAGGTGTCGTCGAGGTCGGCCGTGGGCGCCGCGGCGACGACCTGATCCTCCGTACGGCCGTTGGCGACAAGGCTCGCCACGCGCATGCGCACGGTTTCGAGCATGTCGCGATATTCGCGCAGGTGCTCCGGCGACGCGAGGTCCCCGTGGCCCGGCATGATCCTCGTGCCTTCGTTCGACCGCTCCAGCACGAAGTTGGCCGCGGCGATGACGCCGTCGACGCCGCCGCCGCTGTCCATGTCGACAAACGGGTAGCGGCCGCGGAAGAAGGTGTCTCCCATGTGGAAGACGTTGGCGCGCGGGAAGTGCACGATCGCGTCGCCGTCCGTGTGGGCCTGGCCGATGTGCGTCACTTCGATGTGCCGGCCGTTCCAGTGAAACTGGACGCCTTCGTCGAACGTGACGACGGGCAGGGCCGCCCGCGGGGCCTGGCTGGACCGGCCAACGAGGTCCGCGAACTCTTCCGGGTTCATGCGCCGATAGACGTTGCGGTGGGCGACGATCATGGCTCCGGCATTGCCCAGATTCTCGTTGCCCCCCGTATGGTCGCCGTGCCAATGCGTGTTGAGCACCCAGCGAACGGGCTGTTCCGTCACCTCCGCGACCGCCGCGAGGATCTTGTCCGTCAGGGGCGCGAACTGGTCGTCGATGAGGAACGCGCCGTCCTCTCCCACAGACAATCCGATGTTTCCGCCCCGTCCGATCAGCATGAACAGGTCGCTCTCCAGGGGCACCGTCGTGATCTCCACATCCGACATGTCCTGCTGCGCCTCCAGCGCGCCCGTGCCGATACCGGCGAGCACAACCGCGACGGCGGCGATTCGGGGCCAGCGGCCCGACTCTCCCACAAGGGGAATCCTCATTCTGCGCATCTCCCGCTCCTGGTGGTTCCAACTTGCGCTTCCGACAGCGGTCGGACTTCCGACGAGACCGGACACTGGCCCGCGCATCCATTTGACGCCGGGCGTGCCCGTCCCACCTATTGTCTAACCAATAGCCTTTCGGTGGCAATCACCAGTATGGAAAACAAGACTATGGGTGGATTCACTGAAGCAGGCGCTCGCCGGGTCGATGCAGCGGTTTTTTCGCGCGTCCGAGCCCCGTTCCTCCTCGTTCCGCTCGCGCTCGCGTGCGCGGAGGCGCCACCCGCCGAGGACACGAGCCAGGCCCCCGAGCTGCCCCCCGCGATCATCGGCGAGGGAGACGCTCTAGAGGGCAGCGACCTCAATTACCTGGATGGGGACGAACTCACGACCGGCTACCTCGCCGTCCCGGAAGGCGACGGTCCGTTTCCGGCCCTGGTGATCATCCACGAATGGAACGGCCTCCAGGACCGCGTGCGCCATCTGGCCGACGACTTCGCGGACGAGGGGTACGTGACGCTTGCGGCAGACCTGTTCCATGGGCGCACCGGCGCCAGCCCGGACGAGAACATGGCGCTGGTTCGGGAAGCGCAAGCGGATCCGGCGGCGATGATCGCGAACCTCGATGCCGCGGTGGCCTACCTCAAGGGACGTCCCGATGTGACCGGGCGAGTCGGCGCCATGGGGTGGTGTTTCGGTGGAGGGGTAGCGCTCTCTTTCGGACTCGACGGCGTCAACCACGAGGCGACGGCCATCTTCTACGGCCGCCTCGTCGATGACCCGGAGGTCGTCGCGCGGCTGGATCACGAGGTATACGGCACTTTCGCCGCGCTCGACAACGGTCCGTCGCCGCAGTCCGTGGCGGCGTTCGAGAGCGCGCTGCGGGCTGCCGGTGTCGAACACGATCTGCACATCTACGACGACGTGAACCACGGCTTCTGGCTGCGCGTAGACGACGACCCCGATGTGCGTACCGCGCCGGCGGCCGACGCCTGGGAACGTCTGAAGGCATACCTGCAGAGGACGCTCGGCGGATGACGGTGCGGGCAGGTGTCACCCCAAGTGGACGCTCACTGTCCCCACGGGGGGATGGCGGGCGTCCGCACAGGTCCCAGAGTCCCGCCACGGCACACGTCCAGAGCGGCACGGGTCTTGCGCATGAGCGTGGCCGAACCCGTAAACCAGGAGACCGAAATGCTCGGTAGCGAACGGAGTACCGGGGCAGGGCCCATACTTGGCAGCCTCCTTGTCCTTCTCCTGCTGGGGGCGGCGGCACCGGCGGAGGCGAGTGCTCAGAACCGCGACTTCCTCTTCGGCACGCCCAGGGCGACCTTCACGTTCAGGGCCGGTCTGCACATGCCCCGCGCCGCGAGCGGCGACGGCACGCAGAGCCTTTGGGATTTGACCCGCGAGGAGTTGACGGTCGATACCCGGGATCTGGCCGGGGCCTCGATCGGAGGGGATCTCGCGATCCGGGCCACGACGCGGTTGGACGTGCTCCTCAGCGTCGGATACACCAATGCCAAGACCAGGTCGGAGTTCCGCGAGTGGGTGGATCAGGACGACCTCCCGATCGAACAGACCACCGAGTTCTCGATCAGGCCCATCACCGTCGGAGTGAAGGCCTACCTGAAGGACCGGGGGAGAGCCATCGGCCGGTTCGCGTGGGTGCCGGAAACGTGGAACCCGTACGTGGGTGTCGCCGGGGGCATCGTTTCGTACCGCTTCGCGCAGCACGGCGACTTTATCGACTACGAAACCCTGGAGATCTTCGGTGACCGCTTTTATTCGCGGGACAGGGGAGCTACGATACAATTGTCCAGCGGGATGGATGTCGCCGTGAACGGTCGGGTGCTGTTGGTTGGCGAAGCGAGATACGGTTTCGCGAGCGCCCCGCTGTCGGCCGATTTCGTGGGGTTCCCGGATCTCGATCTGGCGGGGCTGCAGGTCACGTTCGGGATAGGATTCAGGCTGTGACGGCGAACGATCCGGGACGGACGCTCCCGGCACGGACGAAAACGATGCGCGACGGAAAGGGATCAGACATGTTGACGAGAACGAAGGGCATGAGCGTGGCGGCCGGCCTCCTTCTGGCCGCCATCCCCGGCGTCGTGCAGGCGCAAGCCGGCCAGGTGCGAGAAGGGTGGCAGCCCTACCTTGGCTGCTGGGAGCCGAACGTTCCGACCCAGGCCGAATGGCCCGCCGACAGCGAGGCAGCCGCCGACAGGGGCATCCTCTGCTTCGTCCCGAGCGGCGCCGACGTGGAGATGCTCACCATCGTGGACGGCGAGATCACGCACCGCGAGAGCTACTACGCCGACGGACAACCGCATCCGGTCGCGCAGGACAACTGTCGCGGAACGGAGTCGGCCAGGTTTTCCGATGATGGCCGGCGGCTGTACACGACGTCCGACCTGACCTGCGACAACGGGACGGTCCGCCAAAGCACCGGAATCATCTCGATGCCGGGCCCTGGAGAGTGGCTGGATGTGCGGGCCCTCCAGGCGAACGGCGGCACGACCGCCTGGTCGCAGTGGTATAGCCACGCGGACGACGCCGTCCTAGAGGACCTGGGGCTCCCGCGGCGCACCGAGCCGCTCCCGTTCCTCCTGCAGGGAGCCGAGTTCTTTGCGGCCGCCCGCGTCACGATCGACGACGTGATTGACGCTTCGCTCAATGTCGACGCCAAGGCGGTCGCGGGTTGGCTCGCGCAGATCCGGCAGGAGTTCGATGGGCTGGATTCCGAGCAGTTGATCCGGCTTGACGACGCCGGCGTGTCGGCGGAGGTGATCGACATCGTCGTGGCCATCTCGTATCCGCAGCACTTCGCGCTCGGAGGCGGTGGACCGCTCGCCGACGAGGCGTACGGGTCCGACCAGCGAACCCGCCGCGTATACATGACAAGCCCCTTCGGCTACTACTACTCCCCCCTTATGTACGGATACGGCCGCTACAACCGCTACGGCTACGGCTATGGCTATCCCGGCTACTACGGCTACGGGTATTCGAGCTACTGGGGTGGATGGGGCGGCTACTACAGACCGGTTGTGGTGGATGTCAATCGGGCGCCGTCGAGATCCGGTGGTGGACGAGTGATCGCCGGCAGGGGCTATCGCGGGCCGCGGTCCATCAGCACGGGCGGCAGTTACTCGGGGGGCAGGAGCATCGGATCATCGGTGAGCGGCCGCAGCTCGGGCGCAAGCGCGAGTTCCGGACGCAGCAGCGGACGAACCGCCAAGCGCCGCGGCGGAAAATGACCTGCCGGTGACGGAAGTCTTCCCGGCTGTCCTCGTCCAGGAGGCGGCCGGGGGTCTATCCGAGACGCTCGCTTCCAGCCCGCTTCTGGCCCTGGTCGTGCTCTTCGGAGCGGGCGTGGCGACCAGCCTGACCCCGTGCGTGTACCCGATGATCCCGATCACGGCGTCCGTGATCTCGGGGACGGCGACCGACGGGCAGCCCATGCGCCGGACGGTGGCCCTGACCATGACCTACGTCGTGGGAATGGCGCTGCTCTACGCTTTCCTGGGACTCCTCGCGGGCCTTACCGGGACCCTGTTCGGCACCGTGAGCTCCAGCCCGTGGGCCCTGTTCGCAATCGGCAACCTGCTGGTGCTGTTTGCGCTGGCCATGCTCGACGTGATTCCGGTGAGGGTGCCGCAGCGGTTGCTGGCTTGGGCCGGAAGCCGGGAGGGGGGTTCCTACGGCGCCGTCTTCGTGCTGGGTGCGACCTCCGGTGTCGTGGCCGCCCCGTGCGGGGCGCCGGCGTTTGCGGCCGTGTTGGCGTGGGTCGCGGCTACCAGGGCCGGCGCAATGGGATTCCTCTACCTTTTCGTCTTCTCCCTCGGGATGACCGCGCTTCTTGTCGCGGTGGGGCTGTTCTCGGGTACCCTTTCGCGCCTTCCGAAGTCCGGGAAGTGGATGGTGACGGTGAAACGACTCGCGGCTCTGGTCATGTTCGGGGTGGCGGAGTACTACTTTATCCAGGTCGGATACAACCTGTGAGGAGCGAACCAGTGAGCATGGAGAGGATGGCCTCCGGCAGCACGTGCGCGTCCCGGTGGGCGCAAATCACCGCGATTCTTTTCACGGCGATCGCACTCGCCGCGGCCGGCCC
The DNA here is from genome assembly GCA_028873815.1 of Gemmatimonadota bacterium. Lineage (GTDB taxonomy): Bacteria > Gemmatimonadota > Gemmatimonadetes > Longimicrobiales > Gaopeijiaceae > Bin94. The sequence continues at coordinate 40,382 of JAPPNN010000029.1, read as the reverse complement.
CCGTGCGGCGGCCGCCCAGGACGCCGGACTGGGCCTTCCGCCGGGCACCCCGGCGCCGGACGCCCAGGTGCAGGACCTGGACGGCAACGCCGTGTCGCTGCTCGATCTGGTGGGCAGCGGCCCCGCCCTCATCGAGTTCTGGGCGTCGTGGTGCGAGCAATGCGAGGCGCTGCAACCCCAGATCGACGAGATCCAGGCACGGTTCTCCGACCGCATCACCGTGGTGGCCGTCGCGGTCGCGGTGAACCAGTCGCCCAGGCGCATACGGCGACATGTCGACAGGCACGAACCCGGCTACGCCTTCGTGTATGACGCCAGCGGCGAGGCGGTGAGAGCCTACCAGGCGCTCACGACGGCGATCGTCGTGCTGGTGGACGGTGACGGGCGCATCGTCTCCACGGGTGTGGGTCCGGGGCAGGACCTGGTGGGCTCGGTGGAGTCGATGCTGGGCGCCGGCTAACCCCGACCCTACCCTTCCTCCGGCTCCGGCGTCACCTCGTCGATCACGGCGGCCAGTTCATCGTATGCAGCCGGATCGACCTGGTTGAACTGCGGGATCACCTTCGCCACCCGGCCGTCGGGCCCGACCACGATCACGGCACGGCTCCCGACCATCCCGTTGTCCCTGAGCGACCCGCCGAACGCCGTGAAGGCGTCGCCGTCGGGATCGCTGCCGAAGAGGTAGGGGAAGTCCTCGTCCTTCAGCCAGGAAGCGCCCTCCTCCGCCGAATCGTTGGAGATCGCCATGAGCACCACGTTGCGGCCTTCGTTGAACAGTTCTGCGTACTGATCACGGTACGCTCTCATTTGAACCGTTCAGCCACGCGTCCTTACTCTGAAGAAGAACGCCAGGACCACCGTCTCGCCACGGTAGTCGCTCAGGCGGACCCCGTCTTGCAGAACTCCGTGACGGGTCGCTCCGGTCAGTTCGAAGTCGGGCGCCATCGCACCGACCTCGATAAGGCCGTCGCCCGCCTCCTGGGCCATCGCACCATCCGGCGCGCCCAGGCCCAGCACGGCAGCCAGTCCGGCCGCCACCAGCAATTTGCGAATCATTCGGTCTCTCCGTTCTCGTTCCCTGGTGCGCCCGCCGGGCGCGGGCTCGCCGGGCAACATTGTAGCGCGGGCGGGCTCCGATGGCGACCTTTGCCGCACACGACAAGGCATCGCCCGTTCAGGAGTCTCGCCCATGAACGCCGCACCCGCAAAAGGCCGTTCCCCTCTCGCCGTCCTGGCGCCGATCACGCTCCTGGCCCTCTCCTGCGCCCCCACGCCCGACGACGCGCCCGGCGCCACCACCACCCCCGCAACGGCCGACGACGTCCTCCGCACAGCGGACCCCTACACCCGCGGCTACACCGACGACGACTTCTCGCGCGTCCAGGAACTCGCGCCCGGCGTGTATTCCTACGAGCAGCTGCGCTCCGCGGGCGACGAGCGCTTCACTACGGTCAGCATGTTCGTTGTGACCGACGAAGGCGTCCTCGTCGCCGACGGCCAGGGCAGCCCGGAAGAGACGCGGCGCCTGGTCGAGACCATCGCGGGGATCACCGACCGGCCCATCACGCATGTCATTGTCTGCTCCGACCACGGAGACCACACGGCGGGCAACTCCGAGTTCCCCGCCGACGCCCGCTTCTACGCCCACCCCACATCGCAGGCGGTGCTGTTGGCGGCCGCCGACAACCCCGGCCGTCCCGCCGACGCGCCCCCCGTCGTCGTGCCCACGCACCTGGTCGAAACCCGCGAGACGCTCCAGCTCGGCGGTCGCGAGATCCAGCTCCTCTTCATGAGCGAGGCCTACCTGAACCGGATCTTCCCGGCGATGCGGTCGGCCTACCCGTCCGAGTGGGTGGCGATGATCGAGGCTGCGCAGGCACTCGATGTGACCACTTACGTGCCGGGGCACGGATTCGTGGACCCGCCCGCGGTCCTCGCCGAGGAGCTCGAGACCTACCGGCAGGCCGTCGTCCAGGTCATCGCCGAGGCTACCCGCCTCCACGCCGCCGGGCTCACGCTGGAAGAAGCGGTCGCGGAGGCCGACTTCGGAGCCCTGGAAGGCTGGTCGCTCCACGCCAGCCAGGCGCCGACGGCCATCGGCCGCGTGTACATGGAACTGAACGGGGAGCTGCCACGGCCCTGACTCGGCCGCCACGGCTCCATCGCCGTGACCCCCAACGCCGGGGCTCCGCGCCGTGACTCCGACACCGCGCCTCCGCCCCACTGGCCCCCCGGCGGGGTCCGCCATATTCTCAAGCGGCTTCAACGACACCAGACCCATCCGGAGGCACATGTGAATCCGACCATTCGGCCCTCGGCGGGCCGCTCGCTCGGCGCCGCCCTCACCCTCGCAGCCCTCACGCTCACCACCCTGTCCCTTGCCGCCCCGCCCACCGCCTCCGCCCAGGACGGCGAGTGGCGCTACTGGGGCGCCGACGCGGCCAGCTCGCGCTACTCCCCCCTCGACCAGATCGACGCCTCCAACTTCAACGACCTCGAAGTGGCGTGGACGTGGCGGGGCGACAACTTCAGCCCCAGCCCTACGCAATACCTGCGCGCGACCCCCATCTACGTGAACGGGACGCTGTATTCGGTGGCCGGCACCCGCCGCACCGCCGTCGCCATCGATCCCGCCACCGGCGAGACCCTGTGGACCTTCCGCGAGCCCCACACCAAGCGGTGGGAGGACTCGATGCGGAAGGACTACGGTAAGGGGGTCGCCTACGCCGAGGTGGACGGCCGCGGCATGATCTACCTGGTCACCCCCGCCTTCTTCATGCACGCGCTGGACCCCGACACCGGACATCCCATCGAGTCCTTCGGCAAGCGCGGTACCGTCGACCTCCTGGCCAACCTCGGCCACTGGAAGCACGACCGGGACGCCGGCCTCCCCCCCGAGGTCGGCTACATCACCAACTCGTCCCCCCCGATCGTCGTCAACGGCGTGGTCGTGGTCGGCAACTCGCACGAGCAGGGCTACTTCCAGACCCGGAAGGAGAACGTGCCCGGCAACGTGCTGGCATACGACGCGGCGACCGGCGAGCACATGTGGACCTTCAACGTGATCCCGCAGGAGGGCGAGTTCGGCAACGACACCTGGGAGAACGATGCCTGGAAGTGGACCGGCAACGTGTCCGCGTGGGCACCCCTCTCCGCGGACGCCGAGCTGGGCCTCGTCTACGTCGTCACCGACCCGCCCACGATCGACTACTTCGGCGGCTTCCACCCCGGGGACAATCTCTTCGCCACCTCCATCCTCGCCCTCGACGTGCAGACGGGCGAGCGCCGCTGGCACTTCCAGACCGTGCACCACGACGTCTGGAACTACGACAACCCCACCGCGCCCAACCTCGTGGACATCAACGTCGACGGGCGCGCCATCAAGGCGATCGTACAGACCACCAAGCAGGGCTGGGCCTACGTGCTCGACCGCGAGACCGGCGAGCCCGTCTGGCCGATCGAGGAGCGCCCCGTCCCGCAGTCCGACGTGCCGGGCGAGCAGCTGTCGCCGACGCAGCCCTTCGTCACGCGCCCCGCACCCTACGAGATGCAGGGCATCACCGAGGACGACCTGATCGACTTCACGCCGGAACTCCGCGCGATGGCGCTCGACATCGTGAAGGACTTCCGCCTGGGCCCGCTCTTCAATCCCCCCTCGGTCGAAGGCGCCCCCGACGGCACGCAGGCCGCGATTCACTGTCCCGGCGCCAACGGCGGTGCCAACATCCCGGGCGGCTCGGCGGTGGACCCCGAGACGGCAATCCTCTATGTCGCCTCGACCCGCGGCTGCAGCGCCCCTCGTCTCCAGCCGGGCAAGGACGTGGACCCCGACTCCAACGTCGACTGGGTGAGCATCGGACCGGGCGGTGTCCGGGGTCCCCGGGGACTGCCGATCTTCAAGCCCCCGTACGGCACCATCACCGCGATCGACCTCAACACCGGGGACCACGTCTGGCAGATCCCCAACGGCCACACCCCCGACGCGATCCTCAATCACCCGCTGCTGGAGGGCGTGGACATCGGCAACACCGGCGCGCGCTCGCACGCCACCAAGCTCGTGACCAGCACCCTGCTCATGTACGCCGAAGGCCGGGGCGCCGCGCCCGTTTTCCGCGCGGTCGACAAGATGACCGGCGAGGAACTGGGGGCCGTCGAGATCCCCGGCTCCACCGTCACGGCCCCGATGACCTACATGCACGAGGGCGTGCAGTACTTGGTGATGGCGATCAACCGCCGCGGGCTCCCGGGCTCGCTGGTGGCGCTGCGCCTGCCGGAGTAGCGGCGGACCGGTCGCGCAACGCCCCGCCGTCCGGGCGAATCAGGACCAGAAGGACAGAAGGAGGATGGAAATGAGGACGACGAATCCGGCGGCGGCCACGCTCGCCGCACTGACCGGCATCCTTGTGGCCGCGGGGTGCCTGCAAGAGGCCCCGGCCGGCGGTTCCGGCTCCCCTGACCACACGGGCCTCTTCGACGGCACCGCCGGCGAGTGGATCGACCTCGGCCACGCCTTCGGGCCGTCCACGATCTACTGGCCCACCGACACGCTCGGCTTCCAGCTCAACGAACTGGCGTACGGCCACACCGAAGGCGGCTACTTCTACGCCTCCTACTCGTTCGCGTCGGCCGAGCACGGCGGCACGCACCTGGACGCACCGATCCACTTTGCGGAGGGCCGCCAGGCCGCCCACGAGATTCCGCTGTCCTGCCTGATCACGACCGCCTCGGTGGTCGACGTCACGGCAGGGGCCGACGCCGACCCGGACTACCTCCTGTCCGTCGATGACCTCACCGCGTGGGAGGCCGAGCACGGCCCGATCGCCGACGGTACGGCACTGCTCATCCGCACGGGATGGTCGTCACGCTGGAGCGACCGCACCGCCTACCTGGGCACCGACCTGACCGGCCCCGATGCCGTACCCGAGCTGCACTTCCCGGGCATCGGCACCGAGGCCGCGCAGTGGCTCGTCGACAACCGCAGCATCGGCGCGATCGGGATCGACACGCCCAGCATCGACTACGGCCAGTCCAGCGACTTCCGCTCCCATGTGATCCTCTACAGCGCCAACATCGTGGGGTTCGAGAACCTCACCAACCTGGACCGGCTGCCGCCCACCGGCGCCGGGATCGTCGCGCTCCCGATGAAGATCGAGGGCGGCAGCGGCGGGCCGCTGAGGATTGTGGGGTGGGTGCCGGGGTGATCACCGAGTCGCCCACAGCCAGTCGTAGCTCAGGCGCACGTAGTAGTAGCCGCCGTTGAAGCCGTAGGGAGCGCTCTCGGGATAGAGCGCACCGAGGCCGGACGCGGCGGGATTCTCGTCCGGGTAGGTGTTGAACAGGTTGTTGGCGCCGAAGGCGATCGCGGCGTTGTCCGCCACCGGCAACGAGACTTCGGCGTCGAAGAGGACCCGCGCACCGTATCGCAGGTCCGGGTCGCTGAGCTCGGAGTCGTAGAAGCCGTCGTAGTACGTCCCGCGAAGCAGGGTGCTCGCGCTGCCGACCCGCCGCGAAAGACTGAGCACGCTGCGATAGCGCGGCAAAGCCCGCTCGAGCTGGTCCACGCGCGCGTCGTTCACGACTTCCGGATTGCGCTCGGTGACCTCGGTGCCGGTGTAGTTGAAGAGCAGGCTCACGTTGGTCGCCTCGCCGGGCGAGTAGTTCGCCACCAGGTCGATGCCCTGGGTCAGGGTCGCGAAGTCATTGGTGAAGAAGCGGAACTCCGCGAGGTTCGCGGCACTTGTCACGCCCTCCGACACCAGCTGCGCGACCTCGGCGGGCGTGAGCTTGAAGGTCCTGGTCTGGGCGAAGCGGTCCGAGATCGAGATGCGGAAGTAGTCCGCCGTCAAGCGGAAGGCGCCCGCCTCGTACACGACCCCGCCGGTCAGGCTGACCGAGGTCTCCGGCTCGAGCTGCCTGCCGCCACGGGTCCTGGCCACCTCCGAGGTGGAGGGAATGGTGCCGCGGTTGACCAGGTCGCCGAGCTCGGTGTCGAAGACCGTCGAGACGTTGAAAGCGTTCTGCTGCCCGGGTGTGGGCGCGCGGAAACCGGTGTTGGCGTTCGCCCGAAACGCGATCCGGTCGGTGGCCTCGAACCGGAAGGAGACCTTTCCGGTCGCCTTGCCGCCGAAGTCGGAGAAGTCCTCGTAGCGGCCCGCGACGCCTATGGCCCATGGGTCGTCCGCCCTGCCGAGGTTGAGGTCGGCGTAGAACGCGGTATTGCTGCGGGTCCAATCGCCGGCGGCCAGCGGGCTGAAGCCGGGGAAGCCGTTGGAAGAGGAGCTGAAGCCCTGGGCCGCATACGGTCCGATCTGCCAGGATTCGTCCTGGCCTTGTCCTATCTCGAAGCGCTCCTCGCGCTGCTCGAATCCGGCCGCGACGTTGGCCACTTCGTTCACCTGGTAGGAGAGATCGAGGTTGAGGTTAATCTCCTCCTGGTTGTAGAGGCCGGGGTCGAAGTGGGTCGGCGTCTCGGGACCGAGCGCGGCATTCACCGTGTTGTAGATGAAGAAGTCGGCCAGGTTCCGGCCCCAGCTCGTGCTGGCATCCCAGTTGATGCCGCTGTCGGTGCGGCCCCTGATTCCACCGACGATCGATGCGTCGAAGACCTCCCCGCCGAACTGCGGCGTGAAGCCTCCGGGGAACATCTCCTGGAACGAGAAGCAGTTCGGGTCGTCGAACACCTGCTGGAGCGCGACCGGATCGGGGACATTGTTGGTGATTGCGACGACCGGGCAGTTGGCCGATCCCAGGCCATTCGCCTGCAACACGTCGCCGATCAGCAGCGTGGCGCCGCCGTCGCCCGAGAAGACGCCGCCGCGGGTGTTCGGGTTGCGGAAGAAGAAGCCGCCGTCCACCCGCTTCGATGCGATGTTTCCGAATGCGTAGACCTGCTCGTCGTCGTCGAAGTTGTAGCCGGTGTTGAGGAACACCTTCAGGTCGTCCGAGACCCTGGGGGAGCCCCAGACTTGGGCGGTCGGCGTCCGCACGGCCGTGTTGCCCGCCGCGACGAGCCCGGCCGCGTCGTTCCGCTGGATGGCGCGGTCCGTCGGCTCCTGGTTTCCGTACTCGACGCTTACGTTGGCGAATCCGGACTCGCCGAGCGGGACCCCGAAGTTGCCCGCCACCGCGACCGCGTTGCCGTGACCGCCCCAGCTCCGGTCCGAACCATCGAGGAACTCGTCGCCGTCGAAGTGCCGGCCCTGCTTGACCTGGACCGAGCCGCCGGAGCGGTCGTTCTTCAACTGGAAGTTCAGCACGCCCGCAATGGCGTCCGAGCCGTACTGCGCCGACGCGCCGTCCCGCAGGACCTCCACCTGGCGCAGCGCGATCCCCGGGATGGCCCCGATGTCGGGTCCCTGGGCGCCGTCCGAGAGCCCCGCGCCCAGCCAGATGATGACCGCGCCCCGGTGCCGGCGCTTGCCGTTGATGAGCACCAGCGTGTGGTCGGAGGCGAGGCCGCGCAGGTTGGCCGGCCGCGTGATCGTGGCCGCATCGCTGATCGGCTGGATGTTGACGTTGTACGACGGAACGACGTTGCGAAGCAGGAAGTCGATGTTGGTCTCGGCCTGCCGCGAGATTTCGGACACCGGAATCACGTCGACCGGCACCATCGATTCGGTTACGGTGCGGGGCCTCGTGCGGCTCCCCACCACCACCAGTTCGTTCAGCTCGAACGCCGCGATTCCGAGTGCGATATCCAGGGAGACGGACTGCCCCGGGGCGATCGTCACCTGCTGGGTCTGCAGTCCGTACCCGAGAAGCCGGACTTCGAGGGTATGGGTGCCGGCGGGCACGCCGGTAATCGAGAAGGTACCCGTGGCTCCGGTGTATTCCACCAGGCCGAGGGCGGGGATTTCGACCCGGGCGTTCCCGAGGCCGATCCCACTGTCTCCACTGCGGACGGTTCCTTCGATCGTGCCCTGCGCGAAAGCCGTCGTCGGCACGGCCAACAGGGCGAGCATTATCAATCCACGTCTGATCATTCGTGTAGTCTCCTTGGGGTGTTTCCGAGCGGGCCCAAGCCGCCGCATAGTCGCCTCGGCGCCCCTCGCGTCTCGCGACATACGATTCCAGCCGCACAAAGTGTCACCCAGCCCCCATTTGTTGCTCCGTCTCGTCGACGTGCGCATTCTGGACCGATATGCCGCCAACACGGCATCCCGTTGTATCCGTATCGCGAATGGAGGTTCCCAATGCGCCGGCAATTCCATGTTTCCCCGATTCCCAGGCATTTCCGCCACGTCTCCATGACCGCCCTGTGGATGGCCGTCCCGACCGGTGCCGGCCACCTCCTTCACGCGCAGGCAGCCGACACGCAGGCCTGGGACGTCACCGCCCCCCGCGGCGAGACGCTCGAGATCGATTTCACAACAAGCGAAGGCACCTGGATGTCGGTCGACCTCGCGCCGAACGGCGAGTGGGTCGTCTTCGACCTGCTGGGCCATGTCTACCGGGTGCCGGCCACCGGCGGCGAGGCGGTTGCGCTGACACAGAACAGCGGCATCGCGGTCAACTACCATCCTCGCCTCTCCCCCGACGGCGCCACGATCGCCTTCATTTCGGACCGCGGCGGCCAGAGCAATCTGTGGCTGATGGACGCGGACGGATCCAACCCCCGTCCCGTCTTTGAGGACCAGTCGCTCAGGGCCTGGGAGCCGGCGTGGTCTCCGGATGGTCGTTTTTTGGTAGTGCGGCGTTCATCGACGCAGCGAGGTGCCGGAGGCGCCGGGCTGTGGATGTATTCGCGGGACGGAGGAGAGGGGGTGGAGCTCGTGGGCTCCGACTACCCGGCCGCCGCATGGCCCGCGTTCTCGCCCGACGGCGGATCGCTCTACTTCCAGGTCCGCACGGCTCCGCCCGGATTGTGGTCGGGGCGCTCCGACATCGTGCACGGGTACAAGCAGATCCGCCGGCTCGACCTGGAGACGGGACGCGTAGACGAGGTCACGACGGGCCAAGTGGTGCAGCAGGGCCAGACCTCGAGCGGCGGCGGGATCGCGCCTGAGCCGTCGCCGGACGGGCGCTGGCTCGCCTTCGCGCGGCGCATCCCCGACGGGACGATCTCGCACAAGGGGCTCCGCTTCGGTCCCCGCACGGCGCTCTGGCTGCGCGACCTCGAGACCGGCGCCGAACGCGTGCTCATGGACCCGATCGAGGTGGACATGGCCGAGGGCATGAAGGTCTCGCGCGACCTCCCCGGCTACGCGTGGTCGCGCGACAGCCGCTCGATCGTGATCCCGGCAGGCGGGAAGATCCGCCGCGTCGATGTCGAGAGCGGCGAGGTGACCACCATCGCGTTCACGGCGCGTGTGCATCGCGTCATCTCCGAAATGGCGGGCCGACCCCAGGAGCCGCTCGGCACGACCTTCACGGTGAAGTTCCCGCGCTGGACCGCCTCGTCCCCCGACGGGAGCCGTCTCGCCTTCCAGGCCACGGGCCGCATCTGGATGATGGACCTGCCCGACGGCACGCCCGAGCGGCTCACCGAGGACTCCTTCGACCACTCCGAGATCGCCCCCGCGTGGTCGCCGGACGGCCGCGACATCGCATTTGCGGGCTGGGAGCAGAATGGGCGCGGCCACATCTGGCGCGTGCCGGCCACCGGTGGCACGCCCCGGCAGCTCACCACGCGCGAGGGCGAGTACATGAACACGGTGTGGAGCTCCGACGGCGGCGAGATCGTGGCCACCCGGGGCGCGGGCGCGACCAGCCGCGGCCGCACCGTGGCCAGCAACGAGTACTTCGAGTTCGTGGCGGTCCCCGCGGACGGCGGCGACACCCGCACGATCACCAAGGTCGCGCGGCCCTACACCGGCGGCCGCCCGATGATGCCCCGCCGTCCCCCGCCCCAGGCTTGGTTCGGCCCCGACGGGCGGCTCTTCTACGCCGAGGCGCTCGGCCCCATGGGCGACGATCCCGCGGGCACCGACATCGCATCGATTCGCATGGACGGCACCGATCGCCGCGTGCACTTCACGCTCCCCGACGCCGACGAGGCCGCCGTGTCCCCCGACGGCGCATGGCTCGCCTTCCAGGAGGGGGACAACGTCTACCGCATGCCGTTCCCATACGGGGGCACGGGGTCCAACACGGTGCGGATCGCCAAGCGCGACGGCCAGCTCCCCGTGACGCAGGTCAGTCTGGAGGGCGGCATCCATCCGCGCTGGCGCGACGCGACCACGCTCGAGTTCGTGAGCGGGCCGCGCTACCATGCGCACGATGTCACCACGGGTGAGACGGAGGAAGTGCCGATCCGGCTGGAACTCCCCCGCAACATTGCGTCCGGCACGGTCGCTTTCACAGGCGCCCGTATCGTCACTGTCGAGGACGACGTCGTCCTTGAAAACGGAACACTCGTCGCCACGGACGGCAGACTCACCTGCATCGGCGCGTGCGACACGGCCGGTGCGGACCAGGTGTTCGACGCCACCGGCAAGACGATCATCCCGGGGCTGATCGACATGCACGCCCACCACCACCGCGACCACCTGGGCATCATCCCGCTGCGCAACTGGGAGTCGGCGATCTACCTCGCGTACGGGGTGACGACGACGCTCGACAACTCGCAATGGTCGGCCAACGTGTTCCCGGCCGCCGAGCTGGTCGAGTCGGGCAGGATGATCGGGCCGCGGGTCTACAGCACCGGCGATCCGGTGTATTCGGGCGACGGCGCGCGCCAGAACGAGATCTCGAGCTACGAGCTGGCGGACCAGAACGTGGCGCGGCTCATGTCGTGGGGCGCGGTCACGATCAAGGAGTACCTGCAGCCGACACGGCAGCAGCGCCAGTGGGTCACCGAGGCGGCGCGCGTGCGCGGATTGCGGGTTACTTCGGAGGGCGGCGACATCGAGTTCAACATGGGCATGATCATGGACGGGCACACGGCGTGGGAGCACCCCTTGAGCTACGCCCCGCTCTACAGCGACGTGGCGAAGTTCTTCGGGCAGGCCGACGCCGTGTATTCGCCGACGTTCATGGTGGGCGGCCCCGGGCCCTGGAACGAGGAGTACTTCTACCAGGAGTACGAGATCTGGAAGGATCCCAAGATGCAGCACTGGCTGCCCTGGCGAATGCTGGTTCCGGTGACGCGGCGACGGATGCTGCGGCCCGAGACGGACTACTCGTTCCCGCTGATCGCGCGCGGAATGGTGGACATCATCGACGAGGGCGGCTGGGGGGCGATCGGCGCGCACGGCCAGCTCCACGGGCTGGGACCCCACTACGAGGTCTGGATGGTCGCGGCGGGTTCCGACGAGCACACCGCGATCAAGGTCGCCACCATCCACGGCGCCCACTTCCTGGGGCTGGCGCACGAGCTCGGGTCGCTGGCCGAGGGCAAGCTGGCGGACTTCGTGGTGCTGAATTCCAACCCGCTGGAGGACATCCGCGCAACCGCCGATATTGCCCTGGTGATCAAGGACGGGATCGTCTACGACGGCGACACGCTGGACGAGATGTGGCCGCGGCGCCGGCCCTTCGGCGACCCCTACTGGGTGGACCAGGACGCGCTGCTCAGCGACGACCGGCCGACGGATTACTGGGATCGGAATCGCCGGGAGGGGGGCGGTGATGGAAGGCGATGAACGCTACAGTGAGCAACCCGACCGGGTAGCGCGGGTCACGCGCGTCACGACCATAGCGGAGGAGGCGCTCGGGGATGCCTCGAAGGCAAGGCGCTGGCTGAGGAAGCCCAACCGCGCGCTTCGCGGTGAGCGCCCCCTGGATCTTCTGGACAGCGATGCGGGAGCCCGAGTGGTGGAGCAGGTACTCGGTCGGATCGAGTACGGGTTGGGCGCGTAGGCCGCCGTTACACGTTTTGGAACCCAGCGTTGTTAACGGTAGTGGATAGGGCGATTGCACGAACTTTCGTCGGCGGTTGTCCTGGGAAGCGAGACCCCGCTCCAACCTCCAACCCTGCCGAGAGACCGAAATGTCCACGCTGGAGAGAGCATCCGTCGACGAAGCAGCCTGCGACCCGCTGGCCATTCCGCTGTGTGGCTTATGCGAGTTGGAATACGATTGCGTTTGGAACACCGTTGGTTGGATACGGAGGGAGATCGGTCTCTCGGCAGAGTTCCAAGAGGCCAGAGGAGTCGTGGTGTTGGAGGTGGTCGACAGGGAGCGCTGCGCCCGGTGCACCAGCCTGGTGGCCGAGTGCTTCGGATGGCCCTCATCCCGATTCCCATGTTGACCGCGGTAGAGGGCGGGATGCATCCAGCCCGCCCGACGGATCCGACGGGCGTGGACCATCGGCGGTCTCTCGCGACTAGACCGACCCCCTCGGCACGACCCACTCCAGCGCCTGCCCGGTAACCGCGGCAATCCGATCAAAGTCGGCGTCGTAGTGCACCAGGACCATCCCGGCGTGCTCCGCGGCCGCCGCGATGATCAGATCCGGAATCGGCACGCGGTGTTGTCCGCGGAGCGCCAGCAGGCCCTGCACTTCGATAGCGCGCTGGAACATCGCCTCGGTCAGCTCCACCCGACGGTAGGCGAGGAAGCGGCGGCGGCGGGTGCGCGCGTGGTCGGACGCATTCCGGGTCGAGTAGAGGACCTCGAGGTCGATCACGGCACAGGTGGCGGCCTCGCCCGCTTCGAGGATCGACACGAGCCTGGCCTGTACCTGCGGATGGGACATGCGGGCCAGCGCGCTCTTGTCGATCAGGTAGGGCATCGGGGTTCGAGCTTCCGTGGCTAGTAGCGCCACGCTTTCGACATCACTGCCGGGTCGCGCAGGTCGAGCCCGTCCATCTCAATCAGCGCCCGGATCTCCTGCCGCCTCGCCTCGCGGCGCTCCACTTCACGCAACGCCCTGTCGATCGTCTCCCGGATGGACGAAGTTCCAAGCAGGATCCGCACGCGGGCGACGAGTTCATCGTCGATGACGACGCTGGTTTTTCTCATCGGATTCCTCTCCGGCACACATGGGTATATCTGCTATTATGACATAAGTATATCTATTCTCTATGAAACTGTATATCCTCGCGGCCACAGTGGCCCACTTCCAGGATCCCCGCGGCAGCCAGCACTCCCCGAACCCGTCACCCGGGTCTGGATCAGCCCACCGCCACGGCTAGATTTAGACCCACGCAATTGCGGGCGACCGGAACAATTGCGCCCAACCGGAGCAATTGCACGCAACCCGAGGTGCAGAATCATGAAGACCGCAGTCACCGGCCCCGACAAGGCCGCAACCGATATCGAGCGGCCGACCTTCAAGGTGGCCGACCTTTCCCTGGCCGAGTGGGGCCGCAACGAGATCCGCCTGGCCGAGCACGAGATGCCTGGGCTCATGGCGATCCGGCGGGAATACCGCGACCTGCAGCCCCTCACCGGTGCGCGGATCATGGGTTCGCTGCACATGACGGTGCAGACCGCCGTGCTGATCGAGACCCTGGTCGAGCTGGGCGCGTCGGTGCGCTGGGCGTCGTGCAACATCTTCTCCACGCAGGACCACGCGGCCGCGGCCGCCGTCGTGGGGCCGGACGGAACCCCGGATGCGCCGGCCGGTCCCGCCATCTTCGCGTGGAAGGGCGAGACCCTGGAGGAGTACTGGTGGTGCACGGAGCAGGCGCTCACCTGGCCGGACGGCCAGGGCCCCAACCTGATCCTCGACGACGGGGGCGATGCCACGCTGCTGGTGCACAAGGGCGTGGAGTTCGAGCGCGCGGGCGCGGTTCCGGCGTTCGATCCGGCCGCGGACAGCGAGGAGTGGGGCGTGATTCTGGAACTGCTGCGCCGGCATCAGCAGGTCGACGGCACCCGGTGGCAGCGCACCGCGGAAGGGATTCACGGTGTGTCGGAGGAAACGACGACGGGCGTCAACCGGCTCTACGAGATGGCGCGCGGCGGGACGCTTCTCTTCCCCGCGATCAACGTCAACGACGCGGTCACCAAGGCCAAGTTCGACAACATCTACGGTTGCAGGCATTCCGTGATCGACGGGCTGAACCGCGCCACCGACGTCATGATCTCGGCGAAGGTCGCCGTCGTGATGGGGTACGGCGAGGTCGGCAAGGGCTGCGCCCAGGCGCTCAAGGGACAGGGCGCGCGCGTCGTGGTCACCGAGATCGACCCCATCTGCGCCCTCCAGGCCGCCATGGAGGGGTACCAGGTCGCCCGCCTGGAGGACGTGATCGAGACCGCGGACATCTTCATCACCGCGACCGGCAATCGCGATGTGGTCACCCTCGATCACATGCGCCGCATGAAGGACAAGGCGATCGTGGGCAACATCGGCCACTTCGACAACGAGATCGACATGGCCGGGCTGGAGGCGTCGGATGCCGTGCGCAAGACGATCAAGCCGCAGTTCGACGAATGGACCTTCCCCGACGGCCGGAGCATCCTGATCCTCGCCGAGGGGCGCCTGCTGAACCTGGGGTGCGCAACCGGGCATCCGAGCCTGGTCATGTCGGCGAGCTTCTCGAACCAGGTCATGGCACAGATCGAGCTGCACCAGCGGCACGACAGCTACGACATCGGCGTCCATCTCCTGCCCAAGACGCTGGACGAGCGGGTGGCGCGGCTCCACCTGGACCGGCTGGGCGTCCGGCTGACCGAACTGACCCACGAGCAGGCTGACTACATCAACGTGCCCCTGGCCGGGCCGTACAAGCCGGACCACTACCGGTACTAGGCGCGTGAGTCGGTTCGCCGCCCTGTGCGCGGCCCTCGCCCTTCCCGCCCTGCTCTCCTGCAGCGAACCCCCAGAGCCGCTTCTGGGCGAGTGGGTGTCGGTCGGGTCCGAGCGCCCTCCGATGACCTACATCTTCGACAACGACAGCGTCATGAAGTGGGTCGTCGAGCTGGAAGCGGGACGCGATACCGTGCCGGTACCGTACCGGGTGAACTACCAGGCCGATCCGGTCCACCTCGACGTCGGACCGTGGGACGACGGACCCGTGGCGGGCCGCACGCTCTTCGGGATCGTGGAGATTCAAGGTCCGGACAGGTTTCAGGTGGACTTCGAACCCGCGGACCCGGATGGCGACGGCTCGGAACGGCCGAACGGGTTTTCCGACCAGGCGGTGACGTTTGTTCGGAGGGTGAACTGAGAAGGGTCGCGCTGATTGCAGGCGCGTTGCTCAGCAGCTGTGCGGAAGTCGTCTCCCCCGCAGACCCACCGGTATTCACCTTCGATTTTGGCCGCGGGCCTCAGGGATTCGTTGCGGGCTTCGCCGACTACCCGCCCGAACACGCCGAAATCTACGAGTTGACCGCCGACTACCGAGCGATCCCGCCGCCGCTCGACTCGCGATCCGCGCTGTTCATTTCCGGCATCAACCGGAGTGACGACCTCTTCATGTTCTACAAGGGGGCGCTCGACGGGCTGACACCCGGTGCCCGGTATGCGGCCACGGTCAGCCTGGAGATCGCGACCGAGACGCCGTCGGGCTGTTTCGGCGTCGGCGGCTCCCCCGGCGAGAGCGTATGGATCAAGGCCGGTGTCACCGCGGTTGAACCGCTCCCGGTCAGCGATGGTTCCTACCTGCGCATGAACGTCGACATCGGGAGCCAGTCGAACAGCGGCACCGAGGCGGTTGTACTCGGCAATGTCGCCAACTCAAGAACCTGCGAGGAGCCTCGTCGGTGGGAGACCAAGGAGTTGCCCGAGCAAGGCGTGTCCGCGCCGCTTCTGGTGCCTTCCGACGGCCGCGCATGGCTTCTGATGGGCGCAGACTCCGGCTTCGAGAGTCTCACACAGGTCTACTTCACCAGAGCGTCCGTGACGCTCACACCGCGATGACTCGATCTTCCGGCTGACGGCTTTCTCGGCCGTCCCCCGATGACCTACATCTTCGAAAATGACAGGACAATGATGTGGGTTGTCGATCTTGAACCTCCTGGGAGGAAAGACCCCTTACAAGGAGGTTTTCTCATGCGACCCTCTATCTCGCTGGGTGTCGTCGCTCTACTCGCTCTGGGTGCCTGCGATGATCCGTGGCTGGCCCCGGGCGGTGACCGGGCAACGGCCACCACCCACGTCCGAGTTCCGTCGGGCGACATCGATCTCGTGGGTGCAACCATCGTGGACGGAACCGTCGTCTCCAGTGCCGGCGCGGAACTCGGTCTGGTAGACATGCCGGGAGTCAGATACCGCGATCCCTCCGGGATCTCGCCGCGGGCGGGAGAAGGCGGCCGTGCCGGGGGGGAATGGCGGCTCGCGGCCTCACGGTCGCGCACGCGCACGGAGACACGGCCCCGGTCCGAGGGCGGGACGATCTGCTGGTACCTGGTTACCTACCGTATCTCGACCGGCGAGATCGTCTCCGAAGAACTGCTCTTTTGCTCGGGTGGCGGCGGCCCCGGCTGCGATGATGAGCAGGAGCGAATCGCTCAGGAGTACACGGACTATGCGGTAGAGGAACGCGACCACCCCGCCTGCGACGAGATCGAAGAGAACGGGAACGGCGCCGCGTACTTCAGCTGGAAAGAACTCAACGGATTCTGGACCGACGGCAACCCGCACACGTACTACGGGTGGGTGAGCCAGACGCTCAAGGACAACCTCGACCGGCTGCGGACAAACTACGGCGAGCCACTGGCGTTGTCGAGCGGGTATCGCTGTCCGCACGGCAACGCCAGCATTCAGGGCGCGTCCGCGACGAGTTGGCACCTCGAGGGCCGGGCCGCCGACATCAGTGTAAAATGGCTCGCCGGCGTATCCAACGACTGGAATGGCATGAGCGCTGCCGAGCAGGCCAGGGTTCGCATCATCTGGAACAGGCTTGACGATTTGGCCAGAAACTTGGGTACGCGGGACAGGCAGCCGTTTACCAAGTACGCGGACCGCCACTACCATGCGGCGTGGTAGCCGCGCGAGACAGGAGGAGACGAGCAATGACGACATTGAAGCTGAACGTGTTGATCGGGACCGCGATGTACCTCGTATCTCCGGTGGTCGCGCTTCCCGCGGCGGCGCAGGAGCCTCCGCTGCCCGAGGAGGACATCATCCGCATGCTCACGGCCGAGGGCCCGGCCGAATGGGAGCGGGGTGTCCTCCACAGCCTGGGCGTTCCCCCGGACGAACGTTCGCCCCAACTGCTGGCCGCCATGATCGTGGCCCTTGAACGCGAGGTCGCCTGGCAGATCGACCACAGAAGAGGCGTCCCCGTGACGCCGCTCGACGGACACGGTGACACGTCGACTTCCCTGGCACGCCACCTCGCGGCCATCGGAGATCCCAGGATGCTGCCGGCACTCGCCTGGTATGCCTACAACGGGGGTGTGGTGGCGGAAACTCTGGCCCACTTCGGACACCAGGCCGTCCCACATCTGCTGGCGGTAGCACTGTCCCCGGATGCGCTGGGGGACCACGCCAGAGACGCGCTGCTTGTGATGGCCGGCATCGTCGTGAGGAACGGACCCGGTCCGTACGAACGGGAGATGGCCGAGGCCGCCGCGCTCCACCTTGACGGCCCGCCCGAACGATACCTCTCGACCTGGAGCAATATCGAGTCCATTCCCGCAATGCGGGAAGCAATCGCGCTGGCCGGGGCCCTTCGAACACCGGAGATGCTGGAACGGCTGCGGGTCATCGCAAACAGCACACCCGCGCAGATCACGGCGATGACCGGTGCGAGCTTCCTTGGGGAGCGGGCCGGACCGTGCGCACGGGCGCAACTCGACGGGACCGAACCGCCGACGGTGCTCTGCGATCCGCGGTGGTGGGTGAAGCCGAGGGACGGGAGGTAGGTCACTCGGCATCGATCTGCGCACGCAGAAGAGGGGCCAGGCCTCGCCGACGGGCCCCTCGCGCCCTGATCTCCGGACGGACCGCGCCGCCGCACTGACGGCGCGGTCTCCGGTTGTGGGCAGCCGAGATCAGCTTTCCCGGCGGCTCACCTCGATCTTCCGGCTGACGGCTTCCTCGGCCTTGGGCAGGCTCACCGTCAGGAGGCCGTTCTCGAAGTCGGCCGTGATGCCGTCGGCGCGCACGGTGCGCGGCAGCGTGAAGGACCGGCGGAAGGAGCCGAAGCTGCGCTCGGCCAGGTGATACTTGCCGCCGGGCACGCCCTCCTCGCGGGACTCGCGCTTCTCGCCCGAGATGGTGAGCACGTTGTTCTCGAGGTTGATCTCGACCGCGTCCTCGGCCATGCCGGGCAGCTCGGCCGTGAGCAGGATCTCTCCGCCCTTCTCCTCGACGCTGACCGGAGGCACCCAGCTGGAGGCGTAGGTCAGGTTCCCGAGGCCCGTGTCGCCAAACAACCGGTTCATGCGGTTGGCCAGGACATCGAAGTCGTTCAAGGGGACGAAGCGGTTGGTGTGCTTGATCAGTGACATTGAGCAGTCCTCATTCTGATGGTTTGAAGCGGTGCACCCTTGTGCAGCCGGTGCACCGTATTGCATCGGCCGTGCCACTGGAGGACCTGCCGAAATGGCAGAAAACGAGATCCTTCGCCGTGCAGGCTGCCGAAATGGCAGGGTCGGGACTGCCGAAATGACAGGTGCAACCTGCCAAAATGGCAGAACGTCTCGGAATTGCTTTCCGCTTGCCCCGGTTGAAGTTACACGATTGAGCGGCAGGGGTCCCGCCGATTGACTCCCGCTAACTGGGGGAGTGGTGGACCCGCCGCTCCGCGAGCGCCTTCTTGAGCCGGTCCTCGTCGGGTCTCTGGTAACACTGGAGCACCGTCTGTGCCGTCCTCCAGCCTCCCAGTTCGCAGAGCACCTTCAGCGGCTGGTCCATCAGGTCCGAGGCGAACTTGCGCCTCAGCGAATGCCAGCCCCTGCCGCGCATGCGCTCCAGCCCGGCGAGCGCTTCGGCCTTTTTCCACCAGTCGCGCGCCGCCGCGTGGCTCACGCTCCCCGCGGAGTCCCTGCGCGCGGGCAGCACGGGAGCGTCGCCGTTCCCGGGGTTCGCCTTCCGCGCCTCTTCCAGCACTCTTAGCGCCTCGTCGGTCACGGGTGTCCGATGCTCGAACCCTGTCTTATCGTGCTCCGCACGCCACCAAATCACCCCGGCTCCCGTGTCGATGTCGCACCACCTCAGGTGGCGGATTGCGCCGATTCGGTGGCCCGTTTCGTGCGCGAGCACGAGCGCCACGCGAAAGCGCCAATCGATCTGGGCGGACACCCGGAGCAGCGCCTCGTACTCCGCTTGAGAGAGAATCACCCGGGTTGGGTTCTTCTCCCTGGGCACCCTCAAGCCCTTCAGAGGGTTGGAGTCGAGGAGAAGCCTTCCCGCCTCGTTCCGCGACCGTGCGGCCCAGTTGAGGACCGCGAGCAGGAACCGCAGGTCTCGTTCGACCGTCCTGTTGGAAACGGGTCTCCCGCTCGGTCCGACCCTGCCCGCCCGCCTCGCCCGGATGAACCGGTCCCAGTCGCGCTGGGAAAGCGTTGCGGGCTTCCGGTCCTTCCCGAAGAACCGGAGGAACATCGCCAATGCACCCCGGTCGTATTGCCGGGAGCACTCGCCCTTCGTGGGCGTCACCTCCTCACCGTAGATGTCAAAGAGCTTCTCCAGCAAGTGTTGCTAGACGCGCATCTTGTTGTGAACGTTGTAGTTGCGGGCTTCGGTAGTTTGACTCCCGCTGATTGATTCCCGCTCTTTCGGGGATCTCAGGTGCGAACCCTCCGGCGGCCATCCAAAGCCTTCCTGAGTTGTCCCGGGTTGGCTTGCTGGTAGCAACGCAGCACCGTCGTCGGCTCCTTCCAGCCGCCGAGTTCGCAGAGCACCTTCAACGGCTGGTCCATCAGGTCCGAAGCGAACTTGCGCCTGAGCGAGTGCCAGCCCCGGCCCCGCTTCGGTTCGAGGCCCGCGAGTTTCGCGGCCTTGTACCACCACCTCAGCGCCATGTAGCGACCGAGGCAATGCGAGGGCTGTTTCGGTGCGGGCAGCACCGGACCGTTCCCGCTTCCGGGGTTCACCCGCCGCGCCTCTTCAAGCGCGGCCAATGCATCGTCGGTCAGCGGCGTGACGTGCTCGTAGCCGGTCTTCTCGTGTTCCGCCCGCCAGCGCACCTCACGGCCCTCGAAATCGATGTCCGACCAGCGGACTAAAGCTGGCCAAGATCAGGGTAGGAAATCGTCTAAAGTCATACAGGGCCGCACGATCTGCGCTTTCTACCCGTTAACGGTGTCGCCTCCCGTCTCCCTGATATGGCGGGGAAATCGCCTCAAACTGCGGGAAGCTCGCCTTCCTATTTCCGACCTGTTTTCAGGGTGTCCGCCAGAGCCGAAGGGACGAAATGCCTCGGCCCCCGAGGCGCGGGGCACATACCGTTCGTCCGCCGTGACGAACACGCCCCGGGGGCCGTGCGCCACGGCATGGTAGGCCGCGTCGTAGAACGCGAAAGCGTACGTCACCGATAGGGACACAAGCGCGGGTTCTCCACCTTGCGTCCGGCTTCGCTTTAATCAGGCCGAAGTCTGCAAGCGATGCGAGCAGTTTGTCGGCGTCCTCGGGAAGCTGTCTCGCCAGCGTGTTTCCCACTTGGTCGATCCAGAGTTGGGGGAACGATCAGATCAAGGGTTCCGGCCGCCGCCTCGTCACGCAGTGCGAGCGCCGAGTCGGTGCCCTGCTCGTCGTCGCCCGGAAGAGCCCACTTGAGTAGAACCGATGCGTCCGGCGTGACGATCACGGGAGCCGCTGCTCCCGCATCCACCGGACGATCTGGTCGGGTTGGACGGTGGCCAGCCGAGCACGCAACGCATCCATCCGTGCAGAAGCTTCCCGCCTCCTTAGAGGTTTCGGATCACTCCCGGATCGCGGTGTTGACGGCGTAGCTCCGGCTACCCTGCGGCAAACCGCTCGATCACTCACCACGCCTCCTCGTCCATCATGATGTTGACACGTCGAGCCATGCTGTTCTCCTCCGAGGCGTTTCGATGCCATGTGTAACAGTTACATACCTCCACGGCTACGGCAAGTGGGTGAAACGACTCCGGCTACCGGCCCAGGAGTGCCACTCGCGACCGCAGTGCTACCAAGGCCGCCCCGTGGCCGGTACGTTATCGCCCAAGGGTTACCCGTGCGACCCGTCGCGGCGATTGGACGTTGGCGTCGCGTGCCGGGAGCCGATGGCCGAGCTGGATGTCGCCCCAGAGGTCGTGGGAATCGACCAGACGGCACGTCTGATCAATTGATGGAGGCCCCAGACCCAGTTGGTCGGGGAGAGGGGGATGGAGTGGTGATCGGGCATGGGGTAAGTTTACTTGAACCCACCTCTCTACCCCGGTAGTCCGCCGCTATCGCGTGCTAACAGAACCCACTGACAAGCTGCTCTCAGAGGAGACGAACGATGGCTAGGCGCCACCCGACATCTTCCCACCAAACCTTGCTGGACCGCACCCGGTCGGTTGCCAAGTGCCCAGCAGACGAGGCTTCCTTCGACACTTGGATCAGTGCACGGGGGCACCTGGCCGTGCTAGCGCAGAATTCTAGGGAGGATGAGCTCATAGTCTACGCAGCAGCCAAGAGCTTCTTCGTCGATACGGCGATCGTTCCTCGTGCCGAACTCACGCAGTTTGACCAGACCGACTTGCTAAAGTGGAGCTCTCACCCCGGTCCCGTCGCTAGCTACTCGACCTCCCTTGACGATGGCCCCTTCACGATCGCCCGCGGGAGCTCGTTTCAAGGGTCCAAGCTCCTTGCAGCTGCTACCCGCCTAGTCTATCCCCGCGAGCTTGTCGGGTTGAAAACGGACGACTCGTACTATATGGAGGTCTTGCAGGAATACCTGCATCTGTCCGCATGCCACTGGCGCCCCGAACGCGGCGCCTACTGTCGCTTCGACGATAACGGGGACTTCGACCCAATCATCTCCGTGTCGGTCAAAGAAGCAGGAGTTACGCTGGTTTCCTTTTCGCGGGTGGACCTTGAAGAATACCTGGCCGCCTCGGATTCACTACTTGTGCGGTTGTTCGACTTTACGTTGACGCGTCCGGATTGCCTTGAGTGGCCTGACTCCGCCCCGCCCGCGGTTCACGATTCTAACCAAGAGCTGGTGTTCAAGCAGCGGATCTTCCCTGGGTTCGGTTCCTGGGCGCGCGGTTATCAGCTCGCGCACCTATGCCCACGCGACGAGGTATGGGCGCGTCAGCGAGAAAGGTGGGTTGGGGGAGGCGCTGAGAAGGGGGTGGAATTCTGGGCAGACGACTGGCGAAACGGGACGACTACCAAGATCTCGACTCGCCCCGGTGCTACTGTGACCTACTTCAATGCTGAGGGGACGACACTGCCACACGAGCTGTCTCCGGCGTACTTCCGCCCGGAGGTATTGAACAAGTACACGGCCGACCCCGACAAGTACACCGTGGAGAATAGGAGTATTCAATGCCGGGGAGCATGGACGCTTCGAAGCTACTGCGTGAATGACGCTGGCCAAGTG
Source organism: Gemmatimonadota bacterium (assembly GCA_028873815.1). Taxonomy (GTDB): domain Bacteria; phylum Gemmatimonadota; class Gemmatimonadetes; order Longimicrobiales; family Gaopeijiaceae; genus Bin94. The sequence continues at coordinate 18,048 of JAPPNN010000029.1, read as the reverse complement.
TCCGCATACATCTGCTATCTTCGCAACTTGCCCTACCAGGAGCAGATCTACTGGCAGAGCTTCAATGAAAAGCCGAAGGCAGGTTTGCCCGACGACGTAGTCAGGCCTGACTTCTACGGGCAGTGGCCTTCGAACGATCCGCCGCTGTCACGCGTTGAGTACTTCTTGCGTGACTGGAATCGGGAAGCTCCGAGTTGGTGGAAGCTTCGCAAACAAAGGGTGTTGGATGCCCTGCGAGTGCCGCGGGGCGACAGTTCCCAAGAGTGGGCCAGCGCGTTCCAAGCGTTGGCTACGGCGGTCGTCGAAGGGTTCCTTGCCCGGCCCATTCGAGGGCTCCTTGCGGCCAAGGGCGTGGAGTTCCGAAAGGAAGACCGAAGCATCACGTTGCTAGAGAAGGCGATCGCCGCAGCGGACATCGCGGATACCCTGGGTGAGTCAACTCGACTTAAGGGCCTGCGGGAGGCGCAGAGCATCAGGAGCAAGGTGGCGGCCCACGCGGGCGGCAGCGAATCTGAGACTCTCAAGGGGGATGCGCTGAGGGATTACGGGACCTTTGCCGGGCATTTCGAAGCCGTGTGTGACAGAATCGCGAACGAGTTGGCCGCCGTCGACGATGCCCTGAAGCTGCTGTCGCAGGCGTAGTGACGGCGCCTCGTTGCGCGATGGGCTTGGAGAGGGGTCAACCCCTTCTACCCGGGCGCTGAACCCGCTGCGGGTGAGCATGGCTTCGACGATTTCACTGAGGAAGCACGCCGCGAGTCTTAAGCGGAGCACCGGGGCCGAGCGGGCATTCTGCCGCGCGAAGACGTAGATGTGGTCGTGACGCCGAGTCTCACCGCCGAACCGCTGCCCGTCCTCGTTCCAGTATCCGGTGCGGGGGCGCGGTGTCTAACCGGGCCGGACTGGCTCGAATGGAGCCGCACGACTGGGCGGCCGCATGTTGTTTGACATTGAGACGACATAGACGGACTCGGGAACCACGTGCTTCCGTGGGTCCAACGCAAGACCCAATGCTTCCAGCCGATTCGGGAACCACGATTCGACCAGCGCATCCATGACAGGCTCGTCACCGGCCATGCATCGGGGTCAGCCACCAACATCTAGAACGAACTCGCCGATGTCCCCTCCGCTCGGGATGGTGTCACCTTCGACCGCGTCCACTGGCGGATAGTCCATGCATTCCCAACAGGTGGCCCGAGAGCGGTCCGGGTGGTAGCCCATCAGTCGTACCAGAGCATAGATGGACGGGAACTGCTCGCGGTCCTCGATCAGCGCCTTGCGCCACTGCTCGGTACACCCGACCAGCGGATCAGCCAGTGCATGGCCGAACTCATGCAGCAGGACACCCGGTATTGAGATTCCGATGACATCGTCGCAATCTGCGTACCGGCCATCGTAGTCGAGCGACAGCCGATCTGTCCATCGTGGGTAGATCAAGATCACCGCCCATGTTATACACAGCAACATGAGGGTTCGACTCCCTTGTCCTCCGGTCACTCAACATCTAGTGTATCCCTATACAGCTATCTGGATAGATGGGTGTTTTTGTGTTCGGATTGTATACATGATAATCAGATATGTATTCATCATGTATGCCCAAAGGAAAAACCAAGGCTGCTTGTGTTATTGGAGTTATAATGATACTATCAGTCTGCGATCCATAAGTGCTCATTATGTCATAATGTGCCTCGTGCCTCGATATCCACTTGGAAACTGCCGCGCACTCGTGCCAATGTGTACCGTATCTGTCATCAATGGGTAGTTTGCCCTCATAGGATGTTCCTATTGTCTTCTCTGCCTCTTGCCATTTGTATCTCCAAATTGAATCTACTACTGGATGCTCAGAAAAGATCCTAGCGCCTATCCATTTTCCACTATCATCATATATGGCTTCTCCACCAGGCATCATATCTATCAGTAGATGGAAAATCTCATGCGCCCACACGGAAGGACTGCCAGCAGAACCGCTCTGATATTCTATTCTTCCACCAAATACATTATGCAACCCTACAAATGAAGAATCGGTGCAGGGTGTGATGCGCGCAACATTGCCAATCTTGGTATCTGTATATGCTGACAGGTGTATGCCTTGCTTGATCGTATCTCCCTTTTCGAAACTCAACCCTCGACAACGTATACGCTTGTTCGACACATAAACAGAATCAGACATAACGGTGCCGGAACCAAGCATGATAGATATTTGCTCTATTGCTTGGTTGAACGTCGTGATTTTCTGAGGATCAGAATGTGGATCGTCATTTGAGCCTCTGATCTGATGCACAAAAATAGGGTATTTCTTAAACAGAGCATCAGCCACCACAACCGGAAAGCTAGCGACAGCCTCTAGGCCGTCCGGGTCCCGGACAGTCACCGTCACCCGCGCCTCGCCCCCGGTCGCGCCGCCCGTCAGGGTCAGCACGGTTCCCGCCGTCGAGATCGCGACGACAGCCGTATCCGAACTGGCGGCCGCGAACGTCAGCGCGTCGCCGTCCGGATCGGCGAAGTATCCGGCCACGTCAAGCGCCAGCGGCTCAGTGTCTCCCACAAGCGATTGCCCCGGAATCTCAGAGGCGACCGGACGGCGGTTCACCTCTACGCCGATACTTCCCGACGCTTCCGCGCCGTCCAGATCGCGGGCAGTCACCGTCACCCGCGCCGCGCCTCCGATCGCGCCGCCCGTCAGGGTCAGCACGCTTCCCGCCGTCGAGGCCGTGACAACGGCCGTATCCGAGCTGGTGGCCGAAAACGTCAGCTCGCCGCCGTCTGGATCGGTGAAGTATCCGGCCACGTCGAGGTGCACCGTCGCACCTGGCCCAGGCAGCCGTTGATACGGCAACTCGCCGGAGACCACGGGAGGCTGATTTGGCGGAGCCTCTGGAGGAACGATTGGCAACACGTCGCCGCACCCTGCGAGTAACAGACAGGTCGCCAGCGCGTTCCCGCTGGCGGGTGCCGTCGCCGGGGCTGGCAAGTCGAGTTCAGTCAGCCACCGCCGCGCTGCCGCCCGCAGCGTCGCCGCCCGTTCCGTGAAGTTGGCCGGGAGCCGTGCCTCGATCCCCTCGACATACCCGTGAAGCCATTGGGCCAGGTCGGACCGGCCAAGGGAGCACACGGACCCGAACCAAGTCGCCAGCCGCGACATCGAACCCGTCGCGAGATTCAGCGACAGGCGATCACCAGCACCTTTTTCCACATGGCACCCCCGCCCGTGTTGAAAAGTGTGTCCGATGAATACTGGCGAAGATGCGCTGGACACGTCAACGCGCCAGGCGGTTTCAGGGGGCGGTCGGGGGCTGGCCGATGGCCGGAGGATGAATCCGGACCCGGGTAGACGGCAAGCCTTCCAGGTCTGTTTTTCGCTCCCCGGAACCGCCGCGCACTCGATGTCTATGGGTACCCCAAGAATGTTGCGGGCCACATAACACCGTTCATTCTGCATGGAACGCCGCCACCTTGCGCTGAGCCAAGCTCCTGGGCTCGTGTGACGACACAGAGGAAGGGTAAGATGACCGGCATTGCCGTCCAGATCAATCCGTATACCCCTATGGCTCGATGTCTTCCGCCGCACGCGCGAAAAGACGGCCCGCTCTCCTCGGAGAATGCGGCTTGGTATGCCGCGTCGCAGAGCGTGACTCTCACCCACGTCGATCGTCACGTCGGGTCTCGGCCGTGTGGCTCCCTAGGTGACTACCTTACTATGCCGATGCTCTTGAACCCTTCATCAGGATCGAACGCCTCTACCTCGTCTCTCTTGTCGATGATCTGAATCCCCTGGTCCTTAGGTAGCTTGTTGAAGCCAATGTTGAATCGGCCATTCCCATGATGTATAAGGAAATCATACCGGTGGCGATAATCGGGTCCCCAAAGAATCTCCAAACCGCTTTCCGGTAAGTGCAGTTCAGGAGTGTTGATCCTAACCGTCATCCACTCCAAGTACTTTCGCTTTCGGGGCCAGTGCATCCTATGGCTGTAGGTATACTGCGATGGCTCGAATCTGCCATGGACAAGGTATTCCATGATGCGCGTCGCACCGTATGCAACCTCATGCAACATCTCAATGCTTACAATAGGCATCGCAGCCCCGGTCATCTTCTCTATCAGATAGTAGCGCCAATCAAAGGAACCCACGAATCTACCGCTGCTGGTCTGTTGTCCATCGAGATTTGACAGAAAACTGTCGAGGTTTCGGAACGGGAAGCCAGTTGCACGGTCGCACGCCTCGCGGTAGTCACGGTAGTACTCACGTAGGGTGTCTTTCTCGTTGTCCGGCAGAAGATCGTAGAGTTCGGAGGACAGGGTATGTGTTCTTGCTGGGGAGGTTTTCCGTAGATGGAGCAGCAACTTGAACGCCTGCTCCAATAGAAAGTAGCCAGCTACGACATATGCCCATCCCTGTGCCGCCTCGTGCCCAGGAGCCATATCGGGGAGTACCGGACACTTCGAGAGTTTGCGCCGTTCGAAACCGATAGCTGTGTCAAGCCAATTCAGGGCGAAAACGGGATCCTTGAAGTCAATTTGCTTCTTGCTCATGGGCTGGAGCAGCGCTCCTTTCTTGATGACAGAGTGGGCGGGGCCGGAAGGGGTGTGAGGAATCCCGGCTGACGTGTTCGCGGGGATCGTAGACTCAACGGCAAAGGAGGCCGAGCGTGGCAGTTGAGGGGGCTCTGATGTGGCCCGATCCGACTTGGTGTCACACCGCCCACCCGGCGCTGAGCACCTCGGCCTGTTCAAGGACGGTCCGGGTCGCGTCCGCCTGCTTGTTGGGCGGGTAGCCGTGCTTCCTGAGGATCCGTTTGACCTGCCGCCGCAGATTAGCGCGCACGTTCTCGCGCAACGTCCAGTCGATCCTGACGTTGTTCCGAACGGTTTCGACCAACTCGCGGGCGATCTCGCGCAGGGTCTCGTCGCCGAGCACCTGCACGGCGCTGTCGTTTGTCTCGAGGGCGTCGTAGAAGGCCAGTTCGTCCTCGGAGAGGCCCAGCGCCTCCCCTCTGGCGTTCGCCTCGCGCATCTCGCGGGCAAGCTGAATCAGTTCCTCGATGACCTGTGCGGCCTCGATGGCCCGGTTCCCGTAGCGGCGGACGGTTTGATCGAGCATTTCGGCAAAGGACCGCGCTTGGACGACGTTCCTTCGCTTGCGAACCGCGAGTTCTCCCACGAGCAGCTTCCGCAGCAGTTCCACCGCGAGATTCCGCCGTTTCATTCCCCGCACTTCCGCCAGGAACTCCTCGGACAGGATCGAGAGGTCGGGTTTCTCAAGGCCAGCTGCGGCGAAGATGTCCACGACGCCTTCTGAGGCGACGGCCCGTGAGACGATCTGGCGGATGGCCATGTCAACTTCTTCCTCAGCGCGCGACTGCCCGGCGGCGCGCTTGGCCAGCATCGACCGGACGTCTTGGAAGAACGCCACGTCGTCCCGAATCCGTATGGCGTCCTCGTGGGGGACGGCGAGCGCGAACGCCTGCGAGAGTTCGCGAACGGCCAAGAGACAACGCTCCTTACCGTTCTCCTGCACGAGGATGTGCTCTTGGACCGCCGGGAGCAGACTCGTGCGTTCGGCGGGCGTGCCGTCGATCCAAGCCGAGTAGTCGAAGCCGTGGAACAGGGCTCGGCACACTTCGTACTTCTCCAGCATCACGGCAACAGCGTTGGACTGGTCCAGCGTGGTCTTGCCGGTGCCGCCGCTCTCGGTGTAGGTCGCGAGAGCGCGTTTGAGTTCGTGCGCCAGTCCGAGGTAGTCCACCACGAGGCCGCCCGGCTTGTCCCTGAAGACCCGGTTCACCCGCGCGATGGCCTGCATCAGCCCGTGGCCGCGCATCGGCTTGTCCACGTACATGGTGTGCAGGCTCGGCGCATCGAAACCGGTGAGCCACATGTCCCGAACGAGCACGACCCGAAGGGGATCGCCGGGATCGCGGAACCGCTTCGCCAGAGTCTCGCGGCGCTTCTTGTTCCGGATGAGCGGCTGCCAGTCGGGAGGGTCCGATGCGCTGCCGGTCATCACGACCTTGATCTCGCCGTCGGCGTCGTGCTCGTGGTGCCACTCGGGACGCAGACGAATCAGTTCGCGGTAGAGGTCGATGCAGATGCGGCGGCTCATGCAGACGATCATCGCCTTGCCGTCGATGGCTTCGAGCCGCCGGTCGAAGTGTGAGACGATGTCCTCGGCGATCAGCTTGAGGCGGTGCGGGGATCCGACGACTGCTTCGAGTTGAGCCCACTTGGTCTTGAGCTTCTCCTTGCGCTCGACCTCCTCGCCCTCGGTCGCCTCCTCGAAGTCGGGATCGATCTTCGGGCGCTCGGCCTCGTCCAGCGCCAACCTCGCGAGTCGGCTCTCGTAGTAGATCGGCACGGTGGCCTTGTCCTCGACCGCCCGCTCGATGTCGTAGACGCTGATGTAGTCGCCGAACACGGCTCGCGTGTTGGCGTCCTTCAGTTCGATGGGCGTGCCGGTGAAGCCGATGAACGAAGCGTTGGGAAGCGCGTCGCGCATGTGGCGGGCGTAGCCGTCGATGAAGTCGTACTGGCTACGGTGGGCCTCGTCTGCGATCACCACGATGTTGCGGCGCCCCGACAACTCGGGCATCCGGTCGCCCGTCTCCTCGGGAAAGAACTTCTGGATGGTGGTGAACACCACACCGCCCGACTCGACCGCCAGCTTGGCGCGCAGGTCGGCCCGGTTCTCGGCTTGGGTCGGCGGCTGCCCGAGAAGGTCCTTGCAGCGGGAGAACGTGCCGAAGAGTTGGTCGTCGAGGTCGTTCCGATCCGTCAGGACCACGATGGTCGGGTTTTCCATCATCGGGTCGCGGGCGATCCGCCCGGCGTAGAAAGCCATGGTCAGGCTTTTTCCAGAGCCTTGGGTGTGCCAGACGACTCCGATGCGCCGGTCGCCCGGCGCGCCTCCGGGATTCCGGCCCGGGTCGTATCGACCTCCCTCCTCAGCGACACGCTTCGCTTCTCGTCGGAGTGCGGCTGCGCGCACGGTCTCCTCTACCGCAGTCTCCACCGCATGGAACTGGTGATACCCCGCCATCTTCTTGGCCAGCTTGCCGCTGCCATCGTCCTCGAAGACGATGAAGTCCCGGACCAACGACAGGAACCGCTCACGCTCGCACATCCCTTCGAGCATCACCTGCAACTGGGGAAGATGCGGTCCGGCCACCGTCTCCCCCTTGATGGTGCGCCACGGCTTGAACCACTCGCGTCCGGCGGTGAGCGTCCCCATTCGCGCCTTGGGGCCGTCCGAGGCGATGAGCACCGCGTTGAAGGCGAACAGGTCCGTGAGTTCGGCCTTGTAGGTCTGGATCTGATTCCAGGCCGTCCACACCGTGGCCTTCTCGACAGTCGGGTTCTTGAGTTCGATGAGGCCCAGCGGAAGACCATTGACGAACAGCACGACATCCGGCCGACGTTCGTGCTCACCTTCGACGGCGGTGAACTGGTTTACCGCCAGCCAATCGTTGTTCGTGGGGCTCCGGTAGTCGAGGACGGAGACCTGCGCGCCGCGCACGGCACCCCCACGGGTCCGGTACTCGACCGTCACGCCATCCCCGAGCAGGCGGTGGAATGCACGGTTGCGGGCTTCCAGCGTGGAGCCTTCGGGGCGAGTGATCTTGCGGAACGCGTCGTCCAAAGCCTCGGCGGGCAGGTCCGGGTTCAACCGGTCCAAGGCGTCGCGCAGCCGATGTTCCAGAACGACTTCGGCGTAGTCCGCCCGTTCCGCAAAATCGGCCTGCGGCCCGATGTCGGGGCCATGGGCTACCCTCCATCCAAGGGCTTCGAGCCATTCAAGTGCGGCGGCTTCCACCTCCGGCTCGGTGAAGGAAGGCGAGGCGGTGGTCACGGGAGGGATGCTACCAACCTCTCGGCTTCCGGTACGCGGATCTCACCCGACATCAGCTTGGGGAGTAGCGTGTCGCGGAGTACGGCCAGTAGCAAGCACTCGTCGCCGTTGAGCCGCAACTTGGCGAAGAGAGGAGCAACCAAACGAGAGAAGATTCGACATGTGGAGCCGGCTGGCACTACTAGAGGAATCGCTTTCAAGTTCCTCTGGTTGAGCTTGGGTTGAACGGCGCCGGTCACGAAAGCCGTGATATTGGTTTGCTTTAGCACTAGGTAGAGGTGCTCCTCGCTGATTGCGCTCCCCTTGATAACGTGTGCGTGATTATTGACCCAGAATTTGCCCCAAACGTACTGGACAATCGGGTAGCCGTGAGCGTCAACTACCGAGCCATCTTCGCCCGTCAGAATGTGGACTCCATCAAACAGGTAGTCGTCGACGTAATCCATGATGCCAGCTGCGCCATAGTACGGATACGGCCCCTGCCTTTTGGATCGCTGACGCTTGTTGAGCGGAATTCGCTTGCGGTCGTAGATTTCAATTGCCGTAGCCAGCGTCGCCGCCTCCCACCCCTCCGGTATCTCCCCAACCTCGGAGTCCACCATCCGGTCGGGGAACAGGTCGGCGATGCCTCGCGGCAAGCCCGTGTCCCGGCCCGCCATCTTCGCACGGACCGGATCGAAATCGACGAACCACGACTTGAACAGCGCCCGGGCCATCGCCTCCAGCGTCTCGCTCATCCGGCGGTTCAACTCGATCTTGTCGTCCAACGTGCCTAGAACGTGGGCGATCGCGCGCTGCTCATGGATCTGGGGCAGCGGAAACTCAAATTCCTTGATTTGCTGAGCGCTTATGTGCGGGACGGCAGTGCCAGTCTGTACCGAAAGGACATATTGGCTAAAGTCATGACAGCCTATCACATAGCGTAAGAATCGGGTGTCAAGCTGATCCCGGCCTCGCAATCTAGCCACTCGTTGTACGAGTAAGGCAGGGATGTCAGTTTCTCTGACCGAGGCCGATTTCAGGCCTGCTTCGATCCACGGACGATCCATTGCAATGACCACATCGCCTTGGCGGAGCCAATAACGGGTCAAGTGCTCAGCAGCTTCTTGTGGCCATCGCTTGGCCTCATCCCACCGAAGATAGCCTTGGGCGATGTTGGCCCCTCGGAGTAGACGTGGTGCTTCGGGATCACTCACGTAATCACCACTCCTGAACGGGAAGCCGGACAGCAAGTCCACAACCTCACCAAGCTGGACGGTGGGCCACCGATCGTTACGTCCTCGTTCCGTTCTGCTCGTAATGCCATTTTCCTCGTCGTCTAGGTGCTGTTTGGCCTCGAAGCCGCTCCGGCGGCGGAACCACTCGATGCCGTCTTCTCGAATACGTTCCCGTAGCGTCCGGTTACGTATCGAGTTGTACAGCAGCAAATCCACCGACTGCGCCATCGGTATCTCGGCGATCACGGCAGACAGACGCGCCCGATCCGTCAACGTCAGCCGGTCGCCGAAAAGCGCGATGTCCACGTCAGACGTCACGGTGTTCGTGCCGGTTGCCCTTGATCCAAACAGCACGGCGCGTTCCACGCGGTCATTGGCCGCGATCACGGCGATGATCGCCTCACGATGCACGTCCTTGAGACCGTCCGTCATCGCGTTCGTCTGGCGTCTAGAGTCCGGTGGAGTCGTAGTAGGACCGGGTGGTAGCGATTCTTGATCAGCGTCTCTGCCTCCTGTGCCACATCGAGCAAGTAGGCATGGCTCAAGATGTTCCGCTGGTCTAGTGCGTCGAGCAGGGTCTCGCAGTCGCTCTCGTCGATGTAGTCCACCTCGAAGCTCTTGCGGATCACCGCACGTGGGGCCTTCACGTCGTGGCCCTCATAGAAAAGGAGATCCTTGAGCACCTTCCAGGATAACTCGAAACTGAACTCGAACGTCTTGATCAGCCCGGCAAGTTCCAAGTAGTCGTACCATTCGCGGTCACAAGCATTCGTGAGTTGCACGAGGGCTGTCCCGAAAGTGTCGAGCCGCTGCTGCCAGCGCTGTTCGTCTGCATTGCTCACGGTCCCTGCCTCCGGAATCCCGGCGCTTTCTGGGACTGGCCGACTGCGCCTCTCAGGCGAGAACTGCCGAGCTGCGGATCGGCCATGGCAATTCCGGCTGGATCCCCGATACCAACCGAACCGCTGGAGTGTTCTCGCTCATGCATTCGTTCCTCCGCTTCTCGCGATGCGGGAGCCATTACCTCATCCAAGTGCCGACGATCTGAAGGGCAAACCCGGTGACGATCAGATGAAGTGCCGTCCAAGACCTCCGGGCATATCGCCGAGCCTTCTGAGCCTCGGCTTCATCTGTGCCCAGCGTCCATCCCACGGCACCGTCACGATTCACGTCCGGTGGCAAACCAAAATGAAACAGGAGCACGACACCAATGATGTCTAGAGCAAGACCCAGTGTATTGAAAATCCCCGCCCAGAGACACATCACGGTCGCTCCGTCGTTGCCGATCTACGCTTGCCGCCAAGTTCCGTGGCTTCACTGTTCGCCGCCAGCCCGAATCCCAGCGCCTCCAGATTCTGACCAATCAACGCATCAAGCCGTGCGCTTTCGGCCTGCTGCTCACGTAGTTCAGCGGTCAACCGCATCATCTTCTCCTCGAACGGCTCGCCATCATCCTCCTGGGGTTCCACCCCGACATACCGGCCCGGCGTAAGGACGCGGCCGTGCTTGCGGACCTCGTCCAGCGGCGCGCTCTTGCAGAAACCGGGCACATCCGAGTAGCCGTTCTCGTGAATCCTCCACGCATGATAGGTTCCCGCAATCCGGCCGATCTCCTCGCCGGTCAGTTCGCGGTGCGTCCGGTCCACCATGCGACCGAGCTTCCTCGCGTCGATGAAGAGGATCTCTCCGCGCCGATCGCGCCCGCGCGCCAAGAACCAGAGGCAGGCAGGAATCTGGGTCGAGTAGAAGAGCTGGCCCGGCAGCGCAACCATGCAGTCCACGAGACCAGCCTCGATCAGGTTCCTCCGGATCTCGCCCTCGCCGGACTGGCTCGACGACATCGACCCGTTGGCCAGCACGAATCCGGCGATCCCCCTGGGAGCGAGATGATGGACCATGTGCTGCACCCAGGCGAAGTTCGCGTTTCCCTTCGGCGGCAGGCCATAGCGCCAACGCTTGTCCTCGGCCAGCCGCTCGCCCCCCCAGTCCGAGACGTTGAACGGAGGGTTGGCGAGGATGAAGTCGGCCTTCAGGTCCGGATGGCGGTCGTTGTGAAAGCTGTCTCCGTGGGCGATCTGCCCGCCGATCCCGCGTATCGCCAGGTTCATTTTGGCGAGCCGCCATGTCGTGTAGTTGGACTCCTGCCCGTAGATCGAGATGTCGCCGCGCGCCTTGCCCCCGTTGGCGTTGCCGGTGGCGTGGGCGCGGATGAACTCGACCGACTGCACGAACATGCCCGATGAGCCGCAGCAGGGGTCGTAGACCCGCCCCCGGTAGGGCTCCAGCATCTCGACGAGCAGCCTGACGACGCAGCGCGGGGTGTAGAACTCGCCGCCCCTCTTCCCCTCGGCGCTCGCGAACTGCGAGAGGAAGTACTCGTACACGCGCCCAAGCACGTCCGTGGAGCGGGCTTCGGCGTCCCCGACGCGGATGTTGCCCACCATGTCGATCAACTGGCCCAAACGCTGCTTGTCCAGCGCGGGCCGTGCGTAGTCCTTGGGAAGCACCTCCTTGAGCGCCGGATTGTCGCGCTCGATGGCGGCCATGGCCCGATCCACGATCTGGCCGATGGTCGGCTGCCGCGCCTCGGCCTTCAGGCGCTCCCAGCGAGCCTCCGCTGGCACCCAGAAGATATTCTCGGCGATGTACTCGTCGCGGTCCTCGGCGGCCTCTTCTCCCCACTCGGCGTGCACCGTTGCGTGGCGCTCCTCGAAGGCGTCGGAGATGTACTTCAGGAAGACGAGTCCAAGCACGACATGCTTGTACTCTGCGGCGTCCATCGAGCCGCGGAGCGCGTCGGCCATCGCCCACAACTCGGCCTCGTAGCCGGTTGTGGCTTCGCCGTTGGTCCGCTTGGTGGCCACCTTCGTCAATGTCCTTGTTCGTTCGTCGGCGTGGATCGGGAGCGCCAGAAATATGGCATGCGACGGGTGGCCGTGCATCTTCCGGGGACTGGCCTAGAAGCCGTGGACATCCGTTCGCGGTCGTTGAAGGGGTGCTGGCCCATATGGTCCCCAACAAGGTCGAAGACGGTAATGAAACCTCTTTGCGGGCGGATCCGTAGAGTACCGCCCTTCGGGTCACCGAAGTGTGAAGAGCAGCCCGAGCGAACGAGTCGAAGCACCGGAGGAGTCGCAAGTAGCCAGATTGATCCACCCCAAGGCGGAACCGGTGCCCGTGTCCAGCGACATCGGCGCTGGCGGGGTCATTCTCCACTCCGGCTTCCGGAGTGCATGGCAGATCCGGCATCGCTGGGCTCCGTCCCACCGCCGACCGCACTTCGCGAGGTCCGGCTGAACGGGTTCCCCGAGGCACTCGCGGTGGTGCTCCGCCACCGCACCGGTGGCGGTCGCCGGGTCGCGGACGCGGTCCCCACGGGCTTCTCTGACGCCCGTTTCGTTGCTAAGCCAGCGTACCCCGCAAGATGCATGGAACTTGCAAATGCTTGCAAACGCGGAACTTGGGAGTTTCGTGGAGCGAATTCCCGCCGAATGATTCCCGCTGGTCGGGATTTCAGCCGCGAACCCTTCTGCGGCCTTCCAGCGCCGTCCTGAGTTGTCCGGGGTCCGGCCTCTGGTAGCACCTGAGCACCGTCTGGGCATCCTTCCACCCGCCAAGCTCACAGAGGACCTTGAGCGGAAGGTCCATCAGGTCGCTGGCGAACTTTCGCCTCAGCGAGTGCCAGCCGCGCCGGGGCTTGGGTTCCAGTCCCGCGAGCGTCTGGGCCTTCTTCCACCACTGAAAGGCGGAAACACGATGCACGCACCGCGTCGCTTCCCTCGACGAGGGCAGCACCGGAGCATTACCACTCCCGTCGCCCATTCGCCGCGCCTCTTCCAAGGCGGCGAGGGCCTCGTCGGTAAGCGGAGTAACGTGCTCATATCCGGTCTTTTCGTGTTCCGCCCGCCACCGCACCTCGCGGCCCTCGAAGTCGATATCCGGCCACCTCAGGTTGCGGATGGCCCCGATTCGGTGCCCGGTCTCGTGGGCGAGCACGAGCGCGACATGGAACCGCCAATCGACCTGCCGGGATACCCCGAGCAGCGCTTGGTACTCCTCCTCGGTGAGGACGACCCGGGCGGGGTTCTTCTCCCTGGGCTTCCTCAAGCCCTTCAGCGGGTTCCTGTCGAGGAGCGGGCGGCCCTGCTCGTCCTTCGACCTCTCGGCCCAGTTGAAGACCGCCACGAGGAACGTCAGGTCCCACTCGATCGTCCGGTTGCCCACCGGCTGGCCCGACAGGCCAGCCCTGCCCGCCCGCCGCGCTTGGATGAATCGGTCCCAATCGCGCTGGGAAAAGGTGGCGGGGTCCCGGTCCCGTCCGAAGAACTTGAGGAACATCGCGGTCGCGACCCTGTCGCGTTCGCGGGTCCGCTTCCCCTTCGTCGGGGTGACCTCTTCACCGTAGATGTCAAAGAGCGAGCCCAGCGTGAGCGGCTCGGGCTCGGCTTCCGCCTTGCCGTTCAGGTCCGGGCTCGCGAACCCTGCGGCGAACTCGTCCGCCTGCTTCTTCGCTCGGGTCCAATCCCGGTGCCCGAGCGAACGGGTACGCCTTCGCCCGTTCTCTCGCCACTCCATCTGGTACAGGCCGGTCTTCGGGTCCGGGAAGATCCTCACCCGGTTCCGGCCCCATTCTCCGGCGCTGTACGAGCGCCGATTTCGTTTCGTGCGTGCCATCGTTCGATTCCTCTCGATTCGATGGACTGCACGATCCGCCTGCCCGAAAGCTCGCGGAGGCTAGGCTTCTCCGCCAGCCCGACTGCCCGCCATCCCGCGACCCCCGCGTCCCGGGCCTTGCCCGGCGATGCCGAACTGGCCAACGTCCGGCAGGCTGGCCAACGGGTTCTCCACCGCCTCGAAGCGGCGCTCGCCACCCCTTCCGGGACGGATTGCTGGTCAGGGAGCGACCCGGCGGGGAGGGTGGCATGGGCCTGCACATGCCGAACCGCCCCGATGCCGCACCGGGCATCCCGAAGGGACGGGTCGCTCCCGTCCACGGTCCGGAGAGCCGGATCGGCACCGGCGATCCGTAGGCCGTGGCCCAACCCCAAGCCGTCCGGCGACTTGCGGAGTTCCCGGTTCGCACGCCCGAGCGCGATTTTCCCTGCACAAGCCCCCCGATGTCAAATGCGCACGTCCGGATCGGCAACGGGCTCCACCAAACGGCGCTCGAATCCGGGATGCGGACACGCGGCTCGAAACACACCGTCGATCATCCCTTCGGGACGGGCCGATCCGAAGCGCATCCTCATCTCGACGAGGCGGCGGAGACGGCGGTTGAGGCCGTCCTCCGCCGCACCGTCGTCCATGCCCCGGAGGATGTTCTCGAAGCGCTCGATCCCGCGTCGGACGGGTGCGTGCACAGGCGAATGGCTGGGTCGTCGAGCCGTGAGGGTTCGAAAGCCGTTTCCGGGCGACCACCGGGGCATTTCGGGCAGTCTGCGGGCCGTCAGGTTGAGAATGGCGCGAATCAAGGCAGGGAATCGTGGATCGCTTCTGATATGCAGAAATGAGGGCGATTTCGCCGGACGGAATGGGATGCCCGCGGGCGAGGGAAGGACGGGGGTGCATTCTCCGCTTGTCGATGGGACAGCGGGGGTTCAGCTGGAGTTCCGTGTCAGGTCGTACATCACGACCCGTTCCACCCCCAAGTCGTCGTGGCGCAGGGCAAGCAGGTAATTGGCCCCGAGTTCCAGCGGCGTCAATTCCAAGCCGGGACGGAAATGGCAGTAGAAATCCCCGCCCGCCTGAAAGGCCATCCAAGACGGTTCTTCGCGGGGCCTCGTGTAACGCTTCAGCCACAGGCGCCCGTCACTCCCGATCATGAGATCCGAAGCGGTGGGAAAGACCTCGGCCACGGGTCGATTGCCGCTGATGGCAGCCTCGTGCCCCGCGCTCCAGCCTGAGCTTCCAGGACCGCCATGCTGGGCGATGTAGTCCTCGTGAGCCGCCTGTAGGTGTGCGCCGGTCACCTCTCTGTCCGGATCCGACCAGCGTATGATGCGGCGCAGCCGGAACGCGTCGTCCAGAATCCGAACTTCCGGTTCCCGCGCGGTGGTCATCGCGACGGTGGTCGAACGGGCGGTCACCAGCGAAGACGCCTCGAACAGTGGCTCGACGAACCCGGCGAATCCGGGCAACGAACCGAGACGCACTCCCGGCAGGGTCGCAAGCGTATCGAGAACCGAACCATCGGGGCCATGTGCGATCACCAGGAAGTTCACCGGAGTGGCGAAATCGCCACCCGCTCCGCCGGTCTCCTGCGTCACATTCACGGAGGAGCCGCCGTCGAGCACGCCGCCAGGAGGGATGAGGGTGTGCAGGGCAAAATCGTCCGGAGTCAAGGAGCGGATGAATACCCCGTCCGCAGAAAAGATGTTGAAGCGCCAAGGCAGGTAGTCGCCCACCCAGAGGGTGTCACCCGGCAGGACCCATAGGAGCCAAGGGCTGCCGAATTCACCGGGTCCTTCGCCACGACCACCCATGGAGACGAGGTGCGCACCGGTCTCATCGAACACGCGGACTTCTCGGCTGGAGCCATCCACGACCGCGACGGACCCATCGGAGAGGCGTGCGGCGGCGCGCACCTGATAGAATATGTGAGGAGCATCCCCTTCGCGGGTGCCGATCGAGAGGATAGGCTCGTCGCCGATTGCGCAGTGAGCCTCCGTGGTCCACGGGTCGCTGGTGACGATTTCGATGCCGGCGCTGTCGGTGACCACGGCCGAGGAGCGGGCGGCGGGTGGCCCGTCGCCGCACGCCGCAACGGCGGCGACGGCAATGGCCGTGGCGCCATCGGTGGCCGGGCAACGCTTGATCCTCATTCGGGTCCTTCCATCGTTGGCTGACGACGCGGGGGTTAGAGCCCATTGCCGACCACGTACATTCCAAGGTTCCGGTGGCAATGGAGCAGTGGGAAAGCTACTTGGCGGGCGAGCTTCGAGACAAGCAGCCTGTCCCTGCCGTGCGAGCCGTCAAGGCCCTGTCCGAAGACTTGACGAGCCTCCGGCTCCGCGACGGGGTCAGCAGGCCATTTCCGTGCATTCCAAAAGCTTCGGGTAACCTGCGGGCCGTGGAATCGCCTGAGAGCGACGATCCCGGCTCTCCGAGGGGTATGGGTAGGGTCGAACGCGGCAGTCGGCGAGAGCGCCTTTCCCATCGTCAGGGCGGGCGGACTCGTCCTCGTCGCCCGTGAGACTGGCGACCACGAGGCCGGGGAGGTTGTCCGCGACGGCGCGGAGGGCGCGGTTCCGGGCGGTGCCCGGAGACGCGTTTCGGAGGGCGCCCCAAGGCTGGCTTGTCGCACGCTAACGTCGACAAGCCAGCCTACCCCCCGTGGCCACACTCCGTGTGTCTCCCGGTGGGGCTGGCGAGGGTGGCTACGCTCCCCCTTCGAACCCCCTGAGTTTACCCTTCCTCTTGGAGGTGGAGGTAGGGGTCTCGCTCCTCACTCCGTCCCGCGTCGGACTTGATCTCCGCGTCGGAAATTGACTGCCACCTCGTCGGGCGTTGCGCGTGGCCGCCGGACCTTCCACCCCGTTGTCAAAGCCCGGCGAAGAACTCCGGTTGCGGTCTGGTCACCGATTCCGTGCTTACCCCGAGCTTCAGCTTTCTAAGGAGCTCGCAAAGAGCCAGTCCGTCAATGAGGTCGATTGCCTGCGCTCCCTCTCGTAACGCCTCGCCGTCTGCGGCCCTCGTGAACCTCCCCGTCGTCAAGAACAGGCCCTTGTCCACGCCAGCGCCCAATGCCCCCCGGAAGTCTCGGATCTCGCCTGGTCCCACCGAACCAGCGTATCGCTTGCACTGGAATCGCACGTGAAACGAAATGAGATTGACCTTCAGCACGCCGGCCCCGTCGATACCGCCATCACCAGATCGGCCCGTTACCTCGACCTTGGTGAAGCCCGATTCCCTCAGAATCCGCTGACACAAACGCTCGAAGGCATCAGGCGTCAGTTCACGCAAGATGGCCAACAGATCTTCCGCCCAGTCGCTTCCATTCGAAGGCTCAGGATCCTTCGACCCATCGTCATCCGTAGGCTCCGCGGCCGCAGTGGCGATGTCTCTTTGCGCACGGCGACGCTTTCTCTCCTCACGGACGAGATCCCGCACCTTTTTCTCCGAAGGGATCGCTCGCCCCTGCGGAGTGATCGTCCAGACTCCCTTGGCCGTGTTATCGACAGCGCCGGCCCACTTGAGGTTGGTCCGTGCCCACGCGAGGCGGTAGCCGACTTCTGTCTGCGGGCCTTCACCGCGAAGCCGGTCGGAAACCTCATCCGGCAAGGCGAGGAGTCGGGTGACCTGTTCCAAGAGTTCCTTGATCGACGCCGAGCCGCCATTCTCCTTCAGCACCTCCAGCGTAGGCCAAAGCAAGTCCAAAAAGGTGGGCATCTCTGCGGCCTTCACCGGTCAGCCTCCTGTCGTGAACTCGAATGCGGCAAAGTAGCTGTGGGGGTAAATGTAGCCTTGCGGAGTTCCACGGTGTAGACCGGCGGGATAACGCCTTTCGCTTGGTTCGGCGCTGCGGCCCGCCGGTCCCCCCGATCTCCGGGGCGGGCTCGCCCGCCCCTTCCATCGGGGTTGGATTTCGACTGCTTCCGTCACGAGCAATCGGCGCGGCCGACCGGATCGGGAGCTTCGCAGGTCTCTATGAGCAAGTGCCTCGACCGGCGGGATTGGCACCGCAAGGGACTTGGGGATGAAAACCGCCTGTCCGGCGAGTAGTCAATGCAAGGTCTTTGACGCCTCGGTGGTCGAAAACCCGTGCCAGGAAATGCGTTCGCGATGCCCCGGCAATTCCCGGCAAATGATTCCGGTTTTCCGGTCATTCGGCACGGTCCAGCGAGGTCCAGCACGAGAGCAGGAAATGGCGGATCATGCAGTCCTGTATGATTTTAGATGATTTCCTGCCGGGATTCGAGCCTCCGGCGATCCGTGTACCCCTTGGGGCCACACTCCGTGAGTCCCCTGCGGAGGCTGGCGGGGGGCTGC
>JAPPNN010000050.1 GCA_028873815.1 Gemmatimonadota bacterium | reverse complement strand
AACCCCGAACCTGCCGATTAAGAGTCGGATGCTCTACCAGTTGAGCTAGCAGGGCGCGGGAGGACGATCAATATACCACAACTCGGGGTGTCTTGTCCCTGCGCATCGCGGTCGCCCGTCCCGTCCGATCACGGTCGCCAGGCGGAAATCCGTCCGGTTGCTCAGCGTCCCGGGCGATCGCGCCTCGGCGCCCATGCACCCCTGCGGCCCCGGTCGAAACCGCGCCCGCGCCACGAACCGCGGCGCCGGTCGACGCGCGGAATCGTTCCGCGCCGGTTCTGCCACGCCGCCCGTCTGGCTGCCCGCCGGAGCTCCTCCTGCTGGTCGCTTGTGAGGATCTCGCCGAGCTGGTCGCGGAGGTTCTCGCGGGTCGTCGCACCCGCCTCCCGAAGCGCCGCCATTTCCTCCCGGATGGCACCGCGCTCTACGATCCCGGCGCGGACTTCCGAGGCCATTTCCATGAGCTTGGCGGCGTTGGCGGTTCTCTCCTCCAGCACGTCGACCCGAAGCGCTTCCAGCCGGGTTATCTGATCCGCGGTCAGCTCGAGCGCGTCCGCGCGCCGCAGCGCGTTTTCGACGGGTGACAGTCCGGTGCTTCCGGCACGCATCCCCGTATTCCCTCGCCGCTGGCCCTCGACGTCGTGTGCGGTCACCGCAATGGTTGCGGCCAGTACGAATGCCGCGACGGTGGTGGTCCTGATGTTGCAACGTACCGTATTCATCGTGTTTTCTTCCTATGTTGAAGGGCTCCATACTGCATCTTCCGGGAACGCGCTGTAGCTTCCACGTTCCGGGTCTACGACAGGCAGGACCACGAGTCCGTTAGGAAACACATGTTCTTCAGACAGATCGTCGACGACAAGCTGGCGCAGCACGCCTACCTTGTGGGGTGCCAGCGCTCGCGCGAGGCCGTCGTGATCGACCCGCAGCGCGACATCGACCGCTATGTGGCGATCGCACGGCGGGAGGGGCTGCGGATCACGGCCGTCACCGAAACCCACATACACGCCGATTTCCTGTCGGGGTGCCTCGAATTCACGGAGCGCCGGGGGTGCCGCGCCTACCTCTCGGCAGAGGGCGCACCGGACTGGGAGTACGAATGGGCCGAGGGTCGCGACCGGGTCACCCTGCTGCGCGACGGGGACAGCTTCAGCGTGGGCGGGATCGAAATCCGGGCCGTGCACACCCCCGGCCACACGCCCGAGCACATCAGCTTCATGATCACCGACCTGGGGAGCGGCGCCTCCGAGCCCATGGGCATGGTATCGGGCGACTTCATCTTCGTTGGCGATCTCGGCCGTCCCGACCTCCTCGAATCCGCCGCGGGACACGCGGGCGAGATGGAGCCCTCGGCGCGCCGCCTCTACGGCTCGGCGGTCGAAGTCTTCGAACTGCCGGACTACCTGCGCATCTGGCCCGGGCACGGTGCCGGCAGTGCCTGCGGCAAGGCTCTCGGCGCGGTCCCGGACACCACCGCCGGGTATGAAAAGCGTTTCAGCCCCGCGCTGGCGGCCGTTCGCGGCGGCGAGGACGCTTTCGTTTCGTACATCCTCGACGGCCAGCCCGAGCCCCCCCTCTACTTCGGCCGCATGAAGGTCGAGAACCGGCGCGGTCCCGCGCTCCTCGGCCCTCTGCCCCAGCCCCGCCGGCGGACGGGCGCCGAACTCCTGTCCCTGGCGGCCGACCCGGGATCTGTCGTCCTCGACACCCGCGCAGACCGGTTGGGCTATTACGAGGCCCACATCCCGGGTTCCATCTACGCACCCCTGAACAAGTCCTTCCCCACGATCGCGGGCTGCTACATCGACCCGGCGTCGCGGATCGCCCTGGTCTGCGAGGAGGCGCAGGTCGAGGAAGCGGTGCGTGACCTGGTCAGGATAGGCCTCGACCAGGTGGTGAGCTGGACGCCGCCCGCGGAACTGGATGCGTGCCGTGCCAACGGCGCCCGCCTCGCAAGCATCGAGGTTATCGATTTCGGGGAGGTCGAACGCCGCCGCCCCGATGCCCATGTGCACGTGCTGGACGTGCGGCGCGCCACCGAGTTTGCACGGTCGTGCATCGACGGGGCGACGAACATTGCCCATACGCGCCTCGCGGCAAGACTCGAGGAACTTCCCCGCGACGGCGAACTGGTTGTCCATTGTCTCAGCGGCGCCCGCGCGTCAGCGGCCGCGTCACTGCTTGAACGAGAGGGTTTTCGCGTCGCGGCCGTGAACGACATCTTCACGCCGGCGTATCGGCATGCCTAGTGCCCCCGCCCGGATGCCAAAGCGACATTGGGTCGCGCTGGCTGCCCTGGCGGCCTGCTTCCCGCCCGTCACCGACGCCCACGCCCAGTCGCGGGCCACGGAGGCGGACCGGTACGCGGCGGTGCTGCGGATGGTAGATGCACTGAAGGCCGACTACCCCGACATCCCGACGATCTCCGCGGAGTCGCTCAGAGGGGCGCTTCCCTCCGGGGACATCGTGCTCGTGGACGTGCGGAGCGACGCGGAAAGGGCCGTGTCCACGCTGCCGGAGGCGATCACCGCGGAGGAGTTCGAGGACCGGCTGGACGAATTCGGGCGAAGCGGCCGCACGCTCGTCGCGTACTGCACGATCGGCGCCCGCAGTTCGGCCTACGCCCGCAGGATGCGCGCACGCGGCGTCGACATGATGAACCTGGAAGGCAGTGTCCTGGCGTGGACCCACGCCGGGGGAATGCTGTCGTCCGAAGGGATGCCGACCAGGCGACTCCACGTCTACGGCCGGCGCTGGAACCTCGCAGCGGACGGATACGTGACCGTCTGGTAGGGGACCCGCCGCGTGAAGACAGCAACGAAATTGTGGCCGGCGGCCCCGAGTCACGCTCCGGCTTTCGCAGCGGCAGCGTGTCTCCTGCTGGCGACGTTCTCCACGGCCGGCGCGCTTCAGACCGAGAACCGCTGGACGAACTCGAGTGAACTCAGCTTCGTGCGCACCGGGGGCAACGCCGTGGCGTCGACGCTGGGAATCGGGAGCACGTTGACGCGCTCTTGGGAACGAAGCGACGTGAAGATCGAAGCCGGGGGGATTCGGACCCGCACCACCCGGCTGACGCGCGCCGCAGTGGGAACGTCGACGGATTACCGCATCGACGAGCAATCCAGCACCATGACGTCGGTGGAGAACTACTACGCCAGGATGCGATTCGACCGCAGGGTGTCCGAAAGGACGGCGTTTTTCGTACAGTCGGGCTGGACGCGCAACACCTTCGCCGGCGTCCGGAACCGGCTGGTCAACGTCCTGGGGGTCTCCACCCGCTGGACCGAATCGGAAGGACGGAGCCTGCGCACCGCCTATGGCCTTACCCATACGGTCCAGCAGGATGTCATCGCCGATCCGGAGTGGAGCAGCCGCTTCCTGGGAGCACGGATTTCGTGCGAGTGGCGGCTTCAGGTGACGGAAAACTCGGACTGGCGAAGCGATCTCGTGCTCGACGGAAACGGCGACGACACTCGCGACGTGCGCGCCGACTGGACCAACTCGCTGAGCGTCGCCATGAACGAGCACCTGGCCCTGAAGACGTCCTTACGTGCGACCTTCGACAATCGTCCCGCTCTCGCGAGCATCCCGCTGTCGTCGCCCCTGGGCGAGCCCGCGGGCGAGGTGCTCGTTCCCCGCAAGGAACTGGATCAGGTCGTTACCGTCGCTCTCGTGGTCAGTTTCTGAGCGCGGTGGATCCGGCCCGCAGGCCGAAGTCCTGGCCTTCGACGTACGGTTCCCCGAAGCGCAGCAGGGTCGTCATGGCCGGCCTGTCGGGCTGAATCACCAGAATGTAGAGCCTGTCGTATTCGAATTCGTCGATCGGATCCGACGGGTCGCCTCCCAGGGCCGCCACCAGTTGTGGCGTCGTGTTGCTGTGGCCGGCGACGAGATGCCGGCCGGGAGTTGCCGCGATCTCGCCTGCCAGCGCCTCCAGCTCGCGCGGGTCGTACATCGTGAACTCCACCCCGGCCCGCTCGGCAAAGGGACGGGCCGTGTCCCGCGTACGCTTGAAGTCGGTCGTGTGCACGTGGGTCAGGTCGACGTCGGCGAGCATCCCCAGGAGCTGCTGGACGCGGATCTGGCCGGCAAGCGCAAGCGGTGGATCGTCGGTACCGTTCTCGGCGCGCTCCGCGTGGCGCACCAGGTAGACGACCACGGCTTCGTCGTTGTCGTTGTGGGTGGCCGAAGGCAGTTGTGCCCGGGCGGCGGATGCCGCGAACGCGGCGTATGGGGACGATCCGAGGGCAGCTGTCGCGAGAAGCCGGCACAAGGCTCTCGAAGTCTTCGCGAAGCGGTTCCGGGTCATTCCTAGCTGGGGTTCCCAGGTTGGAAGGGTATGGACTCGGGAAACGTCACGGACCCATAATCGCATGTTTCCTGTGATCCCGCAAGACATTTGTTCCGTTGCAGGGACTTGAGTTAGACGACAGCAGGTCTCCCAATACGTCAACCTCATCCCTGGCGCGGGGTATGGCCGGCCTCGTGCGGACGCTATCATCATTCAGGTCCAGGAGGACGGGCTGAGGGATCGCCGCCGGGAGTCCGCAGGGCTTGCCGGACGGAGGAAAGTCCGAGCTCCGCAAGGCAGGGTGCCGGGTAACGCCCGGGCGCCGCGAGGCGACGGAAAGTGCCGCAGAGAGCAGACCGCCGATGGTCTCCAGGGACACAGGCAAGGGTGAAAGGGTGCGGTAAGAGCGCACCGGGCCGCTGGCAACAGGGGTCGCACGGCAAACCCCACCCGGAGCAAGGCCAAATAGGGGACAAGGGGTCGCCTGCCCCGTGCGAGTCCCGGGTAGGCCGCTAGAGGTTCGGAGCGATCCGAATCCCAGACAAATGATTCCGGCCCGCCGCCCAGGCGGGATACAGAACTCGGCTTATGACGCCCGTCCTCCTGGATCATTCCCCTTGACCCCGGATCGGCCGTCCCGGAACATTACTGCTCCTTGCGCCCGTAGCTCAGCTGGATAGAGCGCTGCCCTCCGGAGGCAGAGGCCAGAGGTTCGAATCCTCTCGGGCGTACTCAGGCGGCTCCGGTCGCGGGCGGATCGGCCTGCGGCGCCGGTTTCCGCGGCGGTTGCCGCAGCTCCACCGGCCGTCGTCCGGCCCTGGCCCGCAGGTTCAGCCCCTCCACGAAGATCGAGAAGCCCATCGCGAAGTAGATGTACCCCTTCGGGATGTGCTGTCCGAACCCCTCGGCCACCAGCGTCATGCCGAGCAGGAGAAGGAAGCTAAGGGCCAGCATCTTCACGGTCGGGTGATCGTTGACGAATCGGGACACCGCATTCGCGGCGAGCAGCATCACGGTGACGGCGAGGATGATGGCGATGGCCATCACCGCGAAGTCCTCCGCGAGGCCCACGGCCGTGATCACCGAGTCGAGGGAGAAGACCATGTCCATGATGGCGATCTGGACGAGGATGGCGCCGTAGCTCGCGGCGCGTGCCTTTCCGCCGTGTTCCTCGTCCCCCTCGAGACGGTGGTGGATCTCGCGGGTGGCCTTGGTCAGCAGGAACAGCCCTCCGACGATCAGGATCAGGTCGCGTCCCGAGAAGGCGTGCCCCACGAAGCTGAAGAGGGGCGCCGTGAGCCGCATGATCATGTTGATCGTGCCCAGCAGCGCGAGCCGGCTGATCATCGCCAGCAACAGGCCGAGACGCCGGGCGCTCGCCTGCTGCTCCTTCGGCAGTTTGTCGGCCAGGATCGATATGAAGATGATGTTGTCGATCCCGAGAACGATCTCCAGCACTGCCAGGGTGGCCAGGGCAACCCAGGCTTCCGGATTGGCAATCCATTCCATTGGCGGTAGCCTCTCGGTGGGGCGGGAACCTCTCCGCAGTTGGTGGTCTTCCAACTTACTGTATCGCTCCCTTCTACATTCATGGAGGATCTGATGGCGGGATACTCGGGAACCCCGCTTGCGCGAAAGCTGGGGATCGGCGAAGGAAGCCGCGTCGGATGGGCGGGTGGTCCGGACGACTTTGCGACGGCACTCGATCTTCCGGGCTCGGTGACCGTCGACCAGGGCTTTGCCGGACCACGTCGCTACGACGTGATCGTGGTCTTCCTGCCGGCGCTTGCGGCGCTTGCGGGAACCGTCGAGCGCTTCAGCCGCCAGTTGAACTGGAACGGCGGGCTCTGGCTTGCCTGGCCGAAACTCGCCGGCAGACTGGCAAGCGACATCCGCGAGTCGGACGTGCGGCGCGCAGGTCTCGCGGGCGGCCTGGTGGACAACAAGATCTGCGCAATCGACCGGGACTGGTCGGGATTGCGCTTCGTTTACCGAAAGGAGGATCGACCCAGGTGAAGAATTCCGACACGGAGGCGCAGCACGGCACGGGGCGCGCGAACATCGGTACCGACGGTACGCGGATCGGGCTGGAGTCATTGATCGAGGGATGGGATGGCCTGGGCGTCGTCTCGTCCTTTCACGCGGAGAGCCGGAGCTGGATCTTCGTGGCGCTCCACAACAACACCCTCGGGCGTCCCACCGGCGGGTGCCGCCTGAAGAGCTATCCGTCGCCAGCCGCGGCGCTGCGCGACGCGATGAGGCTGGCCGAGGGAATGACCAGCAAGTGGGCCGCCATCGATTTGCCGTACGGTGGCGGCAAGTCCGTGCTCTCCGTTCCCGGGCCGGTGGCGGGCGATCGGCGCCGAAGCCTGTTCAGGCGGTTCGCCCAGGTGCTGAACGCCCTGGACGGCGGCTACAGCGTCGGCGAAGACCTCGGGACGACCCGGGAGGACATGACCTTCCTGGCCACGCTCACGAAGGCGGTCGCGGGCAGCCATGACGGCGACCCGCCGCCGAATCCCAGTCCCTACACGGCGGTGGGCGTGCACGCGGGGATCGCGGCGGCGGTGGACCATCTCTACGGCAGCCCGGATCTCACGGGGAAGTCCGTGCTGATCCAGGGCGCGGGGGACGTGGGCGGCGTCCTGGCCCGTCTCTTGCGCGACTCCGGGGCCCGGGTGCTCGTGTCGGACATCGACGGGGAGCGCGCGAGCGCCGTTGCGGAGCAGTGCGGCGGGACCGTGATCGACCCCGATGCCGTGTACGACACCGAGTGCGACGTGTACGCCCCGGGCGCGGTCGGCGCGACCGTCAACGAGCGCACGATTCCACGCCTGCGCTGCCGCGTCGTGGCCGGGCCCGCCAACAACCAGCTCGAGGTGCCCGAGGACGCGGAGCGACTGCGGGCAACAGGCATCCTCTATGCGCCGGACTACGTGATCAACGGCGGTGGCGCGATGTCGTTCGGGCTCATGGAGCGGGGAATGCTCGACCCCGACGACCTCGAGTCGCGCGTCCGCTCCATCGGGGCATCGCTTGCGGCGATCTTTCGCGAGGCGGACGAGGCGGGGTGCTCTCCCGTTGTCGCGGCCCGCGAGCGGGCGCTGCGGGCGCTCGGGCGGTGCTGATCTTGCGTGCAACCGTCCTTCCGGCCCGCAATGTCTCCCCCGGGGCAGGCCCGACGCAGGCTCGGGGGTGGCGGGCAGACCGCGGCGCGGTGACATTTCTGCAACGACAGGAGAGGGCGCAAATGTGGAACGCAGGAAGATCGAGGGCCGCGGCGGCGCTGCTTTTTGTGCTCGCACCGGGAGCACTCGGGGCGCAGGGAGGCAAATCGGACGAAGCCGTGTTCCTGCGCGCGGTGGGTGAGCACTTCGGCACGCCGCCGGGCGAAGTCATGGTTCTGGCCCGGTGGGACCTGTCCACCGCCGAGATTCCGGTTGTTCTGCGCCTTGCGACTCGTGCCGGCGTGCCCCCGGACGTCGTCGTGGCTCAGCGGAGACGCGGTGCGACCTGGTTGGAGATCGCCCGGACGTACTCTGTGCACGCGGGTGACTTCCATGTTCCCATCAACGGCTCGGCGGGGTTCCTCGCCGGGGTGTACGCGCGCTTCGAGGCCCGAGTCGCCTCCGAATGGCGCGATGTCTCGCTCTCGGACGAGGAGCTGGTCGGGCTTGTGAACGTGCGCTTTCTGTCGCGCTCCCTGGGCGTGCCGGCTTCCAGCGTGGTCGGCGAGCTGGGCGGCGGGGATGTCGTGGCCGCGTACGTGCGCCTGAGTGGCCGCTACTGACCGTGAACGCACGGCCGGGGAGTCCTTCCCGTTGAGCGAGCCCCGCTTCATTCCGCTCGAGTCATGGATCGAGCGCTCGCCCACCGAGATGACCGCGCGCGCTGCGGAGTTCCGGGCCGATGTACAGCGCCGCCGCACGGTAAGGGAATACAGTGACCGCCCAGTGCCCCGCGGCGTGATCGAGGAGTGCCTACGGGCGGCGGGGACCGCCCCGAGCGGCGCGAACCATCAGCCGTGGCACTTCGTGGCGGTTTCCGACCCGGAGGTCAAGGCCCGTATCAGAGTGGCCGCCGAGGCCGAGGAGCGGGCGTTCTATCGCGGCGGTGCCCCCAGGGAGTGGCTGGACGCCCTCGCCGCGCTCGGAACCGACGAGCACAAGCCGTTTCTGGAGACCGCGCCCTATCTGATCGCGATCTTCGCGGAGCGGTACATGGTCGTCAAGGGCGGCAGGAAGGTGAAGAACTACTACGTGCAGGAGAGCGTCGGCATTGCGACGGGCATCCTGATCACGGCGCTTCATCATGCGGGCCTGGCGACGCTGACCCACACCCCTTCGCCGATGAACTTCCTCAACGAGATTCTGGGAAGGCCGCCGAACGAGCGTCCGTTTCTGCTGCTCGTGACGGGGTATCCGGCGGACGAGGTCCGGGTGCCGGCGATCACGAAGAAGGCGCTCGCGGCCATCGCGACCTTTCGCTAGTACCTTCCTTTCAGATAGAATCTGTCGCGAAGGCAACCCGCAACGACCAGGGACTGGCCGAACCCGGGAACGCAAAATGGGCGTCGATCTCAAACCTCAGACCTCTCCGGAAGCGATCCGCGTCTTCACGCGCGCGCTCCTCAGGGACCTCCAGGCGCTGGGGCGCCTCCTCGCGGATGACCGGATCGAATCCGGGATCCGCCGTTTTGGCGCGGAGCAGGAATTCTTCCTCGTAGACGAAGCCTGGCGTCCCGCTCCGGTGGCGGTCGAGGTTCTCGAGGAGCTGGACGACGAGCCGTTCACGACCGAGCTGGCGCGCTTCAACCTGGAGGCGAACCTGTCCCCGCGGGTTCTCGAGGGCTCGTGCTTTTCCGACATGCACGCGGAACTCGACGGCTATGTCACGCGTGTGCGGGACGCCGCCCGGATGTACAACTCGGAAGCCGTGCTCACCGGCATCCTGCCCACGCTCACGAAGTCGGACCTCTCGCTCGACAACATCACGCCACGGGACCGCTACTACGCCCTCAACGAAGCCATGAACCAGGCGGGAAGCGGGTTCCGTCTGCGGATCAGGGGCACGGACGAGCTCATGATCCAGCACGATTCGGTGATGCTCGAGTCGTGCAACACCAGCGCGCAGGTCCACCTGCAGGTCTCGGCCGAAGAGTTCGCGCACTTCTACAACGTGGCCCAGGCCGTCACGGGCCCCATACTCGCCGCGTCGGTCAACTCGCCGCTTCTCTTCGGCCGCCGGCTGTGGGCCGAGACGCGGATCGCGCTCTTCCGCCAGTCGCTCGATACACGCGGGGCGGACCTTCACATGCGGGAGATGAGTCCGCGCGTGCGGTTCGGAGGCAGCTGGCTGGAGAAGTCGGTGGCGGAGCTCTTCCAGGAGGACATCGCCAACTTCCGCGTGCTGCTCGCGATGGATGTGGAGGAGGACGCGATCGAGGTGCTGGACAAGGGGGGCGTCCCCAGGCTGCAGGCCCTTCAGCTCTTCAACGGCACCGTCTACCGCTGGAACCGGCCCTGCTACGGCATTTCGAACGGGAAGCCGCACCTGCGCATCGAGTGCCGGGCGCTACCGGCCGGTCCCTCTACCCTGGACGAGATGGCCAATACGGTGTTCTGGATCGGCACGGTGCTGGGGGTTGCCGAAGCGGTGCCCGACCTGACCGACCACATGGAATTCGACGACGCGAAGGCGAACTTCCTGGCCGCCTCGCGGCTGGGGCTGAGCGCCGGGATGACGTGGCTCGACGGGAAGAGCTCCCCGGCGGATCGGCTGATTCTGGACAAGCTGCTCCCCCTCGCCGCGGACGGACTGAGCCGCTACCCGGTATACAAGACCGAAGTCGACCGCTACCTCGGCGTGATCGAGGAGCGCGTATCGGCGGGGGTGACCGGGGCGAGCTGGGCGATCCGGTCCCTGAGCAAACTCAAGGGTGCGGGCACGAAGGGAGAACAGTTGGCGGCGCTCACATCCGCGACCGTGCGCCAGCAGAAGAAGGGACTGCCCGTCGCGCGGTGGGAGCCCGCCGAACTCACCGAGGCCGGCGGCTGGAAGCACAACTACATGCGCGTCGAGCAATACATGACGACCTCGCTGACGACGGTGAACCAGGACGAGCTCGTGGAACTGGTCGCGTACCTCATGCACGTCCGGCAGATCCGCCATGTGCTGATCGAAGACAACGAACACCGGCTGGTCGGCATCGTGTCCTATCGTTCGGTGCTGCGCCTGATGGCCGAGGGCCGCACACAGGCGGAAGCGGAGAGCATCCCGGTGAGCGAGATCATGGAGCGCAATCCGGTGACGGCTTCGCCGGATACGACAACGCTCGAGGCGATCAACACCATGCGGAGCAACCGGGTCTCGGCGCTCCCGGTGGTCCAGGACGGCCAGCTGGTCGGTCTGGTGAGCGAGACGGACTACATGCCGATGGCCTATCATCTTCTCGAAGAACGGCTCCAGGAGGACTAGGGGGGAGTGACCGACGGGGTGGAGGGCGCGTCCGGGGGCCGTGAGGCCTGGCTGTCGCGTTCCGGCGTCATCGGCCGCGTCACGGGCGTCGATTCGGGCCCACTGCTTCTGTGCATCGGGGGGCTGCACGGCAACGAGCCGGCCGGAGTGCGGGCGCTGGAGACGATCGTGGAGACGATCGCTGCACGCAGGCGGCGCCTGCGGGGCGAGTTCATTGCCGTCGCGGGCAACCTGCAGGCGCTCGCCGCCGGACGCCGCTTCCTCACCTACGATCTGAACCGCGTGTGGACACCGGCCAGGGTCGCGGCGGTGAGGTCCATGGATGCCGCGAACGGCAGCGCGCTGGAGCACGAGGACCTGGAAATGCTCCGGATCCTCGACGTGCTCGACGAGGTGGCGGAGCGGCGCCGGGGTCCTGTGTTCGTTCTCGACATCCACACGACCTCGGGCGGCGGCGGTGCCTTTACGACGGCGAGCGACCTGGCGCACAACAAGCGTTTCGCGATGGCCATCCCGGTGCCCCTGGTCATGAAGCTCGACCAGCACCTCGAGGGCACCTTCAACAGCTACATGGACCACCTGGGGTACACGGCGGCGGTCTTCGAATGCGGGCAGCACGAAGAGGCCGAATCGAGGGTGAGGGCGGCCAGCGCGGTCTGGCTGGCGATCCACGCGGCGGGCCTGCTGGACTGGCAGGACGCGCCCGAGGCGGCAGTCGCGTTCAGGGCGCTGAGGCAAGCGTACCGGGGGCTGCCGCGGGTCCTCGAGAGCACGTACCGCCACCCGATCGAGCCGGGCGACCGCTACCGGAGCCGCCCTTGCTTCCGGAACTTCCAACGCGTGCGCGCGGGTGACGTCGTGGGCGACGACCGCCGTGGCGAGGTCGCGGTTCCGAAGACCGGCCGACTCCTCATGCCGCTCTACCAGGAGCAGGGCGAGGACGGCTTCTTCGTCGTGAGGGAAGTCGCGGGCGTCACCAGTGAAACGGCGGTGGTGGCGCTGGCGGGCACATTCCCTTCCTGCGGCTGAATCCGTGTGCGGCCGCTTCAGCCTCACCCATGAAATCGACGCCATCGCCGACGCATTCCGTGCGGAGACCGCTCCGGGCCTGACGCGCCACCGCCCCCGCTACAACATCGCTCCCACCGAGGACGCGCCGATCGTGATCGCCGCGCCGGACGGGCGGCGGGCCGGCCTCATGCGGTGGGGCCTCGTTCCGCACTGGGCGGAGAGCCCCCGCGTGGGGGCCCGCATGATCAACGCGCGCTCCGAAACGGTGGGCCGCCGGAGCGCCTTCCGCGAGTCCTTTCTCGCGCGCCGCTGCCTGGTGCCCGCCGACGGCTTCTACGAGTGGGAGAGCCGCCCGTCGGGAAAGCAGCCGTACTGGCTCCACCTGGCGGACCGGAATGTCTTCGCCATGGCCGGAATCTGGTCCACCTGGCGCTCAGCCACGGGTTCCAGGCTCCTGACGTTTTCGGTTCTCACTCGGGATGCTCCCGAGGCCATCCGCTGGCTCCACGACCGAGTCCCGGTCATCCTTCCGCCGCAAAGCTGGGACGACTGGCTGGCGCGGGGCACCACACCCGCTGCCCTGCACGCCATGCTGGGCGACGCCGAGCCCCCCGACCTGCACCTGCATCCCGTCTCGCGGTCCGTGAACCGCGCGGGCTACGACCAGCCCGACTGCGTAGTGCCGGTGGAAACCGATGCCTTGGGGCTGTTCATGTAAACTTCAGTATACATGAACCGTTTTTCCGTCTACTGTACTATGCGGCCCCTGCCGTCGCGAAGACCGCCCCTAGGCGCTCCAACCCTTCCAGGAGTTCGTCCTCCGGCAGGCCGAACCCGATCCGCATCGTCCCCTCGATCCCGAAATGGGCGCCGGGAACGATGAGAAGGCTGTGCTCGACCCGAAGCCGCTCGGCGAGCTCCAGCGACGCGGTCGGCTCGTGGTACCGCACCATGCAGATCGCGCCCGCATCGGGAGGCGTGTAGCTGAACAGGCCTTCCTGGGCGTCCATCCAGCCGCTCATCACGCTCAGGTTGTTGCGGATGATGCCACGGGTCCGCGCGAGAATCCGGGGACGCACATCCGGCGAGAGCGCGACGGTGGCCAGCGCATCCGAAAGCGACGCCGGCGCGATCGTGGTGTAGTCGGTCCGGGCCCACAGCCGCTCCGCGACGTCTTCGGGTCCCACCACCCACCCCAGGCGCAGTCCTGGCAGCGCGTAGGCCTTGGACATCGTGTTCGTCACCAAAACCTTGTCGTAGCGGCCCCAGAACGACGGGACCGGGTCCTCGCCCACCTCGGCACTTCGATACACCTCGTCCGAGAGGATCCAGGCCCCGTGCCGGTCCGCCAGGGCGACGACGTCGTCCATTTCGTCCCCGGTCAGGGCCACGCCCGTGGGGTTGTTGGGGTTCGTGACCAGGATGAATCCCGCCCCGTCCCGCAGCGCCGCTTCCAGCTGATCGAGATCGGGGCGCCAACCGGCCTCCTCGCGGAGGTGGAAGGGCACGTACCCCCCCTTGAAGTTCTCGATCAGCCCCGGGACCTGCATGTAGTTGGGCAGCATGACCGCCACCGGCCTGCCGGCCGCCGCGAGCTCCCAGAATCCCACGAAATTCGCCTCGGCTCCGCCGGTGGTGACGACCACGGAGCGGTCCGACGCGCCCGGGTACAGCGAGGCGATGATCGCCCGCAGCTCGTCCGAGCCGTTCGACTGCCCGTATCCGAGCCGAACGTCCGCCAGATCGGTGGACCCGCCGGCCATGGAGAGCAGCTCTCCGACCGTCAGGGGATGAACACCGCTCTCCGACAGGTTGAACGCCACCCGATGCTCCCAGGTGGATTGCCACCGCTCCATGGCGAAGGGAGTGAACCCCACGGGAATGCCTCCTTGCAGGTTTTGCCGGCACCGACCATCGCGCGCGCCCGGCACGTCCATGGCCGGGGCCCGCCTTGTGCGGTATGGCCAATCGCTAGAGTGTTGTCGCACGCAAGGAAAAAGATGGCGCAAGCCGTGGACCGGGGAAACGGGCCACATGCCCTGGAGACACATGATCGAGATCGAGCAGCACACGCTCGCCAACGGCCTCAGGCTCGTACTGGCACCCGACCGGACGACGCCTGTCGTGGCGGTCAACCTCTGGTATGGCGTGGGCTCCAGGAACGAGACGCGGCCGCGCACGGGGTTCGCGCACCTCTTCGAACACATGATGTTCCAGGGTTCGGCGAACGTCCCGAAGAACGGGCACTTCCATCACATCGAGAAGGTGGGCGGCGCGGCCAACGCCACGACGTGGTTCGACCGCACGAACTACTACGATACCGTCCCGTCCCACCACCTCGACCTGGCCCTGTGGCTGGAATCGGACCGGATGGGCTGGATGTTGCCTGCGATGACCGAAGAGAAGCTGGAGAACCAGCGCGACGTGGTCATGAACGAGCGGAGGCAGCGGTACGACAACCAGCCTTATGGGGACTGGGACGAGAGGATGCAGTCGCTCCTCTTCCCGGCGACCCATCCGTATCATCACACGGTCATCGGCGCCATGGAGGACATCGCCGCCGCCACGCTCGAGGACGTGCACGAGTTCTTCGCCACCTACTACCTCCCGAACAACGCCGTGATTTCCCTCTGCGGCGACTTCGACGCGGACCACGCGCATGGCCGTGTCAGGCACTACTTCGAGGAGATCCCCGCGGGCCCGCCCCCGCCCCCCGTCCCAGGCACGGCAGGGATCCCCTTCGCCACCGGCGAGACCCTGCGCACCGACGTGCGCGCGGCGGTGCCCCTGCCGCGAATCTACATGGCCTCGCGCGTGCCGCCCTTCACGGACGACGCCTTCTATGCCGGGGAGGTGGCTGCGAACTGCCTCGGCTCGGGGCGATCCTCGCGGCTCTACGACCGCGTGGTGCGCTCCCGCCGTGCGAAATCGGCCAGCTGCCACCTCCTTCCGCTTACCGGCGGCGTCACGATCTTCCTGGTCATCGCCACGGGCTACCCCGACACCGACATCGACGATCTGGAGCGCGCCGTCGCGGCGGAGATCGACGACGCGGGCACGCTGACCGAAGAGGAGGTCGCGCGGGCGGTGGTCGGGGCGGAGACGCGCACGCTCAGGGAGCTGCAGCGCGTCGAGACGCGGGCCGACCTGCTCTCGATGTACGCCACCTGCTTCGGCGACGCGGCGCGCCTGAACGACGACCTGTCGCGGCTCCGCAGCGTCACGGTGGCGGAAGCGTGCGAATGGGGCCGCAGGTATCTACACCCCGCGAATCGGGTCAGCGTGCGGTACATCCCGGGTGGGCCCGCCGCCGCCGCATGAGCGCCGGCCGGACTCCGCCCGCGGCCGGCCTGATCCGTCCGTACGCGTTCCCGAGCATCGAGCGGCGCCGCCTGAGCAACGGGATGGACGTGCGCCTGGTCTCGCAGGACACAGGCCCGGTCGTGACCGGGATGGTCGTGCTGCGCGCCGGCGAGACCGCCGTGCCGGCGAGCGATTCCGGACTGGCGGTCCTGACCGGCGACGCTCTCGAGGGAGGGACCTCGCGCCTGTCGAGCACGGAGCTTGCGCGCGCCCTGGAAGATGTCGGGGCGAGCTTTGGTGCGGCGACCGGGTGGGACTCCACCACGGTGGCGGTCTCCTGCCAGGCGGAACACCTCGCGCGGGCGATGCCGCTTCTGGCGCAGATGGTTCGGCGGCCGGCCTTCGAGGAGGCGGAGTTCGAGCGCTACCGGCAGCAGCGGCTCGCCACGACCGTGCAAAGGCGGATGAACCCTTCGGCGCTGGCAGTCGATGCGCATGCCCGGTTCGTCTTCGCGGACGGTGCCACCTACGGCCGGCCGCTCGGCGGAGTCGAGACCTCGCTCTCGCACCTGGGTGCCGAGGATGCGCGCGGCTTTGCCGGCGGCCGCTACGGTCCGGCGGAGGCGGCGGCGGTGATCGTGGGCAGTCTCGATCCGGCCGAGGCCATGGCGGTCGCGGAGGAGGGGCTGGGCGACTGGCACAGGGACGTCGCAGCGCTCCCGGAGCCGAACGCCCGCCCACGCAGCCGGAAACGGGCCGTGCACGTGGTGAACCGGCCGGGCTCCGTGCAGTCCCAGATCCGGGTGGGGCATGTCGGCGTGGATCGCGGGGTGGACGACTATTTCGCGACGATCGTGCTCAACCTCATCCTGGGCGGTTCGTTCTCGTCGCGGCTCAACCTGAATCTGCGCGAACGGCGCGGCTTCACCTACGGGGTGACCTCGTCGTTCGCCCCGCGCCGGGGACCCGGACCGTTCGCGGTCTCCACGGCCGTCGAGAACGCGGTGACCGGGGCCGCCGTAGCCGAGATCTTCCGGGAGATCGAGGGCATCGTGGCGGCCGGGCCGAATCGGGACGAGGTCGACACCGCGCGCAACTACCTCGCCGGCGTGTTTCCGCTGCGGCTGGAGACGACCGGTCAAGTCGCGTCCAGAGTGGCCGGGATGATCGTCTACGGCCTCGACGACGACTACTACCGCATGTACCGGGACCGGGTCGCCAGCGTGACGAGGGCCGATGTCGCCGCCGCCGCCCGCAGGCATCTCCGTCCCGGCGAGTTGTGCACGGTCGTGGTGGGTGATGCCGGCGAGGTTGCAGCGCAGCTGAAGGCGCTCGACATCGGTCCGGTCCACGTTCACGACGAGATCGGGCCGGAGGCGGGCCAATGACCGAGGACCGGCGGGCCCTGATGAACACGTCGCTCATCCACGACGGCCGGGTGGTGCACCTGAGCGTCGACACGGTGCGCTTTCCCGACGGCTCTGTCGGCGAGCTGGAACTTGTGCGCCACCGCGGCGCGTCCGCCGTTCTGCCCGTACTCGGAAGCGAGCATGACGCGGATCCGGAAATCCTCCTCGTGCGCCAGTACCGGTACGCCGCCGGCGGTGACATCTACGAAGTTCCCGCTGGCATCATCGAGCCCGGCGAGACCTGGGAGGAGTGCGCCGAGCGTGAGCTGGAGGAGGAGGCGGGCGTGTGCGCGGGCAGACTGGTCAAACTGACCACGATCCACACCACCCCCGGCTTCACCAACGAGGAGATCCACCTCTACGCCGCATTCGACCTGGTGCCCGGGCGGGCGCGGGCCGACGACGACGAGTTCCTGGAGGTCGTGCGCCTTCCTCTTTCCAGGATCCTGGAGATGGTGCGCGCGGGAGAGATCACCGACGGCAAGACCCTGGTGACGATCCTGTACGGAGCGCGCTTTCTTCTGCGCGACGGGGGCGCCCGCTAGCCCGCCCTGTCTTTCCAGCGGGAATCGGGTGTCACCCGCCGAGGACACGTTCATCGCCGAAACCCTGTCCCCAGCGGCATTTCGTTTGGCACGGTTCCTGCGCAACGAGGGGTGCAAGAGCACCCTGCGTGCGGAATCAGGGGTGGTTTCACCTTAAATGAGGTCTGTTGAGAGGAGCGTGTTGACATGGCACGAGCCAAGCCGCTGCCGGTCGAGCGAGACGGGGTCCGCCGACCCGGTTCAGCCAGGGAGATGAGACGGCAGCTTGCCGTTCTCGACGACAGCCAGGTCGTTCAGTGCTTCCTCGATGGCGAAGACAGCGCATTTGCCGAGTTGGTGCGCCGCTACGACCGACGCCTTCAGAACTTCGTCCACCGCACAGTGGGAGACCGCGAGCGGGCTGAGGACCTCGTCCAGGAGACCTTCGTGCGCGTATACAGACACCTGCACCGATTCGACCAGGCGAGAAAGTTCTCGACGTGGATCTACACGATCGCCGGCAACCTCGCCAAGAATGAACTGCGGAACCGGGCCAGGAACCCGCTGGTGCTCTTTCAGACGGTCACCAGAAACTGGGACGCGGACTTTCGGCCGCTCGAATGGGAAGATCCCAAGACACGCCCGGACGATCTGTATCGCCGTCGTTTCCTGCGAGAGAAGGTCAACGAAGCGGTCGAGGAGCTGCCGGACCACCACCGGACCGTCTTCGTGCTGAGGGAGCTGCAGGGCAAGACGTACGAGGAGATTGCCGATATCACCGGATGCAACCTGGGCACGGTAAAGAGCCGGCTGAACCGTGCTCGCAACAGCTTCGCGCGTATCATCGGGCCGATGGTCGACTGATCCCGGGAGCGGGGCACGGTACCGGCGGTGGCCCACTGACGCGCCCCGTTCCGACCGGCGTCCGCTATCCCGTTTCCGGCCCGTCCGAGGCGTGGCGTCGAATCCCTCGAGCGCGGCGCCGATTCCCTTGCGCCCTCGGGAAACCTCTCGCCCCGCGGAACCTTCTGCGCCGCCCGGCTGTATACAATTCCTGAAGCGGCGCGAAACCGAAACAAGCGGCCCGAAGGGGTGTACCTCGTCGGTGCCGGCATCTCCGCGACACTGGCGGGGTGGCCGTTTGGTGAGGATATTGGTTGGCGGACTGACCTTTTTTGGGGAATGATCGACGGGCACCGGATTTCGTGAAGAGCAAGATTTCAATGTCCCGGCAAACGGGCCGCGAAGGGCGGCAAGCCGTGCCGCCGGCGTGTCAGCGCTTCCTTGACGGCTATTCGGACTACCGCGATGGCCGCCTCGAGCCCGAGGCCAGGGCGCGGGTGATCGGCCACCTCGAGACTTGCGCCCGCTGCGCGCGGTACGATCGGGTCATCCGCAAGGGTGTCCAGGTTTTGCGAGCGGCACAGCCGGAGGCGGCCATCCGTCCGACCCGGGTTGCCGCCGTACGCCACCGGGCCCTTGCCGAGGAGCGCAGACCGCAGGCGCTGGGCGCGGCGGGTTCCGGAATGACGCTGGCCGCCTCCCTGATCGTGACGGTGCTGCTGACCGCCGCGGCCTGGCTCCCGTTCCTGTCGCTGCCGACGCCCGAGGTCGAGATGCCTCCGGTCGTGGCCAGCGCGCCCACCGTGCCCCTCGTGCCGCTGGTGTTTTCGCTTCCCGGTCCTTTCCCTGTCCAGCAGGCGCGAACGGCCCCGGTCGAAATCGCGCGTGCCATGCTCTTCGAATACGGCCACACGCCCGCCCGCCCCGTATCCCGCGAGGTTGAGGCGGGGCTGGATCAGTATTAGCAGCCCCTTGCGGAGCCGTGCGTTCACTGCGGGCCGCTCGCCCGCGTCCCAGGCACGACGGTGTCCCTGCCCCGGTCCCTGAGCGCCTCAGCCGACGGGGGCGTGTTCTTCCTCCACGGCGGTGACGAGTTCCGGAAGGCGGCCGCGGCAAAAGTTCTCGTCGAGCAATACGCCGACTCGGCGACACGCGACTTCAACGTCGACGTGCTCCGCGGGTCCGAGACGTCCGTGGAACGCTTGGCGTCGGTGATCTCCACCCCGCCGATGATGGCGGATTGGCGCGTTGTGCTGGTCAAGGAGGCCGAGGCGCTGGCGTCCAGCCCGGCAGCGCGCAAGGTCGTGCTGGATACCGCTGGAAAGCCGCCGCGGGGGCTCGTGCTGATCCTGCAGGCCACGGTACCGAAGCAGTCCCGGGCAAAGTTCTACAAGGATCTGGCGCGGCTCGCGCAGGCGGCGGAGTTCAAGCCCGTGCCCCGCGACGCGGTTCCGGCGTGGCTCGTGTCCTGGGCGGCCGGGGAACTCGGCGCCACGATCGAGGTCGAGGCCGCACAGGCGCTGGCGGGAGCCGCGGGCACCGACCTGGGCGTGCTGACGCAGGAGGTCCGCAAGCTCGCCGAAATGGTGGGGCCGGATCGGCCCGTGGATCTGGATGCCGTGCGAAGAGGCGGCCTCCACCTGCCCCAGCAGGATCGCTGGGCCTGGTTCGACCTGGTGGGCAATCGGCAGGTCCGCGAGGCCGTGAGGGGGCTGCCGGTTCTGCTCGCACAGGGAGAGACGGCCGTGGGCCTGGTGATCGGCCTGTCGACCACGCTCCTGCGCATCGGGGTGGCCATCGAGGGAGGCGCTTCCGCCCTTCAGGACGCGCTGCCCCCCTACCAGCGCTTCCTCGTGCGCAGGATCACCGGGCAGGCACGGCGCTGGACCCGCGCCGACCTGGCCCGCGCCGTTCACGGACTTCGCCGCGTGGACCAACTGCTCAAGGCGAGCGCGATCTCCGACGAGGTCCTTCTCGAGGAGTGGCTGCTCGGCCTGCAGGTGCGTCGCCGGGGCTCGGCGGGAGCGGCGTAGCGATGGCCGGAACCGGGGGCCCGTGGTGAGCGCCCCGGACCTGGTCGCGACGACGAGGCCCGAGGTGGCGGAGACGGAGTCGGAGGAAACCGGCGGCGACGTCCAGCTGAGCATTCGCGGGATGCACTGCGCGGCCTGCGTGACCACGGTCGAGCGGGCGCTCGGCGCCGTCGACAGCGTGGCGGAGGCCAGCGTGAGCCTCGTGGAGGAGCTTGCCACCGTGAGACACGGGAGCACCGTTCCCGACCCGGGGGCACTGGTGGAGGCGGTGGAGCGCGCGGGATACGGGGCGGAGGTGCTCGCCGGCTCCGGCGCGGTTCTGGAGGCGGCGGTCGAACGCGACCGGGACAGGGATGCGGAGCAGGCCGACCTCATGAGGCGCTTCCGCGTCGGCGTGGCGTGCGGCCTGCCGGTGGTGCTGATCGGGCACTGGGAGATGATCCCGGGGCTGCCAGCGCTGAGCGGAGACATGCTCCGCGCGGCGTGGTGGCTTTCGGCCGTTCTGACCCTGCCGATTCTTGCGTACGTCGGGCGGGGGTTCTTTGCGGGGGCCTGGTCGGCTGCGCGTGCGCGGAGTTCCACCATGGACACGCTGGTCGCGTTGGGCACCGGCGCGGCCTGGCTTTACTCGGCGGTGGCGGTGGCCGCGCCCCAGCTCTTCCCGGCGGGCAGCGGCCGCCCCTTCTTCGAGGCCGTGGCGGTCGTCATCACCCTGGTGGTCCTCGGACAGGCCATCGAGGCGAAGGCGAAGGGCCGAACCGCGAGGGCGCTCAGGGCGCTGTTCGACCTCACCCCCGAGACGGCCGACCGCGTCACGGGCGAGGACGTCGAAACGGTACCGGTAGCGGATGTGGTTCCCGGCGACGTGCTCCTGGTGCGCCCCGGTGCGAGGGTTCCCCTGGACGGCCGGGTTATCGACGGCAGGAGCGAGGTCGACGAATCCATGCTCACCGGCGAGAACGCGCCGGTGGACAAGGCTCCGGGTGATGCGGTGGTGGGCGGCACGGTCAACGCAACGGGGGCGCTGACGATTCGTGCGACGCGCGTCGGTTCCGACACGGTGCTCGCGCGTATTGTGGCCATGGTGCGCAGGGCCCAGGGGACCAAGCCGCCGATTCAGAGGACGGTGGACGTCGTGGCGGGCTATTTCGTGCCGGCGGTGGTGCTCGTCGCGCTGGTGACGTTCGGGGCATGGTTCCTCTTCGGGCCCGAGCCGCGGGTGAACTTCGCCATGGTGACCGCCGTCGCCGTGCTGGTGATCGCGTGCCCGTGCGCGCTGGGTCTCGCCACACCGATCTCGATCATGATCGCGATCGGGCGGGCGGCCGGGCACGGGGTCCTCATCCGCGACGGCGAGTCGTTGCAGCGCGCGCGCGACATCGACACGGTGGTCCTGGACAAGACGGGCACGCTGACCCTGGGCAAGCCGATGGTGACGCACGCGAACCCGGCGCCCGGTGTCGGCGAGGAGGACTTCCTGCGCACGGCCGCCGCGGTGGAGGCGATGTCGGAACACCCGGCTGCCCGCGCGATCGTGGCGTATGCGCGGGAGCGGGGGGTCCGGGCCGGGGAGGCGGCGCACTTTGCGGCGCATCCCGGGCTCGGAGCTTCCGCGGTGGTCGCCGGCAGGCGGGTCCTGGTGGGGTCGCCGAAGTTTCTCGAGGGTGCGGGAGTCGCGACCGGGCCGGTGCACGGGCACCTCGACCGGGGTGCCGCCGAAGGGGGGACCCCGGTGGTGGTGGCGGTGGACGGAGCGGTTACGGGGGTGTTCGCGGTGGCCGATGCGGTGCGTCCCGGTGCCCGGGCCGCGGTGGAGCGCCTGCGCGCGCGTGGTGTGGAGGTGATGATGCTGACCGGCGACGAGGAAGGAGCCGCCATGAGGATCGCTTCGCAGGTCGGGATCGATCGCGTGCGGGCACGTGTCTCCCCGGAGGAGAAGGCCGCCGAGATCGGCGCGCTGCGCGATGCCGGACGCGTGGTCGCGATGGTCGGCGACGGCATCAACGACGCCCCCGCGCTGGCCACGGCCGATGTCGGCGTCGCGATGGGGGGCGGAACCGATGTCGCGCTGCAAACCGGCGACGTCGCCCTGCTCGGCGACTCGCTTCGCGGTGTCGAGACACTGCTCCGCATCTCCGCCGCGACCCGGCGCAATATCGCGCAGAACCTCGTCGGGGCCTTCGCATACAACGTAATCGGCATCCCCGTGGCAGCAGGCGTGCTCTACCCGTCTTTCGGCCTGCTGCTCTCTCCGATGATCGCCGGAGCGGCGATGGCGTTCAGCTCCGTCACCGTCGTGACCAACGCGAACCGGCTGCGGCGCGTCGACCTCGGGTAGCGTCGATTCCCGGCGATTCGCCGTGCGCCTTCAGGACGGCGTTGATCGCCGGTCATCGCCGCGGTATCGTACTCCATCCGTGATCCTGTTCCCGGCCTTCAGTCACCCTCCATCGCTGCCAGGCAAAGCTTCTGAACCGCGGCCTCGAGACACCGCTCATGCGCCAGTGGCGCGACGCGAAGTCCCGCCATCGGGACGCCCTCGTGTTCTTCCGGGTAGGTGACTTCTACGAGCTGTTCTGCGAGGACGCAGAGGAGGGGGCCCGCCTGCTCGGGCTGACCCTCACGTCCCGCAACAACGGCGCGGCGAGCCGCGTTCCCCTGGCCGGCGTGCCCGCGAAGGCGCTTGACGACTACCTGGGACGGCTGGTGAAGCTCGGCAAGCGTGTCGCGATCTGCGAGCAGGTCGAGGATCCGGCCGAGGCCAGAGGCATCGTGCGCAGGGAAGTCGTCGAGACGGTGACCCCGGGAACCGTGGTGTCGGACAACCTGCTGGAAGCATCGCGGAACAACTTTATCGTGGCCCTGGTTCCCGGGGAGCTTGCGGCCGGTCTGGGGGCGCTGGATGTCTCGACCGGCGAAATCGTGCTTCTGCAGATCACGCCTGACGAGCTGGAGGACGAACTCGACCGGCTGGAGCCGCGCGAACTACTGATGCCCGATTCGGGCGGTGAATGGTGTGACAACGTCGGAGACCGGGCGGTCCGCACCACCCGGCCCGACTGGGTGTTCGACCTGGAGACCGCCCGCGATGAGCTCCTCAGACGGTACGGCGTGCTGTCGCTGGACGGGTTCGGCTTCGAGCGTGGCGACGAACTGCTGATTCGGGCAGGTGGCGCTCTGGTCGCCTACGTCGAGGAGATCCGCCCCGGGTCCGTGGAGCACCTGCGGGCTCCGCGAATCCAGCGTCCCGAAGTGGTCATGACGCTCGACGCCATGACCCGGCGCAACCTGGAGCTTGTCGAGCCGCTGCGCCCGCAGGACGGGGATGCGTCGCTGCTGTCGGTGCTTGACGCGACAACCACGCCCATGGGCGCCCGCCTGTTGCGGACCTGGCTTCTCAGGCCCCTGCTCGACGCCACGGAGATTCGGGAACGGCTGGCCGGCGTGGCGGAGCTGTTCGACAATCCGGACGCACGTGTGGAACTGCGGGCGGCCCTCGGATCGATCCGCGACCTGGACCGTCTTGCAACCAAGGTGGGGACGGGCCGCGCCTCGCCGCGCGAGGTGCTGGGGCTGGGGTTGTCCGTGCGCCAGCTCCCCGCGGTCGCCAGGTGCGGCGAAGCGCTGCACACCGGCTTGCTCGGCCGTTTGTGCGGGGACCTGGATACCCTGGAGGACGTGGACGCGCTGATCGCGGACGCGATCTCGGAAGATGCTCCGCCGACGCTGGCCGAGGGGGGGATAATCCGGGAGGGGTTCAGCGCGGAACTCGACGAGTTGAGGGCGCTCAGAGACGGCGCGCGCGACTTTATCGCCGGGCTGCAGACCCGAGAGCGCGAGCGGACGGGAATCGCCTCGCTGAAGGTCGGCTACAACAAGGTCTTCGGCTACTACCTGGAAGTCACCAAAGCCAACCTGGAGCGCGTTCCGGATCACTTCATACGCAAGCAGACCCTGACCGGCGCGGAGCGGTACTTCACTCCGGAACTGAAGGAGTGGGAGGAGAAGGTTTTCGGGGCCGAGGAGAAGATCGGCCGCCTCGAGCAGACCCTCTTCCTGCGGGTGCGGGGAGAGTTGGCCCTCGCGGTGAAGCGGATCCAGGAGGCCGGAC
This sequence comes from Gemmatimonadota bacterium, assembly GCA_028873815.1. GTDB lineage: Bacteria > Gemmatimonadota > Gemmatimonadetes > Longimicrobiales > Gaopeijiaceae > Bin94. The sequence continues at coordinate 82,068 of JAPPNN010000050.1, read as the reverse complement.
GCCGGATCGCGATGCTCGACGTCATCGCGGGGCTCGCCCAGGTGGCGGAGGTGCGCGGGTACGTGCGTCCCGAGGTGACCACGGAATTCGACATCGACATCGCGGCGGGGAGGCACCCGGTCGTCGAGACCATGATGCCGCGCGAGGACTTCATTCCCAACGATCTGGCCCTGGGCGAGGACGGGAGGATCGTGATCCTGACCGGCCCGAACATGGCCGGCAAGAGCACGGTGCTGCGCCAGACCGGCCTGATCCAGCTGATGGCGCAGGTGGGGTCTTTCGTGCCGGCCGACGAGGCCCGTCTCGGCGTCTGCGACCGAATCTTCACGCGCGTGGGCGCTTCCGACAATCTGGCGCGCGGCCAGTCTACATTCATGGTCGAGATGAACGAGACGGCGGCGATCATCCACGGCGCCACCGCGCGGAGTCTGGTCCTGCTCGACGAGATCGGCCGTGGGACCTCCACCTACGACGGGGTCTCGATCGCCTGGGCGGTGACCGAGCACCTGCACGAGCATGTGGGGGCCAAGGCCATCTGCGCGACCCACTACCACGAACTGACCCAGCTTGGCGATCTTCTTTCAGGCGTGCGCAACCTGAACGTGGCGGTCAGGGAGTCGGGCGAGACCATTGTCTTCCTGAGGCGGCTCGAGGAGGGCGGGGCGGATCGGTCCTACGGGATCCAGGTCGCCCGGCTCGCGGGCTTTCCCCCGCACCTGATCGCGCGCGCGATGGAACTTCTCGCCGAACTCGAGGGAACACACACGGGTGGGGGTACCGGTCTCGGCCGCCGGAGCGGCGGAGCCGCTTCTTCGGAGGTCGTCCGTGACCAGGTGTCGCTGTTCACGGTGCAGCATCCCGTGGTGGAACGGCTGCGCGCGCTCGAGCCCGACCGCATGACTCCATTGGAGGCCCTCAACCTGTTGCACGCCCTCCGGGCCGAGGCGCGGAGGGGATAACCGGTGGAGAAAGGACTGGTGGCATAGATGGAGGTCGGTCGGCTCGGTGTCCTGGAAGTCCGTGGACTCCTGGTGACTTGCCTCGCACTGGGATGCGGCGGCGACCAGCATATCGAGCGGCCCACGCCGCTGTTTTCGGAGAGCCCGGTGGAATACCCTCTCGAGTTGTGGGACCAGGACGTCGAGGGGAGCACCATCGTGCGCGTGCTGGTCAACCGGGAGGGAGGCGTGGACAGCGTAGCCGTGGTGGAAAGCAGCGGTCATGCGGCCCTCGATTCGGCGGCGCTCCACGGAGCCAGGAGCATGGAGTTCGAGCCTGCGCGGCGGGCCGGGGAACCGCTCAGGGTCTGGGCGCGCGTGCCGGTACACTTCTCGAAGAGCGGCGAGCCACCCGCGCAGCCGCCGCTCCGGAGGCGACGGTGAACCTGGAACAGATCCGAAGTCCGCGCCACGTGAAGCCTTACGACGACGTCCTCGATCTGGTCGGATGGACGCCGCTGATCAAGCTGAACCGTGTGACGGGCGGGACCCGCACGCCCGTGTACGGGAAGGCCGAGTTCATGAATCCGGGCGGATCGGTCAAGGATCGGATCGGGATCGCCATCATACGGGCCGCCGAGGCCCGCGGGCTGCTCCGCCCGGGCGGCACCGTGGTCGAGGGCACCAGCGGCAACACGGGGCTCGCGCTCGCGATGGCGGCGTCGTCCCGCGGATACCGGTGCATCTTCACCATGCCCGACAAGATGAGCCGGGAGAAGGTCAAGCTCCTGCGGGCGTTCGGCGCCGAGGTGGTGATCACCCCGACCGCGGTTGGGCCGGATCACCCGGACCACTATGTCAACCGGGCCCGGACCATTGCCGAGGCTACGCCCGGCGCTTTCCTGGCCGACCAGTTCTACAACCGCGACAATCCCGAAGCCCACTACCTGACGACGGGCCCCGAAGTGTGGGAGCAGACGGACGGCCGGATCACGCACTTCGTGGCTGGCGCGGGGACCGGCGGGACGATCTCGGGAACCGGAAAGTACCTGAAGGAGATGAACCCGGAGATCCGCGTGATCGGCGTGGACCCCGTGGGGTCGGTCATCTCCGGGTACCACGAGACGGGGGAGGTCGGTGCCGGGGAGCCCTACAAGGTCGAGGGCCTGGGGAACGACAAGATCCCCGGGACGCTGGACATCGAGTACATCGACGACTACCGGACGGTGAGCGACGCGGACGCCTTCGCCATGGCGCGTCGGCTGGTGCGCGAGGAGGGGCTGTTCGTGGGCGGGTCGACCGGCCTGATCGTGCACGCGGCGCTGGAGGAGTCGCGCCGCCTCGACGACCCTGACGCGCTGGTCGTGGCCATCCTGTGCGACTGGGGCGAGCGCTACCTGACCAAGCAGTACGACGACGAGTGGATGCGCAACAACGGCTTCCTGGAGCGGAAGCAGGCCACCGTGGCGCAGATGGCGGCCGCCAAGCTCGAACGGCTGCCGGGCCTGCTCACGGTGACGCCCGAGACGCCGGTGCGCATGGCGATCTCGACGCTGTCCACGCACAACGTGTCGCAGCTCCCGGTGGTGGTGTCGGGGGAATGCGTCGGGAGCGTCGCGGAGCGCGAACTCATGGCGGCGGTGCTGGCCGATCGCACCGTTCTCGAGCAGGAGGTGGAATCGGTGATGGGGGCGCCGTACCCTGTGGTCGATGAAGGTGCCGACGCGGACGCGGCCACCCGGCTGCTCACGCGGGGCGCGCACGCGGTGCTGATCCGGTCGAACGGTTCCCTGGATGGGATACTGACCCGGTACGACCTCGTGCGGTCGCTGGCGGCGTCGCCATGAGTAAGGGGCCCATGCGGGTGGTGGTGCTTCTGGGGGGCAGCTCCGAGGAGCGCGCCGTTTCGCTGGCGAGTGGCTGCCAGGTCGCTGCGGCACTGCGTAGCGCGGGACACGCGGTGACCAGCATCGACTCGGCCGTGGGGCCCCTTCCCCGGGCGCTCGAACGGAGGATTCGGGAGGCGGGCATCGGCCGCGCCGACGTGCCCGGGCCTCGCGCAGGCGCACCGAACACGCTTCCCGACGCCGCGGTCATCGCATCCGAGCCCGCGCTGGCCGAGGCCGACGTTGTCTTCCTCGCACTCCACGGCGGAGCGGGAGAGGACGGCACGATTCAGACGCTGCTCGAGGTATCGGGGATTCCGTATGCCGGAAGCGGCCCCGTGGCGTGCGCGCTGGCGATGAACAAGGACCTCACCAAGCGGCTCCTGCGGGACGCGGGCGTGCCGACCCCGGACTGGATCGCCGGGGAGGAGGCCGGGGACGTCGTGGCCGGGCGGCTGGGGCTGCCGGTGATCGTCAAGCCGGTGTCGGGGGGCTCGTCGGTGCGGCTGACGCTGGCCCGGACGGCGGCGGAGGTGGACGAGGCGACGGCGGTTGCGGCCGGCGGTGGCGACACCGTGATGTACGAGGCCTACGTGGCGGGCCGCGAGTTCACCGTCGGGATCCTGGACGGGGTGCCGCTGCCGGTCGTGGAGATCCAGCCGGTGCGCGAACTGTTTGACTTCGACTGCAAGTACGAGGCGGGCATGGCGCTGGAGATCGCGCCGGCGCGCATCGGTCCGGGTCTGACCGGCACGCTGCAGCGGTTGGCGCTGGAGGTGCACCGGCTGCTTGGAATGGAGCACTTTTCGCGCGTAGATTTCATGGTGGACGGGGACGGGAAGGCGTGGTGCCTGGAGGCGAACGCGCTGCCCGGGCTGACCGGGAACAGCCTGTTGCCGAAGGCCGCAAGGGCGGCGGGCATCGAGTTTCCGCAGCTGTGCGAGCGCATCTGCCGATTGGGCTCGCGGACGGGAAGCCGGAGCCGGCGGTGAGGGTCCGTTGCGCCCGTCCCGGTGGCGGGCGAATGTTGGCATTGATCGCCGAACGGAGCCGGGCAGGAGGCAGGCCGTGAGATACGTGAACCAGTCATCGTCGTTCGGCGGTCCCTCGGCGCGCTTCCAGGTCACGCATTGGGTGCGGATCCTGCTCATTGCGAATGCGCTGGTCTTCCTGGTCGGGCTCGCGGTGGGCCGGGGCCTGATCATCGATCTCTTCGCGTTCTCGCCCGGTCGTCTGGCGGACCGGCCGTGGGGCATGGTGACGTACATGTTCGTGCACGCCGGCCTCTGGCACCTGCTGATGAACCTGCTGTTCGTGTTCTTCTTCGGGCCGCCGCTGGAGGAGCGCTGGGGATCGGACATGTTCATCAAGTTCTACCTGGTGTGCGGCCTGGGCGGCGTGCTGCTCAGCTTCGCATTCTCCGGCGCCACGATCGTGGGGGCGTCGGCGGCGTGCTACGGATTGATGCTCGCTTTCGCGTTGGCGTGGCCGGAGCAGCCGGTCTACATCTGGGGCATGTTCCCCGTGCGCGTGAAGTGGCTGGTCGCGTTTCTGGTGGCCCTCAGCTTCGCGAGCGCGATCGGGCCGAGCCGGGACGGTGTTGCGCACCTGGCGCACCTGGGGGGCGCGGTGGCCGGCTTCCTGCTGGTAAAGAGCGGGTGGATGCCGTCCTACGGGCGCGGTTATGGGGCGATGGGGCAAGGCAGTACGGCGGGTTGGGGGGACGGTGTGCGTGGCGGGCGCGGTGGCGCTCGGCGTGGCAGTCGGGCCCGGGGTCGCGGGCACGGCCGGTCCGGACGGCGCGGGAGCGGGCGAAGCGGGTTCTCGCGATGGGGCGCCGGTCTGCGCGGGTCGTCGCGTGGTGGGGCATCGCGCGGGGGAAAGACGGGGGCTTCCCGGCGCGGGCGGGGGGAGCGGGACAAGGACGCCGGGTCGGGACGCATCGCGGCCGCGTTCGAGGAGCGGAGGGCCCGCCAGCGCGCGGCCAGGGAACGCGCCGAACTCGACCAGGTCGACGCGGTTCTTGACAAGATCTCGGCCGGAGGCATCGAGTCGCTCACCGCGGAGGAGCGCGAGCTCCTGGACCGGGTGTCGAGGCAGACGAAGGCGAACTAGCGGCCGCGAAACACGGCGCCCCGCTCGGTCGCCTGACGGTCCCCTCCTTGACCCGTGCGTGGCGCGGTTTCTACAATCCGCAACCCTTCGCCAATCGCGAAGGTGCCCCATCCCCGGATGACGGCGGCCCTCAGGGGCGTCGTGCGGTCCCGGGCGAACGGGATCAGGCAATCAGCGACAGGAGGTGGCATGGCCGCGGCCAAGTCTTTCAGAACGGAACAGATCCGCAACGTGGTGGTGCTCGGACACGGCGGGTCGGGGAAATCGACCCTTATCGACGCAGTGTGTTTCGCGTCGGGGACCTCACGCCGCAAGGGCAAGGTGGGCGACGGGACGGCGCTGACGATGACGACGCCCGAGGAGACGGGTCACGGCATGTCGATGCAGCTCACGGTCGCGCACGCCGTCTGGAACGGCACGAAGATCAACCTGCTGGACACGCCGGGATACATGGACTTCGTCGGCGAGGCGACCGCCGCCGCGCGGGTAGCCGATGCCGCGGTGGTTACGGTGAGCGCAACATCGGGCGTGGAGGTGGGGACCGAGATGGTTTGGCAGCTCTGCGAGGATCGAGGCCTGCCGCGCATGGTGTTCGTGTCCATGATGGACAAGGTGCACGCCAACTTCGCCAAGGTTCTGGACGAAGTGAAGGAAACGCTCGCCCCGGGGGCGATCCCGGTGGAGGTTCCGATCGGCGCGGGAGACGGATTCCGGGGGATCGTCAACCTGTTCACGGGGAAGGCCCACATCTACAAGCCGGGCACGATGACGGGCGAGTACGAGGAGGGACCGGTCCCGGATGACGTCGCGGACGAGGTCGAGGAGTGGACGACCGAGCTCATGGAGACGCTCGCCACGACCGACGAGGACCTCCTCGACCGCTACCTGGAGGGGAACGGGATTTCGCCGGATGAGCAGATCGAGGCGCTGGCGGTGGCGGTGGCCGAGGGCGAGGCGATCCCGGTGTTCTGCGGGGCGGCCGAGCAGTCCTGGGGCGTGCGCACGCTCGCACAGAAGATGGTCGAGTTGCTGCCGCATCCGGGCCAGGGCGGGGACATCGACGCCGCGGGGGCCAACGGGGACTCGGTCCGGCTGCGCGCGGCCGACGACGAGGGCGTGAGCGCCCTGGTCTTCAAGACGAGCGCGGAGCCCCATGTAGGCGAGCTGTCGCTCTTCCGCGTGTATTCGGGGATGATCGTGAACGGCACCGAGCTGCGGAACACCACGCGCAATGCGACCGAGCGCATCAATCACCTGGCCATTCCGCAGGCAAGGGAGCGTGTGGAGGTGGAGGCGCTCCATGCCGGCGATATCGGAGTCGTCGCCAAACTGAAGTCCACTCACACCAACGACACCCTCTGCGGTACCGGGCACTCGGTGACGCTCGAGGGGGTGGCCTTCCCAAGTCCGGACATCTCGATTGCGGTACGCGGTGCGGAGCGCGCGGACGAGGACAAGCTGGGCGAGGCACTGGGCAAGCTGCAGGAAGAGGATCCCACCTTCGTCGCCGCGTTCAACCCGGAGTTGCGGCAGACGATCGCGCGGGGGATGGGCGAGCTCCACCTCGATGTGCAGTTCGCGCGGATGAAGCGGAAGTACTCGGTGTCGGTGGAGACCGAGCGTCCCCGGATCGCCTATCGTGAGACGATCAGGGCATCGGCGGAGGGGCAGGGGCGCTTCAAGAAGCAGACGGGCGGCCGCGGGCAGTTCGGTGACTGCTGGGTCCGCCTGCGCCCGCTGGGTCGCGGCGAGGGCTACGAGTTCGTCAACTCGATCAAGGGCGGGGTGATCCCGACGAAGTACGTGCCGTCGGTGGACCGCGGGATTCAGGAGGCCGCCGGGAGGGGCGTCGTTGCCGGATATCCCCTGGTCGACTTCGCCGCCGAGTGCTACGACGGTTCCTACCACTCGGTGGATTCATCCGACATCGCGTTCAAGGTTGCCGGTTCCTACGCGTTCAGGAACGTTGCCGAGAAGGCGACTCCGGCGCTCCTCGAGCCGATCATAGAGGTCACGGTCACCACCCCGGACGAGTACGTGGGCGACATCATGGGAGACCTGAACGGGCGCTCGGCGCGGGTGCTCGGGATGGAGCCGGAGAGCGGGAAGACCGCGATCAAGGCGCAGGTGGCCGAGGCCGAGTTGCACAAGTACGCGTCGGCGCTGCGCTCGATCACCCAGGGCAGGGGGCACCACAGGCGAAGGATGCTCGGCTACGACTTCGTCCCGGCGGTCCGGGTCGCACAGATCGTGGCGGAGGCGGAAGAGCGGGACGATTGAAGCGGCCGCGGCCGCGGGTCACATCCCGGCTGGCCGTACGGCGCCCTGCCGAGTCGGGTGCACCTTGCTTCGGCCCGCGCCGTTACCGCGTGTAGATCAGCAGCACGCCGTTCCTTCCCCGGTCCCCGTAGAGCAGGCCCGCCTCCAGGGGCGTGATGAACTGGATGCTCTTGACGTCCTGCGGATTGAGTTCGTGGAGGAAGAAGGAGGGGTCGGGGACGGGACCGTCGTTGATGCGCACTTCGACCATGTTGCACGCATTGGGGTTGCTGCTGCTTCGGGCCCGGAGCATCTCGATGCATACGCCCATCTGCGGCTGCCCGAACGCATCGGCGATGTAGGTCTCCGTAACGGACAGGCCGGGCATCCGCGCCGCTCGCGCGAGCGAGGCGAAGTCGAAGATCCGTGGCATCAGGGAATCGACCTGCGCCTCGGTAAGCCCTGAAAAGCGCGTGCCGGGCGTCGTGGTGATCCTTCGGTCCCTCCGGCGCCCGGTGACGACGAGCGGCTCGAGCACGATGGCTTCGGTGGCCAGCAGGATTTCGAGCCCGAGCGCCTCGTTGCTGAAAACGGTCAGGGAGTCGATACGGGTGGCGTAGCCCAGGTTGTCCGTCTGGATGATCTGCCTGCCGGGAGGGATTCCGGCGAATCCGAAATTACCCTCGGCATTCGTGATCACGTTGTGGTTCGTGCCGACGAGCTGGACCTGGGCTCCCGCGAGGGGCGCACGGGTGGCGTAGTCCATCACGGTGCCGTTGATCGTGACCGGATCGGATATGTGGATGGTCATGTCCATCACGTGCGGACCCGGCTGGACGATCGCCACGGGGAGTGTCGCGTTGGTGCCGAAGGTCGCCGTGATCGACAGTTCCGTGTTCGCGTCCAGGCCGCACAACATGAATTCGCCCGAGTTCTCGGTTCGTGTCTCCGCGACCACGCGCTGCCTCTGCATGACGCCCACCCTGTCGCCCAGCGCGACGACCCGCGCGCCCGGCAGCGGAACCGAGGTCAGCGCGTCGGTGACGATCCCGCCGATCGAGGTGTTGCCCAGACCGGTCTGGGCTGAGCACCACGCGGTCAGGATGGTCTCCCTGGAGGGGATCGCGAGATAGGCTTCGGCCACGCTCGCGCCCCGGACGACGACCTGCTGGGTCGACCCCGCGACACCGAGGGTGCCGAGCCTCGGGTGGAAGAACATCACCGTGTGCTCGCCCTCGGGGACGCTGTCCAGGCGGAACTCGCCGTCTTCGCTCGTGTTCCCGATCGCCGACGTTCCCAGGACGGCGACACGCGCCTCCGCCAAGGGAGCGCTGGTGGTGCTGTCGTATACCATGCCCAGGATGCTCCCGGTCGGTCGGTCAGCATCCTGCGCGGCGAGGGCCGCCGTCTGCGTGCAGACGATCAGGACGGCGGCCAGGGCGTGGAGTCTGTGCTTGATCATCGTGTCTTCAGTCTGGTTTACTGCGGGGCCGTCGCGTGGCCGGCTTCGGGGGGCAGGGCGGACCGTGCGCCATACCTGTTGAACCCTCCCACATACTATATCGTTCCCTGCCGCAAAATGTGACACCGCCCCGGGAATGCGGGCCCGTTCGATGAGATCGGTTGCAGTCGCGGTTCGCTATATTATCCCATCGGACGCCTGGCGCGCATCCCGGGGTTGCCGGGTCGTTTTCCTATGGAGGGGAGCTGTGGCGGGACACAGCAAATGGTCGCAGATCAAGCGCAAGAAGGCGGTCAACGACCAGAAGCGCGGCCAGATGTTCACCAAGCTGATCCGCGAACTCACCGTAGCGGCGCGCGAGGGGGGCGGGGATCCCAATTTCAACCCGCGGCTGCGGCTTGGCGTGGACGCGGCGAAGTCGGCCAACATGCCCCAGGAGAACATCGACCGGGCCATCAAGCGCGGCACCGGCGAGCTGGAGGGCGTGACCTACGAGGAGATCGTGTACGAAGGGTATGGTCCCGGCGGCGTGGCGCTGTACATCGAAACCCTGACCGATAACCAGAAGCGGACGGTGGCCGAGGTCCGCCATCTGCTGGACAAGAATGGCGGCAATCTGGGGACGGCGGGCTCCGTGGCGTGGCAGTTCGACCGCAAGGGGATGATCTACGTCGACGCGGGCGAGGTCGATGAGGACGCGGTCTTCGAGGCCGCCGTGGAGGCGGGCGCGGACGATGTGGCGAGCGAGGCGGGCGAATACGTCGTGACGACCGGTGCGGGTTCGCTGCACGAGGTGCGCCGCGCGCTCGTCGGCGCGGGACTCACGGTCGCTTCGGCCCAGCTCGCGATGGTCGCGAAGAGCGAAGTGGCGGTCGCCGGAAAGACGGGTGAGCGGCTGCTGAAGCTCCTGGAATTGCTGGACGACCACGACGACGTGCAGCAGGTGCATTCGAACGCCGATCTCGACGAGTCGGTGCTGTCGCGGGCCCTGTGAACGCGGGCACCGGTCCAGGCGGCTGCGTGCTGCTCGGCATCGATCCCGGCACGGCGGTCACGGGGTTTGGGGCGGTGGTGGTCGATGCCCGGCGCCACGCGGAGCTGCTCGAATGCGGAGTGATCCGGACGTCGCCCAGGGCGTCCCTCGTCGTGCGGCTCCTGGAGATCCACGAAGGTGTCGAGGAGCTCATCGCGCGACTGTCTCCCGAGGTCATGGCGATCGAGAGCGCGTTTTACGGCAAGAACGTGCGGAGCGCGATGACACTGGGACAGGCGCGCGGCGCGATCATCGTGGCGGCCGCCAGGAGCGGCGTCGAGGTGGTCGAGTACGCGCCCCGGGCGATCAAGCGGGCGGTCACCGGCACCGGCTCCGCGACGAAGGAGCAGGTCGCGTACATGGTGCGCCGGCACCTGCGCCTCCGATCGGATCCGAAGCCGGCCGATGCGGCCGACGGGATTGCGGCCGCGCTGTGCCACGCGTACACGAGACCGCTCCCGCAGGGCGCGGCTTCCTCCCGGGCGGCCTCTTGATCAGCCGGGTCCGTGGGCGGCTCGTCGGCCTGGATGTCGACCGGGTCGAGGTGGACACGGGCGCGGGAGTCGTGTACGAGGTGCACGTTCCACTCACGGTCTTCAATCGCCTTCCGGCCCAGGGCGCCGAACTGGAACTCCTCACCGCGTACATCGTACGCGACGACACCCCCAGCCTGTACGGATTTCTCGAGATACGCGAGCGCACCCTCTTCCTGCGGCTCCTGACCGTGCAGAAGGTGGGCCCCCGGCTGGCTCTCGCCATGATGAGCGCGTACCATGCCGGCAGGCTTGCGCGTGCCATTGCCGAGCAGGATGCCAAGGTCCTCATCCAGGTCAGTGGACTGGGCAGGAAGACCGCCGAACGCGTGATCCTGGAGTTGTCCGACAAGGTCCGCGACATTGCCGTGACGGAGGCGGGGGACGACCCGGACTCGGGCAGGGCTGGAGAAGCGGTGGCCGCCTTGATCGGTCTCGGATACTCCTTCGCCGAGGCCGACACGGCGGTGCGCGACGCTTCGGGCGGCGGCGGTGCAGAGACGGCCGAAGAGCTCGTGCGGCGGGTCCTCGCAGACCGCGCTTCCGGCCCGGGATCGTAAAGGGGGGATCGCTACAGCGACATGGCACGACGAACGGAAGTGACGACTCCCGAGATTCTTCCGCAGGAGACACGCGCCGATGCATCGCTGCGGCCGGAGCGGCTGGCGCATTTCGTGGGTCAGGACAGCGTGAAGGAGGGGCTGCGGATCTCCATCGAAGCCGCGATCAAGCGCGGCGAGCCGCTCGACCACATTCTCTTTCACGGGCCGCCGGGACTGGGCAAGACCACGCTGGCGATGCTGCTGGCGCGGGAAATGGCCGTGAACATCACCAACACCGCGGGACCGGTGATCGAGAAGCCGGCCGATCTCGTGGGCGCGCTCACCAACCTTCGTGCGGGGGACATTCTCTTCATCGACGAGATACACCGCCTGCGTCCCGTCATCGAGGAATTCCTGTATCCTGCCATGGAGGACTTCAAGGTCGAGGTGAGGTTGTCGGAGGGACCACGGGCGCAGACCATGACCATGTCGGTCGAGCCGTTCACGCTCGTCGGGGCGACCACCCGCTTCGGCCTGCTCACCGCCCCGATGCGGGCCCGCTTCGGCATTACCGAGCGGCTGGACTTCTACCCGAGTGCCGATCTGGCCCGCATCATCGAGCGGAGCGCGAGGATCCTCGGCGTGGAGGCTACGCGCGCGGGCGCGTCGGAACTGGCGAAACGCGCGCGCGGGACTCCCCGGGTGGCCAATCGGCTGTTGCGGCGGGTGCGCGACTTCGCGCAGGTGCGGGCGGACGGTGTGCTCGACGCGTCGGTCGTGCGCGATGCCCTGGAGTTGCTCAACGTGGATGAGTACGGACTCGACGCGATGGATGTGCGGATTCTCCTCACCATCATCGACAACTTCGGGGGCGGGCCCGTGGGCCTCAATTCGCTGGCCGTGGCGCTGGGCGAGGATGCCGGGACGATCGAAGAGGTCTACGAGCCCTTCCTGATCCAGGAGGGCTTCATGATGCGGGGTCCGCGGGGACGGGTTGCGACGGGCAAGGCATTCGCGCGATTCGGGCGTCCGGTTCCCGACAGGGGCGGCGCGGGACCCGGGGATGGGCCCGTGGCGGGACAGCCGACGCTGTTCAACTGAATGCCCCCGTCGTCACCGGCCGGGACCGACGCTGCCAACGCAGTCGCGACCTCCGACTTCGACTACGAGCTTCCGCCCGAGCGGATTGCCCGGTATCCGGCCGCCCGCAGATCGGACTCGCGTCTTCTGGTTCTCGGCCGGCGTTCGGGCGAGGTGCGGCACATGCGCTTCCGCGACCTGCCCGAACTCATGGACGCCCGTGATCTGCTGGTCGTCAATGATACGCGCGTCTTCCCGGCCAGGCTCCGCGGCTGGAAGCCGACGGGCGCCGCGGGCGAAGTCCTCCTGCTCAGGCCCGCGAATGGGGAGGACGACCGTGTGTGGGAGGCGCTGGTCCGTCCGGGCCGCAAGCTCAGGGCCGGCCGGATACTGGTCGTGGGACCGGAACTCTCGGTGCGGATCGTCGATGCCCTTCCGGACGGAAGGCGGATCGTCCGGCTGGAAACGCCGCTTGGCGTCCGCGACGCGCTGGAGAGATTTGGGCGCGTTCCCCTGCCGCCCTACCTGGAACGCGACGACGAACCCCTCGACCGCGAACGGTACCAGACCGTCTACGCCCGGCGCGAAGGGTCGGTGGCGGCACCCACTGCGGGGCTCCATTTCACGCCGGAGTTGTTTGCGGACCTGGAGGCGCAGGGGGTCCGGACGGCATCGCTTACGCTGCACGTGGGCACCGCGACGTTCCGTCCCGTGGAGGCCGAGGATCCGTCCCTTCACGCCATGGACGCGGAGTGGTTCGACGTACCGGAATCGGCGGCGCGCGCATACCGCGATTGCCGGCAGCAGGGCGGCCGCGTGTGGGCGGTCGGGACCACCGTCGTGCGTACGCTGGAGAGCGTGGCCGACGGTCGTTCGCAACTGCGCGCGGGTCCGGGGACCACGGATCTGTTCATCCATCCCCCGTACGGCTTTCGGGCGGTCGACTGTCTGATTACGAACTTCCACCTTCCCCGGTCCACGCTTCTGATGCTCGTGGCAGCCCTTGCGGGTCTGGACCAGGTCCGGACGGCGTACCGGCAGGCGGTTGCGGCGGGCTACCGCTTCTACTCCTATGGCGACGCGATGGCGGTGATCCCGTGACGGACGTGCACGGGGCGCGCTTTCAGCTGGACGCCGTGGACGGACGTGCCCGGACAGGCCGCCTCGTTCTGCCGCGGGGTGCGGTGGCGACACCCGTATTCATGCCCGTCGGCACTGCCGGCACGGTCAAGGGAGTCTCGCCGGAGGAACTGCAGGGGGCGGGCGCCACGATGCTGCTGGCCAACACCTACCACCTCTACCTGCGTCCGGGCGACGAGGTCGTGGAGACCCTGGGCGGACTGCATGACTTCATGCGCTGGAAGGGCCCCATCCTCACCGATTCGGGCGGCTACCAGGTGTTCTCGCTCGCCTCCACCCGCGAAATCGGGGACGACGGGGTCATGTTCCGCAGCCACATCGACGGGAGCAGCCACCATTTCTCGCCGGAGCGGGTGATCGACATCCAGCGGCGTTTGGGGGCCGACGTGATGATGGCGTTCGACGAGTGCGCTCCAGGTGGGGTCGAGTGGCGGGATGCCGCCCGCGCCAACCTCCGAACCCTGGCTTGGCTGGAACGATGCCGCGCACGCTTCGAGTCCACCGAGGGTGGTGCGCGCGCGCCGCAGGCCCTGTTCCCGGTCCTGCAGGGCAACGTTTACGACGACCTCCGCGGCGAGCAGGTCGAGGCGGCCATGGCCCTTGGCGAGTGGCCGGGTTACGGAATCGGGGGCCTGTCCGTGGGCGAGGCGAAGACGGACATGTGGCGCACGCTCGAACTGCTGGATTCGTTGCTGCCGCGCGACCGTCCCCGGTATCTGATGGGGGTCGGCTACCCGGACGACCTTCTGGAGGCGATCGCACGCGGCTGCGACATGTTCGACTGCGTCGCGCCGACCCGCAACGCGCGCCACGGAACCGCCTGGAGCCTCGGCGAAGGTCAGGTCAACCTGAAGGGCGCCCGCTTTCGCCTCGATCAGTCCCCCATCGATCCCGAATGCGACTGTTATACGTGCCGGGGATATGACCGGGCCTACATTCGCCACCTGCTGGTCTGCGGGGAGCGCCTCGGCCACCGGCTCGTCTCCATCCACAACCTTCGCTTTCTGATTCGGCTGGCCATCGCTTCACGGCTGCGCATCGGTGAGGGTACCTTTAGTGAGTGGTCCCGGTCCTGGCTCAAGCGCTACCGTGCCGCCAGGGCCGTCCCGGACGCTTCCTGACCCCAGTCAAGAGGACGAAGACACTTGTCACTGTACACTGCCGCAGCCATGGCACCCGCGCTCATGCCGTCGCCCCCTCTGGTTCCCCGTGAGGGCGGCAACAACATGACCGTGTTTCTTTTTCAGATCATTTTGATGATCGCCATTTTCTACTTCATTCTGATCAGACCCCAGCAGAAGGAGCGGAAGCGGCACCAGCAGATGCTGCAGACGCTGTCGAAGGGTGATCGCGTGATGACGAACGGCGGCATCATCGGGGTGATCGTCCACGCGACCGACACGGAGCTCACGATCAGGACCGGCGAGAACACGCGCCTCGTGGTCGACCGCGGGCACATTGCGCGCAAGACCGAGGGCGACGGCGCCACGAAGTAGAGAGCGGCCCCGTGGCGGTACTCGAAATCGAGATCATGGGTGCGAAGGTCCTCCGCGAGAAGGCGTCTCCCGTCGGCACGGTGACGGACGAGATCCGCATCCTGATCCGCGACATGTTCGACACCATGTACGATGCGGAGGGCATCGGTCTCGCGGCGCCCCAGGTGGGCATTTCGCAACGGATTCTGGTGGTGGACGTCGCCGACGAGGAGGAAGGGGAGGAGAGGCACGTGCATGCTTTGGTCAATCCCGTAGTCGTCGAAGCGAGCCGCGAGACCGGCAAGGAAACCGAGGGGTGCCTGAGCATTCCCGGACTGGAAGAAACGGTGACCCGTCCCCTCCAGGTCGTGATCGAGGCCCTGTCTCCGGATGGCGAGCCGGTTCGGATCGAAGCGGACGGTTTGTTGGCCCGGGCCCTGCAGCACGAGTTGGACCACCTGGACGGCGTATTGTTCATCGACCGGCTTTCGTCGCTGAAGCGAGGTATCCTCCTCAGGAAGTGGCGTAAGGGCAGGGGCCGGAGCTGAGGCGGGTTGCGCGTCCTCTTCTGGGGCACGCCCGAGTTTGCGATTCCGTCGCTGCGGGCGGTGGAGCGTGCGGGCCACACGATCGTCGGCGTGGTCACGCAGCCCGAGCGCCCACGGGGAAGGGGACGCAAGCCTGCTCCGTCGCCGGTCGCGGCCCTGGCGCAGGCGCGCTCCTGGCGCGTGCTGACTCCCGAGGACCCTCGGGACGGCGTGTTCATGGACGAACTCGGGTCGCTTGACCCCGACATTTCGGTGGTCGTCGCCTACGGACGGATCCTCTCGCGGGCCGTTCTGGATGTGCCGCCGCTGGGGTCCATCAACCTCCACGCATCGCTTCTGCCGGCCCTGCGCGGCGCGGCGCCGATCATCTGGGCCATCGCGCGCGGCCACGCGGTCACCGGCGTCACGGTGATGCGAATGGTGCAGGAGATGGACGCGGGCCCGGTCCTTGGCACGGCGGAGTGTCCCATCGGGCCCGCGGACACGGGTGCAATGCTGTCGGCCCGGCTCTCGGGGATGGGCGCGGCGGTGCTCGCGGAGACGCTGGCCCGGCTCGAGACGGGGCCTGTTCCCGAGGTGCAGCAGGACCATGCGCGGGCCACCTTCGCGCCGAAGGTCGACCGGTCGTCCGCACGTATCGACTGGCGGTGCGGCCGGGTCGAGGTGGCGCGTCTGGTCAGGGCGATGGACGACGTGCCGGGAGCGTGGACGGTCTGGCGCGGTCAGCCGGTCAAGCTCTTTGGTGCGCTCGGCACCGAGGGGCCGGGCGATCCGGGACACGTCGTCCAGGCCGACCCCAAACGGGGACTTGCCGTTGCGGCCGGAGACGGGGTGGTGCGCATTGCCGAGGTCCAGCCGCCCGGAAAGCGACGCATGGAAGCGGCCGCGTGGATCCGGGGCAGGGGCCCGGGTGTCGGGGATCGCTTCGATTAAGCGCGTGTCAGAGGAATCGACCACGGATCTGCCGCGGCTGCACGTCATCGCGGGCGACGGCATCATCTCGGCGGCCGACTATCGGGAGCGGATCGGCCCGGTTCTCCGGGTCGGTGGCCGGTCGATCGCGGTCCACTTGCGCGCACGGACCGTGCACGCGGCCCGGCTCTTCGAGGTGGCGCTGTGGCTGGCGCAATGCGCGCGCAAGACCGGTTCGCTCGCGGTGGTTAACGACCGCCTCGACGTGGCGCTTGCAGCGGGGGCCGGGGGTATCCACCTGCGCGAGGATTCGCTCCCGCCGGAAGATGTGCTGCAGGTCGCCGGCAGTGTGGCGGCGGACGCGCGCGGGCTGCGGGTCGGCAGATCCATTCACGACGCGCGGCAGGCTGCGATGTACCCCGCGGATCGGCTGGATTACCTCGTGCTGGGGACGGTCTACGCGACCCCGTCGCACCCCGAGCGCGAGCCCCTCGGACTCCCGGCGGTGGCCGATACCGTGCGGCTGGCCAGCGTGCCCGTGCTCGCCATCGGGGGAATCGTGCCGGCCACGCTGCCGAGTGTCCTCTCGGCGGGCGTGCACGGCGCGGTCGTCCTCAGCGGTGTGTGGGCCGCGGACCGTCCGTCCGACGCGGTGAGTCGCTACCTTGAGGTGCTCGACAAGGAGGCTGCACCGTGACGACGTCAGCGCAGGGCGACGGGGAAGCAGGGGCGACCGGGATTGGCCCGGGGCGCCGGGAAGTGTCCATCGTCCTGAACGGCCAGCGCCGAGTGGTCGAAGGCGGCATGAGCGTCCGGGCACTTCTGCGGCAGCTGGAGCTGGAGCCGGGCATGGTCGTGGTCGAGCACAACCGCCGGATCCTCGCCCGCGATGCGCTCTCGGAGGCGGAGGTCGAGGAGGGCGATCGGATCGAACTCGTGCATTTTGTCGGAGGAGGGTAGCAGGCGGTGAAGGACAGCTCGTTGGTGATCGGGGGAGAGAGCTTTGCCTCGCGGCTGATCGTGGGGACCGGGAAGTACCGCAACAACAGCGAGATGGTCGCGGCGATCCGCGCCAGCCGGGCCGAGATGGTGACGGTCGCCGTGCGGCGGGTCGACCTGGACCGCAGCCGCGAAGAGGGAATCCTCCATCACCTCGACCCGTCCGAGTTCTTCCTCCTGCCGAACACTGCGGGGTGCTACACCGTGGCCGATGCCCTGCGATATGCGCGGCTTGGGCGCGCGGCAGGACTCAACGACTGGATCAAGCTGGAGGTCATCGGCGACGAGCGGACACTGCTCCCCGACACCGCCGCCACGCTGGAGGCCGCGGTCGAGCTGGTGGCGGACGGGTTCAAGGTCATGGCCTATACCAATGACGATCTGATCACCGCCCTGCGCCTCGAGGACGCGGGGTGCGTTGCGGTCATGCCTCTGGCCAGCCCGATCGGCAGTGGCCTGGGGGTGGTCAACCCGTACTACATTCGCGAGATCAAGCGGCGCCTCATGGTGCCGATCATCGTGGATGCGGGCGTGGGCACGGCCTCCGACGCGTGCGTGACCATGGAACAGGGCGTCGACGGCG
The DNA here is from genome assembly GCA_028873815.1 of Gemmatimonadota bacterium. Classification (GTDB taxonomy): domain Bacteria; phylum Gemmatimonadota; class Gemmatimonadetes; order Longimicrobiales; family Gaopeijiaceae; genus Bin94. Next base: position 64,563 of record JAPPNN010000050.1, on the reverse strand, counting down.
TGCTCATGAACACCGCGATCGCGGCCGCCGATGACCCTGTCGGCATGGCACGCGCGATGGAACTCGCCGTGCGGGCGGGAAGGGAGGCCTACCTGGCGGGGCGAATGCAGGCGCGCGAGATCGCGGTGCCGTCGTCGCCCACGGCGGGAATGCTCGACCGGGAGCGCAACTGACCGTGCGCCGCGCGCGGCGGCGACCGGCGCGGGGGTCATCGCCCGAAAGGCTCCTGGCGGCATCGATCCTGGAGCAGGTCGAGTCCGGACGCCGGCTCGACGTGGCGTGGGAGACGTCGGATGCACCTTCCTCGCCGAGGCGGGCCTGGATCCGGACGCTGGTGTATGGAACCGTGCGGCTCAGGGGAAGGATCGACAGCGTTCTCGAACGGCACTGCCGTGGTCCCGTAGGCGAGCTGGATCCGGAGGTGCGCACGGCGTTGCGCATGGGCGCCTATCAGATCCTGGAAATGGATGGTGTGCCGGACTATGCCGCCGTCTCGCAATCGGTGGCGCAACTCAAGGGGACGCGGAAGCGGGGCGCTGCCGGACTCGTCAACGCGGTGTTGCGAAAAGTGGTCGCCTCGCGCTACGGGCGGCACGCGTTTCCCGACCCGGCAGAGGACCTGGCGGGCTACCTCGAGACCTGGGGATCGCATCCCGGCTGGATGGTGCGCCGGTGGATCCGCCACTTCGGTACAAGGGCCGCGCGCGAACTGGTCGACGCGAACAACAGCGAGCCGGCCGTCTATCTGCGTCCAGTGGGCATGGATGCGTCACAGGCGGAGGACGCTCTCAACGGGGCTGGCTTGCGCGCCTCGGTCGCGACCGGTGCGGATGTGTGTCGACTGCGCCCGGGAGTGGATCCGGGTGACGCGCTCCGGATCGTCCCCGGAGTCATTCAGGACCCGGCAGCGTCGCTGGTGGTAGAATATGTGTCGCCGGATCCGGGGTCGGTGGTCGCGGACCTCTGCGCCGCCCCCGGGGGCAAGGCGATGGCGCTGACCGAAAGCGCGGCGGGTGTGGTTGCCGGCGACCGCTCGCGGCAGCGCCTTGCCAGAGTGTCGGAAGCGAAACAGCGCCTGGCTGCCAGAGCGTGGCTGGTGGTGGCGGACGCCCGTTTCCCCCCGGTTCGCGAAGCCGGGACGGTGCTCGTCGACGTACCGTGCACCGGGACCGGGACGCTGCGAAGGCACCCCGACGGTCGATGGCGGGTGAGCGAGCGGGATCTTCGCGTCCTCACCGATGTGCAGCGTGAGATCCTCTGGGGCGCGGCGGCTGCGGTTCCCCGTGGCGGGCTCCTGGTTTACGCTACATGTGCCCTTGAGCCAGAGGAGAACTGGGGTCAGGTGAAGAGATTCCTAGCACGGTATCCGGACTTCCGCGTGCAGCCGGGGAACGCTCCCGAACGGTTCCTGGACTCGCGCGGCTGCCTTGTGGTACTGCCGCACGAGAGCGGGTTCGACGGTGCCTTTGCGGCACGTCTGAGACGGATGGAGGGCTGATGGACCTGGGCAGTTCGATTCGCCGCCGCCGGAAGCCCCGGGCAAAGCGCTCCCGGGCAAGGAGTTCGCAGGCAAGGAGCTCCCGGGCAGGGACCTCCTGGGCAAAGCGCTCACGGGCCGTGGGGAAGGCTGCCCGCACGGTGATCGCGATTGCCGTGGCCGGCTCGGTATCCGGATACGTGGTGGCGACCAGGATCCTCTTTCCCCCGGGCGCGCCTCCTCCTTCCCTTCAGGGTGTACCGGATGTGGCGGGCCGGACGTTCGGGTCGGCGGCAGCAATGCTTGCCGATTCGGATCTGTCCGTTGCGCGCGTGGATTCGGTGCATCATCCCGTGATTGCGGCGGGAACGGTCATCGGGCAGAGTCCCCTGCCCGGCTGGACCGCGCTTCCCGGCGCGGGGGTCCGCGTAACGCTATCCCTCGGACCCGAGATCGGCGCGGTGCCGGACGTCACGCGGCTGCTTGCCGGCCGGGCCACGCGGGTACTCGAATCAAGCGGCTTCACGGTCGAGGTCGATACGGTCGAATCCGAGGCCGCCGCCGGTCGGGTCCTGCTGATCGAACCGGCAGCGGGCACCGAGCTGGCGCTGCCCGGAGCGGTGCGCCTGGAGGTGAGCCTTGGACCGCCAACCCTTCCCATACCCGATCTGTCCGGGATGTGGCTGGACGAGGCGATCGCGGTGCTGGACATCCTGGGCCTAGTGGTGTCGGAATTCGACCTGCGTTACAGCATATTGAATGTGGACCGGGTGTTCGCCCAGCACCCCCTCCCGTACACGCAAGTCGAGGCTGGAACCGCCGTCCGCTTGACGGTGGGGCAGGCAATGGTCAGGGAACCGTAGTATGTCCGGCAAAACGAGCCGTGCGCCGTATCTTCTGGCCGGCGTCGTCGTGATCGGCGTCGTCCTGGCCGCGTGGTTGACGCGCGGCCGCATCCAGCCGGTGGTGTCGGGGTATCCGGCGCCGGATTTCGTGGTGACCGATATCGCGGGAACCCCGGTCACCCTCGAGGACTTTCGCGGCAAGGTCGTCCTCCTGAACGTCTGGGCCACGTGGTGCGGCCCGTGCGTGGAGGAGATGCCCTCCATGCAACGTCTCTACGATCTGTTTCCCAGAGACGAATTCGAGATTGCGGCCATCAGCGTCGATGCTCCCGGAGGGAGTGTGGACTCGTCGGGCAACGTCGGCGGCGACCCGGCCGCATTCGCGCGCGACCTGGCGCTGACGTTCCCCATCCTCCTGGATCCGTCGGGGAGCATCCAGCAGGTCTACCAGACCTCGGGCGTTCCGGAGTCGTTCGTCATCGGCGCGGATGGCGTCATCTACAAGAAGGTTGCCGGCCCGACCGCGTGGGACTCGGAGTCCAACATCGCGCTGGTTCGCCGCCTGTCGGGAGCTCGCTGAACCGTGTCCGTGTCAGGGGTGATCGTCCGCAACTGGCGACTCAAGATCGCCGCACTGGCGCTCGCCGTGCTGCTCTGGGTCACCATGCGTCTGACCGACGGCAGCGTCGGCCGCCTGACCATACCGGATGTGGAAGTCAGGGTGGAACAGGTTCACCGTGACTGGTTCCTCAAGGAGGCCCCGTTCCCGTCGACCGTGCAGATGAGCGTCAGCGGACCGCAGGGCGAGCTGGTTCGCGCCGCGATGTCTCAGCCCGCGATGGTGATCCGTGTGGACTCCGTCCTGAGTGAGGATTCGGTCGTAACGCTGATTCCCGACTGGGTAAGCAACGTCGACAGGAGCAGCGTCACGATCGAGAATTTCGCCCCAAGCTCCGTGCGGCTGCTGTTCGAGAGGAACAAGGAGGAAGAGATCCCCGTTTCGGTCCGCCTGAGCGGTTCATTGCCGGATTCGCTGGCGATGGTGTCCGAGCCGCGTGCCAACCTCCTGTTCACCAGGGTCCGGGGCGCCGCCTCGGTCGTGGACGAGTTGGAGACGGTGTTCCTCGAGCCCTTCGACCTGGGCCGGGTCACCGGGTCCGGGCGTTTCGAGGTCGCGCTCGATACGGCGGGCCTTGGAGGACTGGCGGTGAACCCGATTTCCGCCACGGTGAGCGTGGAGGTGGCTCCGAAGCAGAGCAGAGTGGTGGCGTTGCAGGTGTCGGTCCCGGGGGGTGTGGACGATCTGGTGGTGGATCCCGCAACCGTTGCGGTCACGCTGTACGGGGCCGGCGAGGTGCTGGAACGGGTGGATTCGTCGGCCCTCAGGTTGCGCGTGGTCACCGCCGCCGAGGAACTGTTGGGCGTACTGGAAGAGATGGAAGATGTCCGGGCGCCCATCGCCCTGAGCGGCCTCCCGCAGTGGGTCGAAGGGGTCGTCGGCCCGGACTCGGTGTCGGTGCGCAGGGAGGAGGAGCCTTGACCCGGCCGATTCTGGGGATCGAGACCACCTGCGACGAGACATCGGCGGCCGTCCTGGACTCGGACGGAGCCATGCGGAGTCTCGTGGTGCACTCACAGGACGTACACCGGATCTACGGCGGCGTGGTTCCGGAACTTGCCGCGAGGGACCACCTCATGCGGATCGAGCCGGTCGTGGCGGCTGCCCTGAAAGAAGCCGGCATCGAGCGGCGTGATCTGGGAGCCATCGCGGTGGCGGCCGGCCCGGGACTGATCGGCGCGCTGCTGGTCGGGGTGACCTGGTCGCGTGCGTCGGCGCTGGCGCTCGGCATTCCCATGATCCCCGTGCACCACATGGAGGGGCACATCTTCGGACCGGTGCTGGAGGATCCCGGCGCGCAACCGCCCTTTGTCGCGCTCCTCGTCTCGGGCGGGCACACGCTCCTGATCTGGGTCCCCGAGTGGGGTAGCTACCACCTCATGGGGGAGACGCGGGACGATGCCGCCGGCGAAGCATTCGACAAGGTGGGCAAGCTCCTCGGCCTGCCGTACCCGGGTGGGCCCGCCGTGTCTGCGGCCGCCGCGTCCGGAGATCCGCGCCGGTACACGTTCCCACGCCCCATGCTGAAATCGCTCGCGGGCCGTCGCGGCGGGTCCGGCGTAGGCGCCCCCGGAGATTTCGACTTCTCCTTCTCGGGGTTGAAGACCGCGGTCGCGCGCACGGTGATGCGCGTGGAGCAGGCCGGCACGATCGACGTGGAACGACCGCATCTGGCTGCGTCCTTCCAGGCGGCCGTCGTCGACGTGCTTGCGGCCAAGGCGCTCGCGGCCACGGCGGCCGTGCGCTGCCGTCGCGTGCTGCTGGGCGGGGGAGTCGCTGCAAACCGCCCATTGAGGGCGCGGATCCGCGACGGCCTGGGACGGCGGGGGCGCCTGTTCGCGGGGTCCCCGCGGCTGTCGATGGACAACGGAGCGATGATCGCGCGTGCAGGTCTCTTTCGGTTGCAGGCGGGGGTGGGAAAGGGACTGGCGGAAGCAACGGCCAGAGTCCGCATCCCCGGCATGGTCCGCTGGCGGCCCGGGAAGCGAGAGGAAGCCGTGGGCCGAAAACCCCTGCCGGGCAGTCCACCCGGCCGAAACTCCCAGTAACAAGGCAGGGCGCCGTGTATCCCAATCTCTTTCACCTTCCCGAGTGGTTCCCGATCGGCGCCGGCGCGCCGATCACGACCTTCGGCGTGATGATGATGATGTCGTTCCTGACGGCCGGATACGTACTCAGGGCCGGCCTCGTGCGGCAGGGGCACGACGCCGACATCGCGTGGAGCCTCGTGTTCTGGGCGGTGATCGGCGGTGTCGTCGGAGCGAGACTCTACTACGTGTTTCTCAACTACCCGCGTCTGCTCGCCGATCCTGCGGGGATGCTGTTTTCTCGTGGCGGCATGGTCTGGTACGGCGGGTTCCTGCTCGCGACGGCCCTCGTCGTCTGGCGCATACGCAAGTTCGAGCTGCCCCTGGGCAAGACGGCCGATGCCGCGGCACCGGCCCTCGCGCTGGCCTACGGGGTCGGGCGCCTGGGGTGCTTTCTCGTAGGGGACGACTATGGGCGGCCGACCGACTCCTGGGTTGGCGTCGCGTTTCCGGTTGGTCCGACTCCCAGCACCGCAAGCGTGATCAGCAGCCAGTTCGGGATTACGGTCGATCCGGCGCTGATCGAAAAGTACGGAGAGGTCCTGCCCGTGCATCCCACCCAGCTGTACGAGACGGGCATCTCCACGCTGATCTTCCTGCTCCTGTGGCGCCTGCGCGGTCACGGTCACAGGGCGGGGTGGCTGTTCATGGTCTGGCTCGCCCTGGCCGGCGCCGAGCGCTTTTTCGTGGAGATCTTCCGCGCCAAGGACGACCGGTTCTTCGGTGTGTTCACCCTGGCGCAGGTGATATCCCTGCTCCTGGTCGCCTTCGGCACCGTCTGGGTGTTGAAGCTCAGGAGCGGGAAGGGCACAGCTGCCGGGTGACTATCCTCCATGTCTCGGATATCCATTTCGGAAGACCGCACCTGCCGGTGGTCACGGCGGCCCTGCTGCGTTTCGTGGACGAGCGGGATCCCGAAGCGGTCGTGGTTTCGGGGGACCTGACACAACGCGCCAAGGTCGGAGAATACAGAGCGGCCCGTGCGTTTCTGGCCGACCTGGGGCCGCGGTCCCTGGTGACTACTGCGGGGAATCACGACGTTCCCCTGTATCGTGTGTGGGAGAGGATCTTCGCGCCGTACCGGAACTACCGCTCCAGCATCGCGCCCGAGTTGGACACGGTGCTCGACATGAAGCCGCGAGGCGGTGGACGGCGACTGCGGTTTGTCGCTCTCAACTCGTCGGCGCCCCTGTCGGCGATTGTTAACGGACGGCTGAATCGCAGGCAGCTGGATTTCGCAGCCACCGCATTCCGTGCGGCCCCGGAGGGGGCACTTCGGGTCCTCGTTGTCCATCACAATCTCATCATGCCGGCCGACGGAGACTCCGCACCTCCAATGCGGGGCGCCCGCGGGGTGCTGAACCAACTTGCCCGGTGGGGGGTAGACCTGGTGCTGTCCGGTCATATTCACCGCACACACCTGGGCCTGGCCCCAACCGGCCCCGACGCCGCGACCGACGGAGTACCCGTCGTGCTTGCCGGGACCACCACGTCCAGCCGCGGGCGTGGAAGCGAGGAAGGAAGGAACTCGCTCAACCTGATCCGGGTGCTCGCGTCGGGCCTGGAGGTCACTGCGTATCTTTATTCAACCGAAGCCGGGGAATTCCAGCCGGCCGCGCGTCGGCACTACTCCACGGCGGGTCGCGAGGCGATACCTTCCACGTAGTGGTGGCAAAGGGCTGAGAGCCCTGTAGAAACGCCGAATGTATAATATAGTTTACATAGAGTAATGTTTACTTTACAGTACGCACAGGTGAGCGAACGGGCGTGGGCCGGATGCATCGCCGTTCGAATGCCGGGGGGCCTTGTCCACGGACTGCTCCTCGCCGTGCTGGGGCTTGGCGCCCTGGTGGCCGACGCGGCTGCGCAGAACGGCGACGAAGAGGTCGCCACGGTCGATTTCCTCGGCAACCAGGCCTTCACCGACGTTGAACTGCGTCGCGCGGTGTTTACTCAGTCCTCGAGCTGCCCGTTCATTCTGTCCGTCACGACCTGTGCGCTCGGGATCGACTGGGGGCGCGACCGGTCCTATTTCAGTCCCCGCGTTCTGGACGATGACGTGGAGCGGCTCCGGTGGCTCTATCTGGCGCACGGCTTCCGCGGCGTGGTCATCGAGCCCGCCATGTCGCGCACGGATGAAGGGGGCGTGGTCATCCAGTTCCGGATCGACGAGGGGGAGCCGTACAGGATCGGGTCGATCAGTCTCGTCGGCGACACGCTTCCCCCGACGCTGGTCGAAGCCGCGGAATTCCCCATCGGCGTCGGCGACCCGCTCAGCTTCCTTCTCCTCCAGGAGGCCAGCGACACGCTGACCCGTCGGCTGCGAAACGCGGGATTCGCCCATGCGGAGGTCTTTCGCGGCACCTTCCTGCCCGCGGGAAGCGACTGGGCATCCGTGAGCTATCGCGTCGACCTGGGGCCCGTCAACACATTCGGCCCCATACAGGTCGTCGGAAACGAACTGCTCGACGAGTCCGCGATTCTCGACCGGCTCCCGTTTCGCGAGGGCGAACTCTACCGCGAGAGCCGTATGAGGGAGGCGCAGCGCAGCCTCCACGAGCTGGAGATTGTGGCTCGTGCGCGGGTCGGACCCGACAGCGCCCGCATCGAATCCGATTCGGTCATGCCCATCCTCGTCCAGGTGGTGGAGGGTGATGCGCGCAGGGTGCGGGCGGGCGGCGGGCTCAACAGTGCGGAGTGCCTCAACGTCGAGGGCCGCTGGGCCAGCCGGAACTTCGCCGGGGGCGGGCGCATTCTGCAGGCCCGGGCGCTCGTGTCCAACCTGCTTGCCTCGTCCCTCCAGTCGACACACCTGTGCTCACAGGCCGGCACGGACGCGTTCGGACGCGTCAACTGGGTCGTGGGGCTCGATTTCAATCAGCCCAGCTTCATCTCGCGAAGGGCGAGTCTCCTGGCCGGGCTCTTTGCCGAGCGCCAGTCCCGCAAGAACATCTTCGTGCGAGACGCATTCGGTCTGGACTTCGCCGTGAGACGCTCGCTGGGAATCAACTCCTTCGCGAATGTGAGATGGCGCCCCGAACTGAGCCGCCTGTACGCCGCCGAGGTCACACTCTGCGCGACGTTCCTCGCCTGCTCGCCGGACGACATCGAGGTGCTTTCCGGTACCAACTGGCTCTCTCCCCTGACGCTGTCGCTCAACCGGGACGAGACCGACGATCTGTTCAGTCCCACCCGCGGCTTCCGCGCGCTTGTCGACCTCGAGGTCGCCGACAGGCTCACCGGATCGGACTATTCCTATGTGCGGGCTTTCGTCGACGGCAGCGCGTACCGGGCGATCGACCGGCGAACGGTCATTGCCCTGAGGGTGCGGGCGGGCAAGATCAGTCCGGGGGGTCTGGAGGACCGGCTCACGGGGCAGAATCGCTTCGCGGAGGTGGTTCCGTCCCAGAAGCGATTCTACGGCGGGGGGGCGAACAGTCTGCGGGGGTTCGCCCAGAGCACGCTGGGTCCGCGAAGCCTGTCGATTCCGGTGGAGGAGTTGCTGCGCCGCCGTGCAGCCGACGGTACCCCGACCTGTCCGCCGACCGCGGTGCAAGAACTCATCTGCGACGGGACCGCGCTTTCGGGGTCGACCTTCTACCAGGTGAGGCCCATCGGGGGATTGGCGACGCTCGAAGCCAGCGCGGAGCTTCGTGTGCAATTCGCAGACGGGTTGCTGGGCGGGGCGGCGTTCGTCGATGTCGGCCAGGTCTGGCCGGAGAGCTTCGACCTCGGAGATATGGAAATCTCCCCGGGCGTGGGATTGCGTTACAACACGCGCCTCGGGCCCGTTCGCGTCGATGTCGCGTATTCCTTCCGCGGCCTGGAGCCGCTGCAGGTCGTGACTTCGCAGATTCGGCCCTTCGTCCCCGGCGCCGATGTGGAGTCGGACCGGATCGACATCGCACCGGCGGGGGAGGCGCCCGAATTCATCGATTGGGTGGTTTCGGAGGACCTGGCGGTGCAGGGACTGCCGGTGCTTTTCGGGGACGACCCCGGATTCTCGTTTCGCCGGTTCCAGCTCCATTTCTCCATCGGTCAGGCGTTTTGACGCATGAGCAGCGCGCCGACCTCTCGCGGATCGGGGGCATACGCCCGCAAGAGAAGATGGGCATGGCTGACGGTTGTGCTGACGCGGGCCATCGTGGTGGCCGGCATTCTCCTTGCAGCCGGTGTGACCACCGCCCTGTCGATCAGCCGGACGGAGACCGGCCGCGGGCTGGCGCTGGAATGGGCTCTGGAGAAGTTGCGGCCGGCGGTCAACGGCACGATTCACATCGGTTCCGTGGGATCCGGAGGGTTGCTCGGAGGCGCCACGCTGGTGGATGTGGAACTCACGGACAGCCGTGGCCGGCCCGTGCTGGTCGCCGACTCGCTGCGTGCGCGCTATTCGGTGGCCGAACTGGTGCTGGGTTCGCCCGCCATTGCCGACCTGCAGGTCTGGGAGCCGGTGGTCAATCTCGAGCCCGCCCCCGGCGAACGCCTCGATCTGGCGGCGTTGCTGACGCGGAGAGGCGGCGATGATGAACCTCCCGCTGCGTCCATCCCCATCCAGACGGCGGATCCGGCCCTGGTCGTAAGGGGTGCGCGGATTCACGGCGGCACCGTGATCCTGCGGGACGAGACCGGTCGCGAGACGCACGTGGAGCGGATCGATGTCGAGCTCGCGCGGGTCGACTTCCGCCCTGGCGGGGAGCGCTCCTTCACGGCGGAGGTGGAGCGCGCGGACCTGTCCTTCCCCGTCGGTGGGGGGCGGTTGGAATTGGCCGCGATCAGCGGCGGCCTCGAGGCCGGTGCCGAGGGAATCATGCTGAACGCAGACCGCTTTCGACTGCCCGGATCGGTGGGGAGCGGCAGCCTTTCATACGTCGGCGGTGCCACCGGCGCGGAGTACGTCTTCGATCTGCAGTTCGAGCGATTGGCCCTCGAGGACCTTCATTGGGTGAGGGCGCGGTTCGAAGACGAGACGGCCCGCGGCGCGGCGCGAATAGCGGTCGATGGGCGCGGCGTGCACATCGATGTGGACGCCGGCCTGGTGGAGGCCGAGTCGGGACGCGTGGCGATCGACGGAGGTGTGTCCCTGGGCGACTCCGTCCGGTTCCGCGGTCTGCGGGTGGCGCCGGAGGCGGTAACGACGGCTGACGTGGAGCAATGGCTGGGCGTGGACGTGCCCGTCTCCGGGCGACTCGCGGGAGACATCGGCTTCGACGGAATTCCCGGACGACTCGCGATCAACGGCGTGGTCGCGATGTTCCGGGAAGGCGCGGGCGACACCGTCGCGGTGGTCACCGGAGGCGGGACGCTCCTGGAGTCGTGGGGACTGGAGGGCGTGGCGCTCGAGGTCGACGCCCTCGACTACGAGGTGCTTGCCGCTTTCTTCCCCGCGATTCCCTGGACCGGTCGCGGCCGGATGAGCCTGGAGGCCACGGGCCAGCTTCGCAGCGGCATGGAGATCAGGGCGGCCGCGGAGCATGTCCTGGACGCCGACACCCGCAGCGCCGTGCGCATCGAGGGCACGGTCTTCGGCGATACCGCGATTTCGGTGGTGGACCTCGAAGCCTCTCTCGCTCCCCTGGCACTGTCCCTGGTCCGCGAGTTCGACCCCGACTTCCCGTTGACCGGCGACGTGGAGGGTACCGTTGCCGTGGCGGGGAGCCTGGCCGAACTGGATGTGCTCGCCAGCCTGCAGACCACGGCGGGTGCCCTGGACCTGCGCGGCGTCGTCGATGTCCGCGATCCGGCCGCCGGGTATCGGTTGGCCGTCTCGGCCGAAGCCCTGCGGCTCTCGGAGCTGATTGCCGGGCTGCCGGATTCCACCGTCGTCTCCGGTACCGCCAGCCTGGACGGTCAGGGGCTGGACTTCGCGTCGCTGCGCGGCGCACTCGTGCTCGAGGTGGGCCCGTCCACAATCGGAGCGCTGCGACTTGATTCGCTCGGCGTCAACATCTGGGCGGACGACGGCGGGCTCCTGCGGGTGGAGTCCCTCTTTGCCAACGCGGGAGGGCTGGTGATCCGCAGTCGTGGCGGGAGCCTGGGACTGGTTCCCGACGTGGAGGGCGAGGGGGTGATTCTGTCCCTGTCCTCGCCCTCGATCCGTCCGCTTCGCCCCCTCTTCATGGGCGAGGGCATGGTCGCCTGGGACGAGTTGACGACCGTGGAACAGAACGTGATGATCGAGTTCGACGGTGTGGATCCGGACACATTCCCGCTGGCGCGCGAGATCCGCTTCGACGGCGCGGTGCTCGGCGAAATCCGGCTCGCGGGTGCGATCGGCAACCTTTCGGCACGCACTACCGCCACGATCGAGGCACTGGAGTACGGCGTAAACTCGGCCCGCACGGTCTATGCCGACTTCACCGCCGAAGGCCTCAACGTCTCACCCGCGTGGATCGCTCCTCCCCCGTCCGCGGACGCACCGGCCCGCCCGGCCCCGCAACTCCTGCTGGACGGCACGATCACGGCCGACTCGATCCTGCTGGACAACCGCGCGCTCGACTCTGCCCGCGTCACGGCAACATACGCGCTCGGCGCGGGAGGACGGCTCCACGCATTCGCTGCCCGCTCGGACCGGGAGTCCTACGAGGCACAGGCCGTGCTTCGCCTGGACGACGACGGCGGCCGACTCGATCTCGACCGCCTGACGCTGGTGTTGCCGGACCGGCGCTGGGGCCTGATGGGCCCCGCGAGCCTCGTGTGGGACGACGCGGCGCTGACTGTCAACGATTTCGGCCTCATCCGCCCCGGGACTGACGGGTTGCGAGTCTACGCTGACGGCCACCTCGCGCGTGAGGGCGGCGACTCGGATTTCGAACTGGACGTCGCCAACCTCGATCTGTCGGTGGTCGGGGAACTCCTGCAGATGGCGGACCCTCCCACGGGCATCGTGTCGGCCGGGCTGCGTGCGCGCGGACCTGGGCCCGACCCCGGGTGGGCGGGTTCGGTGCGGGTTGCCGATGTCGCGTACGGGACCGTGGCATTCGACACCGTGACCGCGAGCGGGCGCTACACGGACGGCAGCCTCACGCTGGAGCTGGATTCCTGGGTCCAGACGGGGCGCACGCTTCACGTCAATGGCTCGGTGCCGCTGGATCTCCGCCTCATGGCCGTAGAGGACCGAATCCCGGACCGTGACGTGGATCTCGACATCGTCGTCGACTCCTTTCCGGCCGCGATGGTCCTGGGGGTGATCAAGGGGATGGAGGATGTCGGGGGGCACCTGACCGGCGATGTCCGGTTGCGAGGCACGCCGTCCGACTTCGAACCTGCCGGGACACTCCGCCTTGCGGACGGGACGGGTCTCCTTGCGCCGCTCGGCGTGCGCCTCACGGACGTCGACATCGGGATGCAGCTCAGCACCGACGGAACGGTTGTGGTGGACGCAACAGCGGTGTCCGGCGGCACGTTGGAGGTACGCGGCGAAGTCAACGCGGGCCGGTTCAGCGATGTGCAGCTCGACCTTGCCTTCTGGGCCCGCGAGTTCCAGGCGATCGATCGCCGCGACATGGAGGCGGCGATGAGCGGAGACTCGATCACCCTGACAGGAGCCTACAACGCTCCCTTCGTGGAGGGCGCAATGACCGTCACCGACGGCACCGTGTTCATCGAGGAGTTCCGGCGCGCCGCCCAGGTGATCGACCTCTACGATCCGATCCTGTTCAGCGCCGCCACGGCGCGAATCGGCTCCGCCGACCAGAATGAGGACGCGAGCGCCGAAGCCCTCCGCGCGCGGAACCAGTTCCTGGAGAACCTTCGCGTCCTGATCGACGTACAGATCGGACGAGGCAACTGGCTGCGCTCGCGCGAGCTGAACGTCGAGACCGCCGGCGATCTGTCTCTGACCTTCGACCGTCAGGGCAACCAGCTCACGCTCCAGGGCGAGATGGAAGTGGTGCGGGGCACCTACAACCTGGGCCCGCGTACGCTCAGGATCACCGAAGGCGGGTTCCAGTTCGTGGGCACGCCGGGCTTCAACCCAGGGGTATCGATCACTGCCGAGGACCGGCTGCGAACCCGGGAGGGAGAGCCGCTGGTGATCACCGCGGACATCTCCGGCACGCTGCTGTCGCCCGTCCCGACGCTCTCCAGCGATTCGCAGATCGCGATGTCCGAGGCTGACCTGGTCAACTACCTCTTCCTGGGACGCCCGACATCGGCGTTTATCGACGATGGCATGACGGCGTCGGGTGGTGCCGTAAGCAACCTTCTATGGGGACAGGTGGCCAACCAGATCGGGTACCTCCTTGCGCGCGAACTGGAGGTGGACCATCTCTCGGTGTCGCAAGCGGAACAGAGCCAGGCCAGCGCCGCGTTCGGGGCGTCGTCGCTGCAAGTGGAGGTGGGGTGGTACCTGCTGGATGATGTATTTTTCACGGGCGTCTATCAGAGGGGGTTCTGCGCCGACCCGACATTGCCCGTGAGCAGCGGTGGCGTGCGAGTCGAGGTCGGGATGCCGAAGGACGTGACACTGGAAGGCTTCTACGAGGGCCGATGCACCCGCGAACGGTATCGCGGACTGGGCGACCTGTCCCTCGAACTCGCCCGCATCTGGGGGTTCTCGTTCTTCAGGGAGTGGGGGTACTAGGTGCATCTGGTCGTCCGCGGCGCGCGCGAACACAACCTGCGGAACATCTCCCTCGAGATTCCCCGTGAGCGGCTCGTCGTCGTGACCGGCCTGTCGGGCTCGGGCAAGTCGTCCCTTGCCTTCGACACCATCTACGCCGAGGGCCAGCGCCGCTACATCGAATCGCTGTCCGCCTACGCTCGGCAGTTTCTCGGCTTGATGGAAAAGCCCGACGTGGACGCGATCGAAGGGTTGTCGCCGGCAATCTCGATCGAACAGAAGACCGTGTCGAAGAACCCGCGCTCGACTGTCGGCACCGTGACCGAGATCTATGACTACCTGAGGCTGCTCTATGCGCGCGCCGGGACCCCGTATTGTCCGCGCTGCGACCTCCCCATCGTGCGTCAGCCGGCCACGCAGATCGTCAAGCAGCTCCTGAATACGCAGGAGGGCGCCCGCATCCAGGTGCTGGCGCCTCTGGTGCGGGGGCGCAAGGGCCAATTCAGGGACATCTTCGACCGCGCTCGCCGCGAGGGCTTCGTGCGCGCCCTGGTGGACGGCCGGGTGTACGACCTGCGAGAGATCCCACGGCTGAACCGGTACGAGAACCACGACATCGCCATCATCGTGGACCGGCTGGTGGTGAAGGAGGAGGATCGCGCCCGCCTGTCCGACTCGGTGGAGACCGCGCTCGGCGCAGCGGACGGTGTCGTGCAGGTGCTGCAGCGGCGGGGCGGACGGGACGTGTCCCACCTCTTCAGCGAGCACTACGCGTGCGCCGACTGCGGAACCAGCTTTCCCGAACTCGAGCCGCGCGTCTTCTCCTTCAACTCGCCCCACGGCGCGTGCCCTGACTGCGGCGGGCTGGGAACGACCAGGGAGGTGAACGGGGCGCTCCTCGTGGGAAGCCCGTCCCTGTCGATCCTCGAGGGCGCGATCATTCCGTGGGGAGAACCCGGCGGGCACCTGCGCGGGTCGGTCATCCCCGGCCTGGCGGCGGCCTACGAGTTCGATCCCAGAGCCCCGTGGCGGGATCTGCCCCTGGAAGCGCGGGACGCGATGCTCCTGGGCTCGGGGAGGATGAAGATCCGTTTCCCGTACAACGCCGGCAAGATGAGGGGCCACTACGAGGACTATTGGGAGGGAGTGGTGGCCAACGTGGAGCGCCGCTACCGCGAAACGAGTTCCGAACACGTGCGGTCCCAGCTGGAGCAGTACATGTCCAGTCAGACGTGCGCCGCCTGCGATGGTTCGCGACTGGGCCCCTTCGGAAGATCGGTGAGAATCGGCGGTGTCCCGATCAGCAGCGTAACGGATCAGCCGATCGGCGATGTCCTGCGATTCATCCGCTCGCTGCCCGTGACGGGAGAGTCCCTGCCCACCGATGTCGAGACCGCGCCCGGCGAGCCCCTTTCGTCAGAGGTCGCGGGGCCGATTCTCAAAGAGGTCAGGGAACGCCTCGGCTTCCTGCGCAACGTCGGGTTGGACTACCTGTCGCTAAGCCGTTCGGCGGCGACGCTGTCGGGAGGCGAATCGCAGCGGATCCGTCTGGCCACCCAGATCGGAAGCCGGCTGGTCGGGGTCCTGTACATCCTCGACGAGCCATCGATCGGACTGCACCAGCGCGACAACCATCGCCTGCTCGACACCCTCAAGGAGTTGCGGGACCTCGGGAACTCCGTCCTCGTCGTGGAGCATGACGAGGACACGATCCGCGAGGCGGACTTCATCGTCGACCTCGGTCCGGGCGCAGGACTGGCGGGTGGCAAGGTCGTGGCGGCCGGTTCGCTGGAGGACGTGAAGTCCCACCCCGAATCCGTGACCGGAGCCTACCTGCGGGGGGATCTCGAAATTCCGCTGCCGAAGGGCCGCCGCCGCCCCGACCCGTCGCGATGTCTAACCGTGCGGGGCGCATCCCAGCACAATCTGAAGCACATCGACGCGGCCTTCCCCCTCGGTTGCTTCATCGCCATCACGGGCGTGAGCGGCTCGGGCAAGTCCACGCTCGTCAACGGCACGCTGTATCGTGCGCTGTCCCGGCACTTCTACCGCTCCCGGTCCATCGCCGGGGCACACGACCGGATCGAAGGCCTCGCCAACGTGGACAAGGTCATCGAAGTGGACCAGTCACCCATCGGCCGCACGCCCCGGTCCAATCCGGCCACCTACACCGGCCTGTTCACCCCGATCCGCCAGCTGTTCGCCGGGGTTCCGGAGGCGCAGATCCGCGGCTACCTGGCGGGCCGGTTCTCATTCAACGTGAAGGGCGGGCGCTGCGACGCCTGCAAGGGCGACGGCCTCGTCAAGATCGAAATGCACTTTCTGCCCGACGTGTACGTCTCGTGCGACGTGTGCAAGGGCCGCCGCTACAACCGCGAGACCCTGGACATCTACTACAAGGGCCGCAACATCTCGGATGTCCTGCGGATGACGGTTCAAGAGGCGCTCGAGTTCTTTTCGGCCGTGCCCCAGATCAAACGGCGCCTGCAGACGCTGGCGGACGTGGGTCTCGGGTACATTCGGCTCGGCCAGAGTGCGATCACGCTGTCGGGCGGCGAGGCGCAGCGGATCAAGCTCTCGGCGGAACTTTCCAAGAAAGCCACCGGGCGAACGATGTACATCCTCGACGAGCCGACGACCGGTCTCCACTTCGAGGACGTCCGTATTCTCCTGAAGGTCCTGCACCGCCTGGTCGAGCGCGGCAACACGGTCGTGGTCATCGAGCACAACCTCCACGTCGTCAAGACTGCGGACTGGGTGATCGACCTCGGCCCCGAAGGAGGAGAGGGCGGCGGCCGTATCATTGTGGAAGGCACACCCGAACGCGTGGCCGACGACCCGGCTTCCTACACGGGCCAATACCTGGCGCCGCTTCTGGCAATGCGCCAGGAGGTGTCGGGGCGCGCCGGACGGACCGACCCGGCAGGCTGAGCGGTGGCACGGACGGGCCCGGACGACGAGTCCCGCGCGACCCGGAAACCGCGCCGACAGGCAGGCTCGTAGGGCGTTGGTACGACACGGCCGGCTGTGTTACGTTCCGGCTTGCCACCTTCGCCCGACCCTGGAGGGAAACGGTCATGGTTACCCGAGACGACCTTGAAAGCTATCTGATCCGCATGGACGCGGATTTCGACGAAGTGGACGACGGCATGTTCCTCGTTCGCACCGAGAACGGCGGCGCTCCGATCGTCGTTCACCACTCCGAGCCACTGCTGCTCGTGCGCATGAAGGTCATGGACCTGCCCACGGACCAGCAGGACCTCGGCGGCCTCTACGAGACACTGCTCAGGCTCAACGCCACGGATGTGATTCACGGTGCCTACGGGATTGAAGCGGGTGAACTCATCCTCAGCGACACGCTACAGCTCGGCAACCTCGATTTCGACGAGCTCCAGGCTTCGCTGGAGAGCGTTCAGCTCGCGGCATCGTCCCATGTATCGCGTATTCAGGCCCTGGCAGGCACGAGAGGGGGCGAATAGGAGATGAGCATCTTCAGCAAGTTCTCGACGATGATCAAGTCGAACATCAACGATCTTATTTCCCGGGCCGAAAACCCGGAAAAGATGTTGAACCAGATCATCCTCGACATGCGGGACCAGCTCGCCAAGGCGAAGCGCGAGGTCGCGGCGGCCATCGCCGACGAGCGCAAGCTCAAGGGCCAGCTGCAGGGCGAGGTCAAGCAGACCCGAGACTGGGAGCACCGCGCGATGCTGGCCGTCAAGGAAGGACGTGACGACCTCGCCAAGCAGGCCCTGATCCGCCAGCAGGAGCACGCGGACCGGGCGGCCGTCCTGGAGGGCACCTGGCAGGCGCAGGCGCAGGAAACCGAGAAGCTGAAGGGTTCGCTTCGCCAGCTGAACGACAAGATCGAAGAGGCCAAGCGCAAGCGGAACCTCCTCATCGCGAAGCAGAAGCGGGCCCAGGCGCAGAAGCGCATCCACGAGACCATGTCCGGGCTGTCGGACACCTCCGCCTTCGAGGCCTTCAATCGCATGGCCGAGAAGATCGAGGAGGAGGAGCGGCGCAGTCTGGCCCATGCCGAGGTGACCGAGGCTCTGGCGGGCGACACGCTGGAATCCGAGTTCCTGCGGTTGGAGTCGGGGTCGGGTGACGCCGACGTGGACAACAAGCTGGCCGCGCTCAAGGCGGAAATGGGCCTGCTCCCGTCCGGCTCAGGCGAAGCGCCGAAACGGATCGGTTCGGGTCGGGGCGCCGGCGAAGCGGCCGACAGCGCCGCGAGTGACGGATCGGAAGCGGACGCCGCCGAAGGCGAAGCCGCGGAAGAGCCGCCGATTCGCGAGGCGGAGCTCCTTGAGGAGTTCGACAAGCTCCAGCGGGGAGGCGCCCGCGCATGAGCGTCGTCTTCCTGAACGGAGAGTACCTGCCCAAGGACACGGCCAGGGTCTCGGTCAACGATCGCGGCTTTCTTTTTGCCGACGGGATCTACGAGGTGACGCCGGCCTATCGCGGACGGCTTTTCCGCTGGGACCATCACCTGGCGCGCATGCGCAAGGGACTCGCCGCCATTGCCATCGACTACGATGCCGCGCCGCTCGAGGATGTGAAGCTCGAACTCCTCGCCCGAAACGGCCTGGCCGATGTCCCGGTCGCGTACGTGTACGTGCAGGTCACCCGCGGCGTCGCCCCCCGCACCCACGCGTTCCCCGATCCCCCCGTGCAACCGACGGTTTACGCGTTCGCGAACGAGTACCACCGCCCCTCGATGGACAACTGGGCGCTGGGATCCAGGGCGATCACCGCGCCGGACCAGCGCTGGGCCCGGGCCGACATCAAGGCGATCGCGCTGCTGCCCAACGTGCTGGCGCAGCAGGCCGCGGTGGACGCGGGCGTGATCAACACGATCCTGGTACGGGACGGGATCGCGATCGAGGGCACGCACAACAACCTCTTCGCCGTGTTCGACGGGGTCCTCACGACGGCGCCCAAGTCGAACTACATCCTGCACGGCGTGACACGCGACTTCGTGATCGAACTGGCCGGGGAGCTCGGCATTCCGCTCGAGGAGCGTGCCATCCCCCTGAGTGAGCTGTACGGAGCCGACGAGGTCTTCTTTACCGGCACCACCACCGAGGTGCGGCCGGCGATCAGGGTCGACGACCGGATGATCGGGGACGGACACGTCGGTCCGGTCGCGCGCGCCCTTTTCGAGAAGTTCCTGGAGGTGACCGGGGGCTGACGCCGGCGGGGCGCCGCGGGGCGCGACCCTATTCCGCCGACGGTCGCACCCTGGTGGCCGCACACTGCCTGCGCGCGGCTATCTCCTGGCGTCCACCGCCTCCCTGAGCGTCCGCGTCGTCTTCACGTCGAACGCGCCCGGCGCCCCAAGAGCCGCCGGCAGGGGCGCCTCCCAATCCCGCAGGATCGCCCGGATCCGTCCGGTCCCGCGATCGGTCACCACCGTCAGCGCGCGGTTGTCGTCGCCATCGATCACCACCACCCCTTCGGGCCCCACAAGCGTGATCCTCTCCAGCGCGTCGGCCCACTCGGGCTCGATGGGGATCGCGAAGAAGAAGTGGCCGTGCCCGTATCCGTCCTCTCCCGGCGTGAAATGCAGCGAAAACAGGGACCGCCCGTCGGACCCGGTACCCAGGATCCGGTACGGGCCGGATTCGTCGGGCAGCCGCGCGGCCGTGCGCATCGCAAATGGGGGGTCGAGCCGCAATTCACCCGCGAGCACGCCGCCCCACAGCACGAGCATGTCGCCGGACGGCTGCGCGGAGGCGACATGCGCCCGCGCGGCGTCACCGGCGGTCCCGGCCCGATAGTCGATCACCTTCTCGAAGTAGTAGTCACTGAGCCACGGCCTGCTGGTGCAGTAGGTCATGATGTCCTTGTTGCGGTCCGGGGACACCGTGGACCCGTCGCGGAAATCGTAGCCCCACACGCCGATGCTTCCGTCCCGGTAGGGGAAGGCCGGGTCGACGTTTTCCGGGCCGCCGCAGGGAGCGTGCCGGAGGGACAGGTTGTGACCCACCTCGTGCGTCAGTGTGGTCGGCCTCGCCTGGCCCATGCCGATCCAGCCTGGCAGCCGGCCCCATCCCCGAACGGACCCGTTCACGCTCGCGGCGACTCCGTAGTAGTGGCCGGTACCGCCCTCGGAGGTCCGCAGCGCATCGAGCTCGTTGAGCAACCCGTGTTGTCCGGGCTCCGTCGTGAGGTCGAGCGACGTAACGTAGACCGCGTGCGAGGACACGTTGAATTCGCCGATGGGAAAGGAGTGCCTCAGCAGACCCAGTTGCGGGCTGTCGCGGTTGATCCCGCGAGTCCATTCCACCACGGAGCTGTCGGGCTGGTCCGCCTCCACCACGGGCACCAGGGTGAGCCGCAGGGGGGGCACTCCCACCACGTGCAGCGAATCGCTGCCTTCCTCCGGGAAACGCGTCCGGCTTTCCGGGGCGAGCGGCAGGCTCTCCTCGGGGTCGACTTCGACGACGAGGCGCACGCCGGGCACGACAACCTCGGCGGGGATCACCGCGTTGTACGACAGCCTCAGATCCCCCTCGTCGGTCTCCGCGGGGATCTGGTTGGCGTCGCGGGTCATCACCACGCGGTGGACCTCGTCGCCGCCAGGCCCCGTGAACACCGCGACAACCTCGGGTTCGAAGAATCCCCTGGGCTCGTCGGCGGTGACGAACGCCCGCAGGAAAGCGTCCCGGTCCGCCACCAGGCGCACACTGCGGCGTGGCGTCTGCACCGACTGCGTGAGGTACACCGTCCCCAGGGACACCGTGACCTGTTCCGGATTGTCGCAGATCGCACCCGCGGTTTCCTCGATCCCGGCGTACCAATCCTGAAACGCGGGAGAAGGGGATGCGCACAGGCCGGTACCACGGTGATCCAGCGTCCGCAGGTCCTCCAGCCACCGCAGCGCGAAGGGGAGCGCGCCCTCCAGCCCCGCGTTCCGGGCCACGCGCAGATCGGTCAGGGCCTGCAACCCGGCGACGGCGGCGGGGAACACGCCGGACAGTTCGTTCCCCGAAAGGTCGAGCACCCTCAGCCGCACGAGGTTGCCGAGTTCCGCCGCGAACGGACCGGCCAGTCCGTTGTCGGCCAGCGCCAATTCGACCACGCTCCCGTCCTGTGTTCCGACGCCGTACCAGTCCCCGACGCCCGCGCCGGTCCCCCAGGCGCTTCGGTCCTTCCATGATTCGCCGCCGGTCAGTTCGTGAAACTCGGCCAGGGCAAACCGCTCGATGTCGGCCGCGTCGCACGCGTCCCCGCTGCGGCTCGGCACCGTCTGCAGCCACGCCTGGAACTCGTCGTCCAGCTGCGCGCACAGCCCCGTGCCCGCGAACGTCAGCCGTTCCAGGAACTCATTGTTCAGCAGACTCCGCGGAATCAGTCCGCTCAAACCGGCATTGTTCTCCAGTGCAAGGTACTCCAGCGTGCCGATCCGTCCGACCTCGGCCGGGAGCCCGCCGCTGAACGCATTGTCCCGCAGATACAGGCCGGTCAGCGGCAAGTCACCCAGAAAGGACGGAATCGTGCCGGTCAACCCGTTCTCGTACGCGGCAAACCTCTCCAGTTCCGTCAGGTTGGCGAACGCCGCCGGTATGGCACCCGTGAGGTGGTTCTCGTGGATCCACAGGAGGTCGAGGCGCGAGAGCTGTCCCAGCGCCACGGGGATCCGGCCGCTCAGCTGGTTGCGGTACAGGTACAGGCGTTGCAGGGTCGCCAGTTCGCCCAGTTCGGGCGGGATCGTACCGGTCAGGTTGTTGCGCGAGACCGACAGCAGCTGGATCGACTCCAGATCACCGAGCTCCGGAGGGATCGTGCCGGTCAGCTGGTTCAGGCTGAAGTTCATGTAGGTGGCGTTGTCCAGTTGCCCGATCTCCGCCGGTATCGGACCCGACAGCTCGTTCCACCCCACGGTAAACCTGCGCACCGAACTCAGATTGCCGAGCGCCGGCGGTATCTGCCCGGACAAATCGTTGTCGAAGAGATCCAGGGTGTCGACCCTTGCCAGCGCGCCAAGCTGCGAAGGAATCGATCCGTTCAGCGCGTTCCCCCGCAGATTGAGCATCGTGAGATTGGCGAGGTTCCCCAACTCGGGCGGGATTTGCCCCGACAGGCTGTTGCCATTCAGGACGAGCCGCCGCAGCTCCGCCAGGTTGCCCAGCCCGGCGGGCAATGTCCCCGTCAGGTTGTTGTTCTCCAGCGACAGCTCGGTGACGAAGCCGGCGGCGTTGGTCTCGACGCCGTGCCAGGTGCCGATCGCCGACGGACCGTTCCAGTTGCCTCTGTCCTCCCAGCCCGCTCCCCCGGTCGCGTTGTAGAAGTCGATCAGCACCTGTCGGTCGGGGTTGTCGGCATCGACGGGCACGACGGGCGGCGCGGTGGGCTCCGGGTCGTCCGAGCAGCCTGCCGCGAACGCCGCAACGAGGAGCGAGGCCAGGGGCCGATTACGCATTTTACGCATTTTACACATTCTCATGCAGGCGCAACTGTTTTCATATCTCCGCTAGTTGTACAGGAGATACGCCGTGCGGCGGTCGACGTACTCCTCCAATCCATCTCCCCAACCCTCGGCCAACTCCCTGTAGGACACGCCGGCGTCCAAAGCGTTCCGCAACGCGTCGGTGCCGGCCAGGCGATCGAAGTGGCCGACGCGCCAGCTCCAGCGGTCGCCCGACATGGCCTTGATCTCCACCAGGAGCGCCAGCGCGGCGAGGGTCGGGTCGTACGCGGGGCCGTCGGCCTCGAGGCGCACACCCTGGACCTCCGTGCTTCCGAACTTCCCGTCGCCGGGGTTCTCCGGGGCAAAGCTCACCGCGACAAAACGTACGCCGGGCACCGCGAGCGCTTGCAGCCGGGCAGCCAGCTCGTCGCCGTCCAGCCACGGCGCGCCGACCTGCTGGAAGGCCCGATCCGTACCGCGTCCCACCGAGATGGGCGTCCCCTCGAAGAGGCAGGTGCCGGGGTAGTGCAGCGCACTCTCCACCGACGGCATGTTGGGCGACGGCGCGATCCACGGGATGCCCGTGTCCGCAAAGGGCATCGTGCGCCGCCATCCGTCCGCGACGGCCACGCTCAGCTCGACGCGCACGCCGAATTCTCCGACGGCCATGCGCGCGAACTCGCCCGCCGTGAGCCCGTGCCGCATGGGGATCGGATAGAGGCCGACGAAGGAGGAGTAGTCAGGGTCGAGAACGTTGCCCTGCACGGGGTCCCCGCCGATCGGGTTGGGGCGGTCGAGAACCACGAAGGGAATGCCGCGCTCTCCCGCGGCCTCCATGGCCAGCGCCATGGTCGACAGGTACGTGTAGTAGCGGGTGCCCACGTCCTGGATGTCGAAGAGCAGTACCTCGATCCCTTCCAGCGTCTCGTCGTTCGGCGCCCGGGTCTCCCCGTAGAGCGAGTGAACGGGCAATCCGGTGCGGGCGTCGACGCTGCCGGCCACGCTCACGCCCGCCTCGGCGCTGCCGCGGATGCCGTGCTCGGGGGAGTAGAGCGCCACCAGCTCCACCTCGGGATGCTGCGCCAGCAGATCGATGCTGGACGTGCCGTTGCGGTCGCGGCCCGTGTGGTTGGTGATCAGCCCGACCCGCCTGCCCCTCACCAGGTCGAGCGAATCGCTCAGGAGCACCTCGATGCCCGGGCGGACGGCGGCCGCGGGGTCATCGGCCTCTGCCGGCGCCTGGCACGAGGCCGAGCCGGCCAGGGCTGTCGTGAACAGGGCGAGGAGTCCGCGGGTTCCAAGTATGGCCCAGCGCGAAGATGTCGTCATGAATACAACATGACCGCGCTGGGGACGGGCCATCAAGCGGCGAAGCCCTCGTCCGGGCCGGGGCCGCCCGGAATCGGCGCGGGACCGTCACGAGGGATTCCGCAAGCCGTTACATTTTTTCGGCTGCCAGTTCCCCACGGAGCGTGGAGCGACCCCGTGATTTCACGACGCTTTTCCACCCCACCCCCGCCTCCACCCCCCTTCGCGGCGCGGCACCGGCGATCGTCGGCCGCGGCTCTCCCGCCGGTACCCTTGCTGCTCGTCGCTGCGACCCTGGCCCTCGCGTCCTGCAGCGTGTCTTCGGGCGGCACGGGAGACGGCGCGCCCCAGCCCGGCGCCGCGGCCGCCGCGCCCACCAGGCCCGCCGCGCCTGCCGCCGCCGCGCCCGTCGAGGACCGCACCCCTCCGGAGCGGTTCGCGCCCCCGCCCGGCGTGGAGGCGCGCCGCGAGGCATGGTACGATGGCCGCGACTGGGCCGCGCGCACCCTCGAGACGCTGACCCTCGAGGAGAAGGTCGGCCAGATGATGATGCCGTTCATCTTCGGCGACTTCGCGCCGAGGGGATCGCGCGCGGCGGCGCGGGCGCGGGCGATGATCGAGGACCACAAGGTCGGCGGCATCATCGTCTCGGTGGGCTCGCCGACCGAGGTCGCGGCCAAGCTGAACTGGCTCCAGTCCCTTTCCAGCGTGCCGCTCCTGATCGGCTCCGACCTCGAGGCCGGGGCGGGCTTTCGCTTCGACGGCATCGTGCATGTCCCGACCATCATTCCGCTGGGCGGGGCCACGCGCTTCCCGGCGCTGATGGCGGTGGGCGCGACCGGCGATCCCGGCTTCGCCTACGAGATGGGGCGCGTCACGGCGCGCGAGGCGCTCGCGATCGGGGTGCACGTCCCCTTCGCGCCGGTCCTGGACGTCAACAACAATCCCGAGAACCCCGTCATCAACGTGCGGTCGTTCGGTGAGGACCCGGAGCGGGTGGCGGCGCTCGGGGCCGCGTTCGTGCGTGGGATCCAGGACCAGGGCGCGATCGCCACGGCCAAGCACTTTCCGGGCCATGGCGACACGGGCGTGGACTCCCACATCGCGCTGCCCGTCATCCGGGTCGGCCGGGAGCGCATGGACGCGGTGGAGCTGAGACCCTTCCGCCGCGCCATCGGCAGCGACCTCGGCGCGATCATGACGGCGCACATCACGGTTCCCGAGCTGACCGGCGACCGGGTGCCGGCGACGCTGGCCCCCGCCGTCATGACCGACCTGCTCCGGGGCGAGATGGGCTTTGACGGCCTGATAATCACCGACGCGATGGACATGGCCGCCGTCGACCGCGCTTTCGGTCGGGGCGAGGCCACGGTCCGCGCGATCGAGGCGGGCGCCGACGTGATCCTGATGCCCCCGGACCTCGCCGCGGCGCGGTCGGGGCTCATGGCGGCGGTGCGTTCCGGCAGGGTCAGCGAGGCGCGGATCGACCGGTCGGTACTCCGGATTCTCAACGCGAAGGCGCGCGTGGGGCTTCACCGGTGGCGGCAGGTCGATCTCGGACGCGTGGCGGAGTTCGTGGGCGTTGAGCCGCACACCGCCGTGGCCCAGGCGGTGGCGGAGCGGTCGATCACGGTGCTGAAGGACGAGCGCGAACTCCTGCCGCTCCTTGGAACGCGCACCGCCCGCGTGTACTCGGTCACCTACCGGCGCACCAACAACATTCGCGCGGGGCGCGCGTTCAACGCCCGCCTCGGGCAGACGTACCAGCGGCTCGGAATCGCGTACGTGGATCAGAATTCGGACGCCGCCGACTATCAGGCGATCCTCGCGCGGGCCCGCGGGTCGGCGCTGACGGTCGTCTCGCTGCACGTCGGTGTCAGGACCGCGTCCGGCTCGGTAGCGCTGCCGGAGCCCACCATGGACTTCGTCAAGGCGCTGGCCCGCTCCTCCCGGCCTTCGATCGTGGTCGCCTTCGGGAACCCGTACCTCCTGTCCGAATTCCCCGAGGTCGGGACCTATCTCACCGCGTGGTCCGGCGTACCGGTGGCCGAGCGCGCCGCGGCCGACGCGATCCTGGGTCGGATTGCGGTCACCGGACGGGCGCCGACCCGGATCGCCGGCTTCGATGTCGGGCACGGCCTGCAGATCCCCCGCAAAGAAGCGTCCGGGAATTGACCCGGGCCACGCTCGCCGCTGCAGCCGCGCTCGGGCTGGCCGCTTGCACCCTGTCGGGTCCGCCGCCCGCCGGGCTCTCGACGCCGTCGCGCCTGGTCGCCCCCCCACCCGTTACCACCGCCGACCTCGACGCCGACGCCCGCCGCTGGGTTGAAGAGACCCTTGCGACCCTGACGTTACGTCAGGCTGTGGCCCAGCTCGTCATCCCGTGGATTCCCGGCGGCTACGCCTCCGAGAGCGACCCGGAGTTCCAGGACCTGCTCGGGTGGGTTGAACGGGGGCTGGGCGGCGTCTCGATCTCGATCGGGGTGCCGGACGCGTACGTCGCCAAGCTCAACCGCCTGCAGTCACGGGCCCGCGTGCCGCTCCTGGTCACCTCGGACTTCGAGAATGGCGGCCCGGGGATGCGCATCCACCACAGCTACGCGCTCCCGTCGCTTCTGCCGCAGGGCGGGGGCACCAGCTTCCCGCCGACGATGGCCTTCGGGGCCGCGGGCGACGAGGACCTCGCCTTCGAGTACGGCCGCATCACCGCCGTCGAGGCGCGGGCCGTGGGCGTCCACTGGCTCTTCGCGCCGGTGCTCGACGTCAACAGCAACCCGGACAACCCCGTCATCAACGTGCGGTCGTTCGGCGAGGACCCGGAAGCCGTGGGCCGCCTGGGTGCGTCGTTCATCCGGGGCGCGCGGGCGGGCGGGGCGCTCAGCACCGCCAAGCACTTCCCCGGACACGGCGACACGCGCACCGACTCGCACATCGAGCTGCCCGTAATCGGCGCCGATCGGGACCGCCTCGACCGGGTCGAACTCTTCCCGTTCCAGATGGCGGTCGACGAGGGTGTGGACGCGGTGATGACCGCGCACGTGGCGGTGCCGGGCGTGCTGGGCGACAACCGTCCCGCCACAATGTCACCCGAGCTCATGACCGACGTGCTTCGCGGCGAGATGGGCTTCGGCGGCATCCTCTTCACCGACGCGCTGCGCATGGGCGCCATCACTGACGGATACGGCGCGGGCGAGGCCGCGGTGCTGTCCCTGGAGGCCGGCTCCGACGTGATCCTCGCGCCCGACGGCATCGGCGTGACCATCGACGCCGTCACCGCGGCGGTGGAGTCCGGCCGCGTGAGCCGCGCGAGGATCGACACCTCCGTGCGGCGCCTCCTCGAAGCGAAGGCCCGCCTGGGTCTGCACCGCGGGCGCCGGGTCGACCCCACGGCCGTCGCCGAACGCGTCGGGACCGCCGAGCACCGGGCCGTAGCCGAACGCGCCGCGACCGCCGCGCTCACCCTCGTGCGCGACCGCGACCGCGTCCTCCCGCTCCCCTGGGGCGCCAACGTGTTGAGCGTTACCTACGCGCGCCCCGACGCCCTCCTGGCCGGCAGGACCTTCGACGCCTCGCTGCGGAGCCATGCCCGCCGCGTGGCCACCGCCCGCGTGGGCCCGGACACCCCCTGGGCCACCTACGACTCTCTCCTTCACGCCGCCCGTGTCGCCGATGCCGTCATCGTGGGGGCCTACGTCCCGCCGCGCTCGGGCGTCGGTTCGGTCGGCGTGCCGCCGGGTTTCCGAGCATTCGTCGAGCGCCTCGACCGCATGGACGGCCCGCGCGCCGCGGTGCTCTCCTTCGGCAGCTCCTACCTGCTCTCGGCGTTCCCGGAGACGGGGACCTACCTGGTCGCGTGGGGTGGCTGGGAGGTCTCGCAGCGTGCCGCCGCCCGGGCCGTGGCGGGCCTGACGCCGATCACCGGCCGCCTGCCAATCTCGATTCCGCCGCTGCACGCCATCGGCGAAGGGCTGGAACGTGCGGCAACGGGACAGCTGGCCGAGGAGGACGAAGAGCGACCCGACCCGCTCAGGGAAGCGGGCTTCATCCCCGGGGCGGACCGGGGCGAGGCGGCGGAAGAAGGCGACCAGGAGAGTCCGGCGGGCGGTCCCGGCCGGTGGCGACCCGGTCCCACGCTACCGTCCTGCACACACCACCCGGCGTCCGCCCTCGCGCCTCCGCCCCCGGACGGCGCGAACGACCCGGCCGACCTGGCGGACGAGTTCTGCCTCGCGGGCCGCGCCGTGGTCTCCCCGCGCGAGGTGGACCCCGCCCGGGTCGGCATGAGCGCCGACTCCCTCGCCGCGCTGGACAACTTCATCCTGGGCGCGCTCGCCGACTCGGCGGCCTCCGGCGCGGCCTTGGCCGTGTTGCGGCGGGGACAACTCGTGCGGCTGCGAGGGTACGGCCGCCTCGACTGGGATCCGGACGCTCCCCCGGTCACCCCGGCCTCGATCTTCGACCTCGCGTCGCTGACCAAGGTGGTCGGCACGACCTCGGCCGTCATGATCCTCACCCAGCGCGGCCTCATCGCGCTCGACGACCTCGTGGTCGATTACCTCTCCTGGTGGGACGACGGCGATCCCGCGAAGACGGACGTCACGATCCGGGACCTGCTCCTGCACCGGGCCGGTCTGCCCCCGTTCCGGCGCTTCTTCCTGGAGATGGAGGGCCGCGACGCCTACGAGGACGCGATCGGCTCCCTCCCCCTCGACCACCCGCCCGGCGACACCATGGTGTATTCCGACATCGGGCTCATGACCGCGTCCTTCATCGTGGAGGCCGTCTCGGGGCAGCCGCTGGACGCCTTCCTGCGCGACGAGGTGTGGCGCCCCCTCGGGATGGCCGACACGGACTTCACCCCGGCGCCGTCGCGCTGGGACCGCGTCGCCACCACCGAGTTCGACGCGGCCTACCGCGGCTACCATGTCCATGGGGTCGTGCATGACGAGAACGCCCACGCGATCGGCGGCGTCGCCGGCCACGCCGGCCTCTTCAGTTCGGCACGCGACCTGGCCGTGTTCGCCCAGATGATGCTGGACCGGGGCGTCGCTCCGCCGTGCACAGCCGATCAGGTGTCCGGGCTGCCGTGCAACCGCCCCCGCTTCACGCCGGTGTCGATCTTCGCGCAGGGATCGGTGGACCGTTTCACGCGGCGGCAATCGGAAGCGTCCACGCGGGCGCTGGGGTGGGACACGCCCTCGCCGCGCTCGTCGGCAGGCGATTACTTCTCGGCGCGCTCCTTCGGCCACACGGGCTACACGGGAACCTCGCTCTGGATCGACCCCACGCAGGAGCTGGCGGTCGTTCTGCTCACCAACCGGGTGAACCCCACGCGCGAGAACAGCCGGCACGTGCCGCTCAGGCGCGGTGTGCACGACCGCGTGGCCCGCGCGATCCTGGACACGCCGCCGGGGCTGCGCAACCCGTGAGCTTCGGCGCCCCCGACCGCGTGGCCGGCCGTCCCGGTCCCGCCTCCGCTGCGTGCCCCCGCAACCCATGAGCTTCGGCGGCCCCGACCTGGCGGTCCTGGTCCTGTACATGGTCGGGATCACTGCCTGGGGGGCCTGGCTCGGAAGGGGCAACCGCGGCGGGACCGACTACTTCCTCGGCAGCCGCAACCTTCCCTGGTGGGCCGTGATGCTCTCGGTGGTCGCGACGGAGACCAGCACCCTGACATTCCTCTCCATCCCCGGCGTCGCCTACCTGGGGACGCTGGCGTTTCTGCAGCTGGCGCTGGGGTACCTCGCGGGCCGCACCGTTGTTGCGTGGGTGCTCCTGCCGGCCTACTACCGCGGCGAACTGTCCACGGCCTACGCCCTGTTGGAAACGCGCTTCGGGGGCCGTGCGCGGCGGTTCGCGTCGGGCGTGTTCATGCTCACGCGGCTTCTGGCGGACTCGGTGCGGCTGTTCGCGACGGCGATCCCGCTGGCGATCATCACCGGCTGGTCGTATCCGGCGTCGATCCTCGTCATCGGGGCCGCGACCCTGGTATACACCTACTTCGGGGGCATCAAGGCGGTGGTGTGGGTGGACGCGCTGCAGATGGGGCTGTACGTGGCGGGCGGGCTGATCGCGCTCGCGCTGCTGCAGGGCGCCGTCGACGGAGGCTGGCCGGCGATTCTGGCGAGCGCGGAGTCGGCCGGGAAGCTGCAGGTCTTCGACTTTTCGGCGTCGCCGGCGGTGGCCTACACCTTCTGGGCGGGACTGATCGGCGGGGGATTCCTGTCGATGGCGTCGCACGGAACCGACCAGCTGATCGTGCAGCGGCTGCTGACCTGCCGGGACGCGGTGCAGAGCCGACGCGCGCTGATCGGCAGCGGCTTCGCGGTGATCGGACAGTTCGCGCTCTTCCTGCTGGTCGGGCTCGGGCTGTGGGTGTTCTTCGAAGGACGCGACTTCGCGCGCTCGGACGAGATCTTCGCACGCTTCATCATCGCGGAAATGCCGGTGGGCGTGCGCGGGCTGCTGATCGCGGGGGTTTTCGCGGCTGCGATGTCGTCGCTGTCGTCGTCGATCAACTCGCTGGCGTCGGCGAGCGCGTACGACTTCTGGGGGCCGCTGGTGGGGCGGGGGAGGGGTGCTGCTGACGCCCCGGCCGGCGAGGGCGCTGGCCGCACTCCCGGCACCGACGCCCCCACGGATGACCGCGCCATGATGCGCGCGGGCAAGGTGTTCACGCTCGTGTGGGCCGGCCTCCTCATTGCGGGGGCCATCGTTTTCATCCCGCTCTCCGAGGGGTCGGCGGCGGTGGAGGTGGCGCTGGCCGCGGCCTCGATGGCGTACGGCGGACTGCTGGGCGCGTTCGCGCTGGGCGTGCTCACGCGGCGGGTGAGCCAGGCCGGCGCGATCGTCGGCATGATCGCGGGCGTGGGCACCGTCGTAGCGATCTGGGCGATGGCGCGGGACGCGGTGGCGTGGCCCTGGTTCGTCTTCATCGGGCTCGTGGTGACGATGGCGGTGGGTTCGCTGTTCCGGAGGGGTGCGTGACGGGGAAGCCAGGCGCGCGGTCTGATGTGCGTTCGTCGTCCGCCTGCCAGGTCGGTGTCGACGGGGGAGGGACCCGCTCGCGGGCGCTGGTGGGGGACGGTGCGGGGCGCGAACTGGGTGCCGCCGATGGGGGGCCGGGGCTGATCGACCCACGGGATCCGGAGCGCGCCGTGCGGGCGGTTGTGGCGGTTGTGCGCGCGGCCGCGGCCGATGCAGGCGTGGATCTTCCCGTGCGGGGGCTGTGGGCGGGGTTGGCGGGTGCCGGGAACGAAGCGGCGCGCCAGGCGGTGGAGGCCGGGCTGGGGAACGCGGGGCTGGCGGGCGTGGTAGCCGTCGGGTCCGACGTGGAGGCCGCGCACGCGGACGCGTTCGGGGACGGGCCCGGGGCGCTGCTGGTGGTGGGTACGGGGTCGGCGGTGCGCGCGGTGGACCCGCGGGGTGAGGTGGTCAGGGTGGGGGGGTGGGGGGCGCTGCTGGGGGACGAGGGGAGCGGGTACCGGATCGGGCTGGACGGGTTGCGGGCGGTCGTGCGCAGCGCGGACGGACGCGAGCCGCAGACCGGGCTCACCGGTGCGCTGTTGTCGCTGACCGGTGCGGATGACCCCAAGGGACTGCCCGCATGGGCGGCCGCCGCGACCAAGGGAGAAATCGCCGCGCTGTCGGTGGAGGTGGCGCGTGTGGCGCGGCAGGGGGACCCGGTCGCCGCGCGTGTGATCCACCGAGCGCTGGGCGAGATCCGCGCGCATCTGGAAGCCGTGCTGGAGAGGACGTCAGGGTGGGCGGACCCCACGCCGGTCGCGCTGGTCGGCGGCCTTGTACGCGCGGACAGCCCCCTCCGGGAAGCGGTGGTGGAGATGGCCGCCGAGCTGGGGTGCGACGTGCGGCTCAGCGACGTCCTGCCCGAACGGGGCGCGCTCCGCCTGGCGACGGGGTTGGCAGCGGACTAAACGCCTGACCTGCCATTTTGGCAGGTTTTCGCTGTCATTCTGGCGGAAAACCGCTCCGCTCACCGATACCGATTCCAACCCTGCCATTCTGGCAGGAAGCCACCCGCCCATTGACATGCAAGCCCGTGCTTGCGTATCGTGCATCTTGACATGCAAGCGGACACTTGCCTTAGACTGACATGTGGACATCTACCGCGCGATCGCTGACCGGACCAGGCGGGCCATCCTGGATGAACTCGTGGATCGGTCGGGTCAATCGCTCTTCGAACTCTGCGCGCGCCTGATCATGAAACACGGCATCGAATCCTCGCGGCAAGCGATCTCGCAGCACCTGGACGTGCTGGAAGCCGCCGGCCTCATTCGCACGAGGCGAGAGGGGAGGTCGAAACTCCACTGGTTCGAGGGCGCCCCGCTGAAGGCCATCGGGGAGCGGTGGCCGATCCCGACAGACGAAGACACTTCACACTCAACTGACGAGGACAACGAGCAATGAGAATCAACTGGACCAGCGTGTGCGTGGACGATCAGGAGAAGGCACTTCGTTTCTACACGGAAACGCTCGGCTTTCGGCTGAAGCACAACATCCCGCTGGGAGAGCACGCCTGGATCACGGTCGTATCCGAGGAGGCTCCGGAAGGGACGGAGTTGGTGCTGGAGCCCGCTGGGCACCCCGCAGTCGTTCCGTTCAGGAAGGCGCTGGTGGAGGACGGGATCCCCTATACCGCCTTCGCGGTCGACGACGTCGAAGCCGAGCACGAGCGTCTCGTGGCAGAGGGTGTGCGATTCGTGCAGCCGCCCACCGACCTGGGGACTGTCATTACCGCAGTCTTCGACGATACATGCGGCAACCTGATCCAGATCATGGAGGAGAAGGGTCAAATGTGACGCGACCGGCGCAGATGGTCGCATGTCTTGCCCTCTGGGTGAGTCTCGGCGGCCAGGCTTCTACTCCGAGTCCCCCGCGTTCCCGGTCTACGAGAACGGGGCGCTGCGCTGTGAGTCGGCGGCCTAGCACCAACTCTCGTATCGGCCAACTGGTGTTAGCAAGCTAAGCTTGCAGGATGTGCGACACCTCTCCAACCTCTTCTCGCGACGTGGCGAGACCCGCCCCGCCGACCTTCGAACCAGGGAGATGACAATGTTCTCAACACCACTTCAACCGCTCGGCGGCAACCGACCGTCAGAGCCTGCCTCGTAAGTTGCGACGCATGAACTGGCGAGTAGCGCTACCGTTGCTGCTTGGTCTCACTAGTGTTCCCGGGGTCTCCGATTCTCTCAAGGCTCAGGAGGTTGTCGTCCCCCGTGGAGCTGACTTGGGGTATGTCGGCCTTCGCTGGACCGTTCCGGACGTGGTCAAGCGTTACGAAGAACGGCGATTCCCTGTGATAGCGAGCATTCGCCCATGCTCGCCAGCGCACGTTGTGGGCTTGGAGCCTGGCGATTTGCTCAGGACGGTCAACGGCAGAGACGCCCGCAGATCGCCTGCCTTCAGTCCTGGGGGACCCGGCACGCTGTACGAAGTTGAAGTGGAGCGAAACGAGGAACGCCTGGTCTTTCTCATTGAGTCTGCGCTCCGGCCAGACTCAGTTCCCGCACCGATAGCCCACCCGCCGCTCGGCCCGCCAGAAGACTGAAACTGCGAGTCGGACGAGCCGGAAGAGCAAGACTAGGTGGATATTCTGGGCCGCTTTGTCCGTTGGAGACGGAGGACATGCAGCGAGTACGTTCCAGGATTGCTCCTGGCCGGTACTGTCGCAGGCGTCGTGTGGTCGTGCGGCGGTTCCGGTGCAAGGCACGACGCATTTGCCGTTGACACACTCGCCAATGGACGTGTTGTCGTTTCGAACCCGGATCCGGCCAGGTCGGGCACTGCTGACGCCTTCCGCTTGGTGGAGGACCTTCGTATAGGCGCTGCAGTCGGAGCCGGCACTCACGACCCGTTTGTGTTCGGCGCCATTGTATCTCTGGCTGTCGACGAACGGGGTAATATCTTTGTGGCCGACTCTCAATGGCGAGAGATTCGCGTCTTTGGCCCAGAAGGCGACTTCCTCCACAGCATCGGCGGACCGGGGGAAGGCCCCGGCGAGTTCAAAACGCTGGGCGGTGCGACATTCGTCCAGGCAACCGGAGTCCTGTGGACACTGGACTACCGATCCAGGAAAATCACGGCCTTTGACCGCGACGGTCGGTTCCTGGCCGAACATGCTTATGGCGCACGTAGTCTAAACGCGGAAACGGTCTGGCGAGTTCATGCGGACGCAACGGGACATCTCTATCGAAGGGATCCGGATTCGGGCTTCGACTACTTGTTACGAAATGGTACTACCGAGGACGGTGGACTGTTCTTGTCGGACAGTCTCTTGCTTCCCACGATCGACGTCCGGTTGTACCCCAGCGAATACGAATTCGGGATGGCAAGTAGCCCGGTTCCCATGTCGCCAGAGTTGCGCTGGGCAGTGGGCCCCGACGGCGGGGTATGGCTGGGGCGAAGCGATACATTTCGGATACACAAGGTGGCGTTGTCCGGAGATACCGTTCGCACAGTTGAACTGGGGCGTGCCCCCCAACTGTTACAGGGACGGGAACGAGACAGCGTCGCGGCGGCCGCGGGCCTTTCGTCTGGAATGCTCCCGCGACACAAGCCAGTCATGGGTACCATCGCAGTGGATCCGGATTCATGGCTGTGGGTCGCGGTGACAGAGGAGGACCACGTGCAGGCCTGGGACCTGTTTGACGATGCAGGCCGATACCGTGGGCGGGCCGCATCACCAGAGCTTATGGCCTTGACTCCAACTCCTCTCGTCGCCGCTGACGTCGTGATTGGGGTCGTCGAAGACGAATTTGGAAGCCAAAGCGTCGTGCGCCATCGAGTATTGCCAACCGACAAGCGGGACGGACGTCCGTGACGGTGACGGCCAGCGACCCCGAAGGCTTGTCCGCTCCCAGAGCTTCGAGGTCAAACTCGACCATTGGGGGAGCAACTTTGTGTTCGCCATCCCCTACGAGCCCGCATGGACCCTGGAGTTGGACCGCGTTATGCTGACGGGTCCCGAGGGCACTGTTACAATCGACCGGGACACCGGCGGCAGGGCCGCATTGATCCTCGACCGCGCAACCGGCCAGATACGCTCGATGTCACGTGACTGGTCGAGCGGAGGACTTCCGGCGGCCATGCGGGTGCACGCTCAAGTGGAGATCGTACGGGGACTGCCTCGCAGATGAGGATGATGAGATCCGAATCGGAATGTCGGGTGAGACCCAACCCCCCCAAGCTCTCTTGCCCGACCAGCGCCTCCTGAACCAGGTGGCCGTCGTCGCCGGTGCTACCCGCGGCGCCGGCCGGGGTATCGCCCGGATGCTGGGAGAGGCCGGCGCCACTGTCTATTGTACCGGCCGTAGCGTCCGCGGGCGCCCCGCCACCGCCGGACGGCCCGAGACGATCGAAGAGACGGCGGAGATGGTGACCGCGGCGGGAGGCCACGGAATCGCTGTCAGCACCGACCATACCGTCGAGGCCGAGGTCGAGCGGCTTTTTGCGCGCGTCCGCGCCGCGCAGGGCCGGCTCGACGTGCTCGTCAACGACATCTGGGGCGGCGACGCGCTGACCGAGTGGGGAGCGCCCTTCTGGAAGCTCTCCACCGCCCAGGGGTTCGAACTGCTGGAGCGCGCCGTCCACACTCACATCATCACGAGCCGGCATGGCGTTCCCCTGATGGTCGAGCGCAACGCGGGGCTCATTGTCGAGGTTACCGACGGCGACACCCTCGGGTATCGCGGCAATCTCTTCTACGACCTGGCCAAGAACGCGGTCATTCGCCTTGCCTACGCGATGGCGGCCGACCTGCACGCGCACCGGGTGACGGCGGTGGCGCTCACGCCGGGCTTCATGCGCTCCGAGGCGGTGCTCGACCATTTCGGGGTCACCGAGGCCAACTGGCGCGACGCCATTGAGGAGGATCGGTACTTCGCCGAGTCCGAGACGCCGTGCTACGTAGGACGGGCGGTGGCGGCGCTGGCCGCCGACCCGGACGTCGGGGCCAGGAGCGGCGGCCTGTTCTCGAGCTGGGGGCTGGCGAAGGAGTACGGCTATACCGATGTGGACGGCCGCCGCCCGGATTGGGGCAGCTTCTTCCCTCGCAAGGTGCGCGAGATTATCGAGAGGGACACGCCGCCGAGCGAGGAGGACATGGACCTGTTCGTGGTCCGCACGCGCTTGTACCAGGTGGAAGGCGATCCCGCTGCGGCCGACGAGTCAGCGCGGCTGCGGGCGTACCTCGAGCGCTATCGCTGATCTGAGGTCTCGGTCGGCACTGTGCGTTACCGGGCGCCGGATCCTCATCGTCCGTTCGAACGCATTGACAACGCCAACAATTCTGGTGATACTCTAAAGTATCAGTCAATACGATAGCGTATCACAAATGGCGTTAGCGACAAAAGAACGGATCCTTGAGGCGGCAGGCACGGCGCTATTACGGAATCCGAACGCGACAGTTGACGAGATCGCGGCCGAGGCGCGGGTTGGTCGAGCAACGGTTTTCCGTCACTTCGGGAACCGCGCGGGGCTGCTAAGGGCGCTGGCCAGTCGGGCCATCGCCGAGACGGACAGCGTGACCCGGCGGGCCGTGGCAAATGCCTGCACCGCTACCGATGCGCTGCGCTTGGTGACGCGGGCCGTTGTCGGCGCCGGCGAGTTCTTTCGTTTCCTGGACTCGGCCGCCGAGCTCTACGACGAGCCGGAGATCGTCGAAGCCTACCAGCGGCAGATCTCCGAGCTGGCTGACCTGGTCGGAGCCGCCAAGCGGGAGGGCAGCATTCGACCGGATGTCCCCACTGCCTGGGTGGTGGCGAGTATCGATGGTTTGATATGGGCGGCGTGTCGAGCCGTCGGCGATGGGGAACTTGGTGTGGTTCAGGCACAGGATCTCGTCTGGGAGACCGTCGCGAACGGGCTTTCAACCGAAGGCAAGAGAACGCATGACCATGCCGAATAGACAGAATCGACTGCCGTTTCCGGCGCAGTTGCTGACCACCGCGATCATTGTGGTCGCCCTGGCCGGGGCCGCCCGCCTGGCGAGTTCCGAAGAAGACTCCAGAGCGTTCGACGAGGCGGCGGAGCAGACGCGGTTTCAGCTGGAAGGAGCCGCCCGTGGTGTTTTGGCAGCCGACTCGGCGGACGACGAGACCTCGGTGCCGGCCGAGCGTCGAGAGCCATGATCGACGCAATCTCCAGAGCGCTCAACTGGAACGCGGTCCTGGGCTGGTTCTACGTACTGAACGACCTGAGCCTGGTGTACGTGGTCATCCCGTTCTTCTTCGTCGAACTCATTCGCTATGCGTTTCTGAAACGCCTGAGCTTCGACGTCATTGGTGACTCGGTGGCGAACGTCATCACCTTCATCTGTTTCGTGGCCATCGAGTACGCGCTCGGGATTCTCTTCGTCACGAAGCTCTACTTCTGGATCTACGAGAACTTCAGCCTGAGCCATCTGTCGCTGAACTGGGTCACGATCGCTACCTGCGTCCTGCTGGCCGATCTCACGTACTACTGGGATCACCGCATGATGCACAGGATCGGGGTGGGCTGGGCCACGCACACCGTGCATCACAGCTCACCTCACTTCAACATGTCGGTGGCCTACCGCTTCGGCCCCCTCGACGCGGTGTTCCCGCTCCTCTTCTCCTTCCCCATCGTCATGCTGGGGTATCACCCGATCCTGGTGCTGCTGTCGGAGGTCCTCGTCCAACAGTTCCAGGCGATCCTGCACACGGAGGCGATCCGCAAGCTGCCGCGACCGGTCGAGTTCCTCTTCAACACACCCTCCCATCACAGGGTGCACCACGGTTCGAACCCGCAGTACTGGGACAAGAACTACGCGGGCATGCTCATCATCTGGGATCGCATGTTCGGGACCTTCGAACCGGAGGTCGAGCCGGTGACGTACGGCATCGAGCAGCCGGTCAACTCGAACAACCCCATCAAGGTGTTCTTGCATGGGATCCAGCGGCTGATTCTGAAGGTCTTCCGAACAAGGGGCGTCAGGAACAGGCTGCGGGTACTGGTGAAACCGCCGAGTTGGAGTGCGTCGGAGTAGGCGGCTTTGGCGATTACAACTCGGCCATCTTGACAGATTCACCTGTCATTTTGGCAGACTAGAGGTGGTCAGTATCACGGCAGGGAATCACGTAAGTTCAATCAGGGCTGCGCGATCTGCGTTTCCTGCCCTCAGACCACATCTGACCTCGCCGCCCACGAACAGCGGGGAAATCGTGACCAAATAGCGGGACTTCGGAGGGGGTCCGGGCGGATGCGGCCGTACTCCAGTATACGCTGGCCGATGGGGTTCTTGATCCAATCCTACTCGTCCAGCAACAAGCCCGACTTGAGCGCCAAGTCCACCCAGTCCGACCGGTCGCGCAACCCGAGTTTCTCCTTGAGGCGGGCACGGTAATTCTCGATCGTCTTCCGCGCCAGGGACATCTTGCCGGCAATCTGGCTTGCCGTATAGCCTCTCGCGGTCAGTGTCAGGATTTCGCGTTCCTGATCGTTCAAGGCGGCCAGCGGGGATTCCGGCTGGGCGTCGAATTCCCGCCGTCTCCTCATGTAGAGCTGGGACGCCACGCGAGGCATCGTTGTCCGTCCGGCTGCGATCAGATCCACAGCCCGGACCAAGTCTTCAGGCCCCCGGCTCTTCCTGATGAACCCCATCGCGCCCGCCGACATGATGGGTTCAAGGTATTCCTCGTGGTCGTGTCTGGTGAGGATCAGTACCCCTCCGCCAAACTCCAGCGCGCTTATTCGCCGGGTTGCCTCGATGCCGTCCAGGCGAGGCATGTCGATGTCCATCAGGATCACGTCGGGTTCGAGTCTCTGAGCCAGCCGAATCGCCTCCTCGCCGTCGGCAGCCTCGCCAACCACCTTCATTCGACCGGTACTCTCGATGATCGCCCGAAGACCGGCACGAACCATCTCATGGTCGTCAACGATGAGCACCTTCGTGTCCCAACTCACAGCCCTTCCTCCGCCGAAGCACGCTCAGCCACCGGAACGCGAACCCGGATTCCCGTGCCATTGCCGAGACTGCTGCGCACCTCGAAGAGCCCGTCGACCATGGCGGCTCGTTCACTCATCCCGAGGAGCCCGATGCCGCTCCCCGACGAAGCGACGGCGGCGGTATCGAAGCCGACGCCAGCGTCCCTGACTTCAACTTCAATCCAGTCGGAATCGCGGGTCAGGGTGACGAAGGCTTCGTCGGCTCCCGAATGCTCGCGCGCGTTGGAAAGGGACTCCTGGACGATGCGAAACAGGGACAGCGCTTTCGCCGGGTCCAGTTCGCGCCCCACATCCATGAGATCGCTTTGAACCGCGAACCCTGCTTCGGAATGTTCGCGAAACAGGATCCGCAACGCGAAGCTCAGTCCGAAGTGCTTGAGTTCCAGCGGCGTCAGACCTCGGCAGATCCGCTCGATTGAAGCGATGGTCCCATCAATGGCTGCGCTCAACTCCAGCAGACGGCCATCGTCGCCGGACAGGCCCTCGGCGTTCCGCAGGGTAGTGAAGCGGTGCTTGATGAAGACCATCCGCTGGACGATGTCGTCGTGCAACTCGGCAGCCATTCGGGTCCGCTCCGCCTCCGCGGCCTCTTCCCTCGCCATCGACATGCTGCGCCATCGGTCGAATCGGGACAGGTCTCGAACCGTGCAGACGACCATCGGTTGGTCATCGGCGGGTTGCCAGGGCGTGAGCGCGATTTCGACCGGGAACTGACTCCCATCTCTTCGTTCCCCATGCAGGAGCAAGCCGTGTCCCATTGGCCGGGCACGGGGTTGGAGCGCGTATTCCGCCCTGAGTTCCGAGTGGCGCGCGCGATGCTGGAAGGGCACCAGCAGATCGACACTCAGCCCGACCAACTCACCACGATCCCATTGGAACATGGTCGCAGCGGGCTCGTTGGCATCCCGGATCACACCTCCGTCATCCACCACCAAGATGGCGTCCGGCGACGCGTCGAAGACTTCTCTGATCAGGGTGTCCGTGAGCATGACGCATTGTAGCAACGCAATCGGCAGCGTGCCACACCGGAGTACTTGAAGCGGCAGGACGGCCGGAGGACGCCGCAGGGACCGGCGCTGATCGCGGGACCTCCTCCGAATCAATCTCATGAGTCCCATGTGATCACATCCCGCCCGCGGCCCGCACTTCGCCGGTTCGGCCTTCGTATGCAGCTCCCTCCGACACCCAACCCAGGATTGCGTTCGAGCCGGTCTTCCTCACCAAAACCCGCTCGGATTCCGCCTTCGGGCGTCCTCCCAGGCCGGTGCTCAGAGAGCGTTGGACGACAAGTAGCTGCGGGGTCGATGCCGGGCCAGCCAAGTTGCCGAAGACGTACTTGTCGGCTCCACTGTTGGCCCAACCCATGCCTGCCGCAATCTCATCGAACGAGCCTGCGTTGCGAAGATGCGCCCAGCCGCGTGAGGCGTCCACGTCCAGAGCGATTCCCAGAGCGGAAAAGCGCATCCCGGCGTTCCGAGCATGTTCCGCGACGAGGACCTTCGCGTCCCTCACTGCGCGCGATACCTCGGGTAGATTCGACCAACCACACGACGACGAACCCAGATAGACGAGCACGATCTCGTCCTCGACGCCGTTGGCGGCTACGCTGCCGGGCCGGTACTCCCGCGCCTCGCGCGCTGGCACGGCAAGCTCGATGTCCACCGTGGGCATTAGACCCGCAGTT
Source organism: Gemmatimonadota bacterium (assembly GCA_028873815.1). Lineage (GTDB taxonomy): Bacteria > Gemmatimonadota > Gemmatimonadetes > Longimicrobiales > Gaopeijiaceae > Bin94. Next base: position 24,579 of record JAPPNN010000050.1, on the reverse strand, counting down.
GCCAGGGCCATGCCCGCAACCGATCCCACCGTGAACACCGTACCGGCGATCCATGTCCTTGTCTTGCGAGTCATTGCCCAGCCACCCCTTTCGGCGCTGAGGCCATTCTGATCAACTGCGAATCATCGAATGCCCGGACCTCGATCCGGGGGTAGGGATCCTCATACAGGGCGATGTATCCTCCCTCGAAGGGAATGGCTCTCGGCACCTCATCGCCGAGAAAGGCTCCGGCGCCGGACTCGGAGTCCAACAGGTAGCTCTCGATGGAAACCGTCCGTCGAACCATGCTTCCGTGGCCCACCTGAACCAGCAGGTGGCCTTCCGCAACGGGGTGGACCGAGCCCAGAACATCCCATTGAGCCGGGCGTCCCTTGCGAATGTAGTTTCGTCCCCTCTGGTTCACCCCCTGATAGACGGGCATTCCAGAAAACGATTCGAGCTTCGAGGCCCAGACGAGCGAGCCGTCGAGCGAGTCGAAGGCCCGAATCAGCGGGATGGCGCGATGGCCGAGCACCACCAGACCGCGTCTGGCATTCGCGCATGCCAGCGCACCCTCGGCGAGCGCCATCTGTACGAGCCAGTTTTCGTCCTGATAGCCTCCTCCGAAGGCAGGGGCGACCGAGTCGGTTCCGAAGACCGGCAGTTGATGGACGAGCGTGTTCGCATCCTGGCGATAGCCGTTGATAAAGACTCGCCCGTCGCGCATCGAGCAGATCGCGCGGGGGCCGACGGGGGCCTCGATGGTCTGGGTCGCGCTCCATCCTTGCTCGGTGGGCGCGAACACCTTGACGCGCAGATCACGCGACGCGACCAGAATCCGTCCGTCACCGAGCAGTTCGATGCCGATCGCGTGCCGAAGTTCGGAGGGTCCGTCTCCGAACCCGCCGAATCTGTGGAGGAAGCGGCCGGCGAAATCGAACGCGCGCACCTCTTGAGCTTGCTCATCGAGAACGTAGACAAGACCAGAGGTGTCGACCGCGACATCGGCCAGACTTCCGAAGACTGTGGGATCCGAACGTTCCGAATGATCCATCCCCGCGCTGCCGATTGCCACGACAAGGCGGGCGTTTCGGATCGCGTCGCGCGCGGCGGTCCACTTCGCCAGCCGTTCGGGTGCCATGTCCCCCGGAACGCTGTCGCGCGTGATCGACGTAGCCCACTCGCTCCCGGGAATCCGACCGGGCAACGGATGCACGGTTTCGTTGTTCCTTGGGCCGTCACAGGCGGCGGCCGCGAACCCAAGCGCGGCCACGCTCAGGAGTACCGGGAAGAATCGGGGTGGTGGTAGGAATCGAGTTTTCATTTTGGCCTCACAATCACTTGGACCGGGTTTGAACGGGATGCGGCTCCGAAGTAGCCGAAGATGCCTTCATCGCCGCTGAGCCCGAAGCTGGGCCAAGGGCGGATCACTAGACGGTCGTAGCGGAGTCGGGCGAAGCGGGCGAAGTTCTCGTCGAAGCCGACGAGGTGGAGGTCGAGGCGGAATTCGGGAGGCCGCCAAGCGTTCTGGGGCGAACTGGAACCATAGCCCCAGACCATGATGCGAGCGCGCTCAGCCGCCGGGTTCAGCTCCCGGGGGGCGAGGCGCTTTATCCATCTGGGTTCCTCGCTCAAGTCGCCTGCGCTGTCCACGACGACCTGCACGACATTGGCGGCCTCCGCTACGATGAACTCCACTCCGGCAGGAGTCTCGTATCGTACATCGACGCCAAACGTGTCACCGGTTGGCGTGGCAACGAACTGCACCGATGGCTCGACAAGCACTGGAGCGGAAGGGACGGTCGTAGCTCCAGAGAAGGCGCCGAGTTCCGTAGTGCCCGACAGGGTGTACCGGCCGCCCACCTCGATTGGCTCCGGAAGCTGGGCGCGCAAGCATGATACAGGCCCCTTCCAAGCCACCGACCCGGATATCAGATTGCACGCCCAAAGACCCTCTGGCGTATGCGAGTCCGGACCCTGCGAGAAGGTGGCCGTCCATCCCGGACCGGACAGTTGGGCACCGACCACCGGCGGACCGGCCAGTGTGTCGCGGTGCGGGTAGGTGGCAAGCAAGGTGGCGGTGTCGAATCCCGCACTGATCACGGCGGCGACCGCTATGACGTCTTCGTCGGGGACGAAGACTTCCGTCGGATGCGTGTAGTTGCACGCGCCCGCAGCCACGGCGGCGCCAAGTGCCGTCAATGCGGCGATGAGGTGAGCAGGGCCGTGCCCACGGCGCTTGGCCCCGCCGCCCGTAGCCCTGTCTATCGAATTGTCATGCATGATGAGATCCTTTCTCGATCGGTTGGTGATCCCTAGAATCGGAATTCGAGACCCAGGAATGGGAGCATCGGAAGCTGTGGCGCGTACACGCGCTCGGTCACGCCGTCCCTGCGTTGCTCCGGCGCGACGCCAACGACGTTGGGAAGGCTGAAGAGATTGGCGATGGAGGCGAAAGGCGTCAGCGTTCCGCCGCCGAACCAGTCCACGTCCTTCGAGCCGCGCCAGCCCACGTCGATTCGCAGGTAGGGCGGCAGCGTGGCCGAGTTGTAGTCTCCTGCGAAGTTCAGGACATCGTCGTAGAGACCACCCGCGCGCGCATCGGGGGACTGGTAGGCGACGAAAGGCAAGAAGGCCACGATGGGTGTCGTCGGCTGTCCGCTGCGCGCAGAGAAGCGCACCGACCAGGTCGAGCCGCCACGTTGCAGACTCGCACTCAACTCCCCTTCGTGATTCCTGTGGAATCGGGGTGTATAGGTGCGGCCGCCGACGGTTCGGGTCACATTGGCCCAACGGTAGCTGCCGATCACGGTTGCCCCACCGCCGGCCGGAGCCCAGCTCCAAGTGGATTCCAGCCCCTTCGCCGTGCCGCTCCCCAACTCGCGCTTGGACGGCTCAATGAGCATGAGTGACTCGATGGGATTGTTGTTCAGGACGGGAAGGCGAAGGTTGTCCATCCGCCGGGCGAAGGCTTCTACCCGAACGCGCACACCGTGAGTGCCGCCCTCCCAGCCGCCGGACACTTCGGAGTTCCTTAGAAGCGGACCCTCTCGGACCGGAGCCAACAGGTCGTAGGCCAGATAGCTCGACGAGACCGGTTCTTCGCTGCGGATCGACGACAGCGCTTGATGTGACCGGCTGGCGGATATCCAAGCCCTCCAGCGAGGCCGTTGGTACGACAACTCCGCCAAGGGCGATAGCGCGCCCTCGACGCCGAAGAAGTGGTCGGCCCGCAGGCCCCCTCCAACCGCGAACCCCCCGCCCATGGTTGCCTTCACGCTGCCGAACGCAGCGAACCTCGTCGCCGCGGGCGAAAGATCGAACGCCTCGAAGAGGTCGTGCGGGTCGCTACCGTCCCACTCACTGCCGACGGCGCTGTGTGACGCCTCGAAACGGGTTGCCTGTACGCCTCCGTCGAGGGTCACGTTGCCGGACTGCCGCCGGAGCCGCACTTCGGTCCGGTACTCGCCCATCATACCGCGCACGATGGAGGAGGTGTCGGCGTCCATGGCCTTGCCCTGAAACACCGTGTAGTCGCCCGAGAACCGGCTGTGCCCGACGCTCAGATCGACCAGGGTGGCCGACCCAAGCCGGTCCCGGTAGTGCGCGGCCAGCGCCATGTTCCCCCAGATCGCCCTTGAGGCCCGGCCAAGCGCCGCGTCTCCCTCGGGGATGTCTTGGGGCCTCGAATCGAGGCCTTCGTCGTTCCAGTAGCCCGTCAGCGAGAGTCGGCGGACGCCCCCGAGATCCTTCGTGAACTTTCCATGGACGTCGCCGAAGGAGTACGGCACCGTGGAGTTGTCCAGAATCGTTCCTAGTCCGGCCGTAAGCAGGTCGATGTATGAGCGTCTGGCGTCCACGAGAAACGACGCCGACCGACCCACCGGTCCCTCGGCGGACATGCGCAGCGAAGCGATACCCAATGAGCCACTTGAGCGGAAACTGTCCCGCGCTCCATCCCGGGTGGCCACATCGATGGCACCCGAAAGCGACCCCACCGCCAGCGCTTCGCTCGACGATCCCGTGAGCAGAGTCACCCGATTGACGGCCTCGGCGTTGAGCGCCGCCACGAATCCCCCGACATGGAACGGGTTGAAGATCCGTACTCCGTCCAGGAAGACCGGCGTGCCCTCGCTCGCCCCGCCCCGAATGAACGGTGCCGCCACCCAGTCGGACGCCGGCGACGCGGCAGGGGAAAGGGCCGTGGCGCGGAGTACATCCGTCTCCAGCACCACGGGCTGTGCGCGCACCAATTCCCGGTCCACCACGAAGGCTCCCGGAGACGACGACAACGGGTCGGCCGCCCGTCGTCCATTGACGCGTATCTCCTCAAGCGCGATCGGCTGCGCTCGAAGCAGAATCGTGAGTTCGCCGTCCAAAGCCTGCGTCAATTCCATCCGCCAAGGCGCATATCCGAACGCATCCACGGTGAGGACGCCGACGGCATCGCCAGCTTCGAGTCCCGCCATCGTAAAGGCGCCGAATCTGTCAGTGGCCGTTTCCCGTGGTGGAACCTCAGGGATCTCGACCGTCACTCGCGCGAAAGCGACCGGCTCCAGGTCCGTACTGTCACGGACCACTCCGGTCACGGCCGCCTGCTGCAAGGCTACTGCCACCGCTGTTGCTGCTACGCTGATCATTCGTCTCTTCCTTTCATTCTTCCCTGTCTCCTCCCCTGGTCGGTCGAACCAGGGGGCGGCAGGCCAGCCCGCGCCCGCCACCCCCTGCTTCGGGACGGATCCTACTCGTCGTCGTCTCCTGAGCCGTTGCCGCCGCCCGGCAGCTTCTGACCGCACGCGTACGTCGCGCACTCGTCATCGCCGACCCAGTCGCAACCGGTGAGGTATCCCGGGTTCATGACGCACTCGTCACTAGCCCAGAACTTCCACCAAGGAGCCGGATCGCACTCGTCCTGCTCGCAGGTCTCCTCGGTCTGCGCGTAGGCGGGCGCAGGCCCAACGGTCCCGCCCACGGCCACACCCGTAGCGAAGAGCATGGCCAGTGCCAGGAAGGAAAGCACCCTCGTCATCGGAATCCTCCTGTTCTGAGGGTTGGTTGTGGTGGCCGCGAAGGACCGCGGCCAATGGACGCAACAACGTTCGGGCTTTGTCGCAAAGTCGAATAGAGTACTGAACACCCCACTTGATGCGGAATCTTCCCCCCGTAGTAGGGGGTTAATCGGAAAGCTGTCGCCGCCAGCACGGCTTCACATTGCGGTCGCCCGATGACTTCTCGGGGGAACCGGGACATCGTCGCCCGCAACGCAATCCCACGGCGACCTGCTCGCTATCGTGACTTCGGGGGTATCTGCCACCTCCCTGGCGGAGCCCTCTTCCGAGCGGCGAACGCTGTCGAACATCTCTGAAGGCCAACGGACTTCAAGGCATTCTCTGTGGGTTGACTTCCCTCCAAGCGGCCCTTCACCGTTTCGGGCATGGAGACACCGAAGCAATGGATCGGTCCTGCGGCGGGCAGAGCGGTCCCCGGTCTCAGGGAGCGCGCAGAAGGGTTGAAGCCCTTCGGCTGGAAGGGACGCCGTGCCGAATGGATCGCCTTGGCCTGCTGCCACGGCGGCGTGTTCACCCGCGTACAGTGGACGAGCTTCCTCGGGTCCCACCACGAAAAGGTGGGCCGCGCCGTCCGCAAGCTCGTCGCCCAGGGCGTGGCCATCGAGGAGAAGCCGCCCGGCATCAAGGGCATCGGGCGGATCTGCCGTATCCACGGTCGCCCGATCTACAAGGCGCTCGGCTTGGGGGACCGCCGCCGCCGGAGGATCACGTCGCCGGAGGTGACGATGCGGCGCCTGCTCGGGCTCGACTACGTGCTCGAACATCCCCGCCTGCCGTGGCTTCCCACCGAAGCCGACCGGGTGGCCGCCTTCGAGGCGCTCGGGATCGAGCGGGGGCTTCTTCCCCAACGGGTCTACCGGGGCGCGCTCGGGGGTCTCCGGCGCTTCTTCCCGCTCGGGCTGCCCATCGCGCTGGACACGGAGCGCGCCGTCTTCGTCTACGCCGAACCGGGTTACGAGACCGCGACGGCGATCCGCTCGTGGGGCGCGAAGCACGGCGATCTCTGGAAGGGGCTCTGGGACCTCGGCCTCAAGATCGAGGTGGTGGCGGTCGTCCGGAGATGGAAGGAGTACGGGAGGACGAGCCGGGTGCTGGCCAACTGGTCGCGGTATCCGCGCCCGTCCGAAATCGACGAGGAGACCCGGCGCGATCTCGCCCGCATCGAGCAGGCCATCCTCGGGGGAGATGTCCGCACGCTCGACGAATACGGTGGCCTGAACGCCGCCCTGAAGCACGCCATCGCCCTTGAGAACCGGGCGCGCAGGCGTGCGGGCCGGGGGCTGACGGAACGCGTCAAGACATGGAGTTCGGACCGGCTGGCGGGGGCTCGAATCTGGTGGGAGTCCTGATGTGCTGGGCCGTACCGGAGGTGTGCAAGAGGCGCATCGCCACAGGGCCGAATCCCGGCAGGAAATCGTCTAACTACTTACAGGGCTGCACGATCTGCGTTTCCTGCCGTTGAACTGGATCTTGCTGGACCGGGGCGCGAAAGCGGGAAAACCGGGTTCGAATGGCGGGACCTTCCCGCAGGCACACCACCCCTCTCCCTGATGGCTTCGGAAGCCCTCCAGCAGTCGGCTCAACGGGCTGGCCTCACGGGATTACCTCCCCCGCCGCTGGTAACGCTGTAGCCCGCAGTCCTCGCAGGTTGCGGCTCCCTCGCCAGACCGCAACACAGCGGAGACGCTGGCACTGCGCTGGAGATCATCCCCACGACCTACCGAGCCCGGTAGCACGGATCGCGGAGAATCGCCGTGCTACGAACTGTCCCCCAGTCCCATGGGTCGAACATGCTGATCGGGTGGGTACTCCAGATGTTAGTGGGCCGCCCAGGTTTCGTGCGTTGTCACCGGCCGCGCTGACAAGGACCAGATCCGCTTACCCAATCCGGGGCTCCATCTCCGCAAACGCGTCCTGTCGCAAGATCGTCTCCTTTAGGAGCGGGGACTCGCGGTCCCAAACCTTCCTCTTGGTCTTCGACCTCAGCTTGGCGGCGGTGTACACGAACCGCCTGTCGAAGATGGCGTACAGCCTATGGAACATCCGATTGTAGTCGAGCTTGGAGTCGGCGTTTCCAGCGTACACACCGCATTCGGCCGGACCGCCCCTAGCCTTCACGAAGGTCAGCCCGCAGGCCTCGTAGCGCGACGGGTGGTCGCGGAGATCGTCGCGTTCCGAGAGACGTAGAAGCGCCTGCTGGTAGCGCTTGATTGTCTCCGTAGGCTCACCGCCCTCTTGGAACGCGAGATCGGGTCCGGCGTAGTGATCCTCCTTGAGTTTGAAGTGAGCAACCGGAGCTGGGTCGTCGGCCTCGTTGGCTCGAAGAACGGACCAGAAGGCGTAGACCAGGGCCGGGTAGGCCATGTGGATATTCGTACAGTCTCCCGCAGCCTCCTCCATTCGGTTCGTCAGGTTGCGGAACGCGTTGTGCGTGCCCTTCAGAGACACCGCGAGGACCGGGCCGATCGTTGGGACCGTGACCGTCACATCCAACTGCTTGGTTTTCAAGCCACCGAAAACCGTCCGTTCGCCGGGCTTCGCAGCGGACGGGTCATGGTGAAGTAGAAGGGCACGTCGCCTCTCCTTTACGGTGATCGGCGGTCGCGGGAAGATCTGATCGGGATCGAAACCGCCCTCGATCACCAACCGACAAGCGACGTACCAGTGTAGTGGGATGATGTGCTTGCTGGTTTGGACATTGGCAGGCGGGAAGGCAAACTGTGTGAGGGCCTCCTTCAGGCTGATGAGGACCGGCGTCTCAGGCGGCACGGTAATGCCTCCACCTCCTAAGCTCACGGGTTCCGCTGCGAAGCAGTTCCTCTTGCTCCTCCGACAGATCTAGTTCAGGCGCCAGCAGAACACGGCGGGCCTCTGCCGGTTCGATCTTCAGGACGCCACCTCCCAACGCGTGTCCCTCCAACTCGCAGGAAAGCGTGGTCAGCGCGTTCCGCCAGTTGGCAAGGTATCGTGTCACGTCCCGCTCGTTACGGAAGTGCACTGCGTGGACGGAGTTGGTGCAGGTCACGCCGGCAGAGTTTCCGACCAACCTTGGCCCCCGACCGGACATGATGGACAGGAACGCGTGAGGGGTCTGGACATCCGGTACCGCATACCACGGCTGACGGTTCCGGCACTTGTAGGTCTTGCTCGCCGTGTGCCCTGCCTCAGAATCCAGATAATCTCCCACGGAACGAGGCAGCTCGCCTACGCCACCCAGATTCAACAGGAGAACCGCGCGGTCTTCGTCTAACCATCGCCTCACGACAGCCTCGTCAACATCGTCCACAGCTAGGTCACGGTTCGAGCGGACGGAAACGCGGAGCACTTCCTTCGGGATGCCGAACGCGGCTGCGGTACTGGGGCGCAGATGGAAGAAGCCGTTGGCTCCCGTCACATAGCCGATTCCGAGCCGCGCCAAGTTGCCCAGTCGGCTGGCCGCCTTGGCAACCGCAATCTCCCGGTAGGCTGCACGGATCGACGAGGGGAGCAGGAGAGCACGTAACCGGAATCCCCACCGTCCGAGTTCCTCCACCGACACCGGCTCGCCGTCCCAAGAACCGTTCTCCACAGGAAGCGAGTCGAGTCGAACGAAGTGAATTGCATCCGACCGACCGCCGAATCCAGATGCCCGCAATAGCCAGCAGTCCTCCGATAGATCAGGGAAGAGTTTTTCCCGGACGGCGATCACTTCAACACGTTCGAACGAGCGGAGGAGATACCGAACCACCGCCCGCGCATAAACCGCGTGTCCGATCTCCGCAGGGACGACGAAAGCAAGGCGTCCTCCGCGCATCAGGAGGCGCGAGGCTCCTACCACGAAAGGTGCCCACGACGAACACAGGCCGGAAAGCTCAACCCCTTGGGCGGCGCAGTACTCTAGCGCCCGCTGACGCGCCTGACCGGTGAACCGCTGGTAACGGATGAAGGGTGGGTTGCCAACGGCTGCCGCGAATCGGCGACTCGTTTGGGGTGCCCACTCGAAGAAATCCGCTGTCGCGATCTCCGCGTCCACACACTGCGAAGCTTCGGCGGCGGCCACCGGGTCTACATCCACTCCGACGGCATTCTCCAGACCCGCCAGAAACCGACCGTCCCCGCACGCGGGGTCGAGAACGGGACCGCTGACATCTCCTCGCATCGCCCATGAGACCAGTGCACGGACGACGACCGGCGGGGTGTAGTAGGATCCAAGATCCTTGCGGCTCGGCGATGTGCTCATGAAGTGGACCTACCTCCGGAACGGGGCGCTGCTCCAAGGTTCCAAGCTAAGCTAACAGCGCCGGGTCAGCGAAGAAATCAGGCGGAGTCACCCCAAGGCTGGGTGTAGCGCCTGTGGCGTCGTTGGGAGAAGACGTTAGGCCCGTTCCGGGATCCCTTCAACGCCGAACACGAATTGGGCTTACCCGGACGATCCGGCGCGGAACAGGGTGCAGCAACCCGGCAGCCGAGCCTACATCGAGTCGGCGAGGCTGCGGGCGGGCCTCCGGGCTCGAATCCTCACCCCGTAACCTGATCCGGGGCTATCTTGCTCCAGCACCGCGTTGCGCACGGCACGGTGCGGCACCGCTTCGATGTCGTGTCATTCCCGTTCACACGTCGTGGGCGATCCGACGAGCGAAGGTGGAACCGCGAACAGATCATCGGATGTGCGGTTTCCGGGCAGTGGGATAGCGGTTCCACGCAGCGGTGGCATGGACTTGGCTAATCCGTTCTGGTGACCGACACGGCCTCCGAGGAAACCAGACTACGCTTCGGGTGTACTACGGGTCATGTCAGATGTTACGTTACTAGTACATATGCCTTAAAGAGCAAGGAGCAATTGTGACTGATCGAACCGTCCGCGAGGTTCCGGGTTACGGGGCCAGCCTGCGCAAGCAAATCAAGGCGGCCGGGTGGAGTCAAGCTCGCTTGGCTGACGCCAGCGGGATCAGCCGCCAGACAGTCTCGCGGGCCATCAACCAGAACCGGGTGTCGCCCCGAACTGAAGAGCTGATCGCGACAGCACTGGCGCGTGGGTCCGGTGTGGATACCCCTCCGAATACGGGGCTGGCCGGTGGGCGCGCAGCGGCGAAGACCCGCCACTCGCCCATCAGAAGCAGTACTCTTTGCAACGCAGCCGATCTAGTGGCATGGGCCGGTCGCCGAGAAGCTCAAGGGCTGCTCCCGGTGCTGGTTCGGCGTCTGATCTTCGCGACTAGCAGGGGTCTGCGCGAGCTACAGGGGTTCCGGGACGAGGAAGGCGTGCAACTAAGCGGCTGGGACGGAATCGTGGACGCGGGCGAGGACATTTCGCAGAGCACGCCCTTCGTGCCACCCGGTGCAAGCGGGTGGGAGATGGGAACTGGAGCGGGCGCAAAGCGCAAGGCCGAAAGGGACTTGCAGGACCGGGCTGAGAAACCTGAGCCACTCGACCCCGGAGACACCACCTTTGTGTTCGTCACCCCGCGCCGTTTCAGCGGGGAGCAAGCGTGGGCCAGACAGCAGACCGAACTGGGACCGTTTCGGCGCGTACGAGTCGTCGATGCGGACGGCTTGGTCGCGTGGATGGAGCAGGCACCCGCAGTCCATGTGTGGTTTTCAAGGCGAATCGACAAGACGCCCAGCGGCTCGATCGACCTGGAATCGTACTGGCGTGAGTGGGCGGAGGAGACGCATCCGCCCATTACGTCTCGACTTCTGCTTTCGGATCGCGATGTCGCGGTGTCCGAAATCCGTGATCGGCTTGGCGAATCTGGTCAGTCGTTTGCCATTCGAACGGAGTCCAGGAGCGAGGCTGTGGCAGTGCTTTACTGCGTCATACGCGAGCTTCCTCCGGCTGACGCCGACCACGTTCTCGCGCGTTCGGTCGTCGTCGAATCACGCGACGCACTCCGACAGTTGACGGCATTTCCGTCGCGTCTTCTACTGGTTCCGGCACCAGCCATTGATGCGGACGAACTCGTGACAGCCGCAGCCCGTGCGGGCCACACCATAGTCGTCCCGCTAGATGAAGCTGATGCGGAACACGGAGTGAGTGTGCGATTGGCTCCCTTGTCGCGAGATTCCGTCGCCGAGGTGCTCGGGGAGCACGGGATAGATCAAGAATACGCCTACAAGTTGGCTGGATTGGCGCGCCGAAGCTTGACTGCATTTCGGCGCAAGATTTCCCACGGCTCCGGTTTGCAGCAGCCAGAGTGGTCGAAACCAGCCGTGGGCCGAACGCTGTTGCCCGCAGTCTTCGCCGGGTCGTGGGACGACGCAAGAGCAGGGGATCGCGAGGTGCTCGCACGACTGAGTCGATGCGCGTACGAAGACGTTGGAGATCGAATGGTGCGTTGGAGCGTAGGAGCAGATCCTGCAATCCGGCGACGAAATCACGCTTGGTATCTGGTATCGCATGAGGGCGCATGGCGGGCATTGCGCCGCTACCTGACGCCCGACGACTTCACCCGATTCGAGGAGATCGCCCTCGATGTCATGCGAACCCCAGACCCAGCCTTCGATCTCCCCCGCGACGAGCGTTGGATGGCGGCGGCCCTCGATGTATCGCCCAAGTGGTCGAATCTCCTACTAGACGGGTTGGCTCAATCTCTCCTGATCATGGGCGTACAGGAGGACAAGCTGCCCTTCGCAGACTATTCGGAACGGGACGTATCGGCGCGAGTCGTCCGGAAGGTGCTTATGGCCGCCAACCAAGACTGGAGGATATGGGCCTCACTGTCCAGCCGTCTTCCGCAACTCGCCGAGGCCGCGCCCGATCCGTTTCTGGACAGCGTGGAAGAAGGGGTGATCGGTCCGAGGCCAGTGCTTGCCCGGCTCTTCACTGACCACGGAAGTGCGATGTTCCATGCGTCTCCGCACCCTGGTCTCCTTCACGCGTTGGAAGTCCTGGCGTGGTCGCGAGATCATGTCGGCCGGGTCGTGTCGTTGCTGGCGCACCTCGACCGCGTGGATCCTGGTTCACCACTGCTAACCAGGGCCGAGGATGGTGGCCGACTGGCGAATCGTCCCTCGGCCAGCCTCAACGCCATCTTCCGAAGCTGGCAGCCCCAGACGTCCGCCACGCTGGAGCAGCGGCTCCAGTTGCTTAATCAGCTGCGCCATGTGCGGCCTGAACTTGGGTGGGCGGTCATGTTGTCGATGCTCCCGGAGATGCACGCCGTCGGTTTTCCAAGCGCCCAGCCCAAGGTCAGAGACTGGGCCGACAACGCGGAGCGTTCTGTAAGCCTGAAGGTGATCACAGACACCACCAAGGAGGTCGTCCACCGGCTGTGCTCCGATGCCGGATCCGACGCGAAGCGGTGGGCAGAACTGGTCGAACATCTGGACCTGCTTCCACACGATGAACACACCAGCATCGTTGAAGATCTGGAGAAGCTGGACGCTCAAGAACTCGACGGACCCAGCCTAGTTTGGGAGGCACTTAGAGCACTCGTCGCCCGGCACAGAGCCTTGCGGACCGCAAAATGGGCCATGCCGGAGGCTTGTCTTGCCCGGCTAGATGCCATCCGTGATCGATTTGCTCCCGACGATCCGGTCGCCCGCTCTGCTTGGTTGTTCGGCCCTGAGCCCTACCTCTCCGATGGTCCCGACGTGACGGAAACGTCGTGGGACGCACAGCAAGTTGCTCTTGGCACGGAGAGAATCAGGGCGGTGAGCGAGGTCGTGGAAGAACGAGGACTCGGCGGGCTGCGGGCTCTCGCGAGCGAGGTTGAGCAACCTTGGGAAGTTGGCAGAACAGCGGCGAGCGTAGACAACGTGCATCGTCTTGGCAACGAGTTGCTCGCAAGTCACCTTGGCGATGAGAATCGAGCGTTGGCGATGCTGGCGTTCGGCTACGCGGCGGGCCACGTGGATGCACATGGCGATGACTGGGTACTCGGCCAGCTTCAACGGGAGAATCTGGGGTTATCCGCGCTCCAGCGAGCGGCAATGCTGTGCGCGCTACCGGCGACGCGGGCGACTTGGCGACTGGCCGCCGACTACGGTGAGGCTACGTCGCTCGCTTACTGGCGCCAAGTAGTGGTCCACAAGATCGCAGTTGAGCATCTCGCCGAAGCGGCTCTGGAACTGGTCAGAGCTGGACGTCCGTTCGCAGCGATTGACCTTCTGGGGTTACAACGTAGCGGCGAGGCTTCCATGCCATTGGAAGTGATCGCAGAGGTTCTTGAAGCGGTGGTGGCGACCGACACGGATGACACGGAAGTGGACGGACCCAGCCCTAGTTTCGCTCACGCGGCGGAGCGACTCCTCGACACGCTTGTGGTCGCCGGATTCGATAGGATTCGGGTAGCAGGTGTTGAATGGAGGCTCCTACGATTTCTCAGACGGTTGGACTGGACTCCGCGTGCCCTGCATCACCTCTTGTCAGAGAGCCCGGAGTTCTTCGCGGAGGTGGTGTCTCTCGTCTACCGGGCGGGAGGCGACGAGCCGCCAGGACTGGCTCAACAAGATGAACTGCGCGCCCGTGCCGGCCACTCTTTGTTGAAATCGTGGCGAGCCGTACCTGCCCCGGCCAGATCCGAGCAGCCTGACAGGGAGTATCTCCGCGAATGGATTTCTTCGGCGGAAAGGGCGCTTGATGACGTTGACCGGTTGGCCATCGGTCGCCACGCAATTGGGGAGATGCTCAGCGAGAGTCCACCGGACCCCGACGGGACTTGGCCCTGTACACCGGTCCGTGACATCCTCGATGACATAGTACATCGTCCCGAGGTGGAGGAGGGGCTGAGGCACGGCGTCCTAACCGGCCGCGGCCTGATCTCGAAACATCCCACCGAGGGAGGTGAGCAAGAGCGCGAGTTGGCGGAACAGTATGAGGGTTTGGCGGCGGCGGTGCGCTTTAGCCACCCACGCACGGCAAGGCTCTTGCGAAGGATAGCAGATCACTACGAGCTCGATGCCGGACAGGAGGATCACAGGTCCGGGATGCTTGAGGATCTCGACTGAGCGCACCCGCACACGCAACAACCGTCGGCGCATGGGCTGGCGGGGGCTGTGCCCCCCTCGACCTCCGCAACGGCACATTACAAGCCGCCGGTCGCGCCGTCGAAACTTGATCGCCACGACCGCCGTAGTGCCGACTGTGGAACCTGCTGACCATTGGATGGCCGGTCATGGTAGACTCCGACCTCGCCGTCGTCATCCGGGCCGCCGCAAGCGCCCGTTTCGTCTTGGGAGACCAGCCGGACATCCTACGAACGACAACGGATCACGGCGGCCTCGACGCACAAGAGGTGCTGCTCTCCGGGATCGGGTCGGGCGGTAGCCCGCGCCCCGGCTTAGAGCCGTACCTGATCGCGCAAACGACATGGGGGTCCGATGCACACTTAGGGGCTCCGGCGATGCGCACACGACCTCCGGCTCATCCTGTGGCGTGGCAACGTCTTGCGTCTGCGCCGTCCGGTCGCCCGTGGCACAGTGGCGCTCGGGGCGTGGTCGGTAGCGACCCCGCAGTCCGAGGGCCTGCTACGGGTTCGGGGGCAGGTGGGTTTGCGCACCCCTGCCCCCGACCCTTGGGGTCGCTACCGAACCAGCGATCCCTGCGCGGGAAGGCGGTACGAGCGCCGCTTCGAGGCGGCGGAGCACCCATTCTCCGACCGGATCGGGGCTGCCTGTTCCGGCGGTGTTCGAGACCGCAGCCGGGCGGAGGGCCACCCCGGAGACGGTCATCGGGGACGGGTTCCGATCCGGTTCCAGCGTATTTCGCGGATGAACGGGAACGGCCGGCTCGAAGCGCCAGCGCTCCAGAAGCCCCCAAGTCCGCGAATCCAGACTCGCGTCCCGATTGTCGCCTAGCATGAAGTAGCGGTCGTCGGGGATCACGAGGGGACCCCATGTGTCGCGCGTCGACCGGTAGTTCTCCCTCGGACCACCGACGAGGATCTCCTGCTGCCACAGCATCGAGACTGCGGAGAAATCGGATGCCCCTTCGGTGTGCAGCACGTATGGTTCGTCCAACACCCGCCCGTTCAGGGGTACAAGGTCTTGTCCCGCATCTGCAAGGTGTCCCCGGGCATTCCGACGAGCCGCTTGATGACGGTGAGCGTGTCCTCGTGCGGGGGATCGAAGACCAGGATCTCCCCTCTCTCGGGCTCCGAGTAGCCGGGGATGCGGATGTCGGTGAACGGAATCCGCGAGCCGAGCGCGGCCTTGTTGACGAGCAGGAAGTCCCTCGCCGACAACGTCGGCTCCATGGATCCGGACGTGATGGTGAAGGCCTGAAGTGCCACGACGCGGATCGTCAGGAGGCCGAAGACGAGGCACGCGGTCCTTGCGAGCGAACGCTTCCACGACGGCCCCCGCTCTCTGCGCTTTGGCTTGTTCCGTCCCATGGCAGGAGAATCCTAATGCATGGTCCGACACCCGTGCAAGCCGACTCCGGTTGCGATGAGGAGGCGGCGCGCCACCGAGTCTGGCAACGGACGCGGCGGCACCGATGGCGCGTTACGGCGGCCCGACGGATAGGCGAGGGGACCGGGTCCCGATTCGGCTCGCCGATGGTCTTCCCGCACGGGATTGCTGGCCCGGTAGCGACCCATGGGGGAGTTGGGATGGAGTGCACATCCCAACCTCCGCCGATGCCACGACAGGCATCGAAACACATGGGTCGCTACCGGCATCGGCCTGAAGGCCGACACGGCATCGGTGCTCTGGTATACGGATCGCAAAGACAAGAACGATGACATCTTACGGAATCGGCGCCGTGCACGTCCAAGACGCTTTTTCGTGCACAACGACCCTCGCGTCACTGTGCACCTCTGGATCGGCACCGGGCGTACCGAGAACCGCCTCCAAGTCATCGCTGCCCGCCCGAAGATCGGGAAGCTCCGGCGCGACCGGTAGACGGCGGATTTCCGGCCCGATTTCGCGGAGGATGCCGCGCGCTTCGAGCACTTCTTCTTCTGGCGGAGAAGCCTGCTTTCCGCGATACTTCGCTGCGCAGATCGTGCAGTCCATCGAGAGAGGAATCGAACGATGGCACGCACGAAACGAAGCCAGCGCTCCTACGGCGCTGGCGAGTGGGGCCGGAACAGGGTCCGGGTGTTTCCCGACCCGAAGACCGGCCTGTTCCAAGTCGAGTGGCGCGAGAACGGGCGAAGGCTCACCCGTTCGCTCGGGCACCGGGATTGGACCCGGGCGAAGAAGCAGGCGGACGAGTTCGCCGCGGGGTTCGCGAGCCCGGACCTGAACGGCAAGGCGGAAGCCGAGCCCGAGCCGCTCACCTTGGAGAAGCTCTTTGAAATCTACGGTGAGGAGGTGACGCCCACGAAGGGCAAGGGATCCCGGAGGTACGACCGGGCCACCACCGCGATGTTTCTCCAGTTCTTCGGGAGGGACCGAAGACCCGAGACCCTGTCGCAGCGGGACTGGGACCGGTTCATCCGGGAGCGGCGAGCAGGCCGCGCCGGCCGGAGCGGGAAGCCGGTATCCGACCGAACGATCGAACAGGACCTGACGTTCCTGATCGCGGTCCTCAACTGGGCCGGGAAGTCGAGGGACGAGGAGGGAAGGCTCCTCCTCGCGTCGAACCCCCTGAGAGGATTGAAGAAGCCCAAGCAGAAGAACCCGACACGGGTGGTTCTCGCCGAGGCGGAGTACCGGGCACTGCTGAAGGTGTCCCGACAGGTGGACTGGCGGTTCAACGTCGCCCTCGTGCTGGCGCACGAGACGGGTCACCGCATCGGGGCCATCCGCCATCTTCGATGGAACGACATCGATTTCGAGAACGGGATCGTCCGTTGGCGAGCCGAGCACGAGAAGACCGGATACGAGCACCGGACCCCGTTGACCAGCGCCGCGCTGGCTGTCCTCAAGGAGGCGCCGAACTCGAATCCCGGGAGCGGAGACGCTCCCCTGTTGCCAGCGCCGAGGGATCCGGCAAGGTGCGTCAGCGAATGGTGCGTGCGCGACTGGTGGAGGAAGGCGGCTGACCGGGCCGGGCTGGAACCGAAGCATGGCCGGGGCTGGCACTCGCTTCGGCGGAAGTTTGCTTCCGACCTCATGGACCTTCCGCTCAAGGTCCTCTGCGAGCTTGGCGGCTGGAAGACCGCCCAGACGATCCTTCAGTGCTATCAGCGAGTCGATCAGCACCAACTGCGGAAGGCTCTCGACAGGCGTGCGACGACTCACGGCTGATTTTCAATCGGCGGGAATCGAACAGCGGGAATCCATGTATCTGGACTCGTAAGTTCAATTCCCGCAACGACATCCACACAAGACACCTCTTGTGCAAGAGACAACGGGGGTCGATGCACATTTTGGCACTCCGGTGATGCGCACCGCCCGGCCTGCATATCCGATGGCACGGCAATGTCTTGCGGCTTCGCCGCGCGGCCGGCCGGGGCGCGGGAGCCGCTTGGGGCTTGGTGGGGAGCGACCCCAGGGGCACAGGTGCCCGGTTCGGGCGCGGGGCCGTGCGCGTTTTCACACGCTCGTCCCCGCCCCCTTCTGGGGTCGCTCCCCATCGAATCATCCTTGCAGGAAGGCCGTTCCCGCGCCGCTTCGAGGCGGCGGAGCACCCGTTCGCCGACCGGCTGGCCGGTGGGCTGTGCGGCATCACCGACCACGGTCGGGACGGGACCCGTCGCGGCGCGCCGTTTAGCCTTCCCGCATGGGATCGCTGGTCCGGGAGCGACCCCAGGCGAGGGTGGGATGGCCGTGCACATCCCAACCGCCGCCGTGGCGTGTGAGGTATGCCGAACACATGGGTCGCTCCCGTCAACGGGCGCACGCGCCCGCCCGTCATCGGCCGCCCCGGCGGCTGCGGTACAAACATAACGCCGCCAGCAACTTGCGGTATCGGCGGCGTGTCACACCTGAGCGCGGTTTTCGTGCACAACGACCCCGATTTCACATGGACACTCATGGATCGGCAACGGGCCACGTCCACGGGCGATCAAATCCCGCCTCCGGCGAAGCGGCTCGAACGCCATACCGAATAGCCGTCGATCATGCCTCCGGGAAGGCCTGATCGGAGCAGAGCCTTCATCTCGACGAGACGGTGAAGGCAGCCGTTGAGACCGCCCAGTTCGTCGATCACGGCTTCGTCCCTTCCTCGGATGGCATTCTCGACGCGTGCGATCTCGCGCCGGACGGCTGTGGCGGTCCGGGGCTGCCGGTTGGCTTCCTGGGTGGGGGCCGGGCCGACCCAGTTGCCCAAGATCGTGCGTGCGCGTTTGAGTTCCTTTGCCCCGGCAGCGACCCCGACGGCTTCGACCGACAGGCCCTGCTGGTCCCGCAGCGCCTCCCAGAGCCGCTGGTGCCGGTCCCGCCATGAACGGAGCGCCGTCGAGGTGCCGTAGCCGGGATCGGCGTGGACGAACACGGCGCGACCAGAGTCCAGCGCCACGGGCATCCCGCGTGGGAAGTAGCGCCGCGCACCCGCGGCGGCACCCCGATAGACCCGGACGGGCATGGCCGAGCGCCCGATGCCCAGCGCCTCGAACGCGGCAACCTTCTCAGCCTCTGTTGGGAGCCAGGGCAGGTCCGGGTGCTCGATCACGTAGTCGAACGAGAGCAGGCGGCGCATGGCCACCTCCGTCGCGGTGATCCTCCGTAGGCGGATGCCTTCGGCCCCGAGCGCCCGGTAGACGCCGCGCGCGCAGATCCGGCAGACCTTCAGATCTCCGACCGTCTCCTCGGCGGCGAGCCTTCTCCGCGTCAGGAACTGCACGACCCGGAGCGTCTTGAAGCGGTCCATGCCGAACCAGTCCGATAGCTGGGAGCGGGTGAACAAACCGCCGTGCAGGCTCGCCAAAGCGATCCACTCGGCGCGGCGGCCCGTCAGGCCGAACGGCTCCAGCGCCTTCTCGCGCCCCTTCAGATGGTGGATCAACGCGACGGTCGTTGGTCAGTGGCTTCGCGGCACATGAGGATTTCCTCTCCCGCAGTAGCACGGATTCCGTAGTAGGTATTCGGTGCTGGTGAAGGTGTCACCGCCAGTAGGAATCGGGAGAGCGCCTTCGGCGGCGTCAAGCCGCACCGCAGGCAATCGTCCCGAGCCGTCCGGTGCGGTCCTGGATACCCAACGGCCTCCGGCGACCGCTCCCCCATCGCTTCCCGTAGAGCCCAAGGTGTTTCGGGTTCGGTTCGAGAAGCCAACCACGCGAGTGCCACATTCGCACTGGTCAAGCGGCCTTCGTCCAGCGAGATTCGGATGCGCAGATCGTGCAGTCCATCGAATCGAGAGGAATCGAACGATGGCACGCACGAAACGAAGTCGGCGCTCGTACGGCGCTGGCGAATGGGGCCGGAACCGGGTCCGGATCTTCCCGGACCCGAAGACCGGCAACTTCCAGATTGAGTGGCGCGAGAACGGGCGGAGGCTCACCCGGCCGCTGGGTCACCGCGACTGGGCGAGGGCGAAGAGGCAGGCGGACGAGTTCGCGGCCGGATTCGCCGGCCCGGACCTCACCGGCAAGGCGGAAGCCGAGGCCGAGCCGCTCACTCTGGAGAAGCGGACTGTATCGGACGTGAATCACGGCAGGGAATCGTCTAACTACTTACAGGGCCGTACGATCTGCGCTTTCTGTCCTTCAACCGCGTCGACTTCCATAACCCGGAAAAAGCGGCGAAGTCGCCTCGAATGGCGGGAACCTCCCTACCCCCATCGGCAACGGTCAGGCGCGATTGCCGCCCACCGCACGTTGCCCTTCGGGTGAGCGCAGGATCTGACGGGAATGCCGGGGATCGCGATGGGGCGAGCCCAGGTATCGACGAACGCGCGCCCTAGAACTAGCGTACGAAACCGAGACGTTGTAAGATGTAACCCGTTGCGTAGGTGGAGCTTCTTGCCGCGCAACACCGCAACCACCTTTGGGAGCGCAACGCAAGGAGCGAACCACTAGCATCGACGAAAATGGACTAGGAGCGAAGAAACGTGGTGCGCCCAATCTACCGCTTAGGTTCCGCCGACCCAATAACGTTCGTACCGGATCATGTGACGTCCATAAAGCTCACGAACGAAGAAAAAACCATCTTGCTGAAGCTCCGCGAGCCCGCCGGAGTCGCTGAGTTCGACTCCAAGAAGTACGAACGATTGGTTCGCGAAAAGCTGGTTCGCCAGAAAGAAGATGGGCTGTGGCAATGTAGCGACCGAGGTTCGCTATGCCTCGCGAACGCTGGGCTCCTGCACACCGGCTAAGGCGCTGCGCGCTTTCTTTCCCCTTCAGGGGAGGTGTCGTGCTGAGAGCTCCATGCGGCCACGTTTCGCACACCCGCGTTTCGCACACCCGGTTGACAAACAAGTTGCACGCCTCGGACGACCAGCCGTTCACGGCACCGGGATTTAAGGGAACTGCTCGCCGCCAACTGACCCGGGTGCTGTGCAAGCCTCCTCGGAACCGGGATGGTTGAGATTGAAGGCTGGTTTTGGGAGCTCTATTGGAACTGGCGATGGATTACGGTTCCGCTTGGGCTTCTAGCAGCCGGGAATTGGGTATGGCGATTGAGGCGAGCCATTCCTATCGGGAAGATGTACATTTGGACCTCCCCGAACCCCGATTTTGTCGGTATTCCCGACACAGCCGCGTGCCGTCGAATCTATCGACACAGACCGACACGTTCCGTGATCCCGGCTATGTCCGAACCAGGGTTCATCTTTGTGGCGCAACCAAGCCGTGTTGATCGCATCCAGAAATACGAGGTTGACGATTTGCTTGGTATGAATACACACGCGGTCTCTTCCCCACCAGAGTTGTGGGTCGGCCGCACGGAGAACTCTTTGTTGCCGATAGTAGGTGACAAGTGGATCGTATGTACTCGGTGGAGCGATGATGCTACATCGTTGAGTTGGAGAACATGGCTGAATTGGCGGGGCGGCGCGGAATTGTGATGGTTTAGGAGTTGTCCATCATTCGGGAAGAAGATTGTTCCGCCCTAGTATTAGCGGTACGGAGTGCAGACGGGGTTGTTGTCTATTCCCGGTAGTTCTTCCCCATCTTCTCTTGGGCGGCGAACAGATACGAATAAGCGGTGACACTGTCGGCGTCTCCGAACACCTTAGGTACGAGGCCCGCGGCGGAAAGTGCCGCCCCAAGAAGATCACCAGTGGTAAGCGCCCAAGCAGCCCCTGTCAAGCCGAGAGACCACGACGACAGACTCTTCCCGAATGCCCGCCCGGCCGTACGACGAATGTCGTGAGCCGCAGCGGCGATTTCCTCGCGCCTCTGAAGCAGCAGCGCTTCTCGCTGCTCCGGTTCGTTGATGGCAGCGAGCTCAGCCATACAGCGTTGCAAATCGCGCATGTAAGCTCGGTGTGCGTCTCGGCGTTCCGCCCGGAATTGGACTACGTCATCGAGCGGGATCGACGACAGGTTGAGGCCCACCGGTTCGAGATCAAACGCAATCACATTGGTGCGTGACGGCATCGCTTCTCGCGACAGTGTAGAAATTAGATCCTCGACGGCACCACGATCTTGGGTCGTTGGATGAACAACAAGACCACGCTTGCTTCCCGCTGCCCGCGACAGCTGACCAAGGAGGGTCAGAATCGTTGTACGAACGGTCGGGTGAAGCGGAACAGAAACACCATCCTCGCTCGGGCGCGCCAGGTCGTTCGCTCGGAGTTCGTCGACAAGGAAGTCGGAAAGCTCAAAGTCGGCACTGTGTCCTAGTCGAGAATAGGACAGTTCAAGAAACTGATCTTCTCGCGACAAGTCGTCAAATCCTCCGTTTGTCAGTAGTTCTACAATAATCTCACCGAGTTGGTGTGCCATGCTCTCATTCACCCAATCATTGGGCTCCAGAACTTGCAACAGGCCGCGCTCCTCAAGTGGTCCAGCCAATATCGGGTCCGCCATTACGTGTTGACCATACATGTAGCCAGGCAGAAGGATCGCGACTCGGTCGAAGAATAGGAGCAGGGACTTTATCCAATCGCTCTCGCTAGCCAGCCAGTATGGCGCTGGGTAGTAATACGCGACATCCGGTGCCGGCGTGTCTTTTCGATTCTTCATGCGGCGGAGGTCAGTCGGATCCCCCTGGGTCGAAACGCACTCGCGGACTTGGAACGGGCTCTGACCCACACCTCGAATCACCGTTGAAGTCCCCGAGTACACGGTGAGTTCACCTCAAGACCCTCGCAACCAGTCGAATTGAACCCTCAGCGCGCGAAGCATGGCGAACGTGTTGTCGCGCCGGACTCCGAACTGATCGCAAAGATCGGGCAGCTTGACATCCTTCTTGGACTGCGGCGCGCTCTGCTCGTTGGTCACGACGGTAGCGCCGTGGACCTGCGCGTAGGCCACCAGCCATCCGTCCGCGCCGGTCGCAAACTTCGCCTTCGCGTGGTCGAAGAACCTCGATTGGCGCTGGACCCACATCATGATGTCCGTGTAGGCGTCCGACACGTCGGCGGTGTCCACGGGGAGGAAGAAGCCATCCGGGACTTCGTTCCTCACCCAACGCACGAGATCTTCCGTCCTGCTGGCCGCGAGGAGTTCGCCGCGTACTCGGTCTATGCTGTAGATCCGGCCCGCCCGGTGGTGATAAAGCAGGCTATTCCAGAAGCCGGGGCAGATGTCGAACGGGTAGTACAGGTTCTTCGCCGTGATGAAGACATCCGAATCCACGAGGTAGGGCCGACCGGCGTTCATGGCAGGTCCATCCCGAGCCGTCTAGCGTACTTCTGGAATGTTCCGCCACGCAGCCCGGTCAGGTCGTAGGCTTCCTTGAAACCGATTCGGCCCTCCATGGCCGCGTGTAGGACATGGGTCGCGAACAGTTCGCCGACGCGCGTGTTCTGGTTGTTGAAGAAATCTCCCCCGGTCGCCTTGGTGCCGCTCCTGCGTTCGCGCTTCACATAGCCCTCGTAGAATTCGAAGAAGGTGCTGTGTTCGATGAGCGTCAGGTCCAGAGCGCGGCGAGCCGCGACCACCGGGCTCACCTTGAATGCGCGAGCGAGCGAATCGAAGGGATCCGGCCACCGCTTGACTCGCATCCAGCGTGCTCTGACTTCCTGGGCGGGCACGAGCATTTCAGCCGCCGCCCGGTTGCACCAGTCCTCCACCTCGGTACCGCCGGGGAGCAGCGTATCGAAGCCGGAAACCCCCTCCGTTCCAAGCCAGACGTGTGCCAGTTCGTGGGCGAGGGTGAACATCTGTGCCGACTTGGCGTCGGCGCCGTTCACGAAGATCAGCGGCGCGTAGGGGTCCGTCAGGGCGAAGCCGCGGAACTCCTCCACACTTAGTCGGCGTTTGGTGTTGTTCCCCACCACGCCGTTGATCACGGCCATGACACCAAGGTGCTCGATGGCACGGCGCAATTCGCGCACGGCGTCCTGCCACGTTCGGACCTGGGCCGCCCACCCTTCGTCCAAGTCGAGGGCGCGCCGCATCTCGCGACCCGCACCATCCGGGTCATCGGCGAGGCGGGCGCTTCCCACGAAGGGCAGTGGTTCCGCCTCGTGCTCGACGAGGGAGTCCCGCAGCCATGCTTGGCGACGCTGCATCGTGTACAGCGTGTCCAGCAGGTCGGGACTCGGCTTGGCTGCGGCTGTGCCCGACATGGTGCGGTAGTCGGGCACCGGGAGGCGCTCGTCGGGGGGCTCCGGGAGGAACAGGTAGCCGAGCGGCGTATGGGTGACCTTGGCCAGCCTTTCCAGTTGCTTCAGCGTCGGTTGCCGCTCGCGCCGGACCCAGGCCCACAGCTGCGGGACACGCTCAGCGACTTGGGCCACGTCGTAGCCCGCACGTTCGCAGGCCCAGCGAAGCATCTCGGGCGGCACGGGGACGCGGATCATGCCTCAACCGCCCCAGCAGTAGCAGCTTCGTGCGCGGAAGGTGCGAGCGTGTCTTGCAGAAGAGACTCCAGAAGACGCTTCCGGATGCTGTCCGTAGCATGCAAACCAAGCCCCAGCCGATCACAGAGCGCCATGAGTTCATCGACTCTGGAGACGATGCGGTATTGCTCGACAAGGGGCGGAACGGGTACAGCCATCCTTCCCAAGGTTTGACCATTCACGTTCGGTTGACCCGCACCCCTCGTACCGTCTCGCAATTGAGTCCAATATACCGGAGACTCCAAGAAGATCTTCAAATAGCGATCATAAACCTCGTGCGAACCCTGTATGCGGATGAGGTAGGAGGCAAAGACTGCGCTGACCGGAACATCTTGGACAAGAAACGATTTGCCAATTGTGCCGCCAGTACGAGCGATCAGGACATCGCCCTTCTCAAGTCTAAACTTCGGGAGAACACTCTCTTCAATGTCACATCCGGGTACAGAAAACCAATCCACGCCATTGTCTTGGATATCGGTGATCCTGAGCATTCGAACAGCCTCAACCATTCTGTTTGCAGATGCCGTAAAGCCATAGTGGATCTTACGGCTAATCTCGAAGAGCCTCGCCCATGCCCATCCGTGAGGCGGGCCAAAAGGAAGCTCGTTCGTGTCGAGCACGGGCATTCTCTTAGGCTTTCTAATCTCCCTAGCCTCCACAAGCCGTGTCTTCTCGGCCACGATCCGATTCAGCAACGCTGAGGCCGGTTCATCCGACGGATCCTGCTCGACCAGCTTGCCCCGCACGGCGAGGCTGAGGATCGTCTGGCGC
>JAPPNN010000019.1 GCA_028873815.1 Gemmatimonadota bacterium | reverse complement strand
TCCGCCTACGCGATAAAGGTCACCGGGCCGTCCGGCGAGGTGCTTCGTGTTCTGCGCCGGCCGATCGACCCGGCTCCGGCCACCGACCGCGTCAGACAGGCGGAAAGGGACCGCGAACTGGCGAAGCTGGGTTTGGCGCGGGACCCGAGTGGCCGGATGCCTCCGGATATGGTCGCACTGGCGGGAGTATTCCGTGCGGCCCACGCGAGAGCGATCGAGGACATGCAGTTCTTCCCGGAGGTGCCGGTGCTGCATGCGTTACGCACCACTCGGGAAGGCAATCTCTGGGTCCAGCGCCGCGGAGAGGAGCCGGAGGTGGACCGGGGACCGATCGACGTGCTCATGCCAACCGGCCGCTATCTGGGAACCATCGACCAGCGAATCCGGATGCCCGACGAATTTGGTCCGGACGGCCTGGTCGTCTTCCTTGAAAAGGACGAGTTCGATGTCCCGGTCGTCGTGGTGAAGAGGCTGCCGCCGGGCATCCGCTGAACCCGCTCTCACACCGGTTGCTGGCTCAGAAGTCCAGCCAGTAGCTTGCCTTGATCAGGAAGACGTTGCGCATCGGGTCCGAGAAGAGGCGCTGCAGCTCGCCCACGCCGTCGAAGGCCGGGTCCCGGACCCAGTCGCGCCGATCCTGACTCCACACCAGGAACAGGGTCGAGCCCGGGAGGTATTCCCAGCGCAGCACCACGTTGCTCCGGAAGGAACGCGTGCGGAAATCGGGGTTGGGGAAGCGGATCGGTGCGGCGGGCCCCGTGCCGTCCGGGTCCGCGACGAAGATGGTGGCGTGTGAGCGCCCGATCGTGACATAGCGCAGGAAGTCGTAGGTCCGGGGTGCCCGGAGCGCCATGAAGTTCTCGTAGTCGCCGGTCGCGATGAAGGGCTGGCCGTAGACCTGCAGCGTCATGCGCGGCGTGAGCGCGAGGTCCATGCGGATCGTCACGTCGATCGCGTGCTGCTCCAATTCGGCAAAGATGTAGCGGCGGCCGAAGGTGGCGTGCGCGGCCGGGTCGTCGCGTTGCGTGACGTAGAAGGCCGCGCTCATGCTCCTCCTGAACGTGGGGCGGATGCTCCAGCTGAACAGGCCCTCGCCGCGGCCGAAGAGGGTGGGGCCGCCCGCGATCGAGTAGGAACCCTCGGCATCGCCCGAGAAGTTGACCGAAAGGCCTCCCGAAACGCGCTTTCGTCCGTCCGTGTTGAACCAGAGGTTGCCGCCCCAGTTCGCGGGACTGACCATGGCGGGACCGCCCCGCGTGGTACGGTGGTCCAGGGTCTCCATTTCGTAGCGCAGCGAGCCGCGAATGGAATGGAACCCCACGGTCTGGCCGTTCCCGCGCAGCGAGATCTCGCGCTGAAAGACCAGGTTGCCGAAGTTGCGGCGCTCGGACCCGCCCAGCGTCAGGCTGGCGGATCTGAAGTAGCGCCCGGGCTCCACCCAGCGCCGCGTTCCACCCAGCGTGAGCGAGTAGATGTCCGCGATGGTCTGGAAGCCGGCGTCGTTCATCTCGAAGCCGGGTGAGATCATGCTGGCCTCGAAGCCGTAGAGCCACTCGCCCGCAATCTTGCGCAGCGCCAGCTCACCCGCGTAGCCGCCCAGCGACGTGCGGTCGGGGTCGAAGGTCACATAATCTTGGTCCGGCCTCTGGTAGTACCGCACGGACGAATACTGCGCCCAACGCATCGCCTCCGGTGTGCCGCCTATGTGCGAGCCGCCCAGCCAGCCCTGCAGTGCGTAGGTGCGGTTTGCGAAACGATGAAGAAAGTCGACCCCACCGGTGACTGCGCGATCGCGCATTCCGGAGAAGGCGTCGTCGTTCAGGTCGCGGCCCACCCCGGTCGCGATCATCCCGATGTAGCTGTCTCCGTCGCGCATGTCCCGGCGAAGGCGTAGCGCCGTGATGTTCGACAGCGGCTCCACGGGCCGCTCGATGACGTGAGAGCCGGCCCCCAGGGCTATGCGGGCGTTTTCGCGTTGCGTGGTGGCGTTCATGAAGGCGACGACCCACCCCGAGTCTGTCCGGCCCGAAATCTTGGCTGCACCGAGAATGGTCGACTGCGTCGGCTGATCGACGAAGGATCCCTGGGGGCCGATGGCCCGGATCGCCGGACGCTGACCGACCCGGCGCGAATAGAAGAAGCGCAATCCCTCGAGCCCGCCGAACCCGAACAGACCCGCGCCCTCGACGAAGAACGGCCGGCGCTCCTCGAAAAAGGTCTCGAAGGCGGTCAGGTTCACCACGGCCGGGTCCGCCTCCACCTGTCCGAAGTCGGGATTCACGGTGGCGTCCAGAGTAAGCCCGCCGGTGAGCCCGTACTTCAGGTCGAGCCCGACCGCACCTCCGTAGACCGAGCCATCGTCGAAGGGGCTCGCCGGATCCGCGCGCTGGTCGAAGCTCGCGCGGGTCACCGCGTACGGGAGCACTTCCAGGCGTGAAGGTCTGCGCACTCCCTCCAATCCCAGCAGGTGTCCGAACGACGACGCAAGGCCGCTCTCCGTGGACGGTCTCCACGCCCAGTCCACGGCCTCACCCGCATGCAGGATGTCGCGGCGGAAGTTCACCCCCCAGACCTGGCGGCCACCCTCCCGGAAGCGGAGTTGCGAGAACGGAATCCGCAACTCTGCCACCCAGCCAGCCGAATCCACCCGGGTCGCGGCGTCCCACACCGGATCCCAGCCCGCGTCCATCCCCCGGAAGCCGTCGTTGGGTGCGACCAGATCGTTGCGTCCTCCCGCCGGGGTCACCCCGAAGACGAAGGTGGTGCGGTGATCGTGGTAGGAGTCGAGCTGGATCAGGAACTGGTCGTTTGATTGCATGAACGAATCGCGACGTCCCCGTAGCAGCGATATCCGGGACGGGTCGCGGTCGTACATGCGCGCGCCCACGTAGAGCGCGTCGTCGGTGTAGGCGACCCGCACCTCGGTCTTCTCGGCCGCGGGGAGCCCGTCGCCGGGCCGATCGCGCCGGAATCCGGTGACGGGGATGGCGTTCTGCCAGACCGGGTCGTCCAGGATGCCATCGAGGACGGGGGCCGGATCGGCCCGCACGGCGGTGACGGTGGGCGGCACCACGCCGTCGGTGTGCGTGAGGGTCGAGTCGGCGGCCATCCCGACCTGCTGGGGGGATTGTACGCCGACCGCGGCGGCGAAGAGAAGTGCGGATTCGAGGATCATGGAGTCTGCCTCACCGGTACCCGTGAAAACGCCGGATCATCTCACCGATCGCCTCACCCGCTCCCGGCCGCTCGTACCGCCCCGATTCCTGGTCGTGCCATCGCTGCCACAGGGCCTCGCCGAACGCCGACTGGATCTCGCCCGCGTCCTGTCGCGCCGCGACGACCTCCTGCAGCAGGCTCTGGTAGCCCACTCGCGCCATGCCCACCACCGCCACCAGCCCGTCGTACGCTCCCCGCATGTCCGCAGCCGTGAAGCTGTAGGTGTCGTCGGCGTAGGCGGCCCCGGTCCCGTCGCCACCATCCAGGCCGGGAATCCCTTCCAGGAAGCGCAGGTTGGCAGGCGGCACCGCGTGCAGCGACGCCCGTACCGGCAGCACCGCCCGCATCGACTTCGCCTCCGCGAGCTGCTCGACCGCCCGCCGAGCCCCCTCCCGCAGGTCCGCGCGGGCCTCGTCGACGGGACGCGGCACCGCCGTGTCGGCGCTGGGAGCGTCCTTCACGGTCACGTACTCGATCCAGGGCATGGTCGCGAGGTCGCCGCGCAGCTTGTCGTCGCCCGACGCGAAGATGACCGGCACGCCGAACCGCCCCCAGGACAGCGCGACCAGTTCGGTCTCGGTGATGGCCTGGCCATTGATCAGCAGGTCGATCCCCAGGGTGAAGGTGTGCGCCGCAAACCCGCCGCTTCCCGTCTTGGAGTGCATGCCGACGACCGCCACCGCGTCCAGTTCCTCCGATTCGGGAAGGTCGAAGTAGGTGTCGAAGGGCTCGTCGCGGATGATCTGGGTGGCGCGCGCGTCCAGCAGGTCGGTGCGCAGGTCGGGGTCGGAGTTGCCGCTCCCGTGCCCGTCGGCGATCACGACTTCGGTCGCGCCGCCCGCGAACAGCCCGTCCACCACCGCGTTGACGTCGGCGGCGAGCATCTCCTGGCCGGACGGGTACTGCTCGGTGCCGAACCTGTAGCTGCGCGGGTCGTCCTGGCCCGACAGACCCTCCATGTCGTGGATGATCAGGACGCGGATGCCGTCGTCGGTGTTGGGCGTGACGTCTTCCAGCGTCCAGGGCTCGGCGGATCGCTGGGCCGACTCCGCAGCCATGCCGCCAGCCGCGGGCCGCGCCGAATCCCCGGCCCCTTTCCCGGCGGGCTCGCAGGCCAGCGCACCGGCGCAAAGAGAGGCCAGCAGGGAGAAGACCGTCGCGCTTCGACAATCCCTCATCCGTCTCATCTCCTTACCTCCGCCATTCATCGACGAAAACGCGACCGAACCGATCCGTGGCCTCGACCACGACGACGCTCTCCTCACCCGTGACCCGCGCGCGGAAGATGTGATCGGTCGGGACCGGCTCCACCCAGGTGCGCCGCGGAGGCAGGTCGGGTCCCGTGTGCAGTTCCGCGCTCAGGGGATCGAAGCCCGGACGCCGGGGCATCGCACCCCGGGGCTCGCCGTCCGCGAACCAGCGAACCGTCCACTCCGGATCCCAGTTCCAGATGTTGGCGACCAGTTCGCCACCGGCCGATGGACCGCCACCGGCCGACGGGTCGCCGCCGCTCAGATGGAGCCGCATCTGGTGGTCGTCCGGCTGCCCGGTCGCCTTGTAGCGCCAGCGCACTTCTTCACCGCGCACCGTGTATACGCAGTAGCCGTTTGGGGTCCCGTCATGGCAGATCGGGCCGCTCCACCACGCCCCGCAGACCGCCCCGGTCACGTGCTCGTGCGTGCCCTGCTCGAACACGTGCTCGCACTCGTGCGTGTGGCCGGTGAGGATGTGCGCCTCGAACGGCTCCAGCAGCCGGTAGAGCGCCTGGCGATTCATGATGGCGAGCGACGTGCCCGGACGTTCCTCGCCCCGGCGCAGGTGCTGGCTGCCGAGCACCGGGATGTGCGTCGCCACGATCACGGGCGAACCCGGCTCGACACGCGCCAGGTCCCGCTCCAGCCACGCCAGCGCATCGGCCCCCAGGTAGCCGATGTAGCCGCTCCCATGCCAGAACACGTCGTCCAGCACCACGTAGTGGACGGCGCCACGGTTGAACGAATAGTACCGGGGCCCGAAATGCCGGCTGAAGGTCTCGGTCGAGGCCTGGTCGGTCAGGTTGTCCATGTCGAGGTCGTGGTTGCCGACGACCTGAAAGAAGGGGATGCCGATCTCGCCGACCCCGCGCTCGTAGTCCGGGTAGAGTTCGAGGTTGTCGAACATGATGTCGCCGCAGGAGATGCCGAAGGCGTGTTCGCCGCCGAGTCCCGCAACCGTCTCGCGCAGGTCCGGTACCGACTGCGAGAGGAACCACCCCATCTCCGTGGGGTCCTCCGTCTGAATGTCCCCGAGGAGCAGGAGCGTGTGGTTGTCGTGGGGCACCGGATCGGGTTCGAGCTCGAAGACGGCCGACTGCTCCCGCGCGTCGGACAGCGGCTGGTAGAAGCGAGCGGTGCCCGGGGCGTTGAGCGGGATCCGGTAGCCCGATGGCGTCGTGAACCAGACGAAGCCCCGGTCGGACATCGTGACGAGTTCGAAGGTGCCGTCGTCCGTCGTGTCGACGACCTGGACACCGTCGGAGACCGATACGCGCGGCAATCCCATGCCCTGCGAACGCACTACGCCCTGGACTCTGATTGGGGTCGGGAGGGCGGCCGCCCCACGCCGGGAACCGGGCCGCGAGGGGTCGGCATGCGGTTCCAGCGGTGCGTAGGGATCGGCGAGGATACGCTGCGGGGCGATCATCGCGCCGGTCAGCGCTGCGGTCCCGGCCTTGAGGAAGGTGCGGCGGGAGGTGGGGTGTGCCATCCGTCTCATCGTGCTTTCCTTCGCTGCGCGGTGGCTGCGGGCGCGGCCGCCGCCCGTCTCAGTTCAGCGTCCGCACCAGTCCGGAGTCGACGATGTGGCGGTCGTGCGTGAGCAGCGTCGCTCCCATGATGCGCGCGGTCGCAACGAGAATACGGTCGGCGGGGTCCCGGTGAAAGGAGTCCGGCAGGGTAGCCACTTCGGCCGCGATTGCCGGGGAGATGCCGTGGCGCCGAACGAGCGGCGGCGCGACCGCCTTCTCCAGCCACTCCCTGGGCGGCGGCGCAAGGCGTATGCGGCCCAGGCTGTGAAGCGTGGCGATCTCCCAAAGCGAGTCTACCGCGACAATTGGCGGCGATCCCCGCCGCAACCTATTCTGGCAGTCCGGCGCGCCGGCAACGGTCCGGCGGGCAAGAACCACGCGTTCACGGCCACAGCCCAGGAGCATGCCATGCCCGCCCGCAAGAGGTCGACAAGCACCCGCAGGGATTTCCTGAAGACCGCGGCGGTCGCTGCGACGGTGCCCCCGGTCGTCGGCGTAACGTCCTGCGCACCGGACTCGCCGGCCCGCACCCAGCCCTCCAGCGCGCCCCCGGGGACCGACCCGGCCCTCCAGGCCGACCTGGAGGAGGCGCTCGCACGCCACGGGGTGGTCGGCGCCAGCGCGGCCGTGTTCGCCAACGGGGAAATCCGCACCGCCGCCGCCGGCCTCGTGAACGTCAGCAGCGGCGTCGAGATGACACCCGAGACCGTCATGCACATCGGGTCGATCACCAAGATCTTCAACACGACCCTGCTCATGCAGATGGTGGACGACGGGCTGGTGGATCTCGAAGCCCCGGTCTCGACCTATCTGCCCGAGCTGCGCCTCGCCGATCCGGCCCACCTGGCGCGCATCACGGTCGGGATGCTGGTCAACCACACGAGCGGCATCGACGGCGAGATGGTGCCCGAGCAGGGCCACGACGAGGAGATCATCGAGAAGGCGATCCCGCGCTTCGCGAGCATGGGCAAGATCCACGAACCGGGCGCCGACGCCTCGTACTGCAACACAGCCACGGTGATCGCCGGCTACCTGTGCCAGAGGATCCGGGAGCGCAGCTGGTACGACCTCGTGAAGGAGCGGATCTTCCAGCCGCTCGGCATGGAGCACGCCGCCGTCCTGCCCGAGGACGCGCTGCTGCACCGGGCCAGCGTCGGCCACTTCACCGACCCCGAGACGGGCGAACCGGTGCGGACGTCGTTCGCCTTCCTGCCAATCAGCTTCGCGCCGGCGGGGGCCACGGCGATGATGTCGGCAAGCGACCTGGTCACCTTCGCGGCCGCGCACATGGCCGATGGCGCCGGAACGAACGGCGCCACGATCCTGTCGCCCGAGAGCGCCCGCGCCATGCGGAACGAAACCACGCGGGTGCGGGGCGAAGGCGCGCCGATCGCGTTTGGCCTGGGCTGGATGCTCTCCGACGGCGGCTTAGTGTCGCACGGCGGCGGCGGGCCCGGCATCCTGGCGAACCTCACCGCGCACCCCGAGAGCAACGTGGCGGTCGCGGTTCTGGGCAACTCGTCGCACAGCGGTGGGCTGACCAGCGAGCTGTCCGCCAAGTGGATGGAAGAGGCCGCCGGAGTGGCGCCACCCGCCCCCGTGGTCCGGCCCATCGTCGACGAGGAAGTCGACATCGCGCGCTACGCGGGCCGCTACGAGAACGTCGCCCAGATCTACGAGGTCACCGAGATGCCGGGCGAGATGGCCGGCACCCTCGGCGTCTCCCTGTGGGCCAGGTTCGCCTTCTACGACGACACGCCGATGGAGCCGACGCCGCCGATACCCCTCAAGCCGGTCGGGAACGACGCGTTCACCTTCCCGGACCCCGAGGGGAACCCTACCGCGGCGATCATGAGCTTCCTCGACCCGCGCCCGGACGGGCGCATGAGCTATATCGCCCAGGGCGCCCGTATGGTGCCGCGGGCCGACTGAGGAATCACCGAAGGTACCGAAGGACCAAAGGAGTCAGCCATGTCCACCCACCGAGCCAACGCGCTTGCACTGTTTCTCACCGCCGCGCTCGCCCCGGCCGCCGCGGCCCAGACGGTCGCGATCACCGGCGGCACCGTAATCGACGGCACGGGGGCCGCACCGATCGAAGACGGCGTCGTCGTGTTCGCCGACGGACGCATCACCGCCGCCGGGCCCGCCGCCTCGACCCCTGTCCCCGCGGGCGCGACCATGATCGATGCCGGGGGCAAGTACGTCATCCCCGGGCTAATGGACGGCAACCTCCATCTCTTCCTCAACCTCGACCTCGAGACCCTCATCCTGCATGAGCACCGGCTCCACGAAATCGTGCTCGAGGCGGCCCAGATCACGCTGAAGACCGGGCAGACGACCGTCTTCGACACCTGGGGACCGCGCGCGGCCCTCGCGCAGGCGCGCGACATGATCAATGCGGGCGAGGCACCGGGGAGCAGGATCTACCTGGCCGGCAACATCATCGGGTTCAGCGGACCGCTGGGGCCGGATTTCCGCGAGTCGCACGCGCCGTACGTGAGCCAGGCCTTCGTCACGCGGATCAACGAGACCTGGGAAGAGAAGACGGGGCGCGAGCTGCTGTGGATGACCCCCGATTCGGTTGCCGACGTGATCCGCAACTACACGACGCTGGGGATGGACTTTCTCAAGTACGGTGCCAGCGGGCATGTCGACATGAACCTGATCTCGTTCTCGGAGCGCGTGCAGCGGGTGATCGTCGAGGAGGGACACCGCGCGGGCATGACCGTGCAGACGCACACGACATCGGTCGAGAGCTTCGACATGGCGATCGAGGCGGGGGTGGACATCATCACGCACTGCGGGATCTCCGGGCCCGAAATCCCGATCCCGATGGAATCGATCCAGAAGATGGTCGACCGCGGGATCGCGTGCTCGGTCCTGCCGATCACGGCGCGCCGCCTGGCCGCTCTCGAGGAGCACAATCCGACGGGCACGCTCACGCCGTACATGAAGATCGGCGCGATCAACCGCAGGAACATGATCGAGGCGGGGGCGAAGCTGCTCATGTCGACCGACGCCGGGATCCAGAACCCGGTGCTGCTGGCCGAGTCGGCGACGCTCGCCTCCGACACGGTCGATTCGCGGGTCAAGCTCGGAGAGGGTCACTTCAACGCTCTGGTGGCGCTGGAGGAGCTCGGCATGGACCCGATGGAGATCCTCAAGTCGACGACGAGCAACGTCGCCAGCGCGTACTGGCTCGAAGACGAGATCGGGACCCTGCAGCCGGGCAGATGGGCCGACATCGTGATCCTCGACGCCGATCCCCTTGAGAGCGCCTACAACTACCGCAAGATCCACATGGTGATCAAGGAGGGGAGGGAGGTCGACCTGGATGCGCTGCCCGTGGCCCCGATCATCAGCTCGATGAAGGTCGCACGGTGACGGGGAGAGGTTCGCCGCGCCACGCGGCCGCCATCCTGGCCGGGATCCTCCTTGCCTGCGATCCGGCTGCGGAGAGCGCACCCGGGCCGGACGTCGCCGCCCACTACATCGCCGCCGAGGACGGCACCCGTCTCGCTGCGGACGTCTACCTCCCGGCGGAGAACCACGAGCCGCCGTATCCCGCCCTCCTCACGCTGACGCGCTACCGGCGCGGGCTGGAGGACCCCGAGACCGGCGAGCGCATCAACACCCTGTCGGGCCTGGATAGCCATTTCCTCGCCCACGGCTACGCGCTGGTCAAGGTGGATGCGCGCGGCAGCGGCGCCTCGTTCGGTACGCGGCCCGTGGAGTACGGGCGCCAGGAGGTCCTCGACGCGCACGACGTGGTGGACTGGGTGGTGTCGCGCGAATGGTCGGACGGTACGGTGGGCGCCTACGGGACCTCGTACACGGGAACCACTGCCGAACTGCTTGCCGCCGTGAACCACCCGGCGGTCAAGGCCGTCATTCCGGGTTGGTCGGACTTCGACGCCTATCCCAGCCCGATCCGCCCCTACGGCCTGCTGGCGCGGGGCTTCATCGAGACGTGGGGCGACCTGGTCGGCCACATGGACAACAACAACACGGAAGTGATGGGTGCCGGCGTACGAAGCGTCGACGAAGACCGGGACGGATCGCTGCTGGCGGCGGCCGTGGCGGAGCACGCGGCCAACCCCGACGTGTTCCAGGCCGTGCTGGCCACGGAATACCGGGACGACGTGGTCGGGGGGGACCAGACCTGGGCCGAGATCGGTCCGATCCACTGGAAGGCCGAGATCGAGGCGTCGGGCGTTCCAATGCTGGTCCTGGTCAGCTGGATGGACGCGGGCACCGCCGACGGGACGCTGCTGCGCTTCCGGCACTTCTCCAACCCGCAGAAGGTGCTCATCCTGGCGTCCACGCACGGCGGCGGCTACAGCGCCAGCCCCTATTCCGTGGGTGCTGCGCCTCTCGCACCCCAACCGTCGGTGGACGAGCAGATGGAAATGCGGCGCCTCTTCTTCGACCACCACCTGAAGGGCGCCGACAACGGCGTCGAGGAGTGGCCGGCCATGCGCTACTTCAACCTGGGCGAGGAAGCGTACCACGACACCGAGGTCTGGCCACCGCCGGGAACCGCCACCACGATGTTCCATATGGACGCGGAGGGGCGCCTGACCGGGGATGCCGAGGCCGTGACGGACGGCAGCGACGAATACGCAGTCGATCCGGAGGTGACCACCGGCCCCGACAACCGCTGGATGGCCCAGATGGGCACCCCGATCCTCAACCTTGACGACCGCGCCGACATGGACGCCCGCATGCTCACCTACACCACCGAGCCGCTCGAATCCGACCTGCAGGTCGCCGGCTACCCGGTGATCACGCTGAACCTCGCGTCGGACCGGGAGGACGGGGCGCTCTTCGTCTACCTTGAAGACGTCGATCCGGAGGGCCGCAGCCGCTACGTGACCGAGGGCGGACTACGGCTGATCCACCGGAAGGCCGTGCCCAACCCGTACTTCGCGGGCGAGGAGCCGTACCACTCCTTCGCGCGCGCCGACGCCGAGCCCATGCCGCCCGGCGAGGCCGTGACGGTCAGCTTCCGGCTCTGGCCCATTGCCGCACTGGTCCGCGCGGGGCACCGGATCCGGATTGCGATCGCGGGTGCCGACGCCGGCATGTTCGACCCGGTGCCCGCCGACGGCGATGCCACGCTGACGGTGTACCGCGGCGTTGCGGACGGGTCGCGTATTGAGCTGCCGGTGGTAGAAGGCGGACTGCGGGGCTCGGGGGGCTCCTGATGGCCGGCGATAATCCGTCCGAGGGGCGGCCGGCCGCTACGGCCCGCGACCTCCACCGCCACGCCGTTGTCGTCGACGGCCACAGCGACATCCTGATCCCCATCACCGAGGGCAAGATGAGCCTGGGCGAGCGCGTCGAGGTGCCCGATCTCGACTGGGAGCCGCCGCCGGGGCTGGAGCACAACCCGCTCGTCCGCTTCGGCATGGGTGCCCACACGGTCTGGTTCGGTCCCATGGGCCAGTACGACCTGCCGCGCTGGCGGGAGGGCGGGGTCACCGCCCAGCTCTGCGCGATCTATCTCGACGACGACTGGCTGCGCGACCCCGTCCGGCGGGGCATGGAGATGGTGTGGAATCTGCATGAGCAGGTCGACCGCTACGACGAACTCGTGCTGGCCACCACGGTCCGCGACATCCGCCGCGCCAAGGCGGAGGGGAGGGTCGCGCTGGTCCTCACCTTCGAGGGATGCGAGGCTCTGGGCACCGACCCGCGCTTCCTCGACCTGTACTACCACCTCGGCCTGCGCTCGGGGAGCCTGACGCACACCCGCCGCAACATCTTTGCCGACGGCTGCTGGGCTGCGGACCGGCGCGGCGGCTTGACGGCGCTCGGCAAGGAGGTCGTCCGGCGGATGGACACGCTGGGGATCGTCATCGACCTGGTGCACATCGGCGAAGCCGGCTTCACCGAGATCCTCGAGCTCACCCGCAATCCCGTCATCCTCTCACACACGACGCCCACCATGTTCCCCGACACGGCGCCCGAGGCGCAGGACCTGCTGGGCGGCAAACTGCCCCGCCCACGCCTCGAACTGCCCCGCGACCGCTGGATGCTGGATGCGCTGGCGGCCAACGGCGGCGTCCTGGGCCTGATCCACGTGGCGCACCGCGACCTGGACAGCGTGGTGCGGGACATCGAGACGGCGCTGGACGTGATGGGCCCCGACCACATCGGGCTGGGCAGCGATCACTACGGCAAGGAGATGGCCCCGGCCGGCCTCGAAGACATCTCGAAGGTGCCGCGCCTGACCGAGGCGCTGGCCGCGCGGGGCCACTCGGACGACGTGATCCTCAAGTTCCTGGGCGAGAACTATCTGCGGGTGTTCGAGGAGGTGTGGGGGGCTTAGGCCGCATCAAGGCCCATTTCGCCATCCCTGTGTCCCGCTGGAGTCGCCATCTTGAAGTCCGGGATCACTTGATGTTCACTGCCGCCGGCCAGTAGAATCCTGAGGTGGCGCCCGGAGGGGGGAACGGGAGGAACGACGCGATGAACGTTACGGAAGCCGGAGTCGTCAGAAGGATCTGGCACAGCCTCGTGGCAGGACACACCGAAAAGCGGCTGGACGAAGCTACGAGCAGGATGACAGAGGCCATGCGGAACATGGGCAACGCGATCCGGGAGGAGATGCGCAGCCTGGAAGCGCGGCTCGCTGCCCGGATCGACCGGTCCGAGACGCGGCTCGCGACCCGAATCGATCGCTCGGAGGCACGGTCACGCGAGCACACCGATCAGGCGGTTGCGGCTCTCGGGGAGCGCACGGATCAGGGATTCGCGGCCCTTGGGGAACGGATCGACGGTGTGGAGCACCGCATCGACCGCGTCGAATATCGGATCGATCGTGTTGCGAAGGAGTCGCGGGAGCACACCGAGCAGGCTGTGGTTGTGCTGGGGGAGCGAATCGACCGTGTTGCGAAGGAGTCGCGGGCGCACACCGAGCGGGTAGCGGCCGGGTTGGAGCGGCGGATCGACCGCGTCGCAGCAACGGGTCAAAACCCGGTTCACCGTCCGGATTGATCAGGCGACGCCTGTATCGTTCACCCCGTACTCCCGAAACACCTCATCGCTGTGCTGGCCGAGCGCCGGGGCGGGACGGCGGGCGGCAGGCATTCCGAGTGGCGTACGTACCTGCAACGCCCCGGGCGACCCGCTGTCCCCGATCTCGAAGAAGAGTCCGCGTTCGCGGTGCAGGGGGTGCTCGGCCACCTCGTCCAGTTCGAGCACCGCTTCGCAGCAGCAGTCGTGCTCCGCGAGCATGCGTACCCATTCTTCGCGCGTCTTCGTCGAGATGATCCGGGTTAGTTGGCGGCGCAGTTCGTGCTCGCCCGCCGCCCCCTCGCCGGCGGTCTCGGGCCCACGCGGCAGTTTCAGCCCCGTTGCCGTAGCCAGCCTCGACAGGAACTGCGGCTCCAGCGCGCCCACGCTGAGGTACTTGCCGTCGCTCGTCCGGTACACGCCGTAGCGCGCCGCGCCGCCGTTGAGAAGACCGGTGCCCCGCGTGGGCACCTCGGGTCCCGCACCGAGGATCCCGAACTCGCTGGCGAGGAGCGCCAGAGCGCCTTCGGTCATCGATATGTCCAGATGGGTCCCCTTTCCCGTGCGGTCCCGCTCGATCAGCGCGGCGAGGATGCCGATCGCGCCCCACATGGCGCCCCCCGCCATGTCCGCGATCTGCACGCCGGCCATCCCGGGAGGGCCGTCGGGTGCCGCGCCGCTCATCGCGAGCACGCCCGCCAGCGCCAGGTAGTTGATGTCGTGGCCGGCGCGGTCCCGATACAGCCCGGTCTGCCCGTAGCCCGAGATGGAGCACAGGATGATGCCGCCGTTTCGCCCGCACAGCGCCTCGTACCCGACCCCGAGCCGGTCCATCACGCCCGGGCGGAAGCTCTCGACCACAACATCGGCCCGGGCGGCCATTTGCAGGAATCGCTCGCGCTCAAGTTCGTCCTTCAGGTCCATCGCCACCGACCGCTTGTTGCGGTTGACCGTCAGATAGCGGCCCGACATCCCCTCGCCACGGGGGGGGAACTCGCGCATGTAGTCGCCCACGCGGGGCTCCTCGACCTTGACTACGTCGGCACCGAGGTCGGCGAGGACCATGGTCAGGAAGGGTCCCGGCAGAAGTCGGGAGAGATCGAGGACGCGGACGCCGTCAAGCGAATGGGCCAGGGACATGGGATCGCTCGTGGTGGAGGGGAGTGATGACGGTGGCAACCGGGTGTCGTGCAACGATGCGGTATTCGCCGTGGCGCGCAACACCCGATGACGCGATGTTCAGCATCGTCATGCTGGAATCGCCCCGACCCATGCTAGCCGCCGCCGTCATCCTGGCTGGCTGCACCATAGCCGAACGCGCACCCGAGCCGCCCCCTCGCGTGCTCCCGGTCAGCGGAGCCCCCGTGGACTTCACGGTGGTGGGCGACAGCATCGAACCCGCGGCCGACATCGAGGCTCTGATCGCGCCGTACCGGGACCGGCTGGGGCAGCAGCTCGCCGAGGTGCTCGCGCACGCGGCGGGAGGTTTCCGCAAAGCCGACCCCGAGGGTACGCTCGAGAACCTCGTCGCCGACGCGCTGCTCGATGTCGCGCAGGACCTCGCCGGCGAACCGGTGCATGTCGCCCTCCTCAACGACGGCGGCCTGAGGGTTCCCATCGCCGAGGGCCCGATCCTGATGCGGCACGCATACGAACTGCTCCCCTTCGAGAACTACGTCACCGTACTTTCGCTGTCGGGATCCCAGCTGGAGCGGCTCGCGGACGAGATCGCCGAGAGCTGCGGGGAGCCGGTTGCCGGGTGGACGATGGAGCTGGACGGCGACGACGCCGTGAACGTGCGCGTCGGCGGACAGCCGATCGATCCGGGGCTCACCTACCGCCTCGCCACGGTCGACTACCTGGCGGACGGGGGCGGGACCTGGACGGTGTTGTGGGAGGCTGTCGCCCAGGGACGCGAAGACCTGGACGTGCTGATCCGGGATGTGTTCGTCGCGTACCTGCGCGAGCAAGACACCGTGACCCCCATCCTGGATGGACGCGTCCGCCGCGCGGCGGACAGTCAACACGAGGAGTGCACTCGATGAACCGTCGTGATTTCGTGCGTTCGCTCGGGTGGGGTGGGGCTGCGGGTTTGGGTGGGGTCGTGGGCCTGGGTGGCTTGGCGGGGCTGGCCGGGCCACGCCCGTTGTCGGCGGCCACCCGCATCCCCTACCGCTACGGGCCCCTGATCGACGACGATTTCCGTCTGGTCGTGCTCCATACCAACGACACCCATTCCCGCATGGACCCCTTCCCCATGGATGGCGGCCCCTTTGCCGGACTGGGAGGAGCGGCCCGGCGCGCCACGCTGATCCGGCGGGTGCGCGAGGCGAACGAGCACGTCCTGCTGCTCGATGCGGGCGACATCTTTCAGGGCACGCCCTACTTCAACTTCTTCGGCGGGGAAATCGAGTTCCGCGCGATGACCGCCATGGGCTACGACGTGGCGACCCTGGGCAACCATGATTTCGACAACGGGGTGGACGGGCTCGTTGCGATGCTCCCCGAGGCGGGCTTCGAGTTCGTGTCGGCCAACTACGATGTGAGCGCATCGGCACTGGCCGGGCACGTCCGGCCATATACCATACGAGAATTCGACGGCGTCAAGGTGGGGATCTTCGGGCTGGGCATCGCCTTCGAGAAGCTCGTGCTCGCCAGCCTCCACGAAGGCGTGCGGTACAGCGACCCTGTCGAGGCTGCTCGCACCGCCTGCCGCGAGCTGCGGGAGCAGGGATGTTCGCTGGTGATCTGCCTGTCACACCTCGGGTATGTCTACGCCGATCCGGACCGGCCGAGTGACCGGACGCTGGCGGCAGCGGTACCCGAGATCGACCTTATCCTGGGCGGCCACACCCACACGTTCCTCGACGAAGCGGTGGTCTTCGGACCGGGGCGGGCGGGGTCTCAGGGCGAGACGGGGTTCACGGTGGTGAACCAGGTCGGCTGGGGGGGCATGCGGCTGGGCCGCGTCGACGTGACCTTCGACCAGGGGCGGCAGGCTTCCGGGTGGGCCGCGGCCGGCTACGATATCGACGAGCGGCTGGACGTGTAGCCCCGCGGACCTGCCGCACACGTACGCCACAAGCACGACCGCCCCCGGAGCCGGTTGCGGTCCTGGCTTCCGCATCCACCATCCCGGGGGCTCCTAGCACCCGCGGCGGCGGTCCGACTCAGAGAGCGGTCTAGGGGGGAAGCCCATGGCGCCACCGCGCCACGGGCCCCTTTATCTGCTACGAGAAGCGACTACCCGTCGCCGCCACCTCCCGTCATGGCCACTGCCGCACCCGCGACGCCCACGACGATGGCGCTGCCAATGGCCGCTCCGACGAGCTCGGCATTGATGGTTCCGGCCTCTACGCTGTGCGCCAAGCTCAGCAACACACCGTAGGTCGCGCCGCCTTTTGCGCCATCCATGGCGTCGCTGACACCCCTCCATCCCAGCACCACGGCAAGCACGAGGCCATGGAAGACTGCCCCGAGTATGCCGAAGGTGGAAAAGTCCGCGTGTTCATGGTGCCCGTGCGGGTGATGCCCGCCGATAAAGGGCACCATGTCCAGAACGAAGTCGACCACCAGCAACGCAACGGCTGCGGCAACAGTGGCGGTCACAAGTTTCTTGATGTCCACGGCATGTCTCCCTTTTTGGAAGTGGACGGGTACTGCGGAACGCGGTCAACGTGGGGACCGGATTGCGCGCACGCAAGGGGTGCGCGCAATTCTGTATACGAAAACGAGCCCAAAACAGCGCCATTTCGACCGATTCCGCCTGTCAAGCACCCCCAAGGGCGTTGAATTCATGCTTTTTCGGCCACGCGCGTCGGATTTGCGACCCGCCCACGTGACGCCCCGGCGATCAGTCGCCGTACACGAAGCGCTCCACTTCGCCGTGGACCCTCTCGACGGTATCCGCCGAAGGCGGCCGGGTGACGCGTGACACCCCGACCGTGACCGCGAAGTTGGCCACCAGCGACCACAGCGCCGCATGGATGCCGAGGGGTTGCGGCCACACCACCTGGGTCAGGTAGACGGTAAACAGGCCGGTGCAGATTCCCGCGATCACCCCCGCGGAGGTCGTGAGGCGGCGTGCGGGATAGCATACGCCCAGCACGGCCGGCAGGAGCTGCAGTGCACCCACTCCGGACAGGGTCACGAGCGTCACGAGGAAGTCGAAGTTGTAGACCGTGAGCACCCAGCCGACGCCGAGCAGCGCCACAACCACCCAACGCCCGAAGGCGAGGTAGTGCCGGTCGCTTCGGCCGCGGGCGATGTAGCGCTGGTACACGTCGCGGGTCAGCACGGTCATGTTCGAGTGCAGAATCGAGTCCAGCGTGGACATCGCGGCCGCCGTCGCCCCCGCCAGGATC
Organism: Gemmatimonadota bacterium; assembly: GCA_028873815.1. GTDB lineage: Bacteria > Gemmatimonadota > Gemmatimonadetes > Longimicrobiales > Gaopeijiaceae > Bin94. The sequence goes on along the minus strand of JAPPNN010000019.1, from coordinate 1,343 downwards.
AGTCCCGTGAGCCACGCGGGCGCGTACGCGGTCAGCAGTTCCGGGAAGATCCGGTCGGCCGTCTCCAGTTCGGGCAGGATGAGCGCCCCGCCGAGGCCGACGAACGCGGCCGGAATGAAGAGCGTCATCAGGTAGATAGGGGTGGTGGCGCCCAGCAGCTTCATGGTTTTGGCCGAAGCCGCCGTGAAGTAGCGGATCATCATGTGCGGCTGGAGGATGATCCCGAAGGAGAGCGCGACGGTCATGCCCACCCAGATCCCCGGCGTGAAGAATCCCTCCGGGCCGGGCAGCGAGAGCAGGTCCGGACGCTCGGCGGCCAGCCTCTGCCAGAGCGCGACGGGTCCGCCGAAGAGCTTGTAGGTCAGGAGCAGGCTTCCCGCCCACACGGCGATGTACATCCAGATCCCCTGGATGACGTCGGTCCAGTAGACCGCCCTCAATCCTCCGACCATGAGGTACCCGGCGGCCACCACCAGAAGGAGGCCCGACGCCCACGCGAACGGAATGCGGTCTCCGGTCGCGACGGACAGGATGATGCCCAGCCCCTGTGCCTGTACCTGGATGTAGATCAGCGTGAAGATCACCGACACGACCGCCACGATCACCCGCACCGGCTCGCTCTCGTAGAAGTCCGCAAGCAGGTCCGCCGGCGTGATGTAGCCGAACTTCTTGCCCAGCGCCCAGATTCGCGTCCCGAGCGTATAGGTGATCGCGCCCACCAGCACCGTCCACGTCCCCGCCATCCAGAACCCGATCCCGTGGGTGTAGAAGAACCCGCCGGAGCCGAGAAACGCGAACGCGGAATGGAAGGTGGCCACCACGGTCAGGTACAGCACGATGAACCCGGCCTGGCGCCCATAGAGGAAGAAGTCCTCCATGTTCGCGGTGCCCTTCCGGTTGGCCAGGATCCCGATCACGATGGTCGCGATCAGGTAGATGAAGATCAGCCCGGTTGAGACGACCCAGGTTTCCATGCTACAGCCCCTTCCGCTGCGTCCAGATCAGGACGGCGATCCCGATCAGGTACGCGGCGAGCAGGTAGGCGAAGATGAAGGGCATCCCCAGGATCCAGGGCTCGGTCCGGTTGACCAGGCCATGGACGATCGGCGGTTGGGCCAGCGCCATCGACACGATGAAGGCAACGGTCGCGATCCGGCCGTTGCGGGTACGGGGGAGGTAGTGCGAGCGCGGTATCTTCATGGGCACATGGGGTGGAGGGCGTGCGGGTTGGGTGTCGGTTTGGACGAAAAAGCTTACTGCGCTGCCGCGCGGGCGACAAATCGGGTCCGCAGTCTTTTCCAATACGGAGATGAGCCTGAACCAGGAGAGGCGCGAGAGGTGAG
>JAPPNN010000079.1 GCA_028873815.1 Gemmatimonadota bacterium | reverse complement strand
CCCGCTGGAAACCGGCCCCGCGTTCAGGCTCATTTGCCGTTGGACAAGACTGGGGATGCCGGCGAATGGCGCTTTTGCGTTACCTTGGAGAGGTGCCCAGCTGGCGGTCATGCGGCTCGTGCGACAGATGCGAGCGTCGCTGGGGCCTGCGGCCCTGAAGATCGACCAGCCCGAAGACAGCTCTTTTTCCTTGCTCGATGTTCCCATATCTGGATCGCGGTCATATCAATCTCCAGGCCGACGTGCGTCGTTTTGCGCTCGAGGCCATCGCGCCGGTGGCGCGGGAGCTCGACGAGACGGGCCGCTTTCCGTGGGACAACGTCAAGGCCATGGCCGAGCGCGGCTGGTTCGGCATTCCCGTGCCTCGGGAGTTGTCCGGCATGGGGCTCGACTATCTCAGCTACGCCCTCGTCGTCGAGGAGCTTGCGCGCCACGACGCCAGTCACGCGATCACGGTCTCCGCGCACACGACCCTGGGCACGTCGCCGATTCTCGCGTTCGGCTCGGATGCCCAGAAGGAGCGCTTCATACCGCTGCTGGCCTCCGGACAGGTGCTGGGCGGCTTTGGGCTCACCGAGCCCGGTGCCGGTTCGGACGCCTCCGGCACCCGAACAAGAGCGGTCGCGATGGACGGCGGCCACAGCATTACGGGCAGCAAGATCTTCATCACCCACGCGGGCGTGGGCGAGATCTTCGTCGTCACCGCGGTGACGACACCGGGCGAGGGTCACCGCGGAATCACCAGCTTCATCGTATGCAAACCGACCGTCGACCCGGCCGAGACGGCACGAGTGGGCGTGGGACACCGTCCCGAACTGCCCTATTCCACCGGTGTGACTCCGGGCGCCAGGGAAGACAAGCTGGGCTGGCGGGCCTCGGACACCCGGGAACTCCACTTTCAGGACGCGTGGGTGAGCGAGGACCAGCAGCTGGGAGCCGAGGGCGAAGGCTTCACGAATTTCATGCGTACGCTCGATGCCGGCCGTATCGGCATCGCCGCGCTCTCGCTCGGCATCGCGCAGGGGGCCCTGGACGAGGCAGTCCGCTACACCAGCCGCAGGCGTCAGTTCAAGCGACCCGTCTGGGATTTCCAGGATGTCCGCTTTTCGCTGGCCGAACTGGCAGCCGGGATTCAGGGTGCCCGGCACCTGACCTATCACGCGGCCTGGCTCAAGGAGCGGGGCCTCCCGTTCGCGAAGGAAGCGGCCATGGCCAAACTCACCGCGTCCGAGTTGGCGGCAAAGGCGGCTCGGACAGCAGTGCAGGCGCTCGGAGGCGCGGGCTACACCACCGACCACCCGGTCGAACGGATGATGCGCGATGCGAAGGCCTGCGAGATCGGCGAGGGCACCAGCGAAATCCAGAAAACCGTTATTGCCCGGCATCTAGCGCGGGAGTACGCCTCATGATTCGCCCGGCAGGTTCGGGCCCGTGGGCGCTCCCGGCGATGCCGCGACGAATTCATGATCCGTGGTTCGGAGGCGTTTCTGCCGAGCCTGGCCGCCGGTTTGCGTACCACGCCCAACCGTGGCGGGTACGTGGCCGGGACGGGCCGGACAGGCGTCGGCCGATCGCGGATACACCGTGGGAGAGACCAATTGAAGAGAGAAATCCTGATCAGCACCTCGGACGAGGAGTCCTGGGTCGCGATCACCGAGAACGGCGCACTTGCCGAACTCATGTTCGACCGGCCGGACCAGGGCCGGCTCGTCGGTGACATATTCCTAGGCCGCGTCGAGTCGGTACTGCCCGGCATTCAGGCCGCTTTCGTAGACATCGGCGAGGAGAAGGCGGCGTTCCTGCACGCGGCGGACCTCGCCAGACCCGACGATGACGGCGAGTCCGGCAACGGCGGCGGGCGGCGCGGGCGGGGAAGGGACCGCAGTTCGCCTCCGATCCAGGAGGTCCTGACCAGGGGCCAGATCGTCCTGGTCAAGGTGACCAAGGAGGCGATCTCGACGAAGGGACCCCGGGTCACCACCGAGATATCGCTGCCCGGACGCTTCCTTGTCTACATGCCCGAGACCGACCACGTCGGCGTGAGCCGCAAGATCGAACACCGTCGTGAACGCGGCCGGCTCCGTGGCATGGCCAGGGCGGTTGTCGAGGACGGTTCGGGTGGAGTGATCGTGCGCACCGCGGGTGAAGAGCTGACGCCGGAGCGATTGGAGAAGGAGTATCGCCACCTTCGCAAGCAGTGGCGGTCGATCCGGAAGAAGGCGGACAGGTCGGACGCCCCCGCGCTGCTCCACGCGGAGGCGAAGCTGATTTCCGGGGTAATCCGGGACCTCTTCACCAACCGTTTCGACGGTGTCACGGTGGACAACCGGGACGTCTACCAACAGATCGTCCAGTACGTCCGGACCTTCGATCCCGATCTCCTCGATCGAGTCCAATACTACGCGGGCGAGGCACCCCTCTTCGATCACGCTGGCATAGAGGCGGACATTCAGCGCGCCTTCCACAGCAAGGTCGACCTTCCTTCCGGCGGGCACGTGATCATCGAGCAGACCGAGGCGCTGGTGTCCGTGGACGTCAACACCGGACGGTTTACAGGCAAGAAGAAGAAGGACCCGGAGCAGACGATTCTGAAGACCAATCTGGACGCCGCCCGCGAGATCGCGGCGCAGCTTCGCCTGCGCGACATCGGTGGCATCATCGTCATAGACTTCATCGACATGGAGTTGCAGGAGAACCGGGACAGGGTCCTGCAGGAACTCCGAACCTGTCTGGGGCGGGACCGGGCGCGTACCCGCACGTGGGAAGTGTCCGACCTCGGGCTGATCGAAATGACCCGTCAACGCGTCCGCCCTTCGCTTCTGCAGTCGCTCACCGCGCCCTGCGGGGCGTGCAACGGCACCGGTCACGTGTGGACACCTACCTCGGTCGTCAGGGAAATCGAGCGCTGCGTGAGAAGGGCCGCCGCCGCCGGCGAGAAGCAGGACATCCAGGTGCGCGTCCATCCGGAGGTCGCGCTGCAGGTCATGGAGTTCGAACCCCAGTTTCTGCGGAAGCTCAGGCGGCGGACCCGGCTGCGCCTGGATCTCCGGGACGATCCGCTCATGCGTCACGACGAGTTCCGGCTCCTCGCGGGGCGTGCCCAATCCGATGTGACTGCCAAGTACAGGGCGGCCTAGCGGTTTGCCTTCCACAGTCGGCTCGGAGCTGGCGCCGCCCGAAGCCGCCGCGCACCGAGGTTGACCTTGGGAGCCCGTCTGAACAGCTTTAAAGGCTGCCCCGCGTATGCCAGGCAGTTTTTCGTCGACTAACAACCAACGATGGACGCGCAAATGTTCGCTGTATTCAGGACGGGCGGCAAACAGTTTCGTGCCGAGCCGGGTGCTACGCTGCTGATCCCCACGCTGGACGCAGAGCCGGGGGCGACCGTGACCTTCGAGGAGGTGCTGTTGGCGTCGGACGGGGGCGAGGGGGGAGAGGTCTCGGTGGGGGCGCCTCTTCTGGAGGGCGCGAAAGTGACCGCGGAGGTGGTGGCGCACGACCGCACCAGGAAGATCACCGTATTCAAGCGCAAGCGTCGCAAGGGATACCGGCGGAAGCAGGGACACCGTCAGGGCTTCACTGTCGTGCGTGTGGCCGACATCGCCGTATAGAGGAGGATCCAATGGCTCACAAGAAAGGCGTCGGGTCCTCGCGGAACGGACGTGACAGCAACCCAAAACGTTTGGGGGTAAAGCGTTACGCGGGAGAGCGGGTGTTGGCCGGCCACATCCTGGTCCGGCAGCGCGGGACGCGTTTCCACCCGGGCAACAACGTGGGCAGAGGGAGGGACGACACCCTGTTCGCCAAGGCCGACGGGGTCGTGAAGTTCGAGAACCTCCGCCGTCGCCGGGTCGTTTCGGTCTACGACGAGGCCCGCTAGAGGGTCCTCCCCACCTGGGTGGCGTAGAGCTTCGAGTGGGTCCCGAAAAGAAAAAGCTTGCGCTTTTCCGATTCGTGTATTAATGTGGTTTCCCCGAGGCGGAGGAGACGGGCCGCAAGGCGCGGAGCCGAAGCAGCGGGGAGGGTCTCGAAAAGGCCGTTGAAGGGGGGGGAAACCCCCGGGAGATGGAACCAGGCGAGGTCTGAATCGCCGAGGGCGCCGGAAACGGGGTTCGAGGCGGGCGCGGTCTCTGGTTCGGCGGAGATTGCGACGGTTGCGGGGTCGCTGGAAGCAGCCGGAGTCCCTGGGAACGGGGGACGGCCCGGATGGCGGAAACGCCGGAAGGGTGAAGAGACGGAGGACCGGCCGTCGCACATGACGGCGCCGAAACGGAGCCCTCTGGACTCGCCAGCGAACGAAGCCCCCGAGCGGGTAGTGTGCTGCCCGCCGGGGGCTTCCTTTATTTGGTCGGTTCGTCCGAGGCGAACTGCCGAGTTCGCGCAGATGCGATCACCTTCCAGATCAGATCGCGCACCAGTTCTTCGTCCAGTCCAGAATCCCTCGCCAGAACGGCCGCTCTCCGCACCACCGCCGCCTCTCGCTGCGGATCGGTGACGGGCAGTCCCTTTCGTTTCTTCAGGCGGCCGATCCGGGTCACCAGATCACGTCGCCGGGCCAGGATCTCGATCAACTTCTGATCACATTGGAGTATGGCCTCGCGCAACCGCGTCATTTCGGCACCCGCGGCCGCGGGTGGGCCGTCGTGGGGCCACGACCCCTCGTGCCCCGCACGCGCGTCGTCGCTAGACATTCACGTACCCGTCGACATGTTCCGGGTCCTGTGCCTTCCCGAACAGGCTGACAGCCAGCAGAACGGGGATGTGGACCACCAGGCCCAGGATGCCCTCGTGCATCCCGAATGGCTTGAGCTCCGGAAACCGGAAGAAGAACACGGATACCGCCGAACCGGCCACCAACCCCCACACGACACCGGCGGTGGTGGCCCTCTTCCAGTACATGGCGGACAGCAGCGAGGGCATGAACTGGGCGATGATGCCGTATGAAGCGAGCAGGAGATCCACCAGGGAAAACCGCTCCACCAGCGCGAACAGGTAGGCCACCGCGCCGACGGCCACGACCAGCACTCTCATCAGCAGCCTCTGCGCGCGATCCGTGAGCCTGGTGAAGGGCTGCACACCGTCCTGGACGGCTACCGACGCGGCGCCGTGAAGCAGGGCGTCGCCGGTGGACATGGAGGCGGACAGCGCTCCCGCGCAGAACAGGCCGACCACGAGCGCGGGCAGGTCGGAGCGCAGGATCAGGAAGGGAAGGATGAAGTCGGACTGCTCCGGGGACTCGGGGAACATTACGCCTGCGAATCCAATCAGGAAGACGGGGATGAGGAACAGCTGAAACGTGGGGAAGAGGATCACGGTTCGGCGAATCGTGGCATCGCTCCGGGCCGTGTAGGCCTTCATGAACAGGTGCGGCCACATGGTCAGCCCGATCGCACTCGCCAGGATTGCCGTAGAGTACGCTCCCCAGCTCCATGGTTCGCCGCCGCCATCCAGCCCGGGGAGGGACAGCAGTTCGGGGCGGTTGGCCAGGATCTGTTCGAACATGGGACCGACGCCGCCGTACAGCCGGTTCGGGAGATAGATGCCGAGTGCCCACGCGATGCCGACCATGAAGACGCCCTGGAAGGTGTTCGTCCACCCCACCGCGGAAACGCCGCTGGTCAGCACATAGAGGAGGACGATGCCGTATGCCAGGGCCGCGCCCGCCGCGAGCGGTACTCTGCCGTCGGTGACCGCTTCGATCACGATGCCGGCGCCGCGCATCTGGATGGTGACGTACGGAACGAAGGCCGCCAGGGTGAGCAGCGCCATGAGCGCCGACAGGGTCCGCGACGGAAAGCGGCCGACCAGGAGCTGCGCCTGGGTGACGAACCCGAACCGGCGACCCAGCGCGGCCGCCTTGGGGCCCATCGCGTACCACGGGGCCATTCCCAGCACGCCGTAGGTCAGGATATAGAAGGCGGCCGCACCACGGGAGTAGGCCCACCCCGGGCCTCCCAGAAAGGCGAAGGCGGAAAAGACCGTGGCGCCGGTGATGAAATACATGACAAGGAGGCCGAAGTCCCGGTCGCCGGCGACAAAGCCCTGGACGCTTCGGGAGGCCCGCCTGCCCGCGACGACTCCGACGCCGAGCGTCACGGCGAGGTACGCGAAGATGATAACGGTGATAAGGGTCGACTTGTCCATCACGCGTCATCCGACCGGGCGCGCGCCGCGTCGAGCCGCCACAGCACGAAGAGGCTTCCGAGCACCCAGAAGGCGGCCCAGGCCATCTGGCGGGGCAGGCCCAGCACGAATGGATCGGGGGTGTTCACGAGTGCCTGCATCGGCCAGGTCACGGCGGCCGCGAAGGCGATGTGGTAGATCCAGGCGATGCGTTGCCAGTGGCGCAGGGTCATGTACGGGTGCGTCCAGGTGATGTGGTCGGGTTCGCAGGGGTGATGCGGTCGGGTCGCGGGCCCGGCCTCCGATTCTATCGCGGCTGTGGCGTGGGGGCGAGAGGCACCCGCCCGGGACGGGTTGCGGGACCCGGCCCGAGTCTGCCGGGAGAAGCTGATCTACCCGGAAAACCTGGCCCGGCGCTTTTCCACGAAGGCCTTGACTCCCTCGCGTCCGTCCGCGGACGCGAAGGCCTCGAGAAACAGCTCCTTCTCAGCCGCCAGGCCATCCGACAGGTGGCGTTCACCGGCCTCGCGCACCGCCTGCTTGACCAACTGCAGCGTGACCGGGCTCCAGCGGACCATCCGCGCGGCGATGCGGCGGGCTTCGACGACGTGTTGTCCCTCCACAACCAGAAACTCCACGAGGCCGATCCGGTGCGCTTCCGCGGCGTCCACAAAGTCGCCGCACAGGCCGATCCGCATGGCCTGCCCGGGCCCCACCAGCCGCGCCAGCCGCTGGGTGCCGCCGGCACCGGGGATCAGCCCGAGGCGAATCTCGAACTGCCCGAAGCGGGCCGTCGTGTCGGCAACCCTCAGGTCGCACGCCAGCGCGAGTTCGTTGCCGCCCCCGAGGCAGAAGCCGTGGACGGCACAGATCACCGGCTTCGGGAACTCTGCGAGTGCGTCGTAGACCCGTCGCTTCCTGTACACCTTACGCTGCTCGTCCGGGGTTCGGGCGGCGAACTCGCTCACGTCCGCGCCGGCGACGAACGCCTTGTCCCCGGCTCCGCACAGGATCGCGACCTTCACGTCGCCACGGTCGGCGATGACATCGAAGACCTCGGTCAGCTCCCGGCGCACGGTCTCGTTCAGCGCATTGAGCTTCTCGGGCCGGTTGATTGTGACCTCGGCGATCCCGGCGTCCACGGAGAGCAAAACGTGAGTGTGGTTCATGCGGTGCCGCCGAGCTTCAAGGTTTGGTTTCCCAGTCGTAGAACCCCTTTCCCGTCTTCCTTCCGAGCCTGCCCTCCGCCACCATCCGCTCCAGGAGCGCGGGTGGCCGGAACGCCTCGGATTTCAGGGTTTCGTGGAGGTAGCGGGCGATTCCGAGACGCACGTCCAGTCCCACGAGATCCGTCAGCCGCAGGGGGCCCATCGGGTGTCGGTATCCGAGCACCATCGCTTTGTCGATGTCGGTTGGGGACGCGACTCCGGCTTCCACCATGCGGATGGCTTCGAGGCCCACGACAATGCCTAGCCGCGACGACGCGAAGCCCGGCGAGTCCGCTACGACGATCGGCTCCTTCCCCAGTCCCCTCACGAAGGCGAGACCGCGATCCACGACCGCCGCTTCGGTTTCGCCGCCCCGCACCACCTCGACGAGCGCCATGATGTGCACCGGGTTGAAGAAATGGAGCCCGAGGAAGCGTCCCGGCGAGGGCAGCCCTGCGCCGATCCGCGCCACGGACAGGGAGGAGGTATTGCTGGCCAGCATGACCCCGTCCGACACGGCCTCCGCAACTTCGCGGAAGACCCCCCGCTTCAGCTCCATCACCTCCGGTACGGCTTCGATCACCAGGTCCGCGCCTTCGACCGCTTCGGTCAATCCGGCGGTGCCGGACAGGCGCTTCCACGCCGCGTCGCGGCTGGCCGCCGACACCTTGCCCAGGCGCACGCCCTTGTCCAGGGTGGCCCCGATTCGGGCCAGGGCGCGATCGAGCTGCTCGGGATCGACATCCTGGAGAACCGTCTCGTGGCCTGCCAGAGCGCAGACCTGGGCGATTCCGTGCCCCATGGTGCCGGCTCCGATGACCGCCACTCTCTCGATGCCGTGGTCCGACATTCAGCCCCGCTCCACCACGGCTGCGATCCCCTGGCCCACGCCGATGCACATCGTGGCCAGTCCCAGCTGCGCGTCGCGACGGACCATCTCGTGGACCAGCGTGGTCAGTATGCGGGCTCCCGAGCACCCGACCGGGTGTCCCAGAGCGATGGCCCCGCCTTTCACGTTGACCGTGTCGGGGTCGAGCGCCAACTCCCGCATGCACGGGATTGCCTGGGCCGCGAAGGCCTCGTTCAACTCCACGAGGTCCAGGTCTCGCGCCGCGGCGCCTACGGTCTCGAGGCACCGGCGCGTTGCCGGAACCGGACCGATCCCCATCCGGTGGGGCTCGACCCCCGCCACGGCGGCCCCGCGAATGACCGCCATGGGCCGCAGCCCCCGGGCGCGCGCGGTCTCGCCCTCGACGACCAGTACCGCGGCGGCCCCGTCGTTGATCCCCGACGAGTTTCCCGCAGTGACGGTGCCGTCCCGCTCGAATACCGGACGCAGCCGCGCCAGGGCCTCGACGGTGGTTCCCGGCCGGGGGTGTTCGTCGCTCTCCATGACGACCGGCTCCCCACGCCGCTTCGGCACGGTGACCGGAACGATCTCGCGATCGAAGCGTCCGGCGTCGATCGCGGCCGCCGCCCTGGCCTGACTGTTGGCGGCGAAGGCGTCCTGCTCCGCCCGACTCACGCCGAACTCGCGCGCGACCACCTCCGCCGTCTGCCCCAGGCCGATCGTCCATTGGTCGGGGAGGCGCGGGTTGGCGAAGCGCCACCCCAGCACCGTGTCGGCCACCTCGGGCACGCCCCGCGTGTAGCCACGCTCCGGCTTCAGCATTACGAATGGGGCCCGGCTCATGGATTCCACGCCGCCCGCGATGAACGCATTGCCCTCGCCCGCCCGAATCGCGTGGGAGGCGCTGACCACCGCTTGCAGCCCCGATCCACAGAGACGGTTGACGGTCTGGCCCGGGACCTCGACAGGCAGTCCCGCACGCAGGAGCGCCATGCGAGCGACGTTGCGGTTGTCTTCGCCGGCCTGGTTGGTGCACCCGAAGATCACGTCGGCCAGATCGGAGGGAGGGAAGCGCGTGCGGTCCAGCAGCGCCTGGATGGTGGTCGCGGCCAGATCGTCCGGACGGACGGGCGCGAGCGTGCCTCCATGCCGGCCGATCGGCGTGCGAACCGCGTCGACGATCCATGCCTCGCGCATGCCGGTCGACTATCCGTCCGTGGACAATGCCGGGGGGATTCTGTCCACGGGCTGCCTAACCGTCCAGCGCCACCCAGACGCTCTTGAGGTGCGTGTACTTCTCGAGCGCCGAATGGAAGCCGAGGTCGCGTCCGAAGCCGCTCTGCTTGTATCCTCCGAACGGCGAGGCGGGCGAGTACTGGTTGTATGTGTTCACCCAGACCGTGCCGGCGTCGATGGCCCCGGCCAGGCGATGGGCCTTGCCGATGTCGCGGGTCCACACGCCCGCCGCGAGCCCATACAGCGAGTCATTGGCCTTCCGGATCGCGTCGTCGACGTCGTCGAAGGGGATGACCGCAGCCACCGGCCCGAAGATCTCCTCGCGGGCGATCGACATCTCCGGGTCCACGTCCCGGAACACGGTGGCATTCACGAAATGGCCGCGGCCGTTGACCCTTGTCCGCTCACCCCCCGCGACCAGGCAGGCGCCGTCGCGTCTTCCCGCCTCGATGTACCCCATCACGCGGTCCAGTTGCGCCTCGCTCACAATAGCCCCCAGGCGCGTCGAGGGGTCCATGGGATCGCCTACGGTGGCGCGGGCGGCCCCCGCCTGGAGCCCGGCGACGAATTCGTCGTGGATCCGGGACTCGACGAGGATGCGGCTGCCCGCCGCGCACACCTCGCCCTTTCCGTAGAAGATCCCGGACGATGCGCCCTTGAGCGCGCCACGGAGGTCGGCGTCCGCGAACACGATGTTGGGGGACTTGCCCCCCAGCTCGAGCGAGACCTTCTTCAGCGTGTCCGCGGCCTCGCGCATGATGACCTTGCCGACCTCCGTCGATCCGGTGAACGAGATCGCGTCCACGCCCGGGTGGCGTACCAGGGCCGCCCCGGCGGTCTCCCCAAACCCGGGTACGACGTTGAGCACGCCCGCGGGGAAACCGGCTTCGGCTGCCAGCTCCCCGAGGCGCAGCGCGGTCAGCGGAGTCTCCTCGGCGGGCTTCAGCACCACCGTGTTTCCGCACGCCAGCGCCGGAGCGACCTTCCAGGCCGCCATCGACAGCGGGAAATTCCACGGGATGATCGCCCCTACCACGCCGACCGGCTCGCGCAGCGTGTAGTTGAGGAATGGCCCGGGCACGGGCACGGTGTCGCCCTGCACCTTGTCGGCGAGCCCAGCGTAGTAGCGCAGGGTCTGGGCGACGCTCGGAACATCGATCCGACGGGCCTCGAAGTAGGGTTTGCCGTTGTCCTGCGTCTCCAGCAGCCCGAGTTCGTCCGCGTTCGCGTCCACGAGATCCGCGAGCTTCCACAGCAGCCGTGAACGCTTGTGCGGGTTCATGCGGCGCCAGCGGCTGTCGGCGAAGGCCGCGCGGGCCGCCTGGACCGCACGATCGATGTCCTCCGCACGCGCTTCCGCCACCTCCGCGATGACCTCCTCGGTGGCCGGGTTGGTCGTGGCGAAGGTTCCGCCTCGTTGCGCGTCGACCCACTCGTTCCCGATCCAGAGCCGCGTGCGGATCCCCTCCGCCGTCTGTGTTGCGGACACCGGGCGTCAGCTGCCGGAGAAGTCGGGCTTCCGCTTCTCGACGTACGCGTTCAGCCCCTCGGTGGCGTCGCTGCTGGCGAACAACTGCTGCTGCAGCTCTCGCTCGAGTGCCAGCGCGGTCTCGAAGGGGATCTCGGCCCCGGTCTGCACCGACCGCTTGATCAGCCCGACCGCCTTCGAGGCGCGGTTGGGGGGACAGAAGCCCCGTGCGTAGTCGACCACCTTCGCCATGAAGTCGTCCAGCGTGTCCGTTTCCCACACCTGGTTGACAATGCCGAGTTCCAGCGCGCGGTCGAAGCCGAACGTGCTGCCGGTCGTCATCAGCTCGATCGCGGAGGACTTCCCCACGAGCCGGGTGAGCCGCTGGGTTCCGCCGGTGCCGGGCAGGACGCCGAGATTGACCTCGGGCAGTCCGCACATGCTGCGGCCGGCGCGGGCGATCCGCAGGTCGGCGGCCATCGCGATTTCCAGGCCGCCGCCCACCGTGTGACCGTTGAGCGCGGCGATGGTCAGTTTCGGTGTGTGCTCGAGACGGTTGAGCGTCTCGTTGGCATGGAGGCAGAAGCAGTACTTGAAGCCCGTCGTCACCTGCGAGAGCATGCCGATGTTCGCGCCCGCCGAAAAGAACTTCTCGCCAGCGCCGGTCAGTACGATCACGTGGACGTCGTCGTCGAAACGCGCGCGCAGGATCGCGTCGTCCAACTGGCGCATCATTTCGTGGGTATAGGTGTTGGCGGGGGGGTCGTCCAGGGTGATCAGGGCGACGCCGTCCGCGGCGGTGGCGTAGCGAACAAGGGTCTTTTCGGACATCGAGATCGATCCTGTGGAGGGTCTGAAGAGTGGAGCAAAGATAACACGGGACTCAAGGAATTCCCGCCTGCCCGTTAGATTAGGCTCATGCATGAAACGGATCATCTCGAACGCGCCGAACGTGACGCCGTGCCGCCTGAGTGGCGCGGCAGCCGCAGGCGCCTGCGGATCGTCCTGTTCGGAGCGGGGAGCGCGGCGCTCGCGGGCCTGTCGAGCGCGTGCCATGAGAGCCTGACACAGGTCGACTCGCGGGTGGTCGCCCCGGCCACGCGGCCTGCGCTGGACATCGCGGGCAGCCTTCCGCGCCTCGCCGACCTGGTGACCGGCGACACGCGGGATGCCGGCGCAGCGGTGCTGGGTCGCTGGGAGGACTCCTGGAACATGGCGCTGGCTGCCGGCAGCCGTCTGCGGGCCGGGATCTACGGTTCAGCCGCGGGGTGGGATCTGGCGTTCGACACGACCTCGGCCCGGACCGCGATCGAGACGATTCATGCGACGATCGCCGAAATCGAGGGCGTGGCACATCCGCTGCCGCCTCGCCTCTCACGGCAGCTTGCGGAAGCCCGGCGCCTGCTTGGTGCGGCCGAGAACGCGCGGGACGCAGGGGATGTGACCGAATCGGTCCTGGCGACGTTGCGATCCGCGGATGCTCTCCGCGGAACGACACCGCGAATGGTCGCGCTGGGCCTCGTGGAGTCGGCGGAGCGCGCGCTCGGAGCCGCCGCGCAGGAGGCGCCGGACTCGGGGCCGACGGCCCACGCACGCGCACGCCGGCTCACGGAGTGGGCGCGGTCGGCGATTGACACGGGGGACTACGAGAAGGCCATTCAGCGTGGTTACTATGCCTGTCGGCTGCTGGGTGCCGACATTCAGTGACGGCGCGCACCGGGGCGATTGCCGATGTTGCAGGGGGCGCGTGCCGCGCGTCCCGGACGTAGATTGTTCCGCGCGCGTCGCACGTAACCCATGATGAACGCGTGTGCGCCGACAGTTCCGGGCCGGGAGCGCCGGGAACTGCGGGGCGCCTTGACAACCCCCCGGATGGAGGGTCACACCGACCGCGATGGAATGACTGCCATGGACACATCCCATAAGGACAGATCGGGACGCGCCGCCGTGTCCGCCTTCGCCCTGCTCTGGCTTTCCGCCTTTGCCACCGCAGCCGCCGGCCAGGAACATGTGGTCCGGGTGCCGGTGTCGGGCACCGTCGAGATGGGGCTTGCCCCGTTCATCGAGCGCACGATCGAGGAGGCCGAGGCGGCTGGAGCCGCCGCAGTCATCCTCGAAATCGAGACCCCCGGCGGGCGTGTCGACGCGGCGGAGCGGATCACCAGCGCGATCAGCCGCGCGGAATTGCCGGTCTACGCCTACATCAACCTGCACGCCTATTCGGCAGGGGCGATGATCGCCCTGGCGACCGAACGGGTGTTCATGAGAGACGGGGGCGTCATGGGCGCCGCGACGCCGGTGGACGGGAGCGGCACCAAGGGCTCGGAGAAGATCGTGTCGGCGATGCGGGCCCGGATGCGGGCGCTCGCCGAGGCGCGCGGTCTCGATCCGGCGGTGGCCGAAGCCATGGTGGACGAGCAGATCGCGATCGAGGGCGTTGTCGACGAAGGAAGACTGCTCACGCTCACGACCAGTGAAGCCGTCGCGCTGGGCTATGCGACGGCCGTGGACGATTGGGCCGACCTGATCGCGGTGCTCGAACTGGAGCAGGCCCCGGTGAACGAGGCCACCGTCAACTGGGCCGAGCGCCTCGTCCGGTTTCTGACCAACCCGGTGATCGCTCCCTTCCTCCTCTCCCTGGGCTTTCTGGGCCTGATCGTCGAAATCAAGACCGCGGGCTTCGGCCTTGCGGGGATCGCGGGACTGCTTTCGCTGGCCATGTTCTTCGGGGCTCACCTGCTGCTAGGCCTTGCCGGTGCCGAGGACCTCATTCTCGTCCTGGCGGGCATCGTGCTCATCCTTGTCGAGGTGTTCGTCATCCCCGGATTCGGGATATTCGGAATCCTCGGGGGACTGGCTCTGGTTGGGGGACTTGTCCTCGCCCAGGTGGGCGCCTACCCGACCGGTGCGGACTTCGCCCAGGCGGGGACCGTGCTCACTGTGTCGACCATCCTGGTCGGCGTCGCCGCGTGGCTGATCCTGCGCTCGATACCGGGAAGCTGGCGGTTGAAGCGCAGCGGCGTGCTGCTTCCCGAGTCGACCGACCGCGACGAAGGCTACACGTCGGCGGACGTGCGCTCGGACCTGGAAGGTGCCGTCGGGGTGGCGATCACCGACCTGCGGCCCGCCGGCGTGGGGCTCTTTACGGACGAGCGCATGGATGTCGTCTCGGAGAGCGAGTGGATCGAGGAGGGCACGAGGATCCGCATCATAAGCGCAGAGGGGTACCGGCACATCGTGCGTGCCGTCAAGTCAACGTAAGAAACGGAACAGCAAATGAACCCATTGATCATGCCCGCTCTCATTGTCTTCCTGGTCTTCATCGGGATTCTCGTGCTGACCTGGGCGGTACCGGTCCGCCTGTGGATCGAGGCGATCTTCTCCGGGGTGAGGCTCGGGCTCGGCAGTCTGGTCGGCATGCGACTGCGGAAGGTCAGCCCACCGGCCGTCGTGCGACCGCTCATCGCGTCGACGAAGGCAGGTCTTCCGCTCGACGTCTCGCACCTGGAGGCCCACTACCTGGCGGGGGGCAGCGTGGACCGGGTCGTGCGGGCGCTGATCAGCGCCGACAAGGCGACGATCGACCTGCCGTTCCAGCAGGCGGCGGCGATCGATCTGGCGGGACGGGACGTCTTCGAGGCGGTACAGGTGTCCGTGAATCCCAAGGTAGTCCAGACGCCGCGCGTGGCCGCGATGGCCAAGGACGGAATCCAGCTCATTGCCGTGGCGCGCGTGACCGTACGCGCGAATATCAACCGCCTCGTCGGCGGTGCCGGGGAGGAGACGATCCTGGCTCGGGTCGGCGAGGGGATCGTCTCGACGATCGGGTCCGCGGACACGCACAAGAGCGTGCTCGAGAACCCCGACGTGATCTCAAAGACCGTTCTGCAGAAAGGGCTGGACTCGGGTACCGCATTCGAGATCCTTTCCATCGACATCGCAGACGTGGACGTCGGCAAGAACATCGGTGCCGAATTACAGACGGATCAGGCCGAGGCCGACAAGCGCGTGGCCCAGGCACGTGCCGAGGAGCGCCGGGCGATGGCCATGGCCAAGGAACAGGAGATGAAGGCGCGCGTGGAGGAGATGCGGGCCGAGGTCATCGCGGCCGAGGCGCAGATTCCGCTGGCGATGGCCGACGCCTTCCGCACCGGCAACATGGGCATCATGGATTACGCGAGGTATCGCAACATCGAATCGGACACGCACATGAGGCGAGCCATCGCCGAGGGCGAGCCCGACCAGCAGGCCCCGACGAGCTGAGGACCCGGGCGTGGACATCAGATTCCTCCTGATCCTCGCGGTCGTCGCCGCGATCATGGAGATCCTGGGCAGGCTGGCGCGCAGGGGCGCCGGTACGGACGCGCCGCGCGTGCCCGGGGCGGACACGGCCGACCCGTCGATGCCGCGGTTGGAGGACCTGGAATGGCTGCCCGGCGTTCATGAGGAGGAGGAAGAGCGGCGGGTGGGCCGGGAGCCCGCAGTGCTGACGGCGCCCGAGCCAACGCGAGTGCCGGAGCCGGCGCGAGTGCCCGAGCCGGCGCCGCAACCGCTTCCGGCGCCACCGCGGCCTGCGCCCCCCGCGGAGCCGCCCGACGTCTACCGCGACCGGACTCCCCGGCCGGTCGTTGTGCGATCCCGCGAGGCCCGTCCGATCGAGCCGCGGCGCCGGGAGCGCAAGCCAGCCGCCGATCCGCGGGTCGCCGAGGCTGCAGCGGCGGGTACGGAGGAATTGCTCAGACGTTTGCGGCAACCGGCGAGCGCGGCCGGGCGCGCCGGGGCGGCGAGCGCGGCCGGGCCCGGCGGCCGGCTGGGCCTTGGCTCGACGGAAGGGCTGCGCAGACTCGTGGTTGCGCGGGAAGTGCTGGGCCCGCCGCTCGCGCTCCGGGACGGAGAGCGGCGGACTTAGGAGTCCGTGGACTCCCAGGCGCGCGCTGGCTGGCGAACCGGGGGGCGGCCCACAAGTCGCAGGGGGGCTACTGAACCGGTGGGCTGTTGAACCGGTCGCCGGCTACATGGCTCCCGTCGCCAGCTTCCGCAGCACGGTGTGGAGGATGCCGCCGTTCTTGTAGTACTCCAACTCGACGTCCGAGTCGAGCCGCACCACGGCCAGGAAGTCGACGGAACCGCCGTCCTTCCTCGTCGCCCGCACCCGAACCGTCCCGCCCGGCGCGAGACCCTCGGCGATGCCCGTCAGGTCGAACTCCTCAAACCCCGTCAACCCGAGGCTCTCGGCCCCATCCCCAACTGCGAACTGAAGCGGCAGCACGCCCATCCCCACCAGGTTCGAGCGGTGGATGCGTTCGTAGCTCTCCGCGATCACGGCCTTTACGCCGAGCAGCTGGGTGCCCTTCGCGGCCCAGTCCCGCGAGCTGCCGGTACCGTACTCACGGCCGGCGATCACGATCAGGGGCGTACCGGCACTCCGGTAGCGCTCGGACGCGTCGAAGATCGTGGTCATCTCTCCGTTCGGCACGTACACGGTATAGCCGCCCTCCTTGTCGTCGAGCATGAGGTTCCGGAGGCGGACGTTGCCGAAGGTCCCGCGCATCATCACCTCGTGGTTGCCACGGCGGGAGCCGAAGGTGTTGAAGCGGATCGGGGCGACGCCATGGTCCTGCAGGTAGCGGCCGGCGGGCTCGTCGCGCGGAATCGCTCCCGCGGGCGAAATGTGGTCGGTGGTGACGGTCTGGCCGAGCAGGGCGAGAACCCGGGCGCCGCGGACGTCCTCGAGCGGCGGCGGCTCGTCACTCATCCCCTGGAAGAACGGCGGGTTGCGGATGTAGGTGGACTCCGGGTCCCAGGCGTAGAGGTCTCCCTCCTCGGGGAGGGGGAGCGCCCGCCAGTGCTCGTCGCCGTCGAAGACACTGCGGTAGCGCTCGCGGTACATCTCGGGCCTGAGCGACGTGGCGATGGTGTCCCGCACCTCCTCCGGCGAGGGCCAGATGTCCGCCAGGAACACGGGACGGCCGTCGCGCGCGCGGCCGAGCGGTTCGTTGTACAGGTCGATATCGATGCGCCCGGCCAGCGCGAAGGCGACCACCAGCATCGGCGAGGCGAGGTAGTTGGCGCGGACCAGCGTGTGGATCCGGGCTTCGTAGTTCCGGTTGCCCGAGAGGATCGACGCGACCACGAGGCCGTGTTCGGAAACGGCCTCGGCCACTGGCTCGGGAAGCGGCCCGCTGTTGCCGATGCAGGTCGTGCAGCCGTATCCGACGAGGTTGAAGCGCAGTTCCTCCAGGTACTTCATCAGGCCGGCGGCCTCCAGGTAGTCGGTGACGACCTGGGACCCGGGCGCCATGCTCGTCTTGACCCAGGGCCGGACCTGAAGGCCGAGCGCGCGGGCCTTCCGGGCCATCAGCCCCGCGCCCACCATCACCGACGGGTTGGAGGTGTTGGTGCAGCTGGTGATTGCCGCCACCACGATCGTGCCGTCGCCGATCTCGACCGCTTGGCCGTCGATTTCGATGTCCACCGTGTGGCGGGTGTGTGCGGCCACCGCTGTGCCGCCGTCCGCGCCGCCCCCGTCGCCATTTGATGTGAAGCCGGTCGGCACGAGGGTTGGAAGATCCCGCGCGAAGGCCCGGCGCACATCGGTCAGGTCGATCCGGTCCTGCGGCCGCTTCGGTCCGGCCACGCTGGGCTCGATGGAGGAAAGGTCCAGGTCCAGGGTGGAGGTGTACTCGGGATCGGGTGTGTCGTCGGTGCGGAAGAGCCCCTGTTCGCGGGCGATCCGGCCAACCCGTTCCACCAGCTCCGGACTCCGGCCGGTCCCGTGCAGGTACCGCAGCGTCTCTTCGTCAACCGGGAAGAAGCCCACCGTCGCGCCGTACTCCGGGGACATGTTGGCGAGCGTCGCCTTGTCGGGAAGGCTTAGGCCGGAAAGACCGGCACCGTAGTACTCCACGAACCTGCCCACGACCCCGTGCGCGCGCAGGAGTTCGGTCACGCGCAGCACGAGGTCGGTCGCCGTGGCCCCTTCGGGCAGTGCCCCGGTGAGCTTCACGCCGACCACCTCGGGCAGCAGCATGTAGTAAGGCTGTCCCAGAAGCACCGCCTCGGCCTCGATCCCCCCGACCCCCCAGCCGACCACACCCAGGCCGTTGATCATTGTGGTGTGCGAATCGGTTCCCACTACGGTGTCGGGATACGCCAGATGGGTCCCGCCGTGTTCGCGCCGATGAATCACCGATGCCAGGTATTCCAGGTTGACCTGGTGCACAATCCCCGTACCCGGCGGCACGACGCTGTAATTCTCGAACGCCTCCTGGGCCCAGCGAAGCAGCGCGTAGCGCTCCCGGTTCCGTTCGTATTCGCGGGCCACGTTCTTCTCGAAGGCGTATCCGGTGCCGAAGAAATCGACCTGCACGGAGTGGTCGATGACGAGGTCGGCGGGAACCAGCGGATTGATCCGCGCGGGGTCGCCCCCCATCTCCCTGATCCCGTCACGCATGGACGCAAGGTCGACGATCGCTGGCACGCCGGTAAAGTCCTGCAGCACCACGCGGGTGGGCATGAAGGGGAAATCCGTGCCCGCTTTGCTCGGGCTCCACGCCGCGACGGCCTCGACATGGTCCGTCGACACATGGCCGTCGCCGGCGTTGCGCAGCACGTTTTCGAGGAGCACGCGAATGGAGAAGGGAAGGCGGTCGAGCCGGACAAGGCCCTCTTCCTCGAGCCGCGCGAGGCGATAGAAGGAAGTGGCGCCTTCGCGCAGATCGACGGTGGCGAGCGCGCCGAACGGATCGGTGGGGCGGGACATTCGCATTCGCGTCCTCTTGTCGGGTTGGTCGGGGCCGTACACGAAGGATGGCGACGGCCAACACCGAACTCAATGCCCGGTATCGGATCCCGGAAGCACCGCGGCCTTTCGAGTACCGAATCGACGGCCCGGAGGGTTCAACAACGGGGGTCGCTGGACTAACATAGTTCCGGCGCGATCGCACTTTCGGGGTCGCGCCCGGGCCGAGGTGGCGGAACCGGTAGACGCGAAGGTCTCAAAAACCTTTGCCCTTGCGG
>JAPPNN010000047.1 GCA_028873815.1 Gemmatimonadota bacterium | reverse complement strand
GTGGCGGCGTTGATGTGCGCGCAGAGCGTGGCGATCTCGTCGCCGAGAGGGTCGGCGGTGGGGTCCGCGGCTGGGGCGGGCTGGGCTGGGGCGGGCGAAGCGGGCACAGGGGCCGTCGAGCCGGTGGAGACGGATTCGGTGGAGACGGAGTTCGTGAGCATGCGTGGTTTCCGGAGTCTACGGTGGTCGGTGGCGTTCTCACCCCCTTATACCCCACAATTCGGGAAAAGTTCGGGTCACTGGCGATCTATCAATACTAAACATGTTGGTTTAGTATTCCGGCACTTGGGCCCGCCACCGGGTTTGTCACCTGGGCGCGCTACCGGGTCTGCCACCGACCGGACCCCGCAGGAGAGCCGCGAGGACGTTTCAGCTGAAACGGGTGCGCCCTCGTCCGTGACCAGGGCGGCCGAAGGCACCGAGGAGCGCGCCACGCCGGCCTCAGTGGACCGCCGATCCTCGTCCGCAGTCCCCGTGGCGCACTATATTGACGGGAACCATCGCCCGTCTTGAGGACTACTCTTGAGGATTACCTTTCGCGGCCTCCGCCCTCGCCCGGATCGGGGGGCACCGCTGCCGCTCACGCAGGAAGGCGCTGCCATCATGAAGACCTCCGCGTCCACGCTCGTCGCCCGCACGCTCCTCCTGGCCGCGGTCGCGGGTTGCGGCGGCGGGGACACGGGGCCGGTCACGCCGCCCGAGCCTCCGCGCCCCGCGACGATCACGATCGAGCCGGCGTCGGCGACGCTCACTTACATCACCCAGACCACGCCCTTCAGCGCGAATGTTCGCGACCAGTTCGGCTCGTCGATGGCGGTCACGGTGACCTGGTCGGGCTCCGACGACAACGTCTTCACCGTCGACGCCAGCGGTACGGTGACGGCCGTCGGCAACGGCACAGGCACGCTGACCGCCACCACCGCCAACATCAGCGCGACGGCCCAGGTGACCGTGCAGCAGCGGGCGTCGGCGATCGGGATCGTGTCCGGGAACAACCAGGAGGCGCTCAGGAACGAACCCTTGCCGGAGCCGCTGGTGGTCCAGGTGGAGGACCGGGGAGGCTACGGAGTGGCGGGCCTGCCCGTGAGCTTCCGGCCGAGTGCGGAGAGCGGTTCGGCGAGCCCGGATTCGGTCGTGACCGACGACCAGGGCCAGGCTTCGACGGTATGGACGCTCGGCAGCAAGTTCGGCGCGCAGTCCCTGACGATCTGGGCCCCGGGCGGCGTCCAGAACATCGCCGCCGCAAGGGCCACGTCGGACAACCCGCTGCCGGATCTGAGCGTCGAGCGATTTCTGGTCTCCCGACTCGATCCGACCTCTTTGGAGACGGTCGACATCGGCGCCCGGATCGCCAACCAGGGCGATGCCGCGAGCCCGGACAGCTTCGCGGTGAGTCTGATGCTCGACGGGACAGCGATCGAGACGATCCACGTGGCGCAACTGCAGTCTGAGGACACGGCGAACGTCACCTTAACTGCGGGGCCGTTCGAAGCCGGGTCAAGGACGCTGGCGCTGCAGCTCGACCCAGCCGAAGAGATTGACGAGTGGGAGAAGGCCAACAACCTGCTGGAAGCGTCGCTCAACGTTGCCCGCCAGGAGGTGATCGGTCCCGGACAGGCGTCGATGGTTTCGGGGACCTTGGACGAAGTGCTGCACTTCCGCATCGACATCGAAACCGGGTCGAGCGAGGCGCTCAACGTGGAGGTTTCCGGCGGGACGGGTGATCCGGATCTGTTTGTCACCTACGGTCAACGGCCGGACAACTATCACAAATACAGGTGCTTCAGCGGCGAGCAGCCGGGCGATGCTGAACTGTGCCAGCTCCTGCCCACTCGTGCCGGCAGCTACCATGTGGCGATTCACGCATACAGCGCCTTCGGTCCGGTGGAGTTGAAGGTCTCGGTGGGCGGCATCCCGGTCGAACCCTTTGACATTGAACTGGTCTTCGTGGATCCGGGCACGGACGCCCAGAACAAGGTGTTCCAGGATGCTGCCGAGCGCTGGGAGAGTGTGATTGCCCGCGATGTCTTTGACATCGATTTCTCCTTCAGTCCCCGGGAGGCCGGGACGTGCGGGCGGGGGACGCCCGCAATCAACGACGTGGTGGACGATATCCGGATGTTCGTCCGGATCGACTCGATTGATGGGCCCGGGACTATCCTCGGGCGGGCGGGTCCATGCATTGCACGGCGTGTGCCCTTCGAAGCCGCACCAGAATTGCCCGGACCGGTTGTCTTGGGGGTCATGGAGTTCGACGAGGACGACCTTCCGAGACTGGAGGCTGCGGGAATCCTGGTGTCGACGATCACGCACGAGATGGGGCATGTCCTGGGTTTCGGTACGATGTGGGAGGACTACGAACTGATCCAGAATCCGTCGGTCGGCGGGAATCCCTCGGCCGACACCCACTTCACGGGGCCGCTGGCCCGGGCGGCGTTCGAGTCGGCGGGGGGACGGAACTACCGGGGAGGCGCCAGCGTGCCGCTCGAGAACGGGGGGAGCCGAGGGAGCGCAGACTCGCATTGGCGGGAGTCCGTCTTCGAGAGAGAACTCATGACGCCGTTCCTCTCGGCCGGTATCGAGCCGTTCAGCGCCATTACGATCGAGTCGATGGCGGACATCGGATACGAGGTGGATCCAACCGTCGCCGACCGCTATCGGATCACCGGCGCGGCGCCGCCGGCGGATCAGGGGCCGGTGGTGGATCTGGGCGACGACATACTGAGGATGCCGATCAGCGTCGTGGACAGGCAGGGGCGGGTAGTCCGGGTCTTGCGCCCCCGCTAGCCCTACCGCACCAGCAGAATCCGCCGCGTCACCGGATACAGCCACTCCACGCCGCGCTCGGTCACGACCGCGTCGTCCTCCAGCGGGATGCGCACCTTGGCGTTGTCCCACTCGGGGTTGGCGGTGTAGGCGAAGAGCTCGACCGAGATCAGGGTGCCGGGGCGCAGTTCGTAGGTGAGCTGCTCCGGGTTGAAGAACGCCAGCGACGGGCCGATGCCGTGGCCCCAGTTGCCGACCGAGTGCGGTCCGATCACGACGTCGGTGACGTCCGGGTCGTCGGTGGGCTGGTTGAAGCCGATTCGGTTGAAGCCGGCCGCCTCTATCGCGGCCCAGGTGGCGTCGAGGGCCTCCTGCGCGGTGGGCGCGGGCTTGATCGATGCCTTCATGACGTCTCGGACCTCCATGGCGAGGTCGAAGGCGCGCTGGATGCCCGGCGGGGCCTCGGTCTCGCCCTCGCGCAGGACGTAGGCCACGCGCTTCATGTCGGTGTAGAAGTCGAGGAACCCCACCCCCCAGTCGATCATGAGGAGGTCGCCGCGCTGGATGATCCGGTCCGACGAACTGGCCTCGATGCCGGTGGGGCCGGTGATGTACACCGACGGCATGTCGAAGGACGAATCCAGCCCACGCGCGAGCAGCTGGTCCCACATCCACCAGGCGACATCCTCGAGCGCCGTCACGCTGGGCGTGATGACCTCGTTGGAGAAGGCGCGCTCGGCGATTTCGCGGCTCATCTCGCCCGCTTCGGCGAAGGCGGCGATCTCGGTGGCCACCCGCGTGGCGCGGAAGTCGGACACGAAGCGCTCGGCCGACACGAGGCGGTCCGCCCAGGGCGCGCCCAGCACCTCGCGCAGGTGCAGGTACGAGGTATGCGACAGACCGTCGGCGCCGCCGATCGCGGCCGCCATGTTCACGCCGATCCGCTCGGGATCGCGTTCGGCCACGTATTCCGCCAGCGAGGCCGCGCTCCCGAAGTGGTCGTAGACGCCGCACTGTTCCAGCATGTAGCCGCCCACGCCCAGCGCGGCGCGCTCGGTGCGCTCGCCCTGGTCGGTGAAGACGTAGTACGCCCAGTCGCCGACGTAGCCGCGTCCGAGCGCCTCCCACAGCGGGTCGAGCAGGCCTTCGCGCATCACCACGATCCACATGTCGAGGTCGTTGTCGTGCATCGCGCCGGGCAGCACGAGGTCGAACTTCTCGGCGCGAATCTGGCACATGCGCTCCCACCGCCGCCGCGCCTCCTGGGCGTCGAGGGGAGCGAACCACGCACCCACCACGGCCGCCGCGGCCGCCAACACGAGCCTCCGCCCGCCCCTCATCGGACCACCACCCAGCCGGAGCGGACGGTGCCGCCCTTGTCCGAGGCCGCCGTCACTCTCACGGCTCGCTCTCCACCCGTCGGCCGCACCACCCACGTCACCGTGTGCGACCGCTCGGTCGCGGCCTCCAGGAACGGGTTCGACCCGGCAAGATGCGGGATCACCGTGCGCGCCCGCCCCTCCACGATCTCCAGCCCGGGGTGCGTCAGCGTCACGGCCGGCGCCCGCACCACCTGGCGGTCCATGCCGCCGCCCGCGCGCTCGCGCCCCACCGCGCCCCGGTCGGTCACGCTGGTCGGCTGGAAGCCCGTGTTGGTCACCGTCACCGCGACGCGGTAGGTCCCGTCGCCGACCGCCGTCACCACCGGGTCGCTCACCTCGATCAGCGGACCCTGCTCGGCCAGGTAGAGGATCCAGTGCATCTGCTGCGCGGTCTCCTCCTCGAGGAACTCCGGCGGCGGATTCTGCCCCCAGAACTTGGCGTGCCAGCCGCCGATCTCGACCGCGCCCAGTTGCGGGTGGTCGTACGGCGTCCAGTCGGAGAAGTAGCGCCCGCCCAGCTCCTCGTCGTTGAAGCGGTGCTGCTCGGCCTCGCTGATCTCGCCGTCGCCGTCGTAGTCGGTCACCCACTCCTCGGGGCCCGGCGAAAACTCGGGCACCCACCCGATGACGCCGTGGTCCCAGTACCCCCACGAGATGAGCGTCCCGTAGCGGTGCTCGGTGGGGTGCGTGGCGCTGGGGACCACCGGACGGCCGGTCGAGCGCGTGTACTCCTCGCCCAGGTGCACGATCAGCGACAGGTCGATCTGCGGGAACAGCGACGGCGCCGACGCCGACGGCAGCCGGTAGACGAAGCCGCCGGAGGTGTGCCCGTGATAGATCCCGGTGATGTTCCTGTGCGCGTTGATGAACTCCGCGGCGGCGCGCGTCTCCGGCTCGGACAGCGGGTAGTCTCCCGCGCCCGGCTGCATGTGCACGCGCTCCCAGTTGCGCGGGAAGTTGCGGTTCATGTCGAGCCCGCCGAGCCCGTCCTCGTTGATCGTGCCGTCGCCGTCGCTGTCGACGCCCTCGCGCGTGGTCGAGAAGCGCAGGCCCGCGCGCTGCATGTCCGGGTCGCGCACCATGATCCGGTCGTCGTCCGGGTCGGCCACCCAGATGCCGTCGGGATCGGGGACGCGGATCTGCGTGATCCAGCCATCGCCGTCGAGGTCCTCCGGCGGATCCTCGTCCGCCGTGCCGTCCTCGTCGTCGTCGAAGGGGTGGGGGGTGCTGCGCAGGAACTGGTCGTCGATCAGCGCCAGGTCCGAGCCGTCCGGGTTGAACTTGGGCCGCACGTAGAAGGCGCGCTCGTCGAGCAGCGCGGTGACGCGAGGGTCGTGGCCGTGGCCGTTGAGCAGGTGGCCGATCAGGTGGGTGGCGACCGCGGAGCCGGTCAGCTCGCCCGCGTGGATGCCGCCGTCGACGTACAGCGCGGGCTTCTCGGCCGCCGGGCCCGTCGCCTCGTTGGTGATCGTGATCAGCATGAGGGGCTGGCCGTAAAAGCTCTCGCCGACCTGGTGCAGTTCGGTCAGCCCGGGGTACAGGGCCGCGAACTCGCGCAGGATCTGGTTGGTCTCCGCAGCCGTGTAGAAGCGGTTCCAGTCGACGTCGCCGTTGGGCGAGACGAGGCTGGAGGACTGGGCGGCGGCGGGGGCGGGGGCGGCTTGCGCGAGGGCGGCGGCGAGCGTTGCGGCGAACAGGAGGCGTCGTGTCATGGCTTGTTCCAGATGATCCAGTAGTCGTCGATGGTGTCGTCGTCGTCCGCCAACTCGGTTGGCCCGGGCGGCAGGCCGTTGAGCTGGAAGATGTAGGTAAGCGCGTCGGTGACCTCTTCGCGAGTCAGGCTGCCCGGGTTGCCGTGCGGCATCCGCTCGTAGATCCAGTACCAGAGCCGGAAGACGGACGCCTCTTCCCACCGCTCCAGAAAGGCCGGGTCGGTCCAGTCCGCCGGCGCGTGGCATTCGGAGCAGATCCGGTTGTAGACCCCGATTCCGCGCTCGGCCTGCCGGGCCGTGTAGATCCCGTCTGTCGTGTTGGGTTCGTCGGCCTTGGAGCGGACGGCGGGCGGCGTCTCCGGCCGGGCGGCTTGCTGCTGTCCCGGGGCCGGCTCGGGCACGGAGGCGGTGGGACGGGTCCCGGTCTGGCATGCTGAGGCTGCAAGTGCGGCCATGGCCAGCGCGGCCGCGAGGCCGGCGAACGGACGAGCCGCCACGTCAGACCAGCACGAAGGAAAACGAAGGAAGCAGATCGGCCTCGATCCGGTACGTGGTGCCAATTCGCGCCTCCACCAGCGGGGTGAGCGTGCCCGTCGAGACAAGGTAGTCGCGACCTCGCGTCCGCGAATCTGCCGGCGGAGTGGGGTAGGCGGCAATCGCGGGTCCAAGTGAGCGATGCAGCTCGTCGAGCACATGAAAGGGGCTCCCGAGTACCGCGTCGCCGCGGCCGTCGGCCAGCGCCTCGCCGTCACTGGAGAGAGTCACCGCCATTTGCGGCAGCGCGCGCGCGAAATCCGGCAGCGAGTCCGCGAAATCGGCGCGTAGCGGAATCGGGGGACCGACGATCAGCCCGGCGTGGAGGCCGTAGTCCGCAACCCCGTCGGCCGGGTCGAACTTCCAGCCACTGTAGTGACAGTCCACCAGCTCGGCGCCCAGCGCGACCCAGATGGGATCGGCGCGCGAGCCGGCTGCGCTCCCGGCACCGGGCGCGTCCGGGAATCCGAATACGACCTCCACCTCGAGGCGCGGCGCGGCCCGGGTGCCCATGGGAACGGACAGATGTGGCGGGCCGGTCGCCGCCTCTCCCGGGGCTTGAAAGATCGTCTCCCGATAGACGGGAGCGATGATGGGGCGGTCCAGTCCCCACTGCAGCCAGATCTCGCGGTTGGTCAGTCCCACCTTCCAACCCGCCATCCGCCATCCGCTCCTCAGCCGTCTCCGCGCGATCTCGCCTCCGACGCGGTAGGCGTCCTCGAGCCGAAGCCCGTGAGTCGCCGAGGGAGGCTCGACGCGGCCGCCCGCGCCCTGCGCCTCGAGGAATCCCTCCGCCAGCCGGGCGATGTCCTGTGCGGCGATGTCCGGCGCAGTGATGCCCTTGCGGTTGTCAGACGTACGGTCATACATGCACACGAAGCTGCGACCGCCCTCGCCCGGAGGGCAACCCGATCGGAGGAATCTCTGAATGGACGCATTCCTGGAGCTGTTCAGCACGAAGGGAAGAGTCAACCGCGCGTGGTATTTCTGGCATATCCTTCTCGACGACCTGGTCATCGCCGGGGCAGGCGCTGCTCTCCTCTGGGCCCCCGACACCCTGGCCCTCATCTTCAAGCTGCCGATGGCCGGCATCACGCTCGGGGCGGCCTGGGCGGCGATCGCCATCACGGTCAAGCGGCTTCACGACATGGGAAGGCCGGGACTGCACTGCCTGTTCATGGCGATCCCGCTCTTCAACATCTATTTCGGGCTCAAGCTGCTTTTCAAACCGGGCCAACGCGGCGACAACGAGTATGGCCCCGACCCCCTGGCGATCGCGAGCGGCGGTTAGGGGACAGGAGTTGGCGCCTGGCGGAACCTTCGATGACTACCGGAGTAGTAACTACCCGAGTAATCGACAAACTATTTCGGTAGGGAGAACCAACATGAGACGCTTCAACTGGCTGGGACTCACCCTGATGGTCGCTGTCGCCGCCTGCCAATCCATGACGGAGGCCGGAGAGTCGGGGACCCGGTGGGACATCATGGAAACCGCGACGGAGACGCGCAGTGGGGTCACGCTGGTGGTCAGCTACAACTCCGCGACCCAGAGCTTCGAGGGCACGGTGAGGAACACGACAGACGCCACGGTGACGGACGTGCGCGTCGAGATCCACCTGTCCAACGGGACCGAACTCGGCCCCACGCCGAGAGTGGCCCTCAACGCCCAGGAGACCAGGCCCGTCACCCTGGACGCCCGGGGACAGAACTTCGACTGGTACAGCGTCCACGTCGAGCTGGGCGGTGGCGAGCACGGGTGAGCCACGAGCGGTGGCGTTTCGGCCACGACTGATTCCGAGCACCACGGACCGAAATCCCCGGCTGTTATCGATGCAGCCGGGGGTTTCGTGTAGGTTTCCGGTATCCGGGGCGCTTAGCTCAGTCGGTTCAGAGCGCCTGCCTTACAAACCCCTAAGTGGGAACGTGAATCTCGGCAAGAAATCGTCTAAGTCTAACTGGGACTGCACGATCTGCCATTCCTGCCGTGAGACCGTGATTCGGGCCTAGCGTGTTCCAATAGCCGGAAAACCGGGTCCAATGGCGGGAGTCTCACGGGGGCTCGACTTCCGGGGAACCGGTCCGCCTCAACTGACTTGCCCTTGAAAGAACAAGCCCCCTTCGATTACCGTCCGAGGGCTGGGGGAACCGGTCAGCCCGAAGGAAGCCGACGCAAATCGGAGGGAAAAGAGCAGATGATCTACGAAACGCACCGGAACGCCTCCTCCACACGCACGCCCTACCCGGACGTACTCCGCCTGATCTACGCCGCAGAAAAGACGACTCCCGCCGCCGTTGCCGCCCGCCTCGGGACCGACATTCGTGAGGCAACGGCCCGGATCGCAATCCTCGTCCGCCTCGGATACGTGCGAGACACGGGCGTTGGCTGCGGCGACTGCTTCACAACGACACAGACCGGGAGCCGCGCGGCCGAGGCGCTCGTCAGGCGGGACGACGAGTTCTGGATCCAGGCACCGCGCGTGGCGCACATGGGACCCGACGAGCTTCGGGAGTTGCGGTCGAGGCCGAAGTCCACCGGAATGCCTTGCCCTGTTCCGAGTTGTTCCGGCACGAGGGTCTACGCGCCTCAGGTCGACTTGGAGTGGGGCTGCCCGACCTGCGGACTGATTCAACCCTGCGATACCGTGACCCTGATGGCGAGGATGTCGTCCGAGTAGAAGCGGTTAGGTTTCTCATCCTCGGCGTGTCTCTAGCTGACGGAATGCTCGGTCGGTGACGTGTCCCTCCAATCGCGCCCCGGCAGACGCAGGTCCGCCCAATAACTCGTTCTGGAGAGCGGCGCGGTCATCCGCCCCTCATCCCGCCAGCCGTCGCAGTATTTGTCGAATCTGGCGGCCCGGGATGGCCGGCGTCAGATGGCACCAGGAGATCCGAAGGCTGCTCCGAATGCGAGCCTCCTCTAATCCCATAGCTCGAAGGACATGGCTGGTTGTGTAGGACGCCGATGTGCAAGCAGCCCCGTTGGAGACCGCAGCAATCCCTTTCAGACACACGATGGCTGCTTCGGACTCGACCCCGGTTACCGACACGTTGATGGTCGATGGGATGACCTGGGAGAGATCTCCATTCACTTGATGGGGCACGTCAGCAAGAGCGCGCAGTAGATCAGCCCTCAGAGCCTCGCATCGCTTCGCCCTCCTGGAATGTTCCTTGGAAGCTAGACGCGCCGCCTCTCCGAGACCGGCCACCAAGTGAACAGGGAGTGTGCCTGGGCGCATTCCGCGCTCTTGGCCACCTCCTACCATTAGTGGCGCTAGAGGGGGGCGCACGTACCCGCTTCTCCGGGCGATGAGGGCTCCGATCCCTTTAGGACCAAACATCTTGTGGCCGCTAACCGAGACCAGATCAACTCCGGCTAACTCCAGTCCTGACAGCTTCCCGAATCCTTGGGCCGCGTCCACATGAAAGAAGATCTCGGTGTCCGCCAGAGCCTCTCGGATCGCTTCTACCGGCTGGATGACCCCCGTCTCGTTGTTCACGTGCATCACGGATACCAATCCGGTTTCGGGACGGAGTCTCTCCACGACATGGTCGACCTCGATGCGCCCGTCAGCCCGAGGGGCGACCAACTCCACGGCAAAGCCCCGTTCCTTCAGTAGCTCCAGCGGTTCGAGGACCGCCTTGTGTTCAATGGCGGTGGACACGATGTGGGTCCTTCCCCGGGTCTCCAAGGCGTCCGCGAGTCCCAGGATCGCCAGATTGTTGCTCTCGGTGGCTCCAGACGTGAAGACGACTTCTGACGGATCGGAGTCTGCCACCCCAGCAACCCAGGATCGTGCCGCCTCCACCGCCTTCTTGGCTCGCACGCCGTATTCGTGGGTCCTACTACCCGCGTTCCCGAAGTCCTCGACGAGGAATCGGGTCACCACCTCTGCCACCCGAGGCTCAACCGGCGTCGTCGCGTTGCAGTCCAGATAGGTCGTCATCTTGTCGCCCCCCTTGCGGTTTGCTTGCGGTGACGTACATTGAATGGTGTCGGAAACAAACATGGACCCACTACGTGAATCTACCTGCCGAGAGGACAGACGCAAGATGGACGAGACGTTCGAGTACGTTTTCCCTGCCATACGCGGCGTCCAAGCTGGGCGAGAGTACTACGTGTCGATGTGTCCCCTCAAGCTGCTACCCAAGCTCTTCATCTTCAACGAGGAGGAGCTAGCTCCCGAGTTCCGGGCGCAACGGCGACTCAACCGCGCTCGGATTCCCAGAATGGCTCGATACGTCCTTGAGAACCTCGAGAGCTACGCTTTCTCGGCGATCACCGCCTCCATCGATGGCGACACTCGTTTCGAGCCTTCGACCAATGGAGGTCACGACGCGTTGGGGAAGCTCCATGTCGGGATGACGGCTCGGTTCGTGATCAACGATGGTCAGCACCGCCGTGCCGCGATCGAGCGGGCGATGACGGAGGAGCCAGCACTGTCCGACGAGGCCATCGCGGTAGTGTTCTACCGTGATCAGGGACTCGAAAGGTGCCAGCAACTGTTCGCCGACCTGAATCGCTATGCCATTCGTCCAACGAAGTCGTTAGGACTTCTCTATGACCATCGTGACTGGCTGGCGCAGATGGTGAAGGACGTGGTCCTGGAGAATGACCTGTTCCGTGATTTGGTGGAGATGGAAAAGAGCACCCTTTCCCTGAGATCACGCAAGCTCTTTACCCTGAGCGCTCTCTACGGCGCGACCGCCTCGCTCCTAGTGAACCTCCCGGATCGTAGTTCCGACGATTGGACGGACCTCGTCAACCGCTTTTGGAGCCGGGTCGCTGACGAAGTGCCGGAGTGGCGATTGGTCAGGGCACGAAAGATGAGCGCGGCGGAGGTACGGAGGGACTTCATCGTCTCACACGGCATCGCTCTCCAGTCGATTGGCCGAGCGGGAAACGCGCTGATCCGCAAGCACCCGTCGGACTGGGAAACCATGCTCAGGTCGCTCAGGTCGATAGACTGGAGTCGCTCCAACGCCCGGCTGTGGGAGGGCCGGGCTATGAGCGGGGGCCGAGTATCCAAAGCCGGAAACAACATCACCCTCACCACGAATGTGGTCAAGGAAGCTCTTGGGATCGACCTGACACCTGAGGAGCTGCGGGTCGAGGAGGCCTACAAGAGAGGAGAGTTCAACTAACCATGGCGCTCTCTTTTTTCCGCAAACGCTCCGTCGATGCGGGGGAGCAGCAGCTCCAAGATGAGGTGCGGGCGCTCTACCTTGAGGACTCAGTGCCTTGGGTGGTCGGGTATTCGGGTGGCAAGGACTCTACAGCCACCCTCCAAATCGTGTGGCGAGCCATTGCAGGTCTGGACCCGCCGCAACGCCACAAGACGATTCATGTGATCTCGACCGACACTTTGGTCGAGAACCCGATAGTCGTCAGCTGGGTGAACAGGTCACTGGAAGCCATGAATGAGCAGGCTGCACAGCAGGATATGCCGGTATGTAGCCACCGCCTGACCCCGGAATTGCGGGACAGCTACTGGGTCAATCTCATCGGGCGCGGGTATCCCGCCCCACGACATAAGTTCCGATGGTGTACCGAACGCCTCAAGATCAAGCCTTCCAACCGCTTCATAAGGGACACCGTGAGAGAGTCTGGGGAGGCGATTGTCGTCCTCGGGACTCGCAAGGGAGAGAGCGCCGTTCGCGCTCGCTCGATGGCGCGGCAAGAGAAGGATCGAGTGCGGGATGGCCTGAGTCCGAATGCGAACCTACCCAACTCCCTGATCTATAGCCCGATCGAAGAATGGTCTAACGACGATGTATGGACCTATCTGATGCAGACACCAAACCCTTGGGGGTACGAGAATAGGGACCTGTTGACAATGTACCAGGGAGCCTCCGCCGACGGGGAGTGTCCTCTCGTTGTGGACACGACGACCCCAAGTTGCGGCGACAGCCGCTTTGGGTGCTGGGTCTGCACCCTAGTGGACGAAGACAAATCGATGCAGGCGATGATCCGGAACGACCAAGATAAGGACTGGATGGAACCATTGCTCGACCTCCGTAACGAGCTTGATCCGAAGCGAGAGGACAGAGAATCGCGAGATTTCCGACGAATGAGTGGATTGGTTCAGCTATATTACCGGAAGGTCGAGAAGGATTCAACGGATCGCGAGCAGGCGCTAATCCCCGGTCCTTACATTCAAGAGAAGCGGGAATACTGGCTTCGCAGGTTGCTGGAAGCGCAGACCGCAGTGCGATCTCTCGGTCCGGCAATCGTTCGCGACATTCAACTCGTTTCGCCCGCTGAGCTAGAGGAAATCCGACGCATCTGGGTCTTCGAAAAGCACGAGATCGAGGACTCGCTTCCACGGATCTTCGAAGAGGCGACGGGTGTCCCCTATGCTGGCCCCATGCAACTGGAGGAGCAAGGTCTCTTTGGGGTAGAGGAAGTGAGGCTACTCAAGGAGGTGTGCGGCGGCGACCGTCTCCAGTACGAGTTGCTACGAGAACTGATCAATACGGAACAGCAGTTTCGCACGAAGATGTCCCGGCGGGGAATCTTTGCCGCACTTGAGAAGGCCGTGAAGAGACACTTCTACGTGGACCAGGACGATGCACTCGACATGGCGAAGCGCCGGAAGCGTGACCTTGATAGGGCTGCCGAGCATTCACTGGGCTTGCACACGCCTGATGCAGCGAGCCAACCGTCTGGCAGAACGGAGGACACCAGATGACTCTCACGGAGTTGGAACTCCACAACTTCGGTGTTTACCGCGGATTGCACCGCATCTCCTTGGCTCCTGATTCGGCGCGGCCGATTGTGCTGTTCGGCGGGCTCAATGGGGCCGGCAAGACGACGCTATTGGAAGGCGTGTTGCTGGCATTGTACGGAAAGCGTACGCTCACGACAAAGCGAGAGGGACTCGCCTACGACGACTACCTGCGCAGATGTATCCACCATTCCGTTCCGGCCAGCGAAGGAGCTTCAGTTGGGTTGCGTTTTACGCTTAGGGTTGCCGGGGAGCTACGCACAGTTCGGATCAGGCGGGTTTGGCATGAGACTTCCGCGGGGATGCGCGAAGTCCAGGAAGTGCACGAGGGCAACGCTGGAGCCGAAGACCTAAATGGACAGCTCACGGCTCGTTGGGACGAGCATGTGGATAGTGTTGTTCCCCTGGGGGTCGCTCCGCTCTTCTTCTTTGATGGCGATCGAATCGAAGGACTCGCGGATCTGGCCAACTCCGGAGAGTTGATACGCACTGCTGTGCACGGGCTCTTAGGGTTGGATCTCATCGATCGTCTCTCCGTAGACCTTCAGATCCTAGAGCGCCGGAAGTTCGCAAGCATGAAGAAAAACAGAGACCATGAGTCCTTCAAGATTGCGGAACAGCTGGCCGACCGTGCTGAAAATGAGTACATGGGAGCCCGTGAACGCGTCCGCCAATTGGAAGCCAAATCCGACCAAATCGACACGCGGGCCAACAAAGTGGAGGAACGCTTTAGGCGGGAGGGTGGTGAACTATACGCCCAGAGAGCGGCATTGGACGCTCGATTGAGCCAACTGCGGGAGGCAACTCAGTCTTTGGAGTACGACATGCGGGCGACGGTATCTGGGATCGCACCTCTGCTGTTGGTCCGACCATTACTCGAAGAGATTCACGCGGAAGACCTGGCAGACCAAAACAGGGCGGCCTCCACGGCCTTGCTCGAAATGCTTGACCAGCGCGACCAGTCACTGATGCGGTTTGCGGAGCTTACCGCACCGTCGGAGATCGTTCTGATGCGAGCGATCAGCGAGTATCTGGAAGTCGATCGGTCCAAGCGCCGCAGGGATCTCGCGAGCGCCGAGGTGTTCAGTCTTTCGCGCGATTCGCGGGCGCGCCTATCTGCGCTATTGGGGGGCCAACTAGACGACGTACGAGAGGAACTACGAAGTCAATGTGCTGAATTCGGAGATCTTGTAGAGCAAATCGACGAGACCGAGCGAACCATAGCAGGAATACCCGAAGAGGATGCTATCAGGCCCCTATTAGCAGAGTTGGGTCAGGCCCGGTCCGCGCAAACGGAAATGAAGCGCTTACTCGCACAAGCGCGAGAAGAAGGAGACTACCTGTTCCGACAAGCTGAGATGGCTAAACGCCGTTTGGCCATCGAACACAAGAAGGCTATCGACCAGAAGTGGCGTAGCAGCAACGCAAGACGAGTGGTGACCTTTTCCAGTCGCTCGCGAGAGCAGCTAGCCGCGTTCCGGAAGCAGGTCCTTGTTCGTAACCTGACACGCATCCAGCATTTGGTTCTGGAGAGTTTCCAGCAGTTGCTCCGAAAGACAGGGTTGGTGCAGGGTCTAGAAATTGACCCTGATAACCTGACAGTCACCCTCTATAGTACGGGCGGATACACACTCCACCCGGACCGCCTTTCCGCTGGAGAAAGGCAGTTGTTGGCGGTTTCTCTCCTTTGGGGGCTGGCGCGCGCATCCCGCCGCGTCATCCCCACCATCGTCGACACGCCTCTTGGGCGCTTGGACTCGGTACACCGCCAACACTTAGTAACACGCTACTTTCCCTATGCTGGCCACCAAGTCATACTTCTTAGTACCGACGAGGAGATCGACGGACCCTATCTCGACGCGCTTTCCGGCCACATCGGCCAGTCCTACCATCTCCGCTACGACGACACCCTCAAGGCCACGACAATCGAGAAGGGGTACTTCCGACAGGAGGCGGTTGCGTGATCGAGATAGTGCGGGTTTCCAAAAAGGGACGCGATCAACTTATTGTCTTGAAGCGTCACACAGGAATATTGCACTGGAACACCTTGTGTCGCTGGGCGTTTTGCGCTTCATTGGCCGAGCCCCATTCTCCTCCCGCTCATCCCATCACCACCGATTCCTCGGTCGAGATGACCTGGAAGGTATTTGCTGGAAAGCATGAAGAACTTTATTGGGCGCTATTGAAGCAACGATGCCGCCGCGACAGGCTCCCAACTGACCGTGACACTCTCTCACACCAATTCAAGCTGCATCTCCACCGAGGGATTGCCTACCTTGCGGGAGACAAAAAGCTTCGTAGCACCGCAGACCTTGTCCGCCGCTCGCTGCCCTCACCCGAATCGTCATCATCTTGAGCTACCTTGCTCCCCACTGCGGCATCCATGGTTCGAGTACAACACCTAGCCTTTCGCCCATCACATAAAACGAATGGGAGGTCTTGATGGTATCGATGCTACCGGAATGGGCGAGGAACAACGTATCGCCCAGTGTGAGTTCCTCCCACTCCACCAACTGATCGGCAGCCTCGTTGGAATCAAGCCCAAACTGCTCGACCAAAGGTTGCCCACCAATCGGCATTTGTCGCACCACAGCGATGCCTCCTGACGGACCTAGCGTCGGAAGTCGTTGTTGAATCGTGTCTGGGTTTTCTGCCTCCCACGTACCGATCGCTGTCGAAAGGCGATCAAGATAGTCTCTTTGCTGCGGCCGCCCGCCACCCATCTTCACCTGCTCCCCAAACGCTTCGCTTCTCATCGCCCACAGGTGTTGATAGTATGTCCTGATTTGCACCTCGATTGCAAACGTCATCGCTCGTCCTGACGGCAATTCGTGGTCGACCTGAACTTCCAGATGAGTCGCCCGATACCCACTCGGTGCAGGGTCGTGATACCTCGTCTTCGTCGGTAAACCGAGTCTGTCAATCTCCGCCACAACGGCTCTTGAATCTGCAACACTCTGACAAATCACGCGAAAACCGATGATGTCTGCTACCTGGCTAAGTTTGATTGACACCAATCGCTTCAACTTCGCACGCAGGCTCTGCCGTCGCTTGAGTCGTGCCGCTAGCAACACCGACTTGCCGCTCAGGACCCCGGTTAGCGTACGGAACATGGGTGGGAGCCCGAGGAGTCGAAACAACCGATAGCATCTCTCCCTCCACTCCACGTCGCCCCCAATATGGCCGGATCGCAGTTGTGTGCCCAGTGCGTTGATCCTGCCCTTCGAAACCAGCCAGGCGCGACACTCCGCCGGAAGCGCGCCTACCACGGATGCGGCAGCTTGACTTGATCGATTCCGACCACCTCTCCCGCCAGACTCACTGCGTCATCGGCGTCAGCGGTTACAATTCGAGCTAACGCGAAGTCGGTTCTGAGGCGCTCAAGCACCTCCGGATCGGAAGTGCCACCGCCGAGAAGATGCAGAAACAGGCGCCTAACCAACTTCTGGTCAGCTACCCGACGCCGCATTTTCCCTGCAATATGGTCCCAAGCGGTGCCGTACCAAGGAAGACCGCGATCATCCATTCGGAATCTACCGTCTTCGTCCGCCTCACGAATCTTCGACCAGTAGACCGCGGGGTTAGGTGCTCCATCTCCCAATAGATCGCCAAGCGCACGAGCTAGTGCGATCTGGGCCATCGGTCGAAAAAGGAGATGAGCCTTTCCGCCCTTGTCACTCGTCTTCCGAAAATCACTTGCTTTTGTACCGTGGCGAACCGCATCGAAAGAAGGCAATGCCGCCAGGTCGTCGAAGAACTTCATCAACTCTTCCTTCCCGTCCCACAATTCATCCCATTCTGGACGAAATGGCATCCTCGGCGTGAGACGGTGTGGTTTCCAGTCTGGAAACCTGTGTTCCAGATAGGCTTCGCTAATTGTGGTTAGCGTCTCCAACGTAGTAAGGTCTCGGGCATTCTCACTAAGTTGACCCTTCTTGATTTTGACGCGGTTCTCCAATAACGGATGGTCCACCATTGTCATGCGTGCAGCCACCGCAAACCCGTTGTCCTCGTCAAGCAAGGCCAGTTCACCCTTTGCCAGCGGAGCGGCGTTGCGATTCACGTGGACAAACAGAGTGCGTAGTCGTCGAAGCGCTTCCTCACGGGTCTCGCCGGCCATCACGGCTGGTATCAGTTCAATTCCGATTCTCTCGTCAAGCAGTTTATGAATGTCAGACCGCCCGATGCGATGCCGGCTCATCGCTATGATGTGGTCGATCTCCAGTCGCCCGGTTGCTTTCTCCTTACCGATATCCGTCTTCGCATGCAAATGGCCGTCGCGAACCAAATCCTTCAACCCACGTATCGCCATTAGACGATGCTGGCCATCAATCGCATAGAGTATGGACCCGGTGCCCGATTCGAACGATAGATCGACGTATTCGCCGTTGGAGTCGATAGGTGCATACAAGAGCGAGTCTTCCAACGCTCGTTCCTGCGGGCCCCATTTATCGGATTCTGGGTCGTCTACCCAAGGGCGGGTCACCACCACCAAAAGTGTGGGGAATTTGTGATTCTCACGGGCAGCGAGATACAACGTCATTGGAATCTGACGTCGCCAATCCAAGTTCCGTTGTTGGATTAGGTGTTGGGTCTTCTTGTCGGGCTTTATGAAGCCGTGTTCGTCGCGGTATTCGTTGAAGATCGGCAACTCGGATGCAAACCTGATATGCTCGGCCGCCCAAGAAAGGTCAACACTGGTTACGAAGGATCGAGACGAACCCATCATGGAGTTGATCCCAACTGCATGGTTTTTCTTCTGTCGCTGTTCGTCCAGTAGTCGACGAAGGGACCTGCGCTTGATGCGTTCTTGTTTTTCGATTTGTTGGAGATCGGCGTAAATGGCGGCGTCAGCGGAATCGGGCATTGCGGTTATCCTTCGGGGCTTTCTGTTGGCTGGTCCGGGTTGTGAAGTCTGTTGAACCTGGGTCGCAGTTGCCTGATTAGGACAATCTCCAAGTCGCTCAGGGTATCCGTTTCCACGTCCGTAGTGTACCACACCCAGAGGCCATTGTGGCAGACTTCCATGAATCGGTGGAGTTCCGGACGGACTTCCGTACGCATAGTATGCTGATCTAGCCTACGGCGCAGGTTCTTGGACTGACCGATGTAGACGTGATTCCAAGAAATGGGGAGTCCTTCCGCAGTGTTTAGCTGAGACAATACGTAGATCCCAGGGATCGGGGGTACTTGAGTGGTGGATGTGACGAACCGCTTGAGCTTCCAGCCGCGGGATCCGGGTTCGTAGATACGCATCGGAGTGCCGTTGCTCTGCCTCATTCTCCCCGAAGGACCAAGTACGATCGGGAGCAGAGTGGCGTTCGGGGACCGCATCGCTGTGGGTGACTGACCTGGAAGGGCCAATCGTCAAATCTGGGTCTCGTGGCCACCGCGGCAAGGAAGTGTCGCACGGAGAAGGGCTGCCGCGATCTTGATCGCGCGGCTTTCGGTGCTGGCCCTGAGACCGGCGGTCTCGCTGCCACTTGCGTCCCCCTGTTGTGAGTCGCGTGGCCTAGTCTTCTCAGGGTCGTGGACGTGATCGTGGTGCATGCGCGGCTCGCCGGTCCGCCGCTTGAGTTCCATCCCCTTCGTGCTATCGAATCGACCGCCCTCGACGAATTCGACAAGCTTCCCCGGCACGCGCTACGGCCGCCATCTGACGCCCCTTCCAGAATCCCGCCCGTTCTCGCTCCGCAGTTACTCGGCATCGTCCGACGGCATGTCCCGTCCACCGGTGGCTCCGGGAGCACCTCCTCGCATCTGGTTTCTCCCGCCGGCCTACTTCCGTCCCCCGCGGTTCCGGCGGCTCGCTTTGGCTCGGTGTTGAACCTCGGTCCGCTCGGAGGCTCCGAAGCGACCATTTGCTCCGAGTCGAGTCGTGTCCGGTGGAACCAGCAGCTTTTCAGCATGAGATGTGGGCGCGGGGGGTTAGGAGGCGCGAATCGGAGCCAACGCGAAAGATACACCGATTAGTCCATTTGCAAAACAGGTAATCCGGCTTCTGAACGGACGTTTGGCGGGCAACTGGTTCGCGGAAAGGTCGACGAAGGAACACCTTGGCCGTCGAAGCCACCCCCTCAATGGGCTTGGTGGGGTCACCACCTAAGGCGAGCCCTAGAGCTTTCTGGAGACCCAGACGGCCCGGCCGACGACACGGATCTCCTCCGCGAGGCACTCGCGGCTGTCGTACGTCGGGTTTAGGGACCTGAGCACGACCTTGG
>JAPPNN010000087.1 GCA_028873815.1 Gemmatimonadota bacterium | reverse complement strand
CTCACCTCTCGCGCCTCTCCTGGTTCAGGCTCATCTCCGTATTGGAAAAGACTTTACGGGCCCCGTTGGCGCTGACCACGGACTGTTCCGCGAGGGGTCATGCGCGTTGATGCCCACTTGGAACGCGTTCCCGGCGGCGGCATTCCTTGCTCGGACACTTCGCGCCATCTAGGTTGACTGACGAAACAACAGTGCTCCTCCCACCCGCTAGCAGCGTCCCGCGATCCACGCGTCGCATGCCGGGACGATGGCGATACTCGGGTTCCGGGCGCTCACCGTGCCCGGTCGGTTTCTCTTAGCCGATGGAGGAGGTAGCATGTGTAGGGTAGTGTATCCGCGCACGCGGATGCGGAGGTGCGCAGCCGTTGCATTTCTGCTGGCGGCAAGCGCACTCGGGAGCGGCACTCTGGCCGCTCAGAACGCGGTGGTTTCGGGAACGGTCGTCGACGAGCAAGGCGCGCCAGTCGCCAACGCCCAGGTCTTTGTCGAAGGCGCCACCACCGGCACGCTCACCAATTCACAGGGCATGTTCCGGCTGGCGGTCCAGGCCGGCGAAATCACGCTCCGCGTCGTCATCCTGGGCTTCCGCACGGAGCAGCAAACGGTCACGGCACCGACCGACGGCGTCCGCTTCGAACTTGTCACGGCCGCCATAAACCTGGACGCGATCGTCGTCACCGGTACGGCCGGCGCCGTGGAGCGCCGCGCCGTAGGCACCGCAATCGCGACGATCAACGCAGCCGACCAGGTCGAACTGGCGCCAACACCCGACGTCAGCCAGCTGATCAACGGGCGGGCGCCGGGGGTTGTCGTGACCCCCGGGACCGGCATGGTGGGTAGCGGACCGACCATCCGTATTCGCGGCGCGTCGAGCTTCTCGCTGGGCACACAGCCGCTGATCTACGTCGATGGTGTGCGGCTCGACAACGGCGTTGGGACGGGCATCTCGATCCAGGGATTCGGATCGGGGGTCGTGAATCGCCTCAACGACATCAACCCCGAGGACATCGAGAGCATCGAGATCATCAAGGGACCGGCGGCCGCGACGCTGTATGGCACCGAAGCATCCAACGGCGTGATTCAGATTCTGACCAAGAAGGGCAGATCCGGGGCGCCTGAATGGGGGATCACGATCCGCCAGGGAGCCAACTGGTTCCACAATGCCGAGACCCGGATCGAGCCGAACTGGGGCTTCGACCCGGTGACCGGCGAGCCCTATCAGCACAACCTCTTCGAGAGCGAACGGGCCCTCGGCAACACGATCTTCGACACCGGACACCTCCAGAGCTACGGGGCCAACGTACGCGGCGGGACCGACGATGTACGCTACTACCTCGGGGCCGATCTGGAGATGAACGAAGGCATTGAGCCCACCAACAGCCTGTGGCGGCTGAGCACCCGCAGCAACATCACGTTATCCACCGATCCGAGCTACGACCTGACTGCATCGATCGGGTACAACCAGGGCCGGACGAACCTCGCCTGCGAAGCCGGCTGCGGTGGCCGCATGTGGGCGACCATGTTCGCCCTGCCGGCCAACCGCGACAACCGCTTCCGCGGATTTATCAGCTACCCGCCGGAAGTGATCTCGGAGGCGTTCAGGTTCTGGCAGGACACCGAGCGCTTCACGCTGAGCCTGTCCGCCAATTACAGGCCCACTTCCTGGCTCAGCCAGCGACTGAACGTGGGGCAGGACCGGGTCTTTGAGGACAACATGCAACTGTGGGAGCGCATGGCGCCGGACATTGCCCAGTTCTTCGGGGCCAATACGGCCCGCGGCGGCAAGTTCGTACAGTCGCGGGACGTCGAGAACACGACCTTCGACTACAGTGCGACGGCCTCGTTCGACCTCACGAGCTCGATTCGCTCCGCCACCACGGGGGGCGCGCAGTACTATCGCCGCTACACCGAGTTCCTCGTTACCCAGGGTAACAACTTTCCCGCCCCGGGACTCACGGTCGTCGATGCGCTGGCACAGACGTTTGGCGGTGAGGACTTCGTCGAGAACAGCACGGTGGGTCTCTTTGTGCAGGAGCGCATCGAGGTCGGTGACCGCCTGTTCCTGACGGCGGCCATCCGGGGCGACGACAATAGCGCCTTCGGCAAGGACTACGACTTCGTTGTCTACCCCAAGGCAAGCATCTCCTGGGTGCTTGGCGAGGAGGACTTCTTCAGCCTCCCAGGGGTCAGCGAATTCAGACTGCGGTCCGCCTTCGGCACGTCCGGACAGCAGCCGGCCGACTACGCCGCGCTTCGCACTTTCGCCCCGGTGACGGGCGGCGGCGGCATCGCCGCGGTTACGCCGCAGTTCATCGGCAACGACGCCCTCGAGCCGGAAAAGGGCTCGGAGGTGGAGATCGGCTTCGAAGCCGGGCTTTTCGACAGCCGGATCGGCATCGACTTCACCTACTACAACACCCGCACCCAGGACGCGATTCTGTCGCGCAATCTGCCACCGTCCCTCGGATTCCCGGGAAGCCAGTTCGTCAACGCCGGGGAGATCAGGAACCAGGGCTTCGAGGTCCAGGTGAACGCGCTTGCCTACCAGTCCGACGAGATCGGCTTCGACCTGTCGCTCAACGTGGCGACGAACGACAACGAGATCATCGACCTCGGGGGAATCGACCAGGGCACCGGCTTCATCGCTGCGGGGAGCCAGCGCCGCGTCCCAGGCTTCCCGGTCGCATCGTGGTTCCGGCGCAAGGTGGTCAGCGCCACGCTGGTCGGAACCGGTCCTACGGCCCGAGCAGTCGACCCGATGTGCGACGGTGGGGACCCGAACGGGAAGAAGCTGCCTGACGGAACGCCGCTCGAACTCGGAGGAACGCCAGTCCCATGCGCCGGCGCTCCGCGTCTCTACCTCGGTCACGTGACGCCCGACATGGAAGGATCCCTGGGAGCCACGCTCACCCTGTTCGACCGGATCCGCCTATACGCGCTGGTGGACCGGAAGACCGGCTTCACGAAGTTCGACAACAACCTCAGAGCGCGCTGCCAGGTCTTCAACCAGTGCCACGAGAACTTCTTCCCCGAGCAGTACGATCCGGCGCGCATCGCCGAGATCCAGTCGGGCAGCCCGCTAAGATCCTTCATCTTCACCGACGGCAGCTTCGCCAAGCTGCGCGAGGTGTCCGGAAGCGTGAGTTTGCCCGAGCAGCTGGTCAGCCCCTTTGGCGCCTCACGGGGAACCCTGACGCTAACGGCTCGCAACCTGATGACATGGACCAACTACACCGGCCTCGATCCCGAGGCGTCGTTCGTCGAGTTCGGCTACACGCTCCTGGAACAGGACAACACGCCGCAGCTCAACCAGGTCACCGCGACGCTCAACCTGTCGTTCTGAGGCCGGGAGGATTAGAACAATGAAACACACGATCAAATACCGGTTACTTGCAGGCCTCGTGCTCCTGCTGGCGGTTCCGCTCACGGCCTGCGATACCCTGCTGGAGATCGACGCTCCGAGCCGGGTTCGGGCCGATGACCTGGCCAACCCCGACAACGCCCCGCTGCTGGTCGCCAGCGCGGTCGCGGACTTCGAGTGCGCCTTCAGCGAATGGGTGGCGGCCGGAGGCCTGATGGGCAACGAATTGGTGGACGGCCAGCTCGCGGCACGCATGTGGCCCTACGACCGGCGGAGCTTCGAGGAAGCGGGCGGCGTCTACGCGAGCTTCACATGTGCGGACGCCGACCCCGGCGTGTACACGACGCTGTCGACCGCGCGCTGGGCGGCAGACAACGCACTGAACGTTTCGCAGGAGATCGGGGACCCGGCACTCACCGCCACCTCGGCGGCCTATTCCGGGTACGCCCATCTGCTTCTGGGAGAGGCCATGTGCTCGGCGGCCGTAGATGGTGGGCCGGAACTCACCTCGCAACAGATGTTCGCCATGGCCGAGGAGAAGTTCACCATGGCCGCCAGCGGCGGCGGACCCGCGGACATCACGAACATGGCCATGGTGGGCCGCGCCCGGGCACGCCTGAACCAGGGGAACACCTCGGGGGCGGCCTCCGACGCGGCGCAGGTGCCCGCGGGGTTCGTCCGGAACGCACACTTCAGCGCCGCATCCTTCCGCTCTTCCAACCGCATCTGGACGCTGAACAATCGCGACGAGCGCATGAGTGTGGAGCGCGTCTTCCGGGACCTCGAGTACATGGGTACGCCCGATCCCCGGGTCACGTTGGTCGACCAGGGCCGCACAGCCGCCTCGGACGACCTGACCCCACTTTGGACGCAGCAGAAATACCCGGCCCAGGACAGCCCGATGCCGATCGCCCGCTACGCCGAAGCGCAGCTGATCATGGCCGAGGCCGCGGGGGGCCAGACGGCGGTGGACATCATCAACGAGCTGCACGCCGCGGCCGGGCTGCCGGCGTTCCCCGGAGGAAGTGATGCCGCGATACGCGAGCAGCTGATCCAGGAGCGCAACCGGGAGCTGTTCCTCGAAGGCCATCATTTCTATGACAAGATCCGCCTGAACCTGCCCTTCACGCCCGCCGCGGGCGTGGTCTTCCAGGAGGGTTCGGGGCCG
The DNA here is from genome assembly GCA_028873815.1 of Gemmatimonadota bacterium. Taxonomy (GTDB): domain Bacteria; phylum Gemmatimonadota; class Gemmatimonadetes; order Longimicrobiales; family Gaopeijiaceae; genus Bin94. The sequence continues at coordinate 103,554 of JAPPNN010000087.1, read as the reverse complement.
AAGGGCGGGTTCTACGGGAACACGACCTGCCTGCCGCTGCCGCTCCTCGAAAAGAACAACAACCCCAACATTCCTTGACCTCTGCGCCAGGGCCGGGGCTCCGTCCGCACGCGGGCGTGGGCTCCGGCCCGCGAGCAGCGAAGGCGGATGCACCGACCGCCCGCCATCGTGAAGGCATTGCGACGCGCGTAGATTCAACTGTCGCAACTGCCCCCATCGACTGTCCCCTCGACGAGCGGAGGACCCCGTGCGCACACGGCAATCCGTTGCAGGTCCGCTCGCCGACCGCCTTCGCCGGCACGTCGAGGGTGACGTACGCTTCGACGCGCTGACCCGGTCGCTTTACGCCACCGACGCCTCGATCTACCAGATCAGGCCGGTGGGCGTCGTCCTCCCGCGCTCGCTCGACGACGTGGACGCGGTGATGACCATCGCGCGCGAGGAAGGCGTCCCCGTGCTCCCCCGGGGCGCGGGCACCTCCCAGTGCGGCCAGGCGATCGGCCGCGCCCTGGTGATCGACACCTCCCGCCACCTCGACCAGGTCCTCGCCGTCGACCAGCACGCGCGCACCGCCCGGGTCGAGCCCGGCGTCGTGCTCGACCAGCTCAACCGCCAACTCGCCCCGACAGGGCTCTTCTTCCCGGTGGACGTCGCAACCGCCAGCCGGGCCACGATCGGCGGGATGGCGGGCAACAACAGCGGCGGCGCGCGCTCGATCCGCTACGGAATCATGGCCGACAACGTGACCGCGATCGAGGCGGCGCTGGCGGACGGGCGAGTCGTCGATTTCGGACCGCGATCGCCGCCCGGCGGCCGCTCCAGCGGCCCGGCCGACGCCCCCGCCGACGCGCGCCGGCTCACCGCCCGGATCCAGGCGATCACCGACCGCGAGGCCGACGAACTTCGGGCGCGCGTTCCGGGGGTGCTTCGGCATGTGGCCGGATACAATCTCCACCGGCTCCTGAACCCGGACGCCTCCATGGCGGAGGTGCTCGTCGGATCCGAGGGCACCCTGGCCTTCTTCCGGCGTCTGACGCTCAGGCTGGCCCGCAAGCCGCGGCGGCGGGTTCTGGGGGTGTGCGGGTTCCCGTCGCTGCTCGAGGCGCTGGACGCCGTGCAGCACATCGTCGAACTGGACCCCCACGCGGTGGAGCTGGTGGACGACACGCTGACCGGCCTGGCGCGCGAGAACGCGGCCTTCCGCTCGACCGTCGAGGCCCTGATCCCGGCCAGCGCGCACAGCGTACTGCTGGTCGAGTTCGCGGGAGACGACGAGGCACGGCTGTCGCGCCGGCTCGGCCGCCTGGAGGAGGTGGTGCACGGCACGGGGCCGGGTCGTGAGATGACCCGCGCCGAGGACCCCGCCGAACAGGCCGCGATCTGGGCCGTGCGCCGGGCGGGGCTGAACATCGTCATGTCCATGAAGGGCGACCGGAAGCCGGTCTCGATCGTCGAGGACTGCGCGATACCGCTCCCCGCGCTGGCCGAGTTCGGCGCCGCCGTCGAGGATATCTTCGCGCGCCACGGCACCAGCAGCACCTGGTACGCGCACGCTTCGGTCGGGTGTCTCCACGTGCGGCCGTCGCTGAACATGAAGGACCCGTCCGACATCGCGGCCTTCCGCTCCATCGGCGAGGAGGTGATGCGTCTGGCCGTGCGTCTGGGCGGATCCCATTCGGGCGAACACGGCGACGGCATTCTCCGCTCCGAGTTCATCGAACCGATGCTGGGGAGCCGGCTGGCGCGGGCGTTCCGCGAAGTGAAGGAGGCGCTCGATCCGGCCGGCATGATGAACCCGGGGAAGATCGTCGGCGCGCCGCGCATGGACGACCGCGAGCTCTTCCGCTACGGCCCCCGCTACCGAGCCAGAGCCCTGCCGCTGGCGTCGGACTGGTCCTCGGACGGCGGCTTCGTCCGCGCCGTCGAGGCCTGCAACAACAACGGGGCCTGCCGCAAGATGGATCCCGGCGTGATGTGCCCTTCCTACCGGGTCACCCGCGAGGAGACGGACACGACCCGCGGCCGCGCCAACGTGCTTCGTCTGGCCATGACGGGTCAGTTGGGGCCGGAGGGATTGGAGGGAGACGAGGTCGCCGAGGTTCTCGAACTCTGCGTCGGCTGCAAGGCCTGCCAGCGCGAGTGCCCGGCCGGGGTCGACATGGCCAGGATGAAGGCCGAAGTCCTCCACCTCAGACATCAGCGGCGCGGTGTCCCCCTGCGAGAACGCCTGTTCGCGTCCCTGCCCCGCGTTGCGCCCATCGGGGCCCGGTTTCCCGGGCTGCTCAATCTGCGCAACCGGAGCCGGGCGTTGCGGTGGCTGGGTGAGCGGGTGATGGGGATTGCGGCCGCGAACGCGCTGCCGGAATGGCATCCTCGGCCGTTTCGGGACGCTGAGCTGCCGCAAGTGCTTATGGACAAATTCACCACGGATTTTGGCAACAATGGGTCCGAAAGCTCGCCTGAAGCCCTCACTACAGCTTCTGTCGTCTTGTTCGTGGACACATTCTCCCGATATTTTGACCCTAACGTCGCGCGGGCCGCTCAGTCGGTGCTCGTCAGGCTAGGCCATGAACCGGTCGCTCCGACCCCGGCGCGGGCTCGTGGCCGGCCGCTCTGCTGCGGGCGGACCTACATCAGCGCCGGCATGCTCGACCACGCGCGGGCGGAGCTGAGGCGCACGGTCGCGGCCCTGGCGCCATTTGCGCGGCGCGGATTGCCCATCGTGGGGCTGGAGCCCAGTTGTCTCCTGACGCTCCGGGACGAGGCGCTCCATCTCCTGGCTGACGACGAGGAAAGCGATGCCCGCGCGGTGGCCGAGCAGGCGCTGCTGGTCGACGAGTTCCTGGCCGAACGCGCGAGTTCCACAACTCCTCCGCCATCGCGCACCACAGTTCAGATCCACGGACACTGCCATCAAAAGGCGGCCGGCACCGCATCGGCGACCGTCGAAGCGCTTGCCGCGTGCTCGGGCATGGGCGGTGCGCTCATCGAGTCGAGCTGCTGCGGAATGGCAGGCTCGTTCGGGTACGTCGCCAGGCATCTGCGCACGTCCCGCGCAATGGGCGAGCTGAGCCTCTTCCCCGCCCTGCGGGCCAGAGCTCCAGAGGATACCGTGATCGCCAACGGCTTCAGCTGCCGCGCCCAGATCCGCGCGGGGACGGGTCGGCGGGCACGCCACGTCGTGGAGGTGCTCGCGGGACATCTCGACGCGTGCTGAGCTCCCCGGTCCCCGGTGCGAGCTTGACCGCCTGGATCAGGTTGGTAATCCTGCAACAATGGTCCCTTCAGCCCGTCTCAGGCCGTTTTCGTACGCGTCTCCCCACCTCGGAGCCCGTGCACGGAATCCCCCCGGCATTCGAGCCCATGGACCGGGGCGATGCCCCACTCGCGGGTGCTGAATGAATCTCGAGGTCTTCGTAGTCGGGGGGATTCTTGCAGCAGCGGTGGTCCTGTTCGTCACCGAAAGGATCCGGGTGGATCTGGTGGCGTTGATGGTGATGCTGGGCCTCGTGGTGACCGGCATCCTCGAGGGCGAGCAGGCGATCATGGGCTTCGCCAACGAAGCGGTAATCACAATCGCTTCGGTCCTGGTCTTGAGCGGAGCGCTGGCGCGGACCGGGGTCGCTCGTTTCATCGGCCAACGGGTTCTGGCGGCATCGGGTAACGGAGTCGGCCGCCTCACCGCGGTGATGATGGCCACGGTGGGCCTCCTGTCGGGAATCATGAACGACATCGGGATCACCGCCCTCATGCTGCCGGTGGTACTGGACATGGCCCGCCGCATAGGGACGGCGCCATCCAAACTGCTCATGCCCCTCGCCTTCGGATCCCTGCTTGGCGGGATGACGACCCTGATCGGAACGGCACCGAACATCCTGGTAAACGGGGCGTTGCGGAATGCCGGGTTCGAGCCGTTCGGGATGTTCTCGTTCACACCGGTCGGGTTGACGGCGCTTGCCGCAGGAATCGCCTACATGACTTTCTTTGGGCGGCGACTGCTTCCGGACCGGGATCCGAAAAAGGAGTCGGCTCCCGCGGATTTGGGGGGACTGTACGACCTGGGTGGCCTGATCGGAACACTGAGAACGCCCAGCGATTCAACTCTGGCGGGTAGAACACTGCAGCAAAGCCGGTTGGGCCTTGCGCTGGGTCTGAACGTGGTGGCCGTGCAACGAAGCGGGCAGATGATCCTCGCTCCCGGGACGGACTTCGTTCTCAGCGAGGGAGACGAGATGGTCGTCGAAGGAACCCTGGAGAGGTTCGAAGGCCTGCGCGCATGGAAGCATCTGGAGATCGAGTCGAGAGATCGGACGCTTGAGCGGATTGCCGATGCCTCTATCGAGGTAGCCGAACTGGAGTTGGCAGAAGATTCATCGCTCATCGGTCAGACCGTTCGAAAGGCAGATCTCCGCCGGACTCGTCGCCTGCACGTACTCGCGATTCTGCGCGGTGATCGCGTCCATCGCACAGGATTGCGATCAATGACTCTTGCTGCAGGGGATCGCCTGCTGGTTGCGTCGAAGAGCGGGCAACTTGCCGCGCTGGAGGATGACAAGACCTTTGGAGCAGTCCATTCGGTGCCGGCAAGAGGACTGATTTCCCACTACCAGATGGAACGCAGGATTCAAAGCGTCAGAATCTCGGAAGAATCACTGCTGGCCGGTCAGTTGCTCGCGGAAACCCGGCTGGCCGATGCGTTCGACCTGACGGTTGTGGGCATCCTGCGGGCTGACGCAGAGCCCCTCATGCCGGATCCGGATACACAACTCGAGGGAGGGGACGTTCTCCTGCTCCGGGGAAGACTCGAGGATCTCGAGATCCTGGAGGCCCTCCAGGAATTGACAGTGAGCGATAATCGCCCCCTGGATTTGAGCCGACTGGAGTCCGACACTGTCGGCCTGGCGGAGGCTTCGTTGTCCCCACGCACGACATTCGCGGGAAAGACGATCGAGGAACTTGATTTCCGTGAAAACTACGGTGTCTCCATCCTTGCGATATGGCGGAATGGAGAGATTTACCGGAGTGGGCTCCGGCGAATGGAACTGCTCGCGGGTGATGCGTTTCTGCTTTATGGCGACAGAAACAAGCTCGCGCTCCTGGTGGAACACCCGGACTTCCTCGTCATGACCGAAGGAGCGGAAGAGGTGGTGCGAAGCCGGAAAGCTCCAGTCAGCGCCGTCATCATGGCAGGTGTCCTGACTTCGGTCGTCTCGGGCCTTCTGCCTATTTTTGTCGCGGCGCCAATTGGAGCGGTCTTGATGGTGCTGACGGGTTGCCTCAACATGGAAGAGGCCTATCGGTGCATAGAGTTGAAAGCGGTGATCCTGATCGCGGGGATGCTGAGCCTGGGACTGGCGATGCAGGAATCCGGAACTGCTGCGCTGGTGGCCGAGGCGGTGTTGGGATCCATTGCGGACCTTGGTCCTCTGGCGGTGGTAACAGGACTCTTCCTGATCACCGCTCTTTCAGCTCAAGTCATGCCGACGGCGGCAGTGGCGGTGCTCATGTCGCCCATTGCGCTTAGCACGGCCGCCAGTGAAGGGCTCTCGCCCCAGGCTCTGATGATGACGGTGGCGATAGGAAGTTCCTGTGCCTTCATGAGTCCGGTGGGACATCCGGTCAATCTGTTGGTGATGGGTTTCGGAGGATACCGGTTTGTTGACTTCATCAAGGCGGGATTCCCGTTGTTCCTCCTGGTAATGGCGGTGGTCCTGACAGTGCTTCCGCTGGTATGGCCGCTGGTGCCCGGAGGCTGAGGAAGGATGGTCAGGCCATGATCAGGGATTATCGCTCCCGCCTGCCGGCGACATCCTTCGCGTGGCTGCTCGTCCTGACCGGACTGGGCCTCGCCTGCAGCGGGGAACCCGAAGTCGCAACCCTGCCCGGTGGGGCGGGATCCGGTGGCGCGGGATCGGGAGACGAGGGGCATATCGTGCTTCGGCCCGACCGGGTCCTCGACGGGCAGGGCGGCTCCTTCACCGGTCGGGAAGTCGTCGTGCGCGGGGGAATGATCACGGCCGTGGCGGACGCCGGATCCACCGAAGGTGGGCGCGTATACGACCTCTCCGGGGCCACGCTGCTCCCCGGTCTGATCGACACGCACGTCCACCTCGGCTGGCACTTCGACCGGGAGACCGACCGCCTCCATTCGGCAGCTTCGACCGACGGTCCGCAGGAACAGGTCCTGTACGCGGCCGAAAACGCCTGGAACATGCTCAGGAGCGGCGTGACGACGGTCCAGAGCCTGGGCGGGACCGAAGATGTCTTCGTCCGCGACGCCATTCGCGACGGCTCCCTGCCCGGTCCGCGAGTGCTGACTTCGATCAGGCCGGTCACGGCGGGCACCGGCAATCCGGACGATATTCGGGCGCATGTGGGCGAAGTCGCGGCAGCCGGGGCCGACGTCATCAAGATCTTCGCCTCGGAGAGTATCCGGGTGGGTGGAGGTCCGACGCTGAGCCAGGAGCAACTCGACGCGGCCTGCGGACGGGCGACGGAACTGGGGCTGCGGGCCGTCGCGCACGCCCATGGCCCCGAGAGCGCACGCCGTGCCGCCCTGGCCGGATGCGCCCAGATCGAGCACGGTGCGCTTCTCGACCGCGCCACGCTGGAACTGCTCGCCGAGCGCGGCCTGTACTACGACCCGCACATTCACCTCATCTTCGACAACTACTTCGCCAACGCGGAGCGCTATCTCGGCATCGGCAACTACACGGAAGAGGGGTTCGCACAGATGGACGCCGCTGTTCCGGTGGCGCTCGAGACCTTCCGCGAGGCTTTGGCGGTCCCGGGACTCAAGACGGTCTTCGGGACGGATGCCGTCGCCGGAGCACACGGCCACAACTGGAAGGAACTCGTGTACCGGGTTCAGGAGGGCGGACAGGATCCGATGGCGGCGATCGTCTCGGCGACGAGTCTGGCGGCCGAGTCGCTGGCGATGGACAACACGCTGGGCACGGTCGCGGCCGGCTACGCGGCGGATCTCATCGCGGTTGCGGGCGACCCGACGGCGGACATCCGGTCGATCGAGCGCGTCGTCTTCGTCATGCGCGCGGGCCGGGTCTACCGGTACGATCCGTGATCCTTCGCGTGCAGCACATCGGGATGGTCGTGCGCGACCTTCACGACGCGTGCAGCTCCTTCGAGCGCGCCCTTGGTCTGCGGGCTCGTGACTACCGCGACGATCAGGGCCAGGGCAAGCAGCTCGACGCCCGTATCCTCCTCGGCAACGAGTGCTGGCTCCACCTCGTGCAGAACTGGAACCCCGAGTCGAGGGTCAACCGCTTCCTCCGCGAGCGTGGCGAGGGGCTGGAGCATATCGCGCTCGAGACCGACGACATCGCAGCCGACGTCGCCCATCTCCGCCAGATCGGGGTCGGCGTATGGGAAGATCGCATCCTCGACGCCAACGACGGTTACGAGGCCTTCGTCTACCCCGATCGGCTTCCGGGCCTCACCATTGAGCTCATCCAATCCCACGACCGGAGCTGGTACTACCCGCCCGAAGCGGTGGGCGAGGCTGTCAGCACTTCGCTGAAGGCATCGCGTCTCCAGCATATCGGGCTGTGCGTGAACGACCTGGACGATGCATGCCGGCGCTTCGAGCAGTACTTCGGCCTGATCGCGCAGGATTTCCGCAGCGATCAGGGCAAGGGCATGCAGCGCGACGCCCGCATCCTGTTCCCCAACCAGTGCTGGCTTCACCTCGTGCAGAACTGGGACCCCGAGTCCCGCGTGAACCGTTTCTTGCGAGCGCGCGGCGAGGGACTGGATCATATCGCTCTCCAGACCCGCGACATCGAGCACGACGTCGCCTGGCTGCGGGCGCGGGGGATTCCGTTCTTCGAGGACACGGTCTTCGACGCAAATGACGGGTTCGAGGCCTTCGTGTATCCGGATCAGCTGCCCGGCATGACGGCGGAGTTGATTCAGCCGCATGAGCACAGTTGGTCGTAGAGTCGTAAACCGACTCGAAGTCGAGTAGATTTGCCCCACGTTTCCATTCATTCGGCGGAGGGATTCCGGTGAAGATTCTGCGACTGGGTGTCAGCCCCCTGTTCCTTGTGGCGGTTTGCTGTATTGTCACGCCGGCCGATGGCGCCGCCCAGGCCTTCGGAGGCGCGGTACTGGTGGCCGACGGGCGCGTTTTGGTCGGGGAAGCGGCTCACGAACGGGAGCCGGGAACGGTGCGGGTGTACAGTAGCGGCGGCTGGGCCGAAATCGCCGTGTTGCGCGCCCCCGAACCGGCTGTCCGAGATGGCTTCGGCTCGGCGCTGGCGCGCGCGGGCGATCTGCTGCTGGTGGGGTCGGCCGGGATCGATGGAGGCAGGGTGTATGTGTACCGCCTGGGCGATGTGGACAGCGACGACGTGCGCCCGGTCCAGACTCTCAGCGGCCCCGGCCTGAACGGGTTCGGGGCGTCGCTGGCGGCGTCCGGCGACGACCTGGCCGTGGGTGCTACCGGCGAAGACGGCCGCGTACTGGCCACCTTCCGGCGTGCATCCGACGGACAGTGGTCGTCCAGCGGCACGGTCGGCGCGCCTGACCAGGGCGGTCCGGGGGGTGGGCGATGGTTCGACCTGGCGGAAGATCGACTCGTGGTCGGCGACCCTGGCGCAGGCGCTGTCCGGGTCTTCGAGCGCGGAACGGGTGGCATGGGATGGGAGGAGGAGGCAGTCGTGAACGCGCCGGAAGGCGATGCCATGCGCGCGATGCCCTTCGGCACGACCGTGGCACTGTTCGGGGGCGAGATCCTCGTCGGGCAGATGACCGTCGAAATGGACGACGACGGCAATGCCGCTCTGGCGGGAGTCGTGCACCGCTTTGGACGCGTTGACGGTGATTGGGCGTCAGTCGGCACGCTGCGGCCAGAGAACACGGCCGAGGCAGGCGGGTTTGGCATATCGCTGGCGTCGGATGGCGCATCGCTGCTGGTAGGCGGCGGTCCGCAGCTCTTCGTCTACAGCCGCAGCGGGGCGGCCCCGGGGGACGCGAGCGCGCCCTTCAGTCTGGAGCACAGTGTGGACGTGTTCGAACCGGGCGCCGAAAACCCGATGACGATTTCGAACCAGACACTGGCGTTCGCGGGCAATACGGCCGTGCTCGGCAACCCCGGCGCGGACTTCGGACTGGGTTCCGCGACCGTATTCTCCGACAGCTCCGGTGAGTGGGGGCGCAGTGCGGTGCTCACGGTCGAATACGCGGGCCTTCCCGCAATCAACGGCGGCGAGGTCGCTTGCGCCGACGGCGGTGCCGCCGGCTATGACTGCGATCACGTGGACCTGCTCTCGTTCGTGCCGTGGGCGGAGCTGGGCGCCGGTCGGGGCGCGCGGCTGAACGACGTGTGGGGCTGGACCGACCCGCTCGACGGCCGCGAGTACGCGCTGGTCGGCCGCATGGACGGGACCGCCTTCGTCGATGTCACCGACGCCTACAACCCGCGCTACCTGGGCAACCTGGCCAAGACCGAGGGCAGCCGGGCCAACAGCTGGCGCGACATGAAGGTGTTCAGGGATCATGCCTTCGTGGTCGCCGACGGGGCGGGCCAGCACGGCATGCAGATCTTCGATCTCACCCAGCTTCGTGACGTGACGGAGCCGCGCGAATTCGAGGCGACCGGCATGTACACCGGCATCGCGTCGTCCCACAACATCGCCATCAACGAGGAGACGGGGTTCGCCTACCTGGTCGGGTCTTCGGACGGCGGTGAGACGTGCGGTGGGGGCTCGCACATGGTGGACATCAACGATCCTCTGAACCCCGTTTTCGCGGGCTGTTTCGCACACCCCAACACCGGACGCCGCAACACGGGCAACTCGCACGACACGCAGTGCGTCATCTACCACGGACCGGACGAGGACTACGCCGGCCGCGAAATCTGCGTGAACTCCAACGAGACCGCGCTGTCCATCGCCGACGTGACCGACAAGGACAATCCCATCGCCGTGGCTGCGGCCGACTATCCGAACGTCGCTTACGCCCACCAGGGCTGGCTCACGGAAGATCACCGCTACTTCTACTCGAACGACGAGCTCGACGAAGTGGGCGGCCTGGTGGAGGCCACGCGGACGCTGATCTGGGACCTCGCGGACCTCGACGACCCGCTTCTGCTCAGCGAGTACATGAACCCCACGCGGGCCACGGATCACAACATGTACGTCAAGGGCGACCGGCTCTACATGTCGAACAACCGCGCGGGCCTCAGGGTGCTGGACATCAGCGATCCCGAGAACCCCACCGAACTCGGCTACTTCGACACGACTCCGTGGAGCGCGGACGAGGCCGGCTTCGATGGCACCTGGAGCGTCTACCCGTACTTCGAGAGCGGCTCGGTGCTGCTGTCGAGTCGCCGTGAGGGGCTGTTCATCGTCCGGCCGCGGGCGCGCCGCCTGATTCCCTAGGGGCACCGCCATCTACCACCTCGACGACGGGGTCGCGGTCGAGCGCTTCGCCGAGCCGTCGCTCAGGGCATTCGTCGAATCGGTCCTGCGGGCGCTGGGCGCGTCGGGTGAAGAGGCGCGCATCAACGCCGACGGGGTGATTACCGCATCGCTATGGTGGCATCCCGGGCAGGGGCAGGGGCTCGAAAAGCTGTTTCGCTATGCCCGCCGGATGCGGAACGGCGGGATCCGGCCGAACGCGGCGATGTCTTGGGCGCGGGAGGGTCCGGCTACGGCCCTGCTCGACGCCGGCAAGGGCCTGGGGTACGTGGCGGCCCGCCGCGCGATGGACCGCGCGATCGAGATCGCAAAGCAGAGCGGCATCGCGATGGTGGCGGTGCGGCACAGCAACCACTTCGGTATCGCGGGCTATCATGCCAAGCGCGCCGCCGACGCGGGCCTGATCGGGATCGCCATGACCAACGCGGGCGCCGAAATGGCTCCGTGGGGCGCCACCCGGCCGATTCTGGGCACCAACCCGTGGGGGATCGCGGTGCCGCGCGGGGGGCATCATCCCATCATTCTCGACATGGCCCTCACGCAGTCCGGCAAGGGCATGATGCGGTGGCTCGACCGCGCCGGCCTGCCGATGCCCGACACCTGGGCACTGACCGCGGACGGAGCGCGCACCACCGACCCGGGCGCCGCCATGGACGGGCCGCTGCTTCCCATCGGCGACTACAAGGGATACGGCCTGAGCCTGATCACCGACGCCCTGACGGGGGTCTTGACGGGTTCGCTCTTCGGCGCGCAGGTATTCCAGGATGACGAGAACTACGACGTGGCCCACACGATGATCGCGATCAGGATCGAGGCGTTCATCGCCAGGCGGCGGTTCGACGAGCGGCTCGAGGCGCTGATCGCGGATGTGCTCACAGCGCCGCCGATCGACCCGGACGGCCCGGTCCAACTCCCCGGCCAGGCCGAGCAGGAGCGCGCACGATGGCGGCTCGAGCATGGGATCCCGGTCGACGGGACGACGGTGGCCGGGCTGCGCGACCTCGCAAGGGAGTTGGGCGTGCCCTTCGCGCTGGAGCCAGTGGCGTGACCACGTTTCGGGTCGGCACGGCCAGCGCGGCCAGGGGTACAGGGGCCCGGGGCGCGATCCCGGTGGGTCCGGACGCCGCCGGGCGGATGGGCGAGATCCCGGTGCTCATATCAAGGGGTGTAGCCGACGGCCCCGTCCTCTGGATCAACGGAGCTACGCATGGCGACGAGCCCGAAGGGGCGCTGTCGATCTTCAAGCTCTTTGCCGACCTCGATCCGAAGGCGCTGCGGGGCACGGTCGTCGGAGTGCCCGCCATGAACGTCCCCGCGTTCGAGGCCGGCAAGCGCGGCGATCCCCTCGACACATTCTCGCACGACATGAACCGGATCTATCCGGGCCGCGCCGACGGATACCCGACCGAACGCGCGGCGTGGGTGCACTGGGAGGCCATGCGCGACGCCTGCGACCTGCAGATCGCCGTGCATTCCGGGGGCGAGCACTCGTACCTGGCGCACATGATCTTCGCCGCGGACACCCCGCCCAGCCTCGAACTCGCGGCGGCGATGGGACCGCAGTGGGACCTGGTCTTCCGCAGCGGCGTGGGCGGCGCCAACCCGTCGTCGAAGATCGCCGAGCGGGGACACGCGGGGATCACGGTCGAACTGGGAGGCAACTGCCGCACGCTGACCGCCGATTTCCATGCGGTCGCCGAGGATTTGGCGGGAAGCTACGTGAATGTCATGCGGCACTACGGCATGCTCGACGGCGAGGCGCGGTACGCGGGGCGCCTGCGGATGGGGCACCAGCAGGCGCTGCTGGCTCCTGCGTCCGGCATGTGGGTTGGCAGCGCGGACGTGCCGTTTGAGATCGAGATTCCGGCCGGGACACCGCTTGGGCGCGTCTACGACCTCTACGGCGAGGTTCGCGCGGAGGTGGTGGCGCCCGCGGACGGGGTCGTGTTCGGGCTGCGGTCGCGCCCGTCCGTGCTGGCGGGCGAGTGGTGCTGCTTCTTCGGGATCATCGACGAGGTGCGGGAGAACGACCTGGCGGGATGACGGCGCGGCCCCGGGCCGCAGCATCATGGCAGGGTCGCCGCCGTGATCCTCCGCCGTACGGCCCGGCGCCCCCTGCCCCGCGCGGCCACCGGCTCGCCCCGGTCCACGATCACCTCACCGCGCGACAGGGTCCACGTGGGGAAGCCGCCGACGCGCATCCCCTCGAATGGACTGTAGTCCACAGCCGAGTGGAGCGCCGCCGCGTCGATCTCGACTTCGGCGTCCGGATCCACCACGATCAGGTCGGCATCCGCGCCCACATCGAGCGTGCCCTTGCGGGGATGGAGGCCGAAGATGCGCGCCGGGTTGGTCGCGGCCAGCTCCACGAACCGCTGCGGTGAGATCCGTCCGGCCCTGACACCGTAGGTGAACAGCAGCGGCAGCCGGGTCTCGATGCCGGGGAGGCCGTTCGGGATGCGCGTGAAGTTGCCGCGGCCGGCCGTCTTCTGGTCGTGGTAGCGGAAGGGCGCGTGATCCGAGGACACTTGCTGAATAGAACCCGCCGCGAGCGCGTTCCACAGCGCGTCGCGATGGTCGGCGGTCCGCATCGGGGGGCTGCAGACGAACTTCGCGACCTCGAACCCCCCTTCGGCGTCATAGACCGAGTCGTCGAGGACGAGGTACTGCGGACAGGTCTCGGCGACGACCGGGGCTCCCGCGGCCCGGGCCTCCGCAACGTGCCGGGCGGCGCCGGCCGACGTCACGTGCGCGATACACAGGGGCGCGTCAACGAGTCGGGCCAGCATGATTGCCCGCTGCGTCGCCTCGGCCTCGACCTCCGGCGGGCGGCTGGGAGCGTGAAAGGCGGGTCCGGTCTTCCCGGCCGCGAGGTGGCGCTCGATCAGCCAGGTCACGGCGCAGTCGTTCTCACAGTGCGCGTACACGAGCCCCCCGTTGGCGCCGCCGACCTCGAGCAGCCGCAACAGCCCGGCGTCGTCCACGATCTTGTCCCCGTATGTCATGTAAACCTTGAAGGACGGGAATCCATCTTCAATGAGGACAGGAATTTCATCCATTACGTCCTCACGTACATCTGTAACGATGGTGTGGAAGCTGTAGTCGATGATGGCGTCGGGTTCGATCTCGGCAAGACGGCGGTCGCGGGCGTGGAGAATCGACTCGCCGCGGCGCTGGAGGGAGAAGTCGACAATCGCGGTGACGCCCCCGCACGCGGCCGCGACCGTACCCGTGTGGAAGTCGTCCGCGGTGGTGACGCCGAGCCGGTCGATGGGGTGCGCGAGGTGCGTGTGTGTGTCGATCCCGCCCGGCATCACCCAGTGTCCGCGCGCGTCCAGGATGCGGCCGCCGCGACGCTCGAACGCCTGGCGGTCGAACCCGTTGCCGGAAGGCAAATCGGGCACGACTGCCGCGATGCGCCCCCCCTCGATGACCACGTCGGCACGCTTCATGCAGTCCGCGGTGACGATGGTGCCGCCCTTGATGAGGATCATGGTTTCAGCCCGTTGGTGAAATCTCCGATTCGATCCATCGCCTCGTGGATCCGTGCCTCCGGGGCGAGCAGCGAGACGCGCACCCATCCGCGCCACCGCTCGCCGAAGGAGTTGCCGGGGAACATCAGCACGCCCTCCTCGTCGAGCAGCCGGTAGCAGAAGGTCTCGGCGTCCATGCCCCAGCGCGAAACATCGGCCCACATGAACAGGCCCCCGCCGTGCGGACCATGGGGGATGCCAAGGCGGGCGAACCCCCGCATGAGCGCGCGTCGGCGGCGCGCGTAGACCGCCAGGAATCCGGGCCGGGGGTCGGGCTCGGCCTCCAGGGCGGCGAGCGCGGCGTACTGCGAAAACGACGGGCAGGGGCCCGAGGTCGTGCTCTTCAGCGCTTCGACGGCGTCGATGAACACGGGCGGCCCGATCAGGTACCCGACCCGGAACCCCGTCATTGCGTAGGCCTTGGAGAAGCCCGAAAGCACCACGCTCCTTTCGCGCGCGCCGTCGGCGCACAGGAAGGAAAGGAAGGGCTCGTCGCCGAACACGACGTCCTCGTAGATCTCGTCGGAGAGGACGGTCAGGCCGATTTCGGCGGCGGCGCGCGCGATCGAGCGCACACCGGCGGGCCCAACGCAGGAGCCGGTGGGGTTGGAGGGGTTGACGAAGACGAGCACCCTGGCGTCCCGGGCCTGTTGGCGCAGATCATCGCCGTTCAGGTGGAACGGCCGGTCGCCACCGGTTGGAATGGCCACGATTTCGCCGCCCGCGACACCGATCGCCTGGTCGTAGGAGCTGTAGCGCGGATCCTGACAGGCGACCCTGTCGCCCGGGTCGACCAGCGCCAGCATGGCCAGGAACAGTCCCTCCTGGGCACCGTTGGTGATGGCGATCTCGGTGGCGGGATCCACCGCCAATCCGCGTTCGCGGGCGTAGCGTGCCGCGATGCCCTCGCGCAACGACCGCAGGCCTCGCACCGGATCCGAAGCGTCGTGGGGCTCGCGTGCCGCGAAGCGGGCGAGGCCTCCCTTGATGATCGGGGCCGGGGTGTCGAGATCGGGATCGCCGCGCCCCAGAGAGATGACGTCGGAACGGGCGCGTGCCAGGGCCATCATGCGGTAGCGCAGCGAAGTCCCCTGCTCGCCCTTGCGGAGGGCGGCGCGGCCGGCGTCGCGTGCCACCATCACGGCCTCACCCCCAGCGCCCACAGAGCGGCCCGCTGCGACGGTGCGGGCGAGCAGATCGAAGACGCCTGCTTCCATCTGGTGATCCCGGCGAGGATCTCGGGCTCGGCCGCCACGAAGCCGAGACGGAAGGGATGCATCCCGTCGAGGCCGTCCAGCGAGCCGACCACGATCAGGCTGGCGGGAACGTCGCCCCTAAACGCCCAGCCCCCTGACGCGAACAGAGAGCCGCCGACGGTGTGGACACACGGCACGGAACGGTCGAAACGGCTGTCCGCCTGCGGTCCGGCCTCCCTGCTGTTGGTTGTGTCCCGGTAGTGAAGTGAGGCCGCAGCATCCGACTCGGCCCTCCCGAGCCCCATCCAGTCGAAAAGAGCCTGATGCCGCCCGGGGGCGCTTCCCGTGAAGCGTGTACCCTTCTCCGCACCCAGCCCGAGCAAGGTCACGAACAGGGATTCCCCTTCGCTCATCGTGATGAGGACGCCGTCGGGATCCCGCCGCGGATAGCCGATGCCCGGAAGCGCGGCACCCACAAGACGGCGCAGTTCCACCATGCCCGGGCGGTCCGGGTAGTGGGTCTCGCCTGCGAGGAGGTGGTGGCGCAGACTGTCCAGAAGCTCGGCTGACGGAGCCTCGGAGGTGTGCCGCCGTCGGCCCCCCGCGCGGGCTGCCGTGACCGTGCGCGCCGGGCCGGATGCCTGCACCGCTTCGCGCGTGGCCTCCAGCGCCGCACGTGCCCGCCAGGACAGCGACCTCTCCACCGCGCTCACCGCCGCCCTCCTTTCCTCCGCCCCATCACGGCCCACCCTCCGGCACGTACTCGGCCACCTCATGCACGCGGCCAACGACGCCCTCCGTTCCCCACCTCTCCAACGCCTGCGTGAGCACGTGCGCGTCGAAGCGGCACCCGGTGACCTCGCCGCGCAGCGCAGCCAGGAACTCGAACGCAGGTCCGAGCGTCACGGGATCCTCCCAGCGCGCCCGCGTAGCCTCGTCCGCACCCTCTGCCTGGCGCCGAGTGAGCGAAGTCGGCTTCAGGCGGATCCCGGGAGTCACGGCGTTCACACTGACGCGCGATCCGGCGAGCTCCAGGGCCAGGCAGCGCGTGAACGCCTCGATCCCGAACTTCGAGGCACAATAGGCTGTCTGCGCCGGGAACTCCTCCACCCCCGCACGCGACGAAATGTTCACGATCGAGCCCCCGCGGCGCTGCAGCGCCGGCAGAAGGCCGCAGGTCAGGAAGACCGGTGCTTCGAGATTCACGCGCATGGTGCGGTCCCAGTGTTCCTGGTCAAGCGACTCGACAGACCGCCGCTCGAGGACCCCGGCGTTGTTGACGATCACGCGCAAATCGACGGCCCCCGCGCCCACCCAGCGTACGAGGCGGCCGCGCCCGTCGGCCCGTGACAGGTCGGCCACACAGACCTCCGCTTCCCCGCCCGAATCACGAATGCCCTGGGCGGTCCATTCCAGCTCGTGCTCGACCTCCGCCGTCAGCCACACGCGCGCGCCGGCGCCGGCCAGCGCCCTGGCGATGCCTCGTCCCAGACCCCGGCCGGCCCCTGTCACGAGGATATCGACGCCCTTGACGACTCTCACGTCAGCCCAGCAGCAGGTTCACGAACCGGGCGCACGCGAAGCCCAGGTAGTTCCCCAGTGCGTACCCGAAGATCCCGACGATCACTGCCGGCGCCACCAGTCTGTGCCACTTCATGGCCATTCCGATCGCAAGCGCCGATCCGGGACCACCGATCGCCGCCTGGCTGGCGATGGAGACCGTGGGCAGGTCGATGCGGAACAGCCACCCCAGCCCGTACGCCAGGACGACGTGAATGCCGATGATCACGATCATGAAGCTGAAGATGGGCAGGCCGGCGTCGACTACCGTCGCCAGATCGGAGGCCGCGCCCAGCGCGATGAAGAAGATGTGCAGCGCGAAATAGGAGAGCACCTCGGCGCCCCGCAGCTTCCGGACCCAGGGCAGCTGCGCCACGATGAGCGCGATGGTGGTGAGCCACAGGACCTCCGGCACCTCGCTCAGGAAGCCCACCAGTCCATACAGCGGCGCGGTATCCGGCATGGTGGCAAGTGCCTCGCCGAAGGCCTCGCTGACAAGGCGCGCCACCCATAGCGCCGCGAGAGGGAGCGCACCGAGAATGGCAAAGTCGGTGATGCTGATGTCCGTATCGGTCCAGCGGCGACGCATGGCCTCTTCGTCCGGCTCCATGTCATCCTCGTCCTCGGTGTCGCCGGACGGAACGGCAGCCCGACCCGGGCCACAGCGGCGCAGGAACATTGCGGCCAGCACCCCGGCCAGCCACACCTGCAGCAGCAGATAGGGCACCGTCGACATGTTGTCGGCGAGGGCCGCGGCGGCGAAGGTACTCGGCTCGACCTCGAGCCCCTGCCCAACGGCCGCGAAGTTCATCCCGCCGCCCGCGAAGGCCGCCGAGAACGCCCCGGCCAGCTTCCAGGTTTCCGGACCCACCCACCCAGCCATGGTCGCGCCCGCCACCGCACCTCCGACAAAACTGCCGCCGCAAGCCACCAGATAGGCGATCAGCAGCGGGCGCCCCGCATGGGCCAGTTCCTTCATGTGCGTCCCCATGATCACGAGCACGATCGCGTAGGGGATCGCGAACGTGAACACGCCCTCGTGCGCCGGCCCCGTGTGCTCGATCACACCCACGTTGGCGAGCGTGATCCCCAGCAGCGTGCACACCACCGCGGAACTGATCTTCCTGATCGGCTCGTAGCGCTCCTCAAGCCAGCGCGCGAAGGCCACCACGGCCAGCATGAACGCCAGGACCAGGATGGGCTCTCGTATCATGGGATCCCTGTCGATGCGGTTGTTGTCATGGGTTTCGCAGGCTCAGGACGATGCGGTCCTCGCGGCAATCAGTCCGCGCACCGCACCCTCCTCGGAAACGGCTACGAGGTTAGCCACCACGTCCCTGGCCATGCCAGCCTGGCCACCCCCGGTTCCTCCGCCCACATGCGGCGAGAAGAGCACGTTGGGCGCGTCGCGCAACGGGCTGTCCTCGGGCAGCGGTTCGTCGAGGAACACATCCAGCCCGGCGCCCGCGATCTGCCCCGCTTTCAGCGCGTCGAGGAGTGCGGCTTCGTCGACGAGTCCGCCCCGTGCGGTGTTGACCAGAATGGCGTCGCTCTTCATGGCGCGCAGCGCCGCGCTGTCGATGATGTGCTCGGTGTGCTCGGTGTGGGGCGCGTGCAGGCTCACAACGTCGCTCGCGGCGAGCATTTCATGCAGAGGGAGATACCGCACACCCGCCATCCGCTCGTGCTCTCGCGGCAGCGGTGAGCGCTTGAAGTACAGGACCTCCATGTCGAACGCGCGGGCGCGGCGCACCACTTCGAGGCCGATGCCTCCCAGCCCCACCAGGCCGAGCACGCGGCCGTGCAGCTGGTGGACATCGGGGTAGCGCAGCCAGTTGAACGCGATCTTCCGTTCCGTCGTGCGGACCGGCTCGACCTCAAGATCCCTGTAGTCCGCGTTTCGGGTGCCCAAATGGCCCGGAACCAGCTTGCGGTAGAGGCCGAGCATGAGCGCGATGGTCTGCTCGGCAACCGCGATCGCGCCCCGGTGCGGGAGCATCGAAACCCGCACACCCGCGGCGGCCGCGGCTTCCACGTCCACCGCCCAGGGCGCCCGTCCCTGCACCTGCACCAGGCGCAGCGCCCCCGCAGCCCGGATCAGGTCGCCATCGATAGGCCTCATGACCGTCATGAGCGCGTCTGCCCGCTCGGCAGCGCGGGCCAGTTCGGGCCCGCCCAGTTCCCCGCCCCATATGATTTCCACGCCGGCTTGTTGCGCGGTGCGTTCGAAGAGGTCGCGGATCCACTCTGGCAGCGGCTCGATGTGGAGGGCTTGCATCGTCGTGGCAATTGGGTTCGAGAAGACGACCGGTTATCGGGTCGCCGAAGTTCTGTGGTCGGTGAAGCGGCGGGCCTTGACCGGGAACCGCGGCAGCGTGCCCACCGGGACGGTATCCACGCTCGCGCGCCGCCCAAGGGTGTTCCGCAGCGCTTCGGGCAACCGTGACAACAGGCGTGTGGAGTCTCCGCTGCGCAACTCCACCCGTACTTCGATCTCGCTGGAAAGGTTGACACGATCCCCGTTAGTTTGGGCGGATTCCCGGTGATGGGCCGGATCAAGGTAACGGAGTGGAAAAGGGAAGGCCGATGACGATGGACCGACGGCAGTTCGCCACCGCGGGAGCCGGCGCCATGGCTCTGCTGTGGCAGCAGGCCTGTGCCGAGGTGGCCGACACAGGCGAGGTTTCCCCCGCTACTGCCCGCACCCTCCTCGACCACCAGGGCCCGCGGGGCATCTACGAAGACGCGGAGGAGCTGGACCGCCTCCGCGCCGCGATCGCCAACATGATCGGCGTGCAGCGCGAGTTGCGGGAGTTCCCGCTGGACCCGGATGAGCCGCCGCTGACCGTGTTCTGGAGGGGCTGAGCAGTGCAGGAGGACATCCTTTTTCTCACGGTGCCCGAGCTGTCCGACCTGCTGGCTGGCGGCGCGGTCAGCTCCGTCGACCTCACGCGGGCCTACCTGGACCGCGCGGAAGCGCTGGACGTGCCCCCCTTCGAGCTGCCCAGCGAGCCGCGCAACGACCACGAGGGCAAGCTCGCCACCATGGTCACGATCGCCCGCGACCACGCGCTCGAGGCCGCCGAGCGCGCCGACGCCGAACTCGCGGCGGGGCGTCGCCGCAGCATCCTGCACGGCCTTCCCTACGGCGTGAAGGACCTGCTCGACACGCGCGGCATCCGCACCACGTGGGGCTCGGGGATCTTCCGGGACCGGGTGCCGGACCGGAACGCCGCCGTGATCGACCGGCTGGAGGAGGCCGGCGCGGTCATGATGGCCAAGATGTCGCTGGGCGAATTCGCGGGCGGCAACACCAGTTCCGCGCTCAATCCGTGGAAGCTCGACCGGACCAGCTTCGGGTCGTCGAGCGGGACGGTGTCCGCCGCCGTCGCCGGGCTGATCGGCTTCGGCATCGGCACCGAGACGGGCGGCTCCATCGTCTTTCCGGCTTCGGCGGTCGGCGCCTCCGGCCTCCGCCCCACGTTCGGGCGCGTGAGCCGCTTCGGCTGCATGGCGCTGTCGTGGAGCCTGGACAAGATCGGGCCCGTCGGGCGCTCGGCCGAGGATTGCGGGCACATCCTGCAGGAGATCGCGGCGCACGATCCGCGCGACAACGCCACCGTGAACCGCCCCTTCGTCTTCCGCCCCGACCCGGGCCCGATGCGGGGCCGGCGCCTCGGCGTCCACCGGGCCGAGTTCGAACTGTCGGGCTCCGAGACCACCAGACGGGTCTTCCGGGAGGCACTCGACGTCTTCGCGCAGACGGGGGTCGAGGTCGAGGACGTCGAACTGCCGCTGCGGCCCACCGGCGCGCTGTTCACGACCATCGTCACTGTCGAGAGCGGCACCAACTTCAGGTCGCTCTTCGACGACGGCCGCGCCGCCGACATGTTCTCGTTCAACGAGGACCGGCGCGCGGGCTGGATGGCCGGCCGCATGCTGCCCGCCGCCGATTACCTGACCGCCCAGCGGATCCGCAACCAGCTGGTGCGCGAGGCCGACGAGATCCTGGCACGCTACGATGCGGTGATCGCGCCCACATGGCCCAACGGCGCGGCGATGCGGGAAGTGAGCGACGGGTGGCCGATCCCGGCGCGCAACGAGTGGGAACCGCCGGGAGACGTTAGCGCCCGGACCCCCCGGCTCAACTACATCGCCAACCTGGTCGGGCATCCTGGCCTGGCGATCCCCTGCGGATTCGACGAGGACGGGCTGCCGCTATCTCTGCAGATCGTCGGCTCGCCGATGGACGACCAGAGCGTGCTGGACCTGGGCATGGCGTATCAGCGGGAGACGGACTGGCATCAGCGGAGGCCGCCGTACCCCTGGCGGGAGTAGGGCCGCGCTAGCCCGCACTCACCCGCCGAAAAGCGTCCTCCGCACGAAGTCGTTCCTGAAGACGCCCCGCGGGTCGAACTCGTCGCAGACCTCCCTGAACGCCACCAGTTCGGGATAGCGCCGCGCCACGTGCCCCGCGGCGAGCGGAAACCATTTGCCCCAGTGAAGGCGCGCGCCGAACAGCGACGACATCGCCTCGGCCAGGAAGGCGGCCACGCGCAGGAAGCTGTCGCGCGGTTCGGTCAGGGTAATCAGGCTGATCGCGTACCAGTCCTGCTCTTCCGTCCCGTGGCAGGAAGCCATCGAGATCAGCGTGTCGTCGGGCCGAACGCGCCGGACGCAGATCGGGTAGTGGTGGACGTATGAGCCGCGAAGCCCATCCACCGCGGCTCCGTCGCCCAGTGAATCGACCTGTGACTGTACCGCCGGCGAGAGCTCGTGGTCCTCGTCGTCCGCCGCCTGCAGCACCTCGCGGACGAGGGCCAGCGCCGCGTGCAGGTGCACACGCCGGACGAACACCTCCATCTCCAGGTGGCGAAACAGGTCGTGCCGCATGAGGAGCTGCCGGTCGCTGCGGTCGGTGACCTGCCAGCGGGGGAAGATGAACGCCGGCACAAGGCCCCGATACAGGACGCGCACCAGCCGCCGGCTCCGCATCAGCGAAGCGCAGAACTTCACGCACAGGTGCAGCAGCACGTCGATGAAGGTCAGCCAGTACGCGCGGTACAGGGCGGCCCCGCCGGCGCGCCGGTTCGTGGCGGCCACCCTGCGCTCGTGCGCCAGGTACGTCCATGCATGCGGCATGAGGTAGAACTGCTGCAGCGGCGCCTCCGCCTCGCGCTCCAGCACGGCGTCCAGCCCGGGCCTCCAGCGGCACCTCTCGCGCACGTAGTGCCGCGGCACGCACGGCAGCGTGACCTCCAGCACGACGCCGAGTGTCCCGACCGAGCATCGCGCCGCCCGCAGCGGGGTCCCCGAGTCGACGGTCCGCACCGTAGCCGCACCGTCCGCCCCGTAGCAGGCGATCCGCATGGCCTCGACGTAGTGCGACATCGAGTGCCGCCCGGAGCCGTGCGTGCCGGTCGCGACCGCCCCCGCGATCGTCTGCCGGTCGATGAGTCCGAGCGACGGAAGCGTCAGTCCCCGTCTTGAGAGGTGTTTGAGGAGGGCGCCGATCCGAACCCCGGCTCCCGCCGCCACGCATGTGCCGTCACCATTCACATGCACATGACAAATGTGCTTCATGTCGATCAGCGCATCGGTGCTCTCGATGCCCGGGTTCCAGGAGTGTCCGGCACCCACCACGCGGATCGTGCCGTCGCGGTGATCGTTCAGGACTTGCAAGACCTCGTCTTCGCTGCGCGGCGCGTAAAGACGCCGCGGCCGGAAGCAAATGTTCCTTCCGAAGTTGGATATGGCCGTCATCCGCGCGGGCTCGCCTGCCCCGGCCTGCGCGGCACCGCCGCCAGGAGTGCGCGCGTGTAGGGATGCCCGGGATCGCGAAACAGCGCCTCGACCGACGCCGTCTCCACGATCTCCCCCTTGTGCATCACCGCGACCCGGTCGCAGAGCTGCCGCACCACGCCGAGGTCATGAGAGATGAAGAGGTAGGCCAGCCCGAAGTGCTCCTGGATGTTGGCCAGCAGGGCGACGATCCGGGCCTGAATGGAAATGTCGAGCGACGAGACGGGCTCGTCGCACACGATCAGGTCGGGCCTCAGGGCCAGGGCGCGCGCGATGCCGATACGCTGCCGCTGACCGCCCGAGAACTCGTGGGGCATCCGCGTGACGAGGCCGGGATCCAGGCCAACGGTGGTCATGAGTTCGGCCACGCGCGTCCCCCGCTCCGCCCGGCTCAGCGTCGTGTGCTGCAGCAGCGGCTCCGCGATGGACCGGCCGACGCTCAAGCGCGGGTTGAGCGAGGAGTACGAGTCCTGGAAGATCATTTGCATGCGTGGGCGCAGCGCACGCAGCTGGGTGGCCGTCGCTTGCCCAAGATCGACGCCGTCGAACACGACTCGCCCGGCCGTCGGCGGCGTCAGACGGAGCACGGCGCGGGCCACGGTCGTCTTACCGGATCCGCTTTCGCCCACGAGCCCCAGGGTCTCGCCACGTTTCAGCTGAAACGCGACCCCGTCGACCGCCCGGATTGATCCCGTCCGGCGTTGCAGCGCGCCACGCCGCACCGGGAAGTGCTTCTTCAGATCGGTGACTTCGAGCAGGGGACGCTCCGCCGTCGACGCGCCACCTTCACCGAGCGCGGGCAGAGAGGCCAGCAGGCGGCGAGTATATGGATGCGCGGGCGCCTCGAACAGCTGCTGTGCGGGCGCGGTCTCGACGATCGATCCCGCGTACATCACGGCCACCCGGTCGGCGACGCTCGCCACCACGCCCAGGTCGTGACTGATCCAGATCATCGCCATGTTCCGCGCCGCGCTCAGTTCGGCGACCAGTTCGAGGATCTGCGCCTGGATGGTCACGTCGAGAGCCGTGGTGGGTTCGTCGGCAATGAGAAGGTCGGGGTCGCAGGAAAGCGCCATCGCGATCGCCACCCGCTGGCACATCCCGCCCGAAAACTGGTGTGGATAGTCGTCGATCCGTTCATTTGGACGTGAGATACCGACCGAATGAACCATTTCGATGGCGCGCTTCCGGGCCTCGCGGCGCCCCAGACCGCGATGCAGTTCCAGAATCTCGGTCAGCTGCCGCCCGATGGTGAGCACCGGATTGAGCGAGGCGCGCGGATCCTGGAAGACCATCGCGATCTCGGCCCCGCGCACGCGCCGCATTCCCTCGTCGTCGAGCGAGAGCAGGTCGCGGCCGCGGAAGCTCACTTCGTCGGCCTCCACACGGGTTCCATGCGCCGGCAGCAGCCGCAGCACGGAGAGCATGGCGGCCGTCTTCCCGCACCCGCTTTCGCCCACCAGCGCGAGGGTCTCGCCGCGCCGCACCGAGAAGCTCACGCCGTTGACCGCGTGGACGACGCCCTGGTCGCCGAGGAAGCGGGTGTGGAGGCCGCGCACGCGGAGGAGGTCGGGCGTGGGGTCCGCAGTCATGGGGCTGCACCGCCTGTCGCGCCGGGTCGGGCGTCCCGCGCTGCGGACGGCACCAGGCGCCACCGTTCCCGCAGCTTCCGCATGTCGACCCACCGCCCGCTCGACAGCGATTCGATACAGCCCTGCACCAGGAGCATGGTCTCGAGGTGATCGGCGCCAGTAGTCACAGGATCGGACTCCCCGCGCACGGCCCTCACGAACTCGGCGAGGAGTCCCCGCGTGTCGTCCACAAACGGCACGCACGGCTCGAGCGCTTCCGCGACCGGCCTCTCCGCGTCGGCGTCCCCCTTGAAGTTCGGCCCTCGCAATCCCAGCCCGCGGTCGAAGTCGACACGCACGAGATCCTCGAACTGCTCGCGCTGAATGAGGGTCCCGCGCTCGAAGTCGCTGCGCCAGCGGAAGTCCATCCGGTTCCAGGCCGCCGTCCAGGTCCCGAGATAGTTCGCGCGCACGCCGTTCTCGAAGCGGAAGAGCACCGAGACGCAGCAGTCGCCCTCGTAGGTGCTCCACGACGGCCGCCACGTGTCGCACACCATTGACTCGACCTCCGCGCCATGGCAATAGCGCAACAGGTCGAAGTGATGGATGCTCTGCTCCACCAGCATCGGATGCGCCATCGACATGACGTAGTCGTTCAGGTCGTCCCGGTTGCCGTCGCGCTGCCTGTGGTAGGTAAAGTGCGCATGACTCAGCGCGCCCAGCTCTCCGGTGCGGACGTGGTGGCGTATGCGCTGGGACGAGGGGAGGTAGCGGAAGTTCATCCCGACGAGGAGGTGGCGCCCGGCTGCGTTGGCCTGCGCGATCAGGTCGACGACCTCGTCGAGGTCCTCCGAGAGCGGCTTTTCGCAGAGCACGTGGAGGCCGTGGGCGAGGGCGTGGCTGACAAGGCGGTGATGCGTGGCGGGCGGGGTCGCGATGACGGCCGCGGCGGCGTCGATGTCGGGGTCGGCCAGCGCGGAGGCGAGGTCGCGTCGGACGAGGGCCCCCGGCGCGGAATCATCGCGGGCGCGCCGGGCCCGCGCTTCGTCATGGTCCACGACACAGGCCAGCGTCGCCCCGGGAGACTCGGCGATGACGCGCGCCCAGACCCGGCCCCGGACGCCGGCCCCGACGAGGAGGGTGTGTACGGGGTCCACGGTCACAGCGACCCTGCCACGATCAAGCTCCGCGTGCCGTTTCCACGAAACGCTGCATCCGCGCCAGCGCCTTCTCCATGGACTCGAACGGCGACAGCAGCGTGATCCGGATGTGCTGATTGCCCGGGTCCGCGAACATCGTGCCGGGGAAGACCATGACCTGTTCCCGGCGCAGCAGTTCGAGACAGAAGGTCTCGGCGTCCAGCCCCGTGCTCGAGATGTTCGCGTAGACGTACATCCCTCCGCCCGGGCGCCCGTACGAGATGCCCATGTCGTCGAGGCGGCTCAGCACGAGGTCGAGCCGCCGCTCGTACTCGGCCAGCATCGAGGCGACGGCCGCGTCACCGGTCTCAAGGGCCGCGAGCGCCCCGCGCTGCAGAGCGGGCGGCGTGCAGATGCTCAGCGTGTGCTTGATCTCGACGGCCGGCTCCATCATCCAGGCCGGCGCGGCCAGGTAGCCCACGCGCCATCCGGTCATCGCGTAGGCCTTGGAGAAGCCGTTCACGGTCACGGTGCGGTCGTGCATGCCGTCGAGGGCGCCAAGGCTGACGTGCTCGGTGCGGCCGAAGATCAGCTTCTCGTAGATCTCGTCGGAGATGACCAGGAGGTCGTGCTCCACGGCCAGCCCGGCGATGCGCTCCAGTTCGGCCCGCGGGGTGAGTCCGCCGGTCGGATTGTTCGGATTCGCGATGATGAGGAGTTTCGAACGCTTTGTGAGGACCTCGCGGATGGCGGCGGCCTTGAGGGCGTAGTCGTCCGCCTCCAACGTCGGCACGTCCACGATCCGGCCTCCCGCCAGCTTCACCATGTAGTCGAAGGCGTTGAAGCGCGGGGCCTGGAGGATCACCTCGTCCCCCGGATCCACCAGCGCCAGGATGGAGATCAGCAGCGCTTCCTGGGCGCCGTTGGTGACGATGACCTGGTCGGCCGAATACTTAACATTATTGTTAAGTTTCAGCTGAAACGCGATCGCCTCGCGGAGTTCCTGGAGGCCCGGCGGCGGGGAATAGTGCGTGTAGCCGCTGATGAGGGCGTCCGCGCCCGCGGCCACGATCGCGGGCGGCGTCTCGAAATCCGGATCGCCCCGGCCGAGCGCGATGATGTCGTCCAGTCCGGTTGCCAGTTCCAGCATGCGGGTGCGGAAGCTGGACTTCACGCTGACGGCGCGCGCGGCGAGAGGGGCGGCTGGGCCGGCAAGCCGGGATCCACGGGGCTGCCGCGCCATGGGGATCACACCCCCGGCCGCGAATACAGGCAGCACCCCCGGACGAACGTCATCCTCACGCGCTGCAGGTCGCCGAGGTCGTCCAGCGGGTTCCCGCCCACGACGATCACGTCCCCCTCCTTCCCCGCCTCGAGCGTGCCGATCAGGTCGTCCAGGCGATTCATGATCGCGGCCTCACGCGTCGCGCTCATGATCGCGGCGTGGTTGTCCGCCACCACCCCCACCTCGATCATGAACTCCATCTCCGGGACCACCACGCCGTGCCGCACGGCTGGACTCCCCGCATCGGTGCCGAACACGATCCGCACCCCTGCCCGCGCCGCCCGCAGCAGCCCGTCGTAGCGCCCCTTGTCAGCGACCGCCCGCTGCCGCTCCCGGATCTTCCACTCGGGAATGTTGTAGCTGCGCGCGATCTCGGGCTTCGACTGGATCACCACCGGCGAGAACGTGGTGATGATCGGCACGTCCCGCTCCACCAGCTTGCCGATGGTGCGGTCCGACATGCTGCCGCCGTGCTCGACCGTGTCGATACCGAAGTCGACCGCACGCTCGATCGCGGCGTCGAAGGTGGCGTGGGCGGTGATGGGCAGACCGCTCCGGTGTGTCTCGTCGACGATGGCCTCGAGTTCATCGTCGGTGAACTCCAGCAGGTCGTGACACATCATGATCTTGATCAGGTCGGCGCCGGCCTTCACCTGCTCCCGCACCGCGCGCCGCATCTCGTCGGCCCCGGTGGCCTCGCGGCAGCACCAGTAGGTGTGGCCGCCGGTCTGCACGATCGCTTCCGCGCAGATCAGCAGGCGCGGGCCAGCGAACACCCCCTGCTCCACCGCCTGTTTGGCGAACTCGCCGCTCCGGTTCATCCCCAGGTCGCGCACCAGCGTGATCCCGCCGCGCAGGGAGGCGAGCATGTTGGCCGCCGCCTTGTACGCGCTGATCTCGGGCGCGTCGTGCATCGACTGGGCCGCGAGGTCGTGGATCCCGTCCCAGGCGAGGTGGGCGTGGCTGTTGATCAGGCCGGCCAGGATCGTTCCGTCCGTCGCGACGACCGCCCGAGCATCCCCCGCGGCCGCGCCCCACGCCCCGACCGACACGATCCGGCCCCCCTCCAGCGTGACGTGGCCGTCCTCGATCACCTCATCCCCCACCCCCGTGATCACGCGGCCGCGGAGCGTGACCGACGCGGGCTCGCGCGGCGCCAGATCCTGCAGAACCGGCTGGAACTTCCAGGCTGGAGCTTCGGGCATGTGAGCCTCCCTGCGTCAGATTCCGAGTTCCGCGAGCGCCCGGGCGCCACCGTCGAGGTTGGTCAGGCGCATGCTCGCGTAGTTGGGCGAGTAGATCACGCCCGCCGCACCCGCTTCGTACGCCGCGTGAACGCTCTCGTGCACGATCTCGGGGGTGCAGGCGGCCTGATCCGGGCTGGAGCGGGGCGCGTCGACGCCGATCCCCATCAGCACGGGCAGCTCGCCGTCAAGCGCCTCGATCGTGTCGCGGCATTGGCCACCGACATAGCTGGATGGGCGCATTCCCGCACCCATGAGCTCCTCCCACGGCGCCTCGTCGAGCCCCAGAATCCGGTACATGATCGGCGTCAGCTCGGCGGGCGTCAGGTCGCGCAGCAGGGTCGCGTGCAACGGCTTCATTTCGCCCAGGTAGATCCCGCCCGACTGGTGCTGGTACGTGATCGGCTTGACCCAGTCCGCGTAGTCCTTCGTCTCGGCCCACGGCCACTGCGCCTTGCGCAGCGGGTTGAAGTGGTTGCGGTTCCAGACGTTGAGCCCGAACTCCAGCGCCGGATCGCACCACTTGACCAGCCCGTACAGTTCGCGGTCCAGGTCCTTGTTGCGCCTGACCCAGTGCCGCTCGAGCAGCAGGAACTCGGGGTTGTCGAGCAGGGTGCGGAGCCCGGTGATCAGCGCGCCGTCGGTGAAGTGCTCGCCCGCCCGGCACTTGCGGAAGTAGTTGTGCAGCAGGCCGGACGCCCGCCGCGCGGCTTCCGGGTCGACGCCACCAGCCGACATGGCAGCCAGGCAGTGCCTGCAGAAGCACCCCGGAGCCATCCCGGTGACCAGCTGGTCGAGTGGGCTCCGCCTCTCGTTGCACCACATGATGCCGTCGATGTCGTAGCTCCGGCAGTGGTCCTCGATGAGCGCGTGCCACCAGGTCCGGTAGTCGGGGTTTTCCAGGCAGGGCGCCCCGCCGATTCGGCCCAGGTAGTCCACCTCCATGTACTGGACCAGGTTGGGGATCTGAACGGTGTTGGCCGATCCGTGGCCCGCGTACTTGAAGAGCGGCTCCATCAGCTCCGGGATCACCTTCATCCCCCGCGCCCGGGCCCCGGGAATGACCATTTCGAGTATGTCGCGGTCCCGCATGGCCTCGTCCGGGGCACGGAAGTTGCTGATGGAGGTGTTGCGGTAGAACTCGGGATGGTCCGCAAGGTACGACCCGCCCTGCACCTCCAGCGGCTCGGGTACGCCGTGGTCCGGCCAGCCGTCGATCCGCCACGAGATGCTGCGCCCGATCTTGAGCCCCAGCCAGCTGACCGTGCCCAACAGGATCACGTTGACGCCCACGCGCCCCTGGAGTGTGTCGAGAACCGCGTCCACGCCCTCGTCCACGAAACTGGCGGGCCCGATCTGCACGCCCACGAATCTCTCGCTCATCTCACCTCGCTTTCAGCCGCGGATCGAGCATCTCCTGCAGACTGTCGCCCATCAGGTTGGTGGCCATCACCACCGTGAATATGGCAAGCCCGGGGAATGTGGAAATCCACCAGGCCGGTCCCAGCACGTCCCGCCCCACAGCGACCATCAGCCCCCACTCCGGCGTCGGCGGCTGCGCACCCAGCCCCAGAAAGCTCAGGCCCGCGCCTACCGAGATGGCGTGCCCGAACTCGAGCGTCGAGAGCACGAGCAGCGGCACCGCCGTGTTCGGCAGCACGTGCCGCAGCATGATCCGGATGTCCGGCACGCCGATCAGCCGGGCCGCGTCGACGTAGGCCTGCTCGCGGACGGTGAGCACGGTCGAGCGGACCAGACGGGCGTAGCGCGGGATCGTGGAGACGCCGACCGCGATCATCACGTTGGTGATGCTGGGGCCGAGCGCGGCGATCACCACGAGGGCCAGCAGGATGCCGGGGAAGGCCAGCATGGCGTCGACGATGCGCATGAGCACGGTGTCGGCGGGGCCGCGGTAGTAGCCGGACACCAGCCCCATCGCGGAGCCGAGGGCCGCCCCGATGGCCACGCTGATGAACCCGAGGACGAGCGACACGCGTGCCCCGTGCACCACCCGGCTGAACACGTCCCGGCCAAGCCGGTCGGTCCCGAACCAGAACTCCGCCGACGGGGCCTCGCGGGCACCGGAGACGGTGGCCAGGGGGTCGTGGGGCGTGGCTGCGGGAGCCAGGAGCGCAAGCAGGACCCAACCAGCCAGAACCGCTGTACCGGCCACGAAGGCCGGGGTGAGCGCGCGACCGCCGATGGTCATGCCGGCGCCTCATCGCGCACGCGCGGGTCGAGCCAAACCGCCAGGAGGTCCACCAGCAGGTTGACCAGGACGTACATCGCGGCCATGCACAGCACGATCCCCTGCACCAGCGGATAGTCCTTCCAGAGAATGGCGCTCACCACGAGGCGGCCGAGGCCGGGCCGGCTGAACACGGTCTCGGTAACGACGGCGCCGGCGAGCATCGCGCCGAACTGCAACCCGAGCATGGTCACAACCGGGAGCATTGCGTTGCGGAGCGCGTGGCGCAGGTACACGATGCGCTTGGGGAGACCCTTGGCCCAGGCCGTCCGGATGTAGTCCTCGACCAGGACTTCGCGCAGCGACGCGCGGGTGAGGCGGGCGATGACACCCGCCGACACGAGCCCCAGCGACAGGCTGGGGAGAACGAGCGACCGGACGCCCTCCGATCCCGCAGGGGGGAACCAGGAGAGCCGGAAGGAGAAGACCAGAATGAGCAGGAGGCCGAGCCAGAAGAGGGGAAGCGAGACGCCGACATAGGCGAGCACGCGGCTCAGGCCGTCGATCCACGAGCCCTGCCGGAGGGCGGCGAGCACACCGGTGGTGACCCCGATGAGAACCGCGAAGAGGATGCCGCCGAGGCTGAGTGCGAGCGTGGGGCCCAGCCGGTCGAGGATGAGGTCGAGGACGGGGGCGCGGAGGCGGACGGAGGTGCCGAGGTCGCCGGTGACGGCGCCGCGCAGAAAGCGCCCGTACTGCACGGGGAGCGGATCGTTCAGCCCCATCTCCTCGCGCAGCTGCTCCTGCCGTTCGGGGGTGACGGACCCGCTCTCGGCCCCCGAAAGCATGAGCTGAACCGGGTCGCCGGGAAGCGCGTGCATGATGGAAAAGACCGCCACCGAGACGAGAAGGAGGACGACGCCGAGCTGTGCGAGACGTCGGGTCAGGTAGGTGGCGAGCATGCGGCGAACGCTAACGGTCGGTGTTCTCCGACAGCCTCATCGGCTGGGTCAGCTGGACCGGCGCCGGAAAGTCCCCGCTGGGAAGCCAGTGGTAGAGGAGGTCTCCCGCCACTCTTTCCAGCAGGTCGTCGGCGCAGCGAATGCCGGAGGACCGCACCACCCCGGTCACGTCGACCCGGCCGGTCACCTTCACCCTGAGGCGCACGCTGCCCCGTATGTCGTTGCCGGAAGACCTGATGACGGCCAGACACGCGGCCGGCACATGGACCAGCCTTTCGGTTTCCAGGAAGCGTTCGGGCGGTTCGACCGAGACTCTGCCCGACGGACCCGATATCGCCGGCGGTCCGAAGAAGAGGTCGAGCAGCGTAGCCCCGGGAGCCGGCGTCTCGGCAAGCTCGAGGCTCAGGCCCGGCCTCGCCAGTCCGTCCCTCCCGAAGCCCGGTACAACCAGGAACAGGACCACGTGCAGCAGGCCGGCAAGCACCCAGCATCCGATGAACAGCCTCCGGTCGGCCTTCCTGCGCCGGTCGATTCGGTGTGACATGTGAGGAAGTCTAGGTGCTCGCACACTACTCCCGCACCAGCTCCACGTTGTGCAGGAAGTAGAACTGCCCCTCCGACGCCAGCTGAAACCCGCGCACCCGATCTGATACCGCGTAGAAGATCGGCTCGCTCAGCGTCGGCAGCATGAGCGCGTTGTCCATGATGATCCGCTGCGCATCGCGCGCCAGCGCACAGCGCGCCTCCAGATCCGGAATCACCCTGAGCTGACTCACCACCCCGTCCAGTTCCGCGTCCACGAACCCCGTCCACGCCCAGCCGCCGACCACGTCGTGGGCCGAGTTCCAGAGCATGTCCATCAGCAACGGGTCCGGGCTGCGCTGGCGCTCATAGATGAGGTCGAAGTCGCGGGCGTTGACCCTTTCGAGCTGCACCGGTCCGGGCACGATCTCGATCACCAGGTCGATCCCGAGCGGGCGCCACTGCGCTTGCACCGCCTCGCCCATCTCCTCGCGGTCGAGGATGGTCCAGCGCACCCGCAACGGCGTTCCGTCCTCGACGCCGGCGACGCCGTGGGCCTCCCGCGCGCCGTCGCCGTCCCGGTCGGTGTAGCCCGCCTCGTCGAGGAGCCGACGTGCGGTCTCGGGGTCATATGGGTAATAGTCCGCGCTCCCCTCCCAGTAGCAGCGGTGGACCGTGTTCAGGGGGCCGTCGGACGTGAGGTAGTGGCCATCGTAGAGCAGATCGTTGATGGCGTGCTGGTCGGTGCCGTGAAGGAGCGCCTGCCGCACCCGGAGGTCGCTGAAGGGCGGACGCCGTACGTTCATGACCATCTGCAATCCGGTCCCGGCCTGGTAGCCGGTGAGCAGCGAGAAGCCCTCGGCGCCACGGTAGTCGTCGATGTACGTGGTGGGCAGATTCATTGCGATATGGGCGTTGCCGGTACGGACGACGTTGCCCAGAACGGCTTCCTCGCCGATGAAGCGGATCGTCACGCGCTCGACTCTGGCCGGACCGGGCTCGTCGGCGATCGAGTTCCACCCGCCGTACCCGTCCCAGCGCCGCACGGTCACGCGGTCGTTGGGCACCCATTCCTCCAGCAGGAAGGGTCCGGCACCCACCAGGTGGCGGTCGAACGCCTCGATGCCCCAGCGCTCGGCGGCCGCAGGGGACCAGATGGGGACGCGCCGGAAGGCGTCGAGGACGGTCACCCAGGGGGCCTCGTAGTGCAGCGTGACGGTGGTGTCGTCGACGATCTCCACGCGCTCGACGGGGCCGACGTGCGCCGCCATCTCGCCGGACCGCGTGGCCGGGTCGAGGATGCGCTCGACGTTGTAGCTGACGGCCTCGGCGTCGAACGGCGTCCCGTCCTGGAAGACGACATCGCTCCGCAACGTGAACGTCCACTCGTCCGCCACCGCGTTCGACGACCAGTCCGTCGCCAGGGCCGGGTGGAATCCGCCGTCCGGGCCGATGATGAGCAGCGGGTCGGCGATCATGTAGTCGATGAGCCACGCCGTCTGGTACGGCTCGATGTGGCCGTCGAGCGAGGCGGGCTCGCGGGAGGCGGGCCAGGCGATGACGAGATGGTCTGCTCGGTCGTCGCCGGGACCCGCGTCGGGGGCGCACGAGGCGAGCAACGCAAGGGAAACGACGGCCGTCCTGGCCGCGAAGAGACGCGGCGCCGGGGTGCTCGCGTCTGGCACGGCTACCGCGCCGCTCCCCGCAGCGCGGGCGCCCCTTCCCGCAGCGCCTTCGTCCCGTCCTTCAGTGCATAGGCCTCGTAACCCACTGTCTGCAATAGATTTGCAAGATGTCCGGACTGGATTCCGTTGTCGCAGAACAGTACATACTTAACATCTTTGTTTAGTTTCGTGGCCAGTTCGGGAAAATCGGGCGGCAGTACGCGCTTCGAGCCGGGATGCCTCCATCCGTCGTCCTGCTGTGGGGGGCGGCAGTCGATTACGCGGGCTCCCTCCGGGAGGACATCGAGCCACAGGTAGTCACGCTGCAGGTCCGAGTCGGCGAGCTTCCGCACGTCCAGCACCCTGCGCGCGGCCACGGCGCGGTCGACCAGGCCGGGGTCGAGCGGCGCCTCCTCGCGGTCCACCGCCAGAACCTTCGCAGCCGTAACCGGCTTCCCCTCGAGAATCGCGCAGTATTCCTTGACGCGCGCGGAAAGAGCGGCCGTCCCGACCTGCTGCGCGATACGGATGATTTCCTGCTTGTCGAGACCCACGAGGGGACGCAGCACCGGGAGGGTCGCCGCGGCCTCGATCGAGCGCAGATTGCGGAGCGTCTGCGACGACACCTGGCCCAGGGACTCGCCGGTGACCAGGGCATCCGCGCCGATCTCTGCGGCGACGACCTCGGCAGCGCGGTACATGAGCCGCTTCAGCACGACCTGCCAGTAGCGGGGCGTGACGTCGGCCTGGAGCCGGCTGACCGCCTCTGCGAAGTCGATGACGTGCATGCGGGGGCGGTCCCCGTAGCTCCAGCGGTCGGCGAGCACCCTGGTGACCTGGATCACGGAGCGCTCGAAGGCGGGACCGGCCAGGTTGCAGAAGACGTAGTCGAGGGTGACGCCGCGCTTCAGGAGGAGCCAGGCGGCGACGGCCGAGTCGAAGCCGCCGGAGATGAGGCACACTGCCCGGCCCTGCACGCCCAGCGGGAGACCGCCCGGACCGTCGGTGCGGCCGCTGAAGAGGTAGGCGCGCTGGTCGCGCACTTCGACGTGGACGGTGACCTCGGGCGTGGTGAGGTCGACGGTGCCGTAGGGATTGAGGGCGGCTCCGAGTTCGACCGCGATGTCGCGCGACGAGAAGCCGTGACGGCCGGTGCGGCGGGCGGCGATGGCGTAGCGGTGCCCCGTGACGGCGTCGCGGTAGGTGTCGTGTCCCACCCTGACGATCGTGTCGAGGTCGGCCGGGAGCACGGCGTCCAGCCGGGAGAAGGAGTTGACGCCGAAGACTCGGGTGGCGGCGGACATGACCTGGTTTGCGGCGGCCGCGGCCTGGTCATCGTCGGCCGCGGAGTCCGCTGCTGGAATCGTGACGAACAGCCGGCTCCATCTGTCGCGGATGGTGGCGTTGGCGCCTGCGGAGCGGAGGGCATCGTCGAGGTTGCGCGCGAGCTGTTTCTGGAAGCGTCGCCGGGTGCGATTCGACTTGCTGGCGACCTCGGCGGCGAGACGGATGAGGTAGCGGGTGGACGAGCCATCCATGGGTTCAACTCAGTTCCAGGACAGCCCGCGCAGCTGCTCCACGTCCAGGTTGCCGCCACTCAGCATGCACACCGTCTTCGTGCCGGCCGGCGCGTCGACCAGCCCCCGGAGCAGCGCCCCCACCGGCGACGCGGCCGCGCCTTCGGTCACCAGCTTGGCGCGCGTCATCAGCCAGAGCATGGCGTCGAAGATCTGCTCGTCGGGCAGCGTGACGATCTGGTCCACGAAGCGGGACACGATGGAACAGGTGTTCCCGCCCACGCGTTTCACGACCAGCCCGTCGATGACACAGTCGACGCGGTCGAGCGTCACCCGCGACCCCGCCTCGACGCTGCGCTTCATGGCCGGGGCCCCTGAGGACTCGACGCCGACGACGCGCACGTCCGGCTTGATGGACTTCACCGCCATGGAGATCCCGGAGATCAGCCCACCGCCGCCGATCGGGACGACCACCAGTTCGACCTCGGGAAACTGCTCCATGATTTCGAGTCCCAGCGTCCCCTGCCCGGCGATCAGGTCGGGATCGTCGAACGGGTGGACGTAGGTGTAGCCCTCGGTCTCGACGAGTTCGAGGGCCTTCTCGTTGGCCTCGTCCCAGATTCTGCCGTGGAGTACCACGCGTGCGCCGTATCCCTTGGTGGCGGCGACCTTCGCCGGCGTCGCGTTCTCGGCCATGCACACCACCGCCTTCACCCCGTAGTGCCGCGCCGCGATCGCCACGCCCTGCGCGTGATTGCCCGCCGACGAGCAGATCACGCCCCGGGCCCGCTCCTCGCCGCTCAGCCTGGCGATCTTGTTGAGCGGGCCCCGCACCTTGTAGGAGCCGCCCAGCTGGAACAGCTCGGCCTTGAGGCGCACGTCGAGGCCGCACGCCTCGCTCAGCGACCGGCTGGTGAGCAGCGGGGTGCGGTACACGTGCGGCCGGACGTTCTCGTAGGCGGCCTCAAAGTCGGCGCGCGTGAGGGTGAGGCCCGGGATGCCGGCGCGCACGGCGCCACCCGCCGCACCCCCGCTCACGAACTGATCCCCGGCAGC
Source organism: Gemmatimonadota bacterium (assembly GCA_028873815.1). Lineage (GTDB taxonomy): Bacteria > Gemmatimonadota > Gemmatimonadetes > Longimicrobiales > Gaopeijiaceae > Bin94. The sequence goes on along the minus strand of JAPPNN010000087.1, from coordinate 67,876 downwards.
CGCACCGGCCCGTCCAGCCAACCCCGCACGGCGTGCGGCCGATACGGGGCTTCCAGCTCGCCGCATTCCCCCTCGGTGAGCGCCACGTCCACGGCGCCCGCCACCGCATCCATCTGTTCCACCCTCGTGAACCCCACCACCGGCGCCACCACCGCGGGCCGCGACAGCAGCCACGCCAGTGCGATCTGCACGGGCTCCACGCCCCGCCGCCTCGCGACGCGCAACGTCGCGTCCACCACGTCCCAGTCGGACTCGTGATCGTAGAGTTCGTCGGCCATGGAGGCGTCGTGCTCGTCGCGCACCGAGGACTCGTGACTTCCCCGCGCGCGGCTGCCGGTCAGCAGTCCGCGGGCCAGCGGCGACCAGGGGATCACGCCGAGTCCCTCCTCCACGCACAGCGGCATCATCTCGCGCTCCTCTTCCCGGTAGACGAGGTTGTAGTGGTTCTGCATGGACACGAAGCGCGCCCATCCGCGGCGCTCCGAGACCGACAGCATCTTCATGAGCTGCCACGCGTACATGGACGACGCGCCCAGGTAGAGAACCTTGCCCTGGTGGACCAGGTGGTCCAGCGCGGCCAGCGTCTCCTCCACCGGGGTGGCCGGGTCGGCGCGGTGGATCTGGTAGAGGTCGATCCGCTCCACCCCCAGCCGTTTGAGCGAGGCCTCGCAGGATTGAACGATGTGCTTCCGCGACAATCCCCCCCGGTTCGGCCCCGGGCCCATGCGCATCTTGACCTTGGTGGCCACCACCGCCTCGTCCCGGACCGCGAACTCTCGCATCCACTTGCCGGTGATCTCCTCGCTCACGCCGAGCGAGTACACGTCCGCCGTGTCGAAGAAGTTGATGCCGAGTTCGACGGCGCGCCGGAAGAAGGGCTTGGCCTCGCCCTCCTCGAGCATCCACGGGCGCCACTGGCGGCTGCCGAAGCTCATGCAGCCGAGCGCGATGCGGGACACGACGAGACCGCTGTCGCCGAGAAGGGAGTATTGCAAGCGCGGGCTCCTCAAGCTGGATAAGTAACGTTGGCCGGACCGTGGACAATACCGCCAAGCGGCGGACCGATGCACCCCCCTGCGCCCAACGATTCACGGGAGAACCCGGCCGATCCCGTCAGAACATCCGCGGATCCCAGCGGACATCCACGGCTTCCGCGACCCGGACCCGACCGAAATCCGAATGACGCGGGTTCAGCAGCACGTTCCGGCCCCAGGGCTGCGCGACGTAGGAAGGCACCTCCAGGCCAAGCGACCGCAGCGAGTCCGCCCAGGCTCGCCCGATCCGCCGGGAACGCGTCCAATCAAACCAGTCCGGGGACTGTCCGCCCTCGAGACGCTCCACCTCGCAGTCGTCCGGCAGAACAATCCGGGAGGCGACATATCCCTTGGGTATCCTCCTGGTCACAGCTCGGGCGAGGATTTCGAGCATTGTGCCCTCATAGGCAGGGGAAGTGTAGACGACAGGCAGGCCGCGCGGGTTCCATCGCCCACCCTTCAGCGCAGCACCTGTCCCGCTCAGGGCGTCATGGCGACGGTCGTGAATCCGATAGAGGTTCAAACGGGCAAGCCGTAGTGCAAGCCCCAGAGAATGTCCTCCACATACCTTGCCCCTACCTCCGACAGGGCCATTTCCAGCGGTATGGCACCCCTCAGCATCGGGTGCGGGTTGATCAGAAACTCCGCCGCCCCCTCCTCTTCGCCCCACACGTACACGGCCAGCGCCATCACGGCCGCGACGCGCAGCACGGCTTCACTCTCCTCGCGCTTCAGTCGCTCGCGCCGTTGTCGAGTGGCCCGGGGCACGATTCGGTTCACGAAAGCGGACGGCCGCCGCAACCCGAACCGCTTCAATTCCAACTGCAGCGCGCGGACGGCGTCGACCGGGAGGCCGGTCTCGGCGGCCTGGCGGAGTTCCTCGAGCCGCGCGGGCTCTCCGTAGACCGGACGAGCCTCGCGGACCAGGCGCGCAGGCAGCTCGCCCAGGTCGCCACGTCCCTTCGGGTCAGGGCAATGATCTCGTTGTCTGTTCATATGAACTCTCTGCATGTTTCATATGAACATAATCGAGACGCCCCGGCCGCGCCAGACGGTGTGCCTGGCGGGCCGGGGCAAAACCCTGCGTGAGGAGCGGATCCCTGCAGCGCCCCCCCTTCTACGGGTTCCTGTCCAGACAGACAAACCCCTCAGGATTCGACTGCTCCGACAGCGTCAGGATGAACACCACGTCGGTCCCGTAGCTCTGCGGGCCCTTGTAGTGGCCGACCGGATGCGTGTCGTTCTGCGACCGCCCGTACTGGCGCAGGAGCCTGCGCAGGTCGCCCATGCGATGACCCGTTGCGAAGAGCCAGAACGCGCGCTCGCGGAACACGAGATCCACCCGGGCGTCGGGCGATCCCGGATCCATCAGCGGCTCCAGGGGCGGATCGATCGCGACCGCTCGCAGGTCGTTGAGGATCGACAGCCACCTGCCGCCTCCGGCCTTCAGGTCCGCCTCGGCTTCGATGAGCCGTGCCTCGATTCCGGAGGCCAATACGATCGGGTCATACCGGTCCGTGAACTTCTTGTAGTAGTAGTGCTCCGTCTCGCCGTCCCTGCCGGTCCCGAGCAACTCGGTCGGAACACGCGGATCATTGGCGCTTACGAAGTCGAGCCCGTTGGTCCCCTCGCCATCCGAAACGGTGACGGCACCCCACACGTCCGTCCTGCTGTTCGTGTTGAAGATGGGATTCTGGAGTCCGGCTCCGGCCGCGGACAGCTCGGCGAGGTAGACGTAGTCGGTGGGCACGCCTGCGACCGCCGAAGCGGCCTCGCTGAACCGTCCGAGGTTTGTGAGCGCCCGGCCGCGGGCAACGCCAACGAGATTCATGATTTGCTCGTCCGCGGCCGCGTATTCGAGTGCGGCGTCAAGCTCCGCTACTGCCCGTGTGGTCATGCTGTCGCTGGTAATCGGTCCGCCGTAGACCGGCTTCAGGTCGACCACCTCGCTGAGTGGGGTCCCGTTGCAGTTGACCTCTCCCAGGAGCAGTGCCGCCAGGCCGCGAACGGCGTAGAGCTGCCCGATGGCGGCCCGCTCCTCCGGGGCGTGCTGCAGGTACAGGTCAATGCCGAGCTGTGCGAAGGTTCGCCCCCGTCCCAGCAGCACCGGCCCCCACTCGGTGTAGGTCACGGCCTGCTCCCGGTAGTCGACAGCGGCGAAGGCGTTGAAGGAATCGGAGAGGTAGAACTCGTCCGAGAATCGTCCGGTGGTCGATGTCATGCCGGAGAACTGTGAGTACAGGTTGTTGAGAGCGGCTGCGCCGAACGACGCGGCACCCTCTGCGTTGTCGACATCCTGCGGCTGCACGACATCCGGCGCGGCGACATCCGTAAGTGCGTCGCAGCCCAGCAGGAGCGTCCCGGCGATGGCCACAAGGAAGCACGGTTTCTTCTTGTCCTTGAACATGGGTCCCTCCTTCCTAGAAGTTGAGTTTCACGCGCATGATGATGTAGCGCGCCGGCGGTGCCGTGGGGTTGTCGTAGCCCAGGTCCCAGCGGGTCCCGAAGTTTCCGCTGAGCGACGGGTTCGCCGTCACCTCCGGGTCAGGACCGGTGTAGTCCGTCCACAGCATCAGGTTTCTGGCGCTGAGCGATACCGTCGCGCTGCTCGCTCCGAGTCCGAGCGGCTGGAGCGCACCCGGTTGGAAAGTGTACGACACCAGGGCCTCGGCCCACCGCGTGAAGGTCCCGTCTTCCTGGTATCCCGCGTAGGTCAGACCGGGCTTGGTGAAGGCGATGTACTGTGCCTGCAAATGAAGCGGGGCTTCCGGATCGTTCCGTGCCCGGCAGCTGCCGAAGTTGCACTTGTTGAGTTCGCTGAAGTTCGTCTGCACCCAGCCACCTCGGTACACGAAGAGCGAACTCAGGTACAGTCTCCCGCCCAGCAGCGAGATCGTCGGCGTGAAGTTGAGCATTCTGGTGGGGTTCGTGTTGCCGATGAAAATGATCGAATCGCCCACCTGGACTTCGTCGGCCTGCAGGACGCCGTCGCCGTTGTCATCATTCCAGCCCAGCACCGGACGATCCCACTGCCCGTAGAGCGGCCAGCCCTCCACGAACTTGATGAAGCGATCCTCCGGCGGACGGAGTCCTTCGGCGAGTTCGAGGAGCACGTTGGAGTTCACGGAACCATTGACGTTCACGCTGAACGTGGCACCGGCCAGGTTGAAGACCTCGGCCTGCACGTCGGCCTCGATGCCCATGTTGCGGACTGAACCCACATTGTCCAGCTGCCCGGTACCGGTAATCCCGATGGACCGCGGCATCGCCCGCCGAACCAGCGCATCCACGCTCTTCCGATAATAGGCGGTGGCCTCCAGCTGAACCCGGCTGTCGAGAAGCTCCATGTCGACCCCGGTCTCGTATTCGGTCACCCGCTCCGGCCCGAGATCGGGGTTTCCGAGCGCGAACAGTCTTGCTCCGGTCCGCGACTGGCCATTCACGAAGACGCTGGCGAAGCGGACATCCGCCAGAGCGTCGGTCGCCTGCGGCTGGACGCCGGAGGCCCCGTATGCGAACCGATACCTCAGGCTGTTGATGAACGAGCCCCGAGGGAAGAAACCCTCCTCCGATAGGAGCCAGGAGAACCCTCCCTTGGGGTACCAGGCCGTCTTGAAGTCCTTGCCGAAGTTGCTGGCCCCGTCAGCCCGCAGCGCGGCGGTGAGGAAGAAACGGCCGTCCAGGTCGAAGGTCTGTTCCACGTACGTACCCGCCACCACCGACTGAACGTTGGATTCCGACGCGGTGTAGTTGGCGGCGCCGTTCACCGTCTGGGCCCCCGGGGGCAGATCGGTACCGCGTGCCTGTGCCACCCCCTGGTGACGGCGGTTGTACTGGACCCCGAATGACGTCCTCGATTTGACCGTGGGATTGATGTCGAATTCGGCGGTGGATCCCAGGTCGACGGTATAGAGTGCGATGTCGGAGCGAATATGATTGCGGAACCCCGTGTTGAGAGCCCCCGAGGTGTCCTCCCCCCGCCGAAGGAGGTTGTCCGAGAACTGGGCCGAGTGGTCGAGGCCGACCGTGCCGCGGAACGTCAGCCATGGCCGCGGAATCCAGTTCCCGTTGATCCCGGTCGTGAAGCGGGTAATGTTGGACCCGGCCCTGGTCGCAAACAGATCCCCGGGACGGTCGCCAAGCCACCACCCCTCGTTGTTGTCATTGTAGCCGGGTCCCCAGCTGCCTCTCCAGAAAACGCCGTTGCTCGGGATCTGGCTTTCCTGCAGGGTCACCCCGGTCGAGACATTGATGTCCGCGGTCTCGTTGAGACGCGCCGTGACGTTTCCGCGCATGGTCAATCGCTTCAGGTAGTTCGGGCGTCTCTGCCAACCGGGAATCTCGACGCCTCCACGCTCCGCCTGTTTGCGCTCGATCTCCGATTCCGAAAGCTCGAGGTATCCCGTCTCGTTCTCGAGTTCGGTGGCGAAGAAATACCGGAATCGCTCGACCCCACCCGATACCTGGACCCCCAGCTGCTCGCGGTGCCCGAGCCCCAGAGGAGCCGAGGGGGAGTCACGGAACGCGCTCCAGGTCGTGAGGCTGTCCAACGTGCAGCCGCCCACCACACGCACGCGGTTCTCACAGCGTATGGTCGCGCCGTCGGCGTTCCGTCCCCATGCGTACCAGCCCTCGTGCACATCGGCGGCCTGCTGGATCAGGCCTCCCTCGGTGTACACGCTCCACCTGGCTTCGCCGGGCTGGCCTCGCTTGGTGCGGATGAGGATCACGCCGTTGGCCCCGTCCGTCCCGTACAGCGTCGCGGCCGACGGTCCCTTGACGATGTCGATGGACTCGATCTCTTCCGGGTTCAGGTCGGTTACCGCCCCGGCGGTCCAGCCGGAACTGTACTGTCTGGGGCCAATCTGGCTGCCGCCGCCGGTGGTGTTCTCCACGCGCACCCCGTCGATGATCATGAGGGGTGTGTTGTCCTGGGACAGACTGTTGAAGCCCCGGATGCGGACACGGGCCGATGAGCCTGTCATCCCGGCGTTGCTGAAGGTCATTACGCCGGGGACGCGGCCCTGCAGGAGATCGGTCACGTTCGTGATCGGCGCACTCGTGACGATGGAATCTGCCCCGATCGTCGCGATCACGTTCGCAATGCTCATCTTCTGCTGCTCACCGGTGGTGGTCACCACGATCCCGCTGAGGTTCACGGGCGCGGTGGCCAGGGCGAAGTCCAGGTTGACGGCTCCGCCCTCGGGGACCGTGACCTCCTGGGAAGCGTCGGAGTACCCGAGGCGCTGCACGGTCACCGTGCGAACACCGGCCGACACGCCGGTCACCAGGTAGCGCCCCTGGGCGGTGGTCGTTACCGAGATCCTGGTGCCCTCCACCGTCACCTGAGCCAGCTCGATCGGCGCCCCGGTTCCGGCGTCGGTCACCTGCCCCGTGATGGTACCGCCCTGGGCTCGCGCATCTGTCGGTGCGGCGGCGAGGGCGACGATCGGGAGCAGGGTGAATGTGAGAAGGATGGTGAAACTGCGGTTCATACGTGGCTTGCCCATGTGCACCTCCGGAAAGAGAGTGGGCAGACAGCGGATCCGGCTGATCCGGATCCTGGCCGCAAGAGGCGGAGAGAAGGGCGAGTCGCGGGCCCCCGGACGCACGTCGGGCATGGAGTCAAGCAACCGCGAGCACTCCTGCACTGCCATCCTGCGTCCTTCCAATGCCGCGAACCGACTGACACGACCTGTCACGTCGGCATCAGTCACCCGGTCGGATGCAGGCGGACCTCCCCAATGCAACCGGAACTGGCGTACTGATTTGTATACGGTACGGAGGCGGTAGTCGTGGCGCAAACAGGCAGCGGACACCAGGCGCGCTGGATCCGGCCCCGGTTAACCGGAGCAGTCGCTACCCCCGCCACCCCCCGATGATCTCAGCCAACGCGTCGAGCCCGTCCGTGAGCGCGGCCGGGCCCGGCTGCAGGATCAGCGCGGACTTGATTTCATGGATGTGTCCGCCCGCCACGGCCGGAATCGCGTCCCACCCCTCCCTCGCCACAACCCGCTCGGGCCGGAACTTGCGTCCGCACCACGAGCCGATGATCACGTCGGGGGCACGGCGTACCACCTCGTCGGGGTCCGCGATGATCCGGTCCTTCGCCAGACCGCACTCGCGGAACTCCGGAAAGCAGTCCTCGCCGCCCGCCAGTTCGATCAACTCCGACACCCAGCGGATCCCCGAAATCAGCGGGTCGTACCACTCCTCGAAGTAGACGCGCGGCCGCCGGGACGACGCCGCCGCCCTCCCGGCCGCCCGCTCGGCCACCCGGCCCAGGCCCGCCTGCAACTCGCGCACCAGCCGCTCGCCCTTCTCCGGACAACCCACCAGTCCCGCGATCGCCCGGACCGTCCGCAGGATCTCGGCCACCGACCGGTGATTGAAGATGTGGACCTCGACCCCGCTCCGGATCAGTTCGGCCGCGATGTCCGCCTGGATGTCCGAGAAGCCGAAGACCAGATCCGGCTTGAGCGCGAGGATGCGATCGATCTTCGCCGAGGTGAACGCCGACACCTTCGGCTTCTCCTTGCGCGCGCGGGCGGGCCGCACGGTGAACCCGGAGATGCCCACAATGCGCCGGTCCTCTCCCAGGCGGTAAAGGATCTCGGTCGGCTCCTCGGTGAGACATACGATGCGCTCGTACATGGTGCGGAAAAGTAACGCCGCTCGCGCGAGCGCCGCGCAACCCCCAGTGCGCGCATGAATCGCCGTTTGCGCAGCGCCGGCCGCGCAGTGATGCTTGGGCACGCACACGATGAATCACGATGCACTTCCCGGGAGTCCCCATGTACGCTCGCCCGCACCTCACAGCCCTGCTGAGGGTCGCCACCCTGCTCGCCATGCCCGCCCCCGCCTTCCCCCAGGACCTCCCCCCGGTCACCCCCGACGACTACGGACGCTGGGAGCGCCTCGGTGCGGACGCCCTCTCCCCATTCGGCGACTGGGTCGCGTACGTCGTCACCCGTGTGGACGAGACCTCGGAACTCCGCGTCCGCCGGCTGGCCGACGATTCCACCCGCGTCTTCCCGTGGGGCAGCGCCCCCGCCTTCTCCGCCGACGGCCGCTGGCTGGGATGGACGGTCGGCCTGCCCCCGGAGGAACGCGAGAGGCTTGAGCAGCAGGACGAACCCGTGCGCGACAAGGCGTCGGTGATGGACCTGCAGACCGGCGAAGTCCAGGAGTTCGACGCCGTGTCCGAGCGCCGCTTCGACGCGTCGGGCCGCTTCATCGCACTCCGCGGCTACGCGCCCGAAGAGCCGGCCGGCAAGGGCGCGGACGTGCGCATCGTCACCCTGGCCACGGGTGCCGAAACCACTCTGGGCAACGTGGGCGAGATGGCCTGGAGCCCCACGGAATCCCTGCTGGCGCTCGCGGTCGCCACCGGCACCGACGTGGGCAACGGCGTGCAGGTCTACGACGCAGCCGCCGGCACCATCCGCTCCGCCGACGCCTCCGGGTCCGCCTACCGCAGCCTCCGCTGGCGCGACGACTCCCACGACCTCGCCGCGCTCCGCTCCCGCGACGCCGCCTCGGCCGACGGCACCGCCCACGACGTGCTGGCCTGGCGCGAACTGGATCGGGGCATCGAGATGACGGTCCTCGGCTCGAACACCGCCGGCATCCCCGACGCCCTCGAGGTCGTGCGCCACCGCGCACCCTCCTGGTCCGACGACGGCCGCATGATCTCGGTGGGGCTGAGGCCGGTGGAGGATGAGGCGGATGAGGAGGCAGAGGGCGGCGACCCCGGCGACGGCGACGCGGACGATCCCGAGGAGGCCGCGCCACAGGGCCCGGCGGAGGAGGAAGCGGAGCCCGACCTGCCCGACCTGCAGATCTGGCACACCAAGGACGTTCGCCTCTTCCCGGAGCAGAAGGTCAACGAGGTCCGGGACGGCAACCGCACGCTGCTGGCCGTCTGGCACATCGAAGACGACCGCGTGGTGGTGCTCGGCTCGGACCTCATGGCGAACACGCAGCTGCTGCACGGCTGGGACACCGCGCTCGAAGACATCGACGAACCCTACCCGTGGGGCGCGATGTTCGGCCGCCCCTACCACGACGTCCGGGCCATCGACACGGACAGCGGCGAGCGGCGGCCGCTCCTCACCCGGGTTCGGTACGAGTGGCCCAGCGCGGGGGGCGAGTGGCTGCTCTCGTGGGACGGCTCGGCGTACCATACGCTCAACATCCGCACGGGCGCCCAGCATGACGTAACGTCAGGGTTAACGGAAAACTTCGCCAACACCGACTACGACACGCCCACCGACGTGATCCCGCCGCACGGCTTTGGTCCGGGCCCCTGGCTGGAGGACGACGACGCGGTCCTGCTCTACGGCAAGCACGACATCTGGCGGGTTGCGCCCGACGGCTCGGGCGGCGAGCGGTTGACCCGGGGCGCCGAGACCGGGACCGCGCACCGCGTGGCACGGGTCGCCGACGATGACGGCGAGCCCGGGATCGATCCCGATTCGCGCCCGTATCTGTCCCTCTACAACGAGAAGACGGAACAGCGTGGCTACGCGCGCCTCACGGACGGCTGGGGGGACGCGGGCGGCGGGACGGGCACACGGGGGCGGTTGGCACGGTCGGACTCCGGCGCGGCCGAGACCCTGGTTCTTGAAGACGCATTCCTCGCCGGCCTCGTCCGCGCGGACAGCACCGAGGTCATGATGTACGCGTCCCAGTCCTTTGGCGACCCGCCCGACCTCTTCGTCGCGGGCCCCGACCTTGCGAACGCCACCCAGGCGACGGCCATCAACCCCTTCATCGACGAGGTGGCGTGGGGCCGGGCGGAACTCGTCGACTTCGTAAGCGAATCGGGCCGCGACCTCCAGTTCGTACTCCTTCGTCCCGCGAACCACGAGGAGGGACGCGCGGTGCCCACGATCGTGTACACCTACGAGATGCTTTCTCCTCAAATGCACTTCTTCCGCGTTCCCAGCGAGCGCGACTACTACAACTACACCGCCTGGACGCAGCACGGGTACGCGGTGTTGCTGCCCGACATCGTGTACCGCGCGCGGGACCCGGGAGTGAGCGCGCTGGAATCGGTGCGCGCGGCGGTGGCGAAGGCGGTCGAGATGGGCGTGACGGACCCGGATGCGGTCGGGCTGATCGGGCACTCGTGGGGTGGCTACCAGGCGACGTTCCTGCCCACGCGGACGGACATCTTCGCGGCCTCGGTGGCGGGGGCGCCGCTTACGGATTTCGTCAGCTTCATGGGCCAGCTGCACTGGAGCCCGGGGATCGCGGAGCTGAGCCACTGGGAGACCGGCCAGGCGCGGATGGAGGTGCCGTTCTGGGAGGATCCGGAGGCGCACCGGCGGAACTCGCCCATCCACGAGGTTCACAACATGGAGACGCCGCTGCTGATGGCGTTCGGGAACGAGGACGGGGTCGTGGACTGGGATCAGGGGACCGAGTTCTTCAACTTCGCGCGGCGGGCCGAGAGGCAGATGGTGCTGCTGGTGTACGAGGGCGAGGATCACGGTTTCCGGCAGGAGGCCAACCAGAAGGACTACCACCGCCGCATCCTGGAGTGGTTCGGGCACTACCTGAAGGGTGAGCCGGCGCCGTCGTGGATTACGGACGGGGTGCTGCTGGAGGCACTGGGGGACGAGAAGAAGCGGGTGGCGGGAGGCAGGCCCTCCGCACTATGACAGCGCGTTCCTCCTGTGGCCGGGCATCGCGGCGACGATTACCTGACGCGCGTGGTCGTCCCAGAAGTAGTAGATGCGGAGGCAGCGGCGGGGATCGCGCGTGTTGGCGCCCCGCTTGATGTGCCAGTTCACGGTGTGGCGGCGGCCGTCCCAGAAGTGCTCGAAGCTGTCACGCCCGCACGGCACGTTGAACGCACCGTCGATGCCGTCGATCCGTCCGTGCAGGCTGGCGTTGCCACCGTTGAGCCTGCCGGTCCGGTACTCTTCCGCGAGCCAGTTGAGACAGCGGGCCGCCAGACCCACATCGGCGAAGCGGGCACCGGCCAGCTCGCGCCGCGCCGCGCCCGTGAGAACGAGGCGGCCGCGCAGGCTCTCGTCGCACCAGGCGGGGAATTCCGCCCAGGTTGTGGGAAACGGAATCCTGGTGTCCGGATCTCCCCCGAGGACCCGGACCAGGCCGGCGAGTTGTTCGGCCCGCTTCAGCGCTTCGTCGCGCTCCTGCTCGACCGCGACAACCCGCTTCTTCACCCGTTCATAGCGCCTTGCGCGGGCCGTCGCGGTCTCCCTGGCCGCCCTGAGACGGCGTGACGGCCCCGGTGACTCGGGAGCGGGAGCGGGCGTGGGCGCAGGAGGCGGCTCGCGAACGACCGCGACCCGGTCCGCCCCACCCCAGATCGACCTGCGCAGGAACGACACCAGCCCTCCCCGGTGCGCGGTCGTGCGGGCGGCCTCGCGCTCCAGTTCCGCGTAGGTGGGGGCGTGGTCGCCGCCTCCAGCTTGCCGGACCGCCTCGGCCGACGCGCGCAGGAAGCGCTCGGTCGCACGTGCGATCCCGCCTTCCTCACTCACGCGGTCCCACAGGATCAGGGGATGGTCGGTCTTCGACGAGTCCGTCTCGAAGCCCGGCATGTAGAGTCGCCACGCCCCGTTGAACACCGACAGGTGCCTGGTGACGCGCTCCGTCAGGCGAAAGGTCATCGCGGGCGGCAGCACCCATACCACTGCCAGACCCGTGACCGCTCGCGCCAGGGAATGCGCGTGCGTCTCCACGGCAGAGCGGTCGGCCGCATCGGAGGGCAACGTCAGGACGGCGAAGGGTGCCTGGCGAGCCGGGTCCAGCAGCAGCGCCAGAAAGCCCCTCATCGTCTGCTCCGACGCCACGGTCACGGGCTCGTAGGCGAGCCTGCGCCCACCCTGCCGAAGGGGTATCCGGGCCGCCAGCGCGGCGAGCAGGTCCGCGGGGTACTCCCTCTCCACGTCACCTGGAGCAATCGACCGGTCCACGACCCGGATGCCGACTGCGCCGGGTCGCGCGGCCGTACCCGAAACCACGACTTCGGACGCGATCTCCCGATCCGGGGCGGGGTTTCGCTCGATCATCACCGCCCATTGGTCACCGTCGCCGTCGCGGACCCTGACGCCCTTGCACATCGTCGTACCGGTGCGGAGCGAAAACGCGCGGTGCCGCAACGCCTTGCGGGGAAGGTCCTCCTGCAGACTGTTCCGCAGCCACTCCAGCACGAGGTCGCGGCAGACCTTCAACGGCGCGGGGCCCGCTTGCGGAGCGACCGATGCGCGGACGCGCAGTTCGTGACCTCCACCCTCCCACCGGCTGCCAGTCCGCTGCGGCTGCAATTCGTCGAACGACTTCACGCGCTGCCGTGACACCACACACCTCCCCTTCCCCCTCCCCACCGTGACAATGAACCAGTCCCACAATCTCAGCCGATGCCCCTCCGGCGCAAGCTGCTAGGGCAACTCCCGTCTCATCACGTGGCGCCGCCGCCCGGCGCGGCCCACTTCGACGAAGCCGTGCTCGGCGAACACGGGGACGAAGCCGCAGAACCGGTAGCTGGGCGAATCGGGCGCCACCGGGTAGGCCTCGACGACCGTGGCCCCGCTGCGCCCGGCGTGGGCTACCGCCTCGTCGATCAGGCGGGACATGACGCCAACGCGCCTGATCCCGCGCTTCACGTAGAAGCAGGTGATCGACCACACCGTGGATCTGTCGCCCTCCGGCCACTCGAGCCCCCGATACACAGCAAGCGTCTCCCGGGGCGCGACCGAGCACCACGCGACCGGCTCTCCCTCGTCGTAGGCGAGAATCCCCACCGGCGTTCCGCACCGGACTTTCGACCCCATCGCCTGTTTGCGCTCGGCGTTGGTGCGCGGAACCCGGCCGGCGTCGTCCCGGCGGAACGCCATGCACCAGCAGTATTTCGGTCCTCCCCGCGCCTCGAACAGGCGCTCGAAGTCCGTCCAGCGCTCCGGGGTCACCGGCCGGTAGATCATGCCGCTGCCAGCAGGCCGATCCCGAGGAAGACCGTGACCGCGCCGAGCGTGCGCACACCGCCGAAGCGCTCGCCGAGGAAAAGCCACCCCGCCAGGGCTGCGAACACGATGCCGATCTCGCGGGCGGCGCCGGCATAGGCGACCGGGGCGATGCGGAACGCGCTCAAAACAAGCGAATACGCGGCCAGGGTCATGATCGCGATCACCGCAGCCGGGAGCCAGTGGGTTCGCAGCACTGCAAACACATGTCTACCACGGCGCAGTGCGAGGAGAGGGATCAGGGCGGCCCCCGCCAGCGCGAACACCACGACAAGGTACGGAATCGGCGTCCAGTGTCGTATCGCCGCACCGTCGATGGCCGTGTAGACCGACACGAGCAGCGCCACGAGGAAGGCGGTGCCGGTGCCGCGCGCGTGCGTGCGAACCGCCTCCCAACCGCGCTCTCCGTCCCGCCCGACCAACATGGGCGCGCCGCCGAGCACCACGAGCCCGCCGAGGATCAACGCGATCCCCGCGATGCCCACCGCGCTGGGCCGTTCGCCCAGGAAGACGATCGCCCAGATCGTCAGCATGGCCGGCGCCGTGCCGCGCGCGACCGGATAGACCAGCGAGAACGCGCCGCGATCATAGGCCCGTGCGAGGCACGTGTAGTACCCCAGCAGTACGGCGGCGCTTGCGGCCGCGTAGGGCCATACCCGTGCGGGGGGCGGCCCGGCCTGAATGAGCGCGGGCAGAAAGATCACCGCACCGAGCAGGAGTCCCCAGGACGTGACAAGCAGCCGCTCGCTCGTGCGCTTGAGGATGAGGTTCCATGACGCGTGCAGGAATCCGGCCCCCAGCACCAGGGCGAGCGCGGTCAGCGACATCGGGGGCGGACGGCGGCGGTTCGAGCGCCGTGATTCGGGACGGACCGGGCCAGGCTACTGCGACACCGGCACCGACCGCCCGGAGGTCCGGAGGATGAACGCGTCCAGCGTCTCCTTCCACTGCGGCAGCAACGATTGCTCGACGTACATCATGTGACCCGCGGCGAAGTCGGCGCGCTCGATGTTGTCCCGGAGGTCCGGCGGAAGACCCATGTGATCCATGGCCCAGACCGCCGCGAAATACGGCGTCGCAAGGTCGTAGATGCCGTTGATCAGCAGGACTTCCAGGCTGGGATTGCGTTTCATGGCGGTCGCGAGGTCGGGCGAAACATTGGGCGTGCCCCCGCCGCGCACGAAGGCCCCGCCGCCGCCAAGGCGTCCCCAGTTCCAGTTGCGGGTGCCGCCGCTGGGCACGTATTCACGTTCTCCGTCGTAGCCGAGCTCGTTGCGCACGTAGCTGTTGAAGGCGGAGGTGTACGCCGAACTGATCGCCGTCGACTGCGGATCGTGCGACGGCCGTCCGCCGAGTACGTCGCCGGCCGGACCCGTAAAACGCGCATCCAGGCGTCCGACGATCCGCCCCTCGTCGCGCAACAGTTCCGCCTCGAAGGCGGGCGCGGTCACGCGCAGATCCGACTTGTCGATGAAGTCGTGGCTGAGCCCCGTGTAGCGATGCATCTGGTCGATCACGCGGGCCCGGGTGTCCGCATCGATGGTGCCGCCGGCCAGCAGGGCGGTCGCGTACTCGGTGAGGGACCACGCCTCCACCTCGGCCATGAACGCCTCCAGATCGGGCGGGTTGGGGCCCGGCAGCGCATCGAGGTACCGCGCGGTGATCGCGTAGGAAGGCAGGTTCACGATGTAGGGCAGGTCGTCACCGGGCGCAAACTGGATCGTGTTGAACTGAAGTACCGCCGAGACCAGCACGATCCCGTTCAGGTCGATGTTCGCGCCCTGCAGGTGGCGGGCCAGGACGGCCGAGCGCGTCGTGCCGTAGCTCTCGCCGAGGAGGTAGCGCGGCGAGTTCCACCGCTCGTGCTCGCTCAGGAAGCGCCTGATGAACTGCGTCAGCGAGCGCGCGTCCTCGTCGATGCCCCAGTAGTCGGACCCGGGAGTGTCGCCGAGCAAGTGACTGAAGCCGGTCCCGATGGGGTCGACCATGACGATGTCCGCGACATCCAGGATCGTGTAGTCGTTGTCCTCGAGCGGATAGGGTGGCGCCCCCTGCGGGCCCACCTCGGGCGTGACCACCCGGCGCGGCCCCATGATCCCCATGTGGAGCCAGAAGGACGCCGAGCCCGGACCGCCGTTGTAGGAGAAGACGAGAGGACGCTCCCGCGAAGGCGCGCCATTGGTGCGGAAGTAGGCGGTGTAGAAGAGCTCGGCGGCCGGTTCGCCGTCGTCGTTGGTCAGGGTGGTGGAGGCCACGACCGCGTCGTACTCGACGGTCTCTCCGCCGACCATGATCGAGTGGCTCGACTCCCAGCGGGAGGGGGCAGCGTCGGATTCCTGGGCAAGAACGGGCGAGGCGGCCAACAGGGCCACGCCGCACAGGAAGGCGGCGAACGGCGGACCGGAGCGGACCGGCACATGTCTGATTGCGTTCAAGATCGAATTCTCCCCGGATAAGGTCTGGGTGCTTTCTCTTCAGGAGACGACGGCTAATCTGCCCTATGCGGACCCGGGCGCAAGTCGGTGCGCGGGCCCATGAACGGTCTTCTCGACACCGCCGTGCTCGCCGACTCGGCCCTCCTCATCCCCGCCGCCGATCCCGAAGATTCAGCCCAATCGACAGCACCAGTGCCGCCAGGGCCACGCCAATGACCAGAACGTCGACCAGCGTCGCGTTCCAGGCCAGCCCCGTGAGCTGGTCCAGGTAGTACTTCACCCACGACGCCGGCAGGCCGGTTTCCCCCAGCGCCCGCTTGACCTGCCAGTGCCAGTCGGTCAGCGGGCAGTATCCCCACCCGTACGCGACCCCGAGCCCGAACCAGGAGAACAGGGTGGCGGAGATGGTGAGCAGGTGAAACCGCCGGGTCCTTCGCCATGCCCACCCGAGCATGTTAAACACGATGAGCGCGGTGTGGAATGCGACGAACAGGAGGTCGTAGAGCCGGTAGAGCCCAAGGTCCGTCATCGGGGTCTCGCATGGATGAAGGGGTCACGCCCCATGGTAGCCGCCGAGCGACTCGCGACCGCATATTAGGCCGCGAACCACCAAGCTCGCGAGTCCACCGCACCCACGTGCCACCAAGGGAGCTGTACGATCATGCGGACCCTTCTCCTCGCTACCGCACTCCTCATCCCCACCGGCATCGTCGCACAGGAATCCGACGGTGACGAGGACACCGACCTCCCCCTCTCCGTCGACCGCACCCTCGCGATCGACATGACCGTCGGCTCGTGGATCTCGCTGGACGTGAGCCCCGACGGCACGACCATCGTCTTCGACCATCTCGGGAACCTCTTCAGCGTGCCGATCACCGGCGGCGACGCCACCCAGCTCACCTCCGGCATGGCCTTCGACGCGCAGCCGCGGTTCTCGCCCGACGGCTCGCGCATCGTCTTCACGTCGGACCGCAGCGGCGGCCAGAACGTGTGGGTCATGTCAATGGACGGATCAGACACCATCCAGGTCACCAGGGGCGGGTCCAACCGGACCGAGTCGCCCGACTGGTCCCCCGACGGCGACTACATCGTGGCGTCGAAGGGAGGCTTCCGCGGCGGCGGCCTGCCGAAGCTCTGGCTGTACCACGTGGACGGGGGTTCCGGCGTGCAGCTGATCGACGAGCCCGAAAACCTGAAGACCCTCGGGGCCGCCTTCGACCCAACGGGCCGCTACATCTGGCACGCGCGGCGCACCGGCGACTGGACGTACAACGCGCAACTGCCGCAGTATCAGCTCGCCGTCTACGACCGGGAAACCGGCGCAACCTACACCCGCACCTCGCGCTTCGGCTCCGGGGTTCGCCCCACCCTGTCACCGGACGGGCGCTGGCTCGTCTACGGCACGCGCCACGATGCGCTCACGGGGCTGCGGATCCGCAACCTCGCGTCCGGCGACGAACGCTGGCTGGCCCACCCCGTTCAGCACGACGACCAGGAGTCGCGCGCGACCCTCGATGTGCTTCCCGGGATGTCTTTCACCCCCGATTCGCGCCATCTCGTGGCCAGCTACGGCGGCAGGATCTGGAAGCTGGACGTCGAGCAGGGCGGCGCGGTGGAGATCCCGTTCCGGGTGCAGTACGACCTGGCACTCGGCCCCGTCGTCGACTTCGACTACCCGATCGAGGACACCCCCACCTTCACTGTCCGCCAGATCCGCGACGCGGTCCCCTCGCCCGACGGCTCCCGCATCGCGTTCACCGCGCTGGACCGCCTCTGGGTGGCGAGCGCGGACGGATCCGACCCCCGCCGACTGACCGATTCGGACATGTCGGAGCACTACCCGGCGTGGTCCCCCGACGGCGGACAGGTCGTGTACGCGACCTGGGACGGTGAGGGCGGCCACCTGTTCAAGACGCTCGCGGACGGAAGCGGGACGCCGGTCCAGCTGACCACCATGGCAGCCGTGTACGTGACGCCCGCGTGGTCCCCGGACGGCGACCGGATCGTGGCGCTGAGAGGCTACGCGCGCGACTTCCAGGAATCGGCCGGCGGCTTCGGATCGGGCGGTCCGGCCCCCGCCGAGATCGTGTGGGTTGCGGACGGCGACGGGCCCGGCTCCGCCACCGTCATCGCCCCGGTCGACGGCCGCGGCGGACCCCACTTCGCCGAGGGGGTGGGTGGCGACCGTGGCGCAGGCGGCATGGATGGCCCCTCCGCCGATCGCATCTACCTGCAGCGCGGCCCCGACGTCCTCGTCTCCATTCGCTGGGACGGCACCGACGAGCGCCGGCATGTGCGCGTGCGCGGTCCCACCCCGCCCGGGTCCCAGAACGCGCTCACGCCCTCGGTGCTGCGGATGGCGCCGCGCGGCGACCAGGTCATGGCCCTCATCGAAGGGCAGATCTACACCACGACCGTCCCGCTGGTGGGCGGCGAGGCACCCCTGATCAACGTCGGCAACCCGGACAACGCCGCCGTGCCGGCCCGCCGCCTCACGGACATGGGAGGCGAATTCCCGGCCTGGGCGGCAAGCGGCCGCGCCGTGCACTGGTCGCTGGGCCGAGCGTTCTTCACGTACGATCTGGACGAGGCGGAGGCCTTCGAGGAGGCGCGCGAGGCCGAGGAGGCCGCAGAGGAGGGCGAGGAGGAGGAGGGTGAGGGTGAGGGCGACGAGGACGAACCCGGCTACGAACCCGCCGAGGTCTGGATCGGGATCGAAGCGGCGCGGGATATACCCAGCGGCACCGCGCTGCTCACCGGTGCGCGCGTCGTCACCGTCGCCGGCGCGGGAGTGATCGAGCGGGCCGACATCCTGGTGCGCGACAACCGCATCGCCGCGGTGGGGCCGTCCGGGTCGCTCGACGCGCCCGCCGACGCCCGGGTGATCGACCTCGCGGGCAAGACCGTCGTGCCGGGCTTCGTCGACACGCACGCGCACATGAGGCCGGCACGCAACCTGCACCGCTCCGACGTCTGGCCCTACCTCGCCAACCTCGCCTATGGCGTCACCACCACGCGCGACCCCCAGACCGGCACCACCGACGTGCTCAGCTACGCTGACCTCGTACGCACCGGCGACCTCGTCGGCCCGCGCGTTTACTCCACCGGCCCCGGCGTCTTCTGGCAGCACATGATCGATTCCAGGGACCAGGCGCGCGACATCATGTCCAAGTACGCGAACTACTTCGACACCAAGACGATCAAGATGTACGTCGCGGGCAATCGCCAGCAGCGTCAGTGGATCATCATGGCCGCGCGTGAACTGGGCCTCATGCCCACCACCGAGGGGTCGCTCAACATTCGCCAGAATCTCAATGAGACGATCGACGGCTACCCCGGGCTGGAGCACTCGATCCCCATCTACCCCGTGTACGACGACTACGTGCAGCTCTTCAAGGCGCAGGGCCGCGCCTACTCGCCCACCCTGCTCGTCTCCTACGGCGGTCCGTGGGCCGAGAACTACTTCTACAGCCGTGAGAACCCGCACGACGACGCCAAGCTTCGCCGGTTCGTGCCCCACTCGGTGGTCGACGGTGCAACGCGGCGACGCGGCCAGTGGTTCCGCGACGAGGAGCACGTCTTCGCCGACCACGCCCTCTTCGTGAAGGACCTCGTCGAGGCGGGCGGCCGCGCCGGGGTAGGCAGCCATGGACAGCTGCAGGGACTCGGGTTTCACTGGGAGCTGTGGGCGATGGCGGCCGGCGGCATCGGCGAACTCGACGCGCTCCGCATGGCCACGATCCTGGGCGCGGAGGCGATCGGGCTCGACGAGGATCTCGGCACGATTGAGGCCGGCAAGCTGGCCGATCTGGTTATCCTTGACGCGAACCCGCTGGACGACCTCCGCAACACGAACCGCATTCACATGGTGATGATGAACGGGCGCCTGTTCGACGCCGACACACTCGCCGAGGTTTATCCGGGTGACCGCGAGATCGCGCCGCTGTGGTGGTGGGACGACGAGCCGGGCGAGCTGCCCGGCGTGGCGAACACAACCGGAAACTGAGCCCGGAACCCAGGAGGAAATCGGCATGTGCGAACTGTGTGCCCGCGCGCCGTCGCGACGCACCATCATCTCCGCGGCTGCGGGGACGGCCGTGGCCTTTGCCCTTTCACCGAGCCTGCTCCGCGCTCTCCGCCACAGCTCCACCGCCGAGCGCCCCTGGCTGGAGTTCGCGCTGGAGGCGTGGCGGTGGATCGACGCCGCCCGCATCGGCACTCCTGACGGCGCTACCTGGCCCGCTGACCCCACGGACCCGGAGTCCGTCGGTTACACACTGTATACACACTCGCCCGGCGTCCTGATGTTCGCCCTGGAACTCCACTACGCGACCGGCGACGAGCGGTACCTGGACGCCGCGGTGCAGGGCGCGGCGCACCTGGCCGCCACGCTGGACGACGTTCAGGACGCCGGCCTCTACACGGGGCTCGCGGGCATCGCCTTCGTCCTGGCCGAGACGTGGCGCGCAACCGGCCGGGAGTCCGATCGCATCACCGCCGCCGGCGCGACCTCCCGGCTGATCGACGGGGCCCGCCGCGTGGGCGCGGGTGTCGCCTGGCCTCGCGGCTCCGGCAGCGACGCCATCGAATCCAACGACATCATCAGCGGCACGGCCGGAACCGGTCTCGCACTCCTCCAACTCGGCCGCACACTCCGCTACGACGACGCGCTGGGGGTTGCGGAGGGGGCGGGCAGGAGGCTCCTCGAACGCGCCATCGAGACCCCGACCGGCCTGCGCTGGGACATGTGGCCCGGCTACGCGCGCGAGATGCCCAACTTCTCACACGGCACCGCCGGCATCGCGTACTTCCTGGCCACCCTGTACCACGCCACCGGAGAGCGCGCGTTCCTGGACGCCGCGCTGGCCGGCGCCCGCTACCTCACCTCGCAGGCCACGCTGGACGACGGCTACCGCATCTTCCACTCCCGCCCCGGCGGCGACGATCTCTACTACCTCTCGTGGTGCCATGGCCCGGTCGGCACCAACCGGCTCTTCCACCAGCTGGGCGAGATCACCGGTGGCGCCGAGTGGCACGCATGGGTCGCCCGCGGCGCCCGCGGGGTCATCGCCACCGGCATCCCGGAGCGCCGCATTCCCGGGTTCTGGGAGAACATCAGCCAGTGCTGCGGGACGGCCGGCGCGGCCGAACACTTCCTGACCCTGTATCGCACTACAGGCAACGCCGAATACAAGGCCTTCGTGGACCGGCTCAACGCCGACCTGATGGGCCGTGCCGCGAGCGTCGACACTCCTTCCGGCGCGGGCCGCAAGTGGACGCAAGCCGAGCACCGCGTGCAGCCCGAACTGCTGATCGCGCAGACCGGGCACATGCAGGGCGCGGCCGGCGTCGGGAAGTACTTCCTGCACATGGACGCCATGGAGGAGCGGGGCGAGGGGCCGCGCGTGGTGCTCCCGGACGATCCGTGGTGACACCGCGCGTGGCCCGGCCGGCACCGTCAACAGCTCCCGCAGACTCGCCTTCGAGGCGGCAGCGCGAGCGGATTCTCCAACTCGAGGAGGCAGCGCGGTCGCTGGACCCCGATGCGGCCGGGCGCGACCGGCTCATGCGCGCGGCCCACGGTTACGCCCAGCAACTCCTGAACGCACTGCCGGAGATACCGGCGTACAACCACGACAAATCGGCCGTCGCGGAGCTCCGGACCCTTGACCCGGGACGCGAGCCCCACACCATCGAGCAACTCATCGACCGGATCGACCGTTCCGTCGTGCGGCCCGGGCTCCTGCCTTCCCACCAGGGACATCTGGGCTACATCCCCGGCGGCGGGATCTACGCCTCGTCGCTGGCGGACTACCTCGCTGCCGTGACAAACGAGTACGCGGGCGTCCGCTTCGTGGGACCGGGGTCCGTCGAGATGGAGGACATCGTGCTCGAGTGGATGGGGCGGGTCGTCGGCTATCCCGAGACCGCAGACGGGAACCTCGCTTCGGGCGGATCCATCGCGAGCCTCACCGCGATCGTCGCGGCACGCGAGGCGGCCGGGCTCCGAGCCCGCGACTTCGAGCGGGCCGTGGTGTACGCGACGCCCCACATCCACCAGTGCGTGCACAAGGCGATTCGCGTTGCCGGAATGGGCGAGACGGTGCGGCGCGATGTCGCGGTGGACGACGGCTTCCGCCTCTGTCCCGATTCGCTCGCCGAACTCGTCGCGGAAGACCGCGCCCTGGGACTTCGGCCCTGGCTCGTCCTCGGCTCGGCGGGCACCGCCGACACTGGCGCGATAGATCCGCTGGACCGGATCGCAGATATCTCGCAGCGGGAGGACCTGTGGTTCCATGTCGATGCGGCGTACGGTGGCTTCTTCGCGCTGCTCCCGGAGTTCCGGCCCGCCCTCGCGGGAATGGAACGCTCGGATTCGGTGGTCCTCGACCCCCACAAGGGGATGTTCCTGCCCTACGGCACGGGTGCGGTCCTGGTCCAGAACCGCGACGCGCTTCAGGACGCACACGCCTACTACGCCAGCTACCTGCAGGACACGGTCGAGTCGGAGGGGGGAGGCCGCTCGCCGGCCGCCGTGTCCCCGGAGCTGACCAAGCACTTCCGGGCGCTCCGCGTGTGGCTGCCGCTGCTCCTTCACGGCGAGGAGCCCTTCCGGGCGTGCCTGCGCGAAAAGCTCGAACTGGCGAAGTACTTCCAACGTGAGATCGCGTCACTCGGTTTCGAGGTGGGGCCGGATCCCGATCTCACAGTGGTGACGTTCCGGTGGTTGCCGGAGTCGGGCAGCGCGAACGCGTTCAACCGGGCACTCGTGGAGGAAACCCACCGCGACGGCCGGGTCTTCATGTCCTCCACGACGGTCGGCGGCGACTTCATGCTGCGGATGGCGGCTCTCGCGTTTCGCACCCACCTCGACACCATCGAACTGGCGCTTGACATGTTGCGGAAGGCGGTGGAGAGACTGGAGGCGCACCCCGAGTCCTGGCACCCTGCAGCGCCCACCGACCCCGCAGCGGCCAGCGACCACGCGGGGCGCGGATGAGCAGTTCCACCTCCGGCCACGCCCGCCAGGACGTCCGTTACGAGCCGGACGAACGGCCCCCACTGCCCATCACCATCGGGCTGGGCGTTCAGTACGCGATGATTTGCCTTGCCAGCATCGTGCTGACCCCCATGATCATGATCACGGTAGCCGGGGGCAGCGAAGAGTACCTGTCCTGGGCGGTGTTTGCGGCGCTGGTCATCAGCGGCATCACCACGGCCATCCAGGCCCGCAAGGTGGGGCGCATCGGGGCCGGCTACATCCTCGTCATGGGCAGTACCGGCGCGTTTCTCGCCGTGAGCGTGTCCGCCATCGAGCAGGGCGGGCCGGGGATGCTCGCGACACTCATCATCGCCTCGTCGCTCATTCAGTTCGTCCTGGCGGCACGGATGGCCCTGCTGCGGAAGATCTTCACGCCGACGGTCGCGGGCACCGTGCTGATTCTCATACCGATTACGCTTACCCCACTCATCATCCAGAAGCTGGCCGAGGTACCCGCGGGCGCGCATCCGGCCGCCGGGCCGGTGACAGCGGGCGTCACGCTCCTCGTCACGCTGCTCATCCCGCTGCGTTTCTCGGGTGTGCTGCGTTTGTGGGCTCCCGCGATCGGCATCGCGGCCGGGGGACTTACCGCAGGCCTGGGCTTCGGTATCTACGACATGACCACCGTGACCGAAGCCGCCTGGATCGGACTCCCGGACCTGGCCTATCCCGGGGTCGACCTAAGCTTCCGGCCGGAGTTCTGGGCCCTGCTGCCCTCCTTCATCATGGTGACGCTCGTGGGGGCAATGGACACGCTCGGAGACAGCATCGCGATTCAGCGGGTCTCGTGGCGCAAGCCCCGGGCGATCGACTTCCGCTCGATTCAGGGTGCGATCGGTGCCGACGGGGTGGGCAATCTCCTGTCGGGCCTGGCCGGCACCGTTCCGAACACGACTTACGGCATGAGCATCGCCGTTGCCGAACTGACGGGAGTCGCCGCGCGCCGCATCGGCGTCTGCGTCGGCGCCGTGTTCGTCGTGTTCGCGTTTCTCCCCAAGTTCGTCTCGCTGCTCGTCGCGATACCCGGGCCGGTGGTCGCGGCCTACTACGTGATCATCGTGGCGGTGATCTTCGTCTTCGGGATGAAGATCCTGCTCTCGGAAGGACTGGACCATCGCAAAGGCCTCGTGGTCGGCGTCGCCTTCTGGCTCGGCATCGCCTTCCAGTTCGACTGGGTCTACCCCGAGTACCTGCAGGGGGCCTGGGGCGAACTGCTCGGCAACGGCATGACCGTCGGCGGTCTGACCGTGATTCTGCTCACGATGGTCGGGGAGATCACCGGCCGCGGCCAGTCGCGCCTCAAGACCCGCCTGACCACCGAAACATGGCCGCAAGTCGATGCCTTCCTCGCCGGCTTCGCCGCCCGACAGAGAGGCTGGGGGGACGAGATGGAAACGCGGCTGCGCGCGGTGGGCGAGGAAACGATGCATATCCTGACAGGCGACGAGGCGGAGGCACCGGACCAGCAGCGACGGCTGCTGCTGATCGCCCGCGCCGACGGAAAGGCCGCCGACCTGGAATTCATCGCGACCACGGACGAAACCAACATCGAGGATCAGCTCGCGATGCTCAGCGAAGCGGCGATGAGCATCCCCGCGGAGGCCGAGATACCGTTGCGGCTGTTGCGGCACTACGCGTCATCGATCCGCCACCAGCAGTACCACGACATCGACATCCTGATGATCCGCGTGGAGTCGGTGGGGGGACAAGGGCAGGTTGGTTGGGATTAATACGCCCCACCCGCTCACAGAAACCGCCGCACCCTCTTCCGGTACTCCCGATACGCGTCCCCGTACTGCTCCTCCAGCCAGGGCTCCTCGGCAAACGGGGCAGCCACGAAGACCATGACCAGCAACAGGTGCGTGATCCACAGGAGCAGCGAATTCGCGATCACACTCACGCCCAGGAAGAACGCGATATCCCCCACGTACTGCGGATTCCGCGTGAACCGGTAGGGGCCTGACGACACGAACCCGTCCTGCAACCCGCTCGTGTTCCTCCAGCCCGCGGCAACCGTTCCCCACAGCGCCAGCAGCCCGCCGAGGACCACCAGCGGGACCCCGACGAGGAACCGCAGGGGGCTCTGGATGAGCCAGGAGTTCCAGTACATGAGGAGCAGAAGGACGTTGATCCCGCTCACCACCCAGAAGCCCGCCCAGTTCAGCCGGTACGGCCAGGAACGGCGGCTCGGGGGCGGCCACAACCGCCTGTCCGGGACAGCGACCGACCAGACTGCACCCACCAATGCGGCCACAAGGATCGCGACCGCGACACCGAACAGCATGGTGGACACTGGCTTGCCCACCTACCGGTTCGGATTCGGCGCCATCGCCACCAGCAAGACCAGGTCGCCCGCGGACTCGTTCGCCACGCCGTGCGGTTCGTCCGGCTCTGACCACGCCACCGCACCGGGACCCAGACGCTCGCGCCGCTCGCCCACCGTGAAGAGGCCTTCGCCCTCGATCACATAGTAGAACTTCGTCGCGCCCGCATGGGTGTGTACGTGCTGGGCCTGGCCGGGCCGGAGGCAGTAGACGTCGCAAAACATCTGGTCGGTCTCGAAGAGATTGAGCTTCTGCATCTTCTCGGCGGAGAAGCGGCGCTGGCGGGTGGAGTCGGTGATTCCCATGGCGAGGTCCCGGTGGAGTGGCTGGAGGATGTGAATGGGTCTCGTCCACAAAGATACCGACGGAAGCCCCCGCAGATGCCGCGCGCCGCCCGGGTCCCTATCTTGAGTGGCTGAGAGTGTCCCACCGGAGCATCGGAGAGTCCGCCATGACCATTCGCCGAGCCACACACCCCGCAATGCCCCTCGCCCTCGCCCTGGCCCTCGCGCTCGCGACCGCCGCCACCGCCTGCGAGCCTGCCGGCGACGCGGGCGACGGCGCTGCCGGGGAGTCGGAAGAAGCGACGATCCAGCGCGCCCGCGAGATCCACGACCGGGTCGTCACGCTGGACACGCACATCGACATCAGCACGGCGAACTTTACCGCAGAGCGCAACTACACCACGGACCTGCCCACCCAGGTCACCCTGCCGAAGATGGAAGCGGGCGGGCTCGATGTCGGCTGGTTCGTCGTCTACACGTCCCAGGGCCTGCTCAACGACGAGGGCTATGCGACGGCGTATGAGAACGCGGTCGACAAGTTCGACGCCATCCACCGCATGGTGAACCAGTACGCGCCCGACCGGATCGAGCTCGCGCTGACCTCCGAAGACGTCCGCCGGATCGCGGCCTCGGGCAAGCTGGTCGCGATGATCGGAGTCGAGAACGCGTATCCGCTGGGCACCGACATCTCGCGCGTCGAAGAGTTCCACGAGCGGGGCGCGCGCTACATGTCGCTCGCGCACACCGGCCCGAACCAGCTGTCCGATGCGCATTCCGGCGAGAACGACGGCGACTTCCTGCACGGCGGCCTGAGCGAGATGGGCCGCGAGGCGGTAGCCGAGATGAACCGGCTCGGGATCATGATCGACATCTCGCACCCGTCGAAGCCGTCGATCATGCAGACGCTGGAAATGACGCGGGCGCCCGTGATGGCGTCGCACTCGTCGGCCCGCGGACTGAGCGACGTGAGCCGCAACCTCGACGACGAGCAGTTGCACGCGGTGGCCGAGAACGGCGGCGTGGTGCAGACCGTCGCGCTGCGCCGGTTCGTCAATACGACCCGGAACGCGGCCCACCGCGAGGCCATGGACGCGATCGAGGCGGAGGTCGCGGCCGAGCTCGGCTTCGAAATACTCGGCCGGGGCGGAATGTTCGCGCTTCCGCCCGACGCACGCGACGCCTACCAGAGGCGGATGGCCCGGGTGCGGGCTGCGGCGGCGGAGCGGGCCGCCGAGATGGACATCCCCCCCGACGTCAGCGTGGCCGATTTCGTCGACCAGATCGACTACATGGTCAACCTGATCGGCCTCGAGCACGTCGGCATCAGCTCCGACTTCGACGGCGGCGGCGGCGTGGCAGGCTGGGACGACGCGTCGGAGACGTTCAACGTCACGCTGGAGCTGGTTCGGCGCGGATACACGGAAGAAGAGATCGGCATGCTCTGGAGCGGCAACCTGCTGAGGGTGCTCGACGAGGTGCAGGCCGTGGCGGCAATGATCCAGGCAGAAGAAGGGTAGGAAGAAAATGAAGCAGACGAAGACCACCAGGCTGCTCATGCTGGGCTTTTGCGTCGCGGCGCTGGCCGCCGTGGCCTGGGAAGCCAATCGGAAGCCCGCCGTCTCCGCGCCGGCGGCCAGCGAGGACGGCGTTGCGGGGTCCGCGGCGACCTTCCTGTCGCTCCTGGAGGGCGACGCGCTCGACCGGGCCACCTACGATCTGGGCGACGAGGAGCGGTTCAACTGGGCGTTCACGCCCGTGTCCCGCAACGGCCTCCCGCTCAAGGACATGACGCTGGAGCAGCGCACCGCGGCCCACGCCATGCTGCAGGCGACCCTGAGCAGCCAGGGATACCACAAGGCCAACGCGATCATCGAGCTGGAACGGATCCTCGGCGTCATCGAAGGCCGTCCCGAGCGGCGCGACCCGGAGGACTACTACGTCGTCATCTTCGGGACGCCCACCGCGGGCGAGCCCTGGGCATGGCGCTTCGAGGGCCACCACCTGTCGCTCAACTTCTCCTCGCCGTCGAACGAGTTGACCATCACCGGGCCCGCCTTCATGGGCTCGAATCCGGCGACCGTCCCATCCGGCCCGAAGGCCGGCTGGCGCCCCCTCGGCCGCGAGGAGGACCTCGCGCGCTCCCTCGTGCAGAGCCTCACGGCCGACCAGCTCGAGATGGCCATGATCTCCGACGAGGCGCCCCGCGACATCATCACGGGCAACGACCGCGAGGCCCGGCTCGACGGTTTCGAGGGGATCGCGGCCTCTGCGCTCACCGACGCCCAGCGCAGCGTGCTCATGGGCGTGATCGGCGAGTACGTGTGGAACATGGACGCTGCTGCCGCGCACGCGTGGATGGCGCGGATCCAGAACGAGATCTCTCCCGACGACCTCTACTTCGCCTGGGCGGGTTCCACCGAGTACGGAGAGGGCCACTACTACCGCGTCCACGCGGCGTCGTTCCTCATCGAGTACGACAACACCCAGGGCAACGCCAACCACGTGCACTCCGTGTGGCGCGACCTGGAGAACGACTTCGGCGGGGATGCCCTGGCCCGCCACTACGAGACGGGGCACGAGCATGACTGATGGGCAGTATGGGAAGCGGCCTGCCAGCTATTCCGGCGACCTGACCGACACATGCAGATGGTCCGCCGTCCCCACGTGACGCAGCGTATTGAACCCAAGCGCCCGGAACGTCAGTTCGACGGCGCGGTTCCGCCACTCGGCACGGCCGACCGTGCGCAGGTCCAGCGCGTGCACAAAGCCGTCCTCCTGCCTGAAATGCAGCGACGACTCGTTCGGTGAGAGTCCCATCCGGCGGTAGAAGTCGGGGGTGCGGCCTGCATCCGTGATGACGGCGCTCTGGTCCGCGAGGATGACGGCGCTCGCAGCCAGGCGCAGCAGCGGGTGGAGGGCCGCATACTCGGCACGCACCTCTTCCGACTTCACGTTGGCGCTCCCCACGTACACGACCGAGTAGGCGACATAGGCCACCGCCAGGGCCGCCGCGCCACGCGTCATGAGCCATTTGAGCCCCTTCCCCGCTCCGAGACGGCGGCCCAGGGCCCACGCGTAGAGCACCAGGAGCAGCGCCGTCGCCGCGGCCGACACCGCCAGCGCCGGCCACGGACCCAGCGCCCACTGCTGGTAGGCGAACACGCCGCCCCGAATCAGGAGGAAGAACGGGACGATCGCCAGGATCACGGCGAGGACGGCCCATCGGAGCAGACGCAGGGGCAGTCTCCGCAGCCGGCGGCGGCCACCCGAGCCTCGCCGACGCTGGTTTTTCGCCGCGGTGCCTTCCGACCGCTGCGGCCCGTGGTATTCGACTCTAAGTGTGCTCATCCGCGTCCCTCGGCTTTCGGGGAACCAGCCTCGCCCTCCCGCCACCCGCGCTCGAGCATCCACAGCTCGCCCTCCAACGCCCTACGCTCCTGTTCCTCGTGGAGTGCCATCTCGAGCGCCCATGGCAGCCGGCCGCAGCTCCCGCCGCCCTCAGCCCCCTACCTGCCCCAGCAGCCATGCGCACAGGATCGCTGCATAGATCCCCAGGATGTAGCCCGCGACCGCCATCAGCAGCCCGATCGGGGCCATCGCACGGTGGTAGACCCCGGCGACGACCGGCGCCGATGCCGCTCCGCCGATGTTCGCCATACTGCCGGTAGCGACGAAGAAGAAAGGCGCGCGCACGATTCTGGCGGCGATCAGGAGGATGGCCAGATGGATCGCGATCCAGACGGCGCCCGCGAGCAAGTACACCGGCGCGTCCAGCACCGCTCGGAGATCCGCTTGAGCCCCGATCCCGGCGAGCAGCAGGTACAGGGCCGTGTAGCCCAGGTGGGAAGCGCCCACGGTCTCCAGTTTCCTGAGCGGGGTGAAAGAGAGCACCAGTCCGGCGGTCACGACGATGAGGATCGCCCAGGTGGTGCTGCTGATGATGGTGGGGTCACCGACCGCGGGGAACCTCTGTCCCAATCGCTGCGCCAACACCGCGCACGCCATCCCGAATCCGATCATCACTACCGCGTAGCGAAGGGTCAGGGGGCGTCTCTCGCTCTTCATTTCCTCCAGCCGACGGTTGGTCTGCTCTATGGCGTCCGTGCGCGCCTTCGTCCGCCGGTCGAAGCGGCCCTGCAACCCCACCATCGCGATCAGCACCCCCATCCACCCGTACCCGACCACCGTATCCACCACGATCACCGGCCCCATCGCGTCGGGTGAAGTCCCCACGCTCTCGGCGATCGCCACCATGTTCGCGGTCCCGCCGATCCAGCTCCCCGACAACGCCGCGAACCCCGTCCAGGCGTCTTCCGGCAACATGCCGCCGAAGAGCATGAGCGAAATCGGCCCACCGATGACGATGCCCACCGTCCCGGCCGCCACCATGAACAGGGCGACGGGGCCCAGCCTGGCAACGCTGCCGAGGTCGACGGACACCATCAGCATGAGCAGCGCGAAGAGGAGAAGGTACGGAACCGTCCAGTCGTAGAGCGGAGAGGCCGACGGGGTGATGCCGGCGGTCGTCGCCAGCATCGGCAGGAAATACACGTAGATGACCGGCGGCACGACCTCGAAGAGCTTCCGGCAGCGCGGCAACTCCGAAACCCAGAAGACCAGCGCGACGATTCCGGCAAGGAAGGCGAAGACGCCCATGGGGTCGTTGATCAGTGCGGTCGCCTGCGGTTCCATCGGCTTCTCCCTCGTGGGGGTGAACAACGCGCCTGCCAACCTCGTATCCTACCTTGGTTACGGCGCGTGTGCCGCCACGTCAACAGGAGGGGCCTTGTACAAGTCCTGCATGTTCTGCCGCAAGCCCCTGGGCGCGAACGAGGTCATCGAATCGTTCCCGGTGGGCCGCAGGCTGGCATTCGACGCCGCGCGCGGGCGCCTCTGGGTGGTGTGCAGGAAGTGCGAGCGCTGGAATCTCACTCCACTCGAGGAGCGCTGGGAGGCGGTTGAGGACTGCGAACGCATCTTCCGCGACACCCGCGTCCGGGTCTCCACCGACAACATCGGCCTCGCCCGGCATCCCGAGGGGCTGACGCTGGTCCGGATCGGCCAGCCGATGCGGCCCGAGTTCGCGGCGTGGCGCTACGGGGACCAGTTCGGACGGCGGCGGCGCAAGACGATCCTGTATGGCGCCGCCGGTGTCGCCGTCTTCGGCGGAATCATGATCGGCGGAGCCGCCGCAGGCATCTTCAGCGGCTTCATGCTCAGCCAGTCCGGCACCTTCGTCAACGCGTGGATGAACGCCCGCACGCTCGTCAAGCTGCACCCCGAGGGCGGCGGCACGATCAAGCTCAAGCACCAGGACCTGTTGGGCACGCGCGTGCGCCCGGCCGACGACGACCTCGGATTCAAGCTCCAGGTCCGCAAGGGGAAGAAGAAGACGTGGCACGAGGGCCCCGAGGCCCGCCGCTTCGCCGGATCGATCCTGCCCAGGATGAACTCGATGGGCGGCACGAAGGAGACCGTCCAGAACGCGGTGGACGAGATCGAATCGCTCGGCCACCCGGAGCGCTTCCTTCTCGACGTGGCCGCCGGGGACCGCTTCCAGGACAAGAAGGGCGTGCCCGGCTACATCAACAAGATGCCCAAGCCCACCAAGCTGGCGCTCGAGATGGCGCTCCACGAGGAACAGGAGCGACGCGCGCTGGAGGGCGAACTCTGGCTGCTGGAGCAGGCCTGGCGGGAGGCCGAGGAGATCGCGGAGATCTCCGACAACCTGTTCCTGCCCGAAGGTACGGGGGACTTCATACGCGAGCACCGGGAGCAGCGGATGCAGGACGAAGGCAGCCCGCCGGAGGCCCACCACGCGGACGCCGGCCGCGCCAGCCCGCCGGACGCCGACCGCGCCTGACGCCAGCGGCTCTCCCTACCAGCGGTACCCCGCCTTCACATACACGAATCCGCCGCTCGCCCCGAAGGGCGTCTGTGAGCTGTAGCGGTTCCCCGCCACCGTGGCCGCGTCGGGGTTCTCCTGGGGGTACCGGTTGAGCGCATTCTGCGCGCCGATGGTGACGCTCGCCGCCTCGGTCACCGGGTAGGACGCCTCCAGGTCGACCAGGTACTCGCCGGGATAGGCGCGGTCGTCGCGCGCATCGAACCAGCCGGCGTAGTAGCTCAGCCGCGCGAGTGCCGAGACACCGGCCAGGGTCCTCCGTGCCGACGCCATCCAGCGCGTGCCGGGCAGCGCGTCCTCAAGTTGCCGGATGCGCACGTCGTCGAGCACCTGTGGATTGTAGCGGGTCACCCTTGTATTCGTGTGGTTGAAGGCAAGGCTGAACTCGGTGCCGCGTGCGCCGCCCGGCCCGCCCGGCCCGCCCGCAGCCCCCGCGCCGCCGGGCACGAACGACGCCACCACGTCCACGCCCTGCGTGCGCGTATCGAACTCGTTGGTGAAGAAGCGGAAGTTGGCCAGGTTGCGCGCGCTCGTGATCCCCTCCGCGATGAGGCGCTCGGCGTCCGCCGGATCGAGCGAAAAGACCTGGCTCAGCGCGATGCGGTCCGAGAGCGCGATCCGGAAGTAATCCGCCGACACGCTGAACGCACCCGCGTCGACCACGAAGCCGAAGCTGGCATTCACCGACTTCTCGGAGTCGAGCGGCTTGCCACCCGCCAGTTCCGCCACCCGCGACGTCGAGGGAATCGTGCCGTTGTTGACCAGCTCCCGCAGCGTCCGGTCGAACCCGGTGGTGACGTTGAAGGCGTTCTGCTGCCCCGGCGTCGGCGCCCTGAACCCGCTGCTGATGCTGCCGCGGACCGCCAGCGCTTCGCCCAGAGCGAGCCGCCCGGCGAGCTTCCCGTTCGCCGTGGTGCCGAAGTCCGCGAAGCGCTCGGTGCGGAGCGCGGCGCCGAGAGTCCAGCGGTCGTCGGCGCTACGCATCTCCAGGTCCCCGTACACGGCGAAGTTCACCCGGTGCCATGCCCCCGCCGCGATGTCGCTAAAGCCGGGAAAACCGTTCGAGCCGGAGCTGAAGCCCTGCGCGGCGAAGGGGCCGATCACCCACGATGCGTCCTCGCCGAGTCCGATCTCGAAGTGCTCGTCGCGGAACTCCGCGCCACCGGCGACGTTGACCACGTCGTTCAACGCGTAGTTGAGGTCGACGTTGAGGTTGAGTTCCGATTGCTGGTAGATGCCGGGATCGAAGGACGAGGGGGACTCCGGACCCAGCGACGCGTTCACCGTGTTGTCGATGAAGAAGTCGATCGCGTTGCGGCCCGCGCTGACGCTGGCGTCCCACAGCAGCCCACCCCGGGTCTGTCCCTTGACCCCCGCCACGACCGATGCGTCCATTGCGTCGCCCCCGAACTGGGGCGTGAACCCTCCGGGGAAGAGTTCCTGGAAGGTGAAGCAGTTGGGGTCTTCGAACACGCGGGCCAGCGCGACCGGGTCCGGGACCCAGTCGGTGATGTTGACCACCGGACACCCGGCCGAGCCGTCGAGCACGCCGTCGCGGGCGTCGAGCACGTCGCCCACCAGCAGCGTCTTGCCGCCATCCAGGCTGTACACGCCGGCACGCGTGTTCGGGTTGCGGAAGAAGAAGCCGCCGGTGATCGTCTCGGTGGAGTAGTTGGCGTGCCCGTAGAGTTGCAGTCCGTCGCGGGCGAAGTGCCCGAAATTGCCCCACAGCTTGAGGTCGTTGTCGACGTCGAGCGCGCCCCAGATCTGCGCCGGGTCGCGGACGTGCGTGTTCCCCGCCGCGATCAGCGCCGCCGCGTCGTCGCGCTGCACGCTGCGGCTGGTCGGGTTGGACGCGCCGAACTCGGCGCTGAGGTTGGCGAAGCCGTTTTCGCCGAGCGGGAGCCCGATGTTGCCCGCCAGCGTGTAGGACTCGCCGTCGCCCTCCATGAACGTGCCCGTGCGGAACTCGATGCTTCCGCCGGAAGACGCGTCCTTGAGCGTGAAGTTCATCACTCCGGCGATCGCGTCGGAGCCGTACTGCGCCGACGCCCCGTCACGGAGCACTTCCGCCTGGCGCACGGCAATCGCGGGTATCGACGAGATGTCCGGCCCCTGCGCGCCATCGGCGAACCCGCCGCCGATCCAGGTGATCACCGCCGCGCGGTGGCGGCGCTTGCCGTTGACCAGCACCAGGGTGTGGTCGGGTGCCAGTCCGCGCAGACTGGCGGGCCGGATGATCCGGGCCGCGTCCCCCACGGCCTGCGGGTTGACGTTGAAGGACGGAATGACGGTCCGCAGCAGGTCGTTCAGGTCCGTGTCGCCCTGATCGATGAAGTCCTGTGAGGCAATGGCGTCGATCGGCACCGCCGACTGGGTGACGGTGCGCGGCCGCGCCCGGCTACCCACCGCGACCAGTCCCTCCAGTGCGACTGCAGCTTCGCGAAGCGCCAGGTCCAGTTGCAGGATTTGGCCGTCGGCCAGCGTGAGCTCCCTGACCTCGGTGCCGAAGCCGATTCTGCTGAACTGGACGGTGTGCGTGCCTGGCGGGATATCCCGCACTTCGTAGCGGCCGCCCGGATCGGTCAGGCCACCCAGGCTCAGCGCCGGGAGACTGACCTGTACACCCGCGAGCGGCGCGCTGGTGGCCGCGTGACGAACCGTGCCCTCCAGGCCGGCCTGTGCCACGGCGGAGTTTGGGGTGAGGAAAAACAGAGCGAGCACGAGGCTCAATCCGGTGGCAAGGGTGTGTTGGGACATGTGGGCTCTGTTCGCGTTCCCGGCAAAGTCCGTCATAGGGTCAGTCTTCCGCTTTGTTGCGTTTCCAATATCGCAAATGTCCGTTTTTGTCGCATCTTTGTCCGAAATTGTCGTAAGACGACAAAACCAGCAGGCCACCGAGCAGGACGAATTCGAGGTCGACTATATCGTCCGTTTCCGGCTGGTGAAGGGTTCGCAGGCGCGAGCGCCCGTCCGGCGCATCGCCGCTCTCGGTGCTCGAGCGGCTTTATCCGCAGACCGCTAGCCCTCCAGTTCGGCCAGCTTCGCGCGGGCCCGCTGCGCGGGTTCGAAGGCATCGTCGGCGGTCGCCCAGCCCTCGAGCGCGCGCCGCAGGTGCTCCAGGGCGCCCGGGATGTTGACCTGTGCCTCCAGAAGAAGCGCCATCTCGAAGTGCGTGCGCGGATGTCCGGGCACGAGGCGGAGGGACGCACGCAGTTCGGACTCGGCCTCATCCAGTCTGCCGGCCTTCCTGAGCACGCGTCCGGCGTCGCGGTGGTGGGTGCGTCCGGGGTTGAGCTTCATCGCCTTCGCGTAGCTTTCGAAGGCCGCATCGTAGTCGCCGGCGCGCTCGTGGATTCTGCCCAGGTCTCCCTCGAGGAGCGGCAGTAGAGCGCCGAATTGGCGGGCGTTCGCCACTTCGACCGCCCGGCCGTGCGCTTCCCGGGCGGCCTCGGCGCCTTCCGTCTCCAGCAGCACATGAATCGCCAGATGAGGGACGAAGTAGTCGCTGAGCGGGGGTTCCACCTGGGTCCTGAGCTCCTCGAAGAGGGCGACCGCCTCCTCGTGGCGGCCAACGCCGAAGAGAAGGGGAATGTCGTAGAAGCGGCTCTGCACGATGCTGATCGGCGTCGTGTACCTCGAAGCCTCTTCCACCCATCGGTTCACGGCCACAACGGTGTTCCCGGCCTCGCCGCGCATGCCGTGGTAGCGCTTGAGGCCCGTCAGGACGGCTGCCCGCTGGACCGGCGTGCGTGCAAGCTCCATCGCCCGCTCGTAGCCCTCGCGCGCATCCTCGAACCGTCCGGCGTCCACATCCAGCGACGCGAGTGCGGCGGCGGTGGCGGAAAGCCGGGGCCGAAGGATGGTCGCGCGTTCCACGTAGTCGCGCGCCACGTCGTGCTCTCCCCGCCGCCGGTGGACCTGTGCGAGCTCCAATAGCCCCGAGTGGTCCTCGGGAAACTGCTCGATATACTCTGCAAGCAGCGCAAGCGCCTGATCGGTGCCTCCGAGTTCGAGGTGTGCTTCGGCCATCTCCTTGAGGAGATCCGCATCCTCGGGACTAAGGCGGTACATCGTGCCCAGCGTCTCGAGCAGCCCGGTCCAGTCACCGCGCATGCGCTGCACAAACACATAGTTGCGCAGGGCCAGCAGGTCCTCGGGGTAGAGTTCGACCCACATTCCCAGGACGCCCCAGGCCTTGTCGGTCTGTTGCGTCGCGAAGTAGTAGTCGGACTTCACCTGGAAGCGCACGCGTTCCGGAAACCGGTACAGGTGGTCCAGCGCCGCCTGCAACGGGGCCACGGCCTCGCGCGGCCGGTTGTCGTTCAGGAGCAAACTCGAGTGCAGGTGCTGTGCGACGGCAAACGTGGGGTCCAGGGTCGTGGCCGCGTCGACATGTTGCAGCGACGCGGGGAGATCCCCCTCCACGACGATCTTCGCAAACCCGCGTCCGAACTCCTCCATTGCGGCCGCGTTCGCGGTCAGCCGTTCGCGGGCGGGCAGGTCTTCGATACCGCCGCGGGCCGGGATCTCCAATACTCCCTTGGCGTCCACCGACAACTGGTCGACGAGCGCAAGGACGTCGGGTCCCTCACGGGCAGTCTCGCCGGCCAACGCGCCGGTGCCGACCTCGTACACCGCCAGCTCCACGCGGTACTGGTCGCCGGTCCTGTTGATGAGACCCGTCGACATGAATTCGACATGAAGCTCCTCGGAGATCTCGCGCTTCAACGCCAGCGGCACGCCCAGCAAACTTGGGAATCCGAGGCCCGAAAGCCGGTACCCGAACGACTGGAACGTGACCGGTTCGAAGAAGTCGTCCGGCATGAGGTCGTAGAGCAGCGCCACCGGCACCGCGTAAGCGAGCCAGGCATCGTCATCTCCGAGCCCGGGACCCAGGTCGAGCGGGAAGATCGCGGTGCGTTTCCGGAACTCCGCCTTGGGGATGACGCGCTCCACGGTCTCGCCGTCCTCGGTCTCCACCGATACGGACGTCGTGGCGGCACCCAGATCCTCGCCGCCGAAGAGCGCCCACAGCACGACTGCGGCCAACGCCAGGTTGGCGGGGATCCCGACCTTCTCGACCCTCGCCATCTCGTCGCGGCCGGGGGCCCCGTGAAACCAGGCGAGCATGAGCACGCTCGGGAGGATCAGAAGCACGCCGACCATCACCACCCTGGTCCAGTGGGGTGACAGCAGGAACTCGTCCACGGCGAAGGCCATGAACTCGACCAGGCCCCACGACGCGCCCGCGTAGATTGCCAATACATGCGGCACACGGCGCTTCATCAGCTTGGTGGCCAAACCGGGCATGGGCGCTTTCGGGCCTCCGGGGGAACGCGAGTCCTATTGCAATCGTCGCAGGCTCGCGCCACCGTGGCAACTGTGTCCACATCCCTCGACCTGCAGGAGTCCGAATCATGAACCGGAACCCACTCGTGACGACGGCCGCCCTGGCCGCGTTCCCGGCCGCCTTGCTCGCCGGCTGCGCGCCACAACCGAGCCCCTCGGACGGTCCCACCGATCCCAGAATCGACGCCATCTTCGCGGACCTGGAAGGCGACCGTCCCGGCGCGGCCGTGGGGGTCGTGATGGGCGGCGAAGTGGTGCACCGCGCGGGTTACGGCACCGCGCATATGGATCACGGCATTCCCATCACCCCGGGAACGGTTTTCGACATCGCGTCGATATCCAAGCAATTCGGGGCCATCGCCGCTCTCCTCCTCGAATCCGAAGGCAACCTTGACCTGGACGCCGATGTGCGCGGATACGTGCCCGAGCTGCCCGACTTCGGTGTGCCCATCACGGCGCGGCAGCTGATCCATCACACGAGCGGGATCCGGGACTGGCCGCACACGATGGCGCTCGGGGGGATCGGCTTCACGGACGTGATCTCGTTCGAGAAGATCCTGCGCATGCTTTATCACCAGCAGGCGATCAACTTTGCGCCGAACTCCGAGTACGCGTATTCGAACACCGCGTACAACCTGCTGGCGCGCGTGATCGAGGTGCAGTCGGGGATGACGTTTCGCGAGTACACCGAGTCGCGCATCTTCGGGCCGCTGGGAATGACGCGGACGCATTTCTCGGACGACTACCTGGAGATCGTGCCCGGACGGGCGGAGTCGTACGCGCCGATGGGCCTGGCCGAGGGCCTGGGCGAGGGCGAAGCCGCGGGCGAGGGCTTTCAGCGGATGCCGAACCAGCTCACGGCGCTCGCCTCCTCGTCGCTGCACACCTCGATCGACGACTTCATCCGCTGGATGCGCAACTACGAAACGGCACAGGTGGGCGGCGAGGAGATGCTGCGCACGATGGTGCAGCCGGGCGTGCTGACCGGCGGCGACACGCTCGACTATGCGCACGGGCTGTCGGTCGGGGACTACCGCGGGCTGCCGACCTTCGGCCACGGGGGCTCGTGGGTGGGCTACCGCACCAACTTCGTGCGCTTCCCGGAGCAGAATCTCTCGATCGCCGTCTTCTGCAACGTCTCGGACTGTGATCCCGCCGGGCGCGCGCGCAGGGTGGCGGAGGTCTACATCGGCGACCTCATGGCGGAGGCGCCGGAAGCCCCAGCGCCCGAGCCCGACGCCGAGGGCCCCACCCTGACGGCCGAACAGCTGCGGGAGTACGAAGGCAGCTACCGCAGTCCGGAGCTGGACAGCACCTACGACCTGGAGGTCGACGCAGAAGGACGTCTCGTCGCCAGCCACTGGCGCAACGACCCGAGCGTGCTCATGCCCACCGGTGAGGACGAATTCACGGGCGACCAGTGGTTCCTGCCCGAGGTGCGCTTCGAGCGTGACGCGGCGGGACAGGTAAGCGGCTTCACTGTGACGGGCGTGCGGGTGCGCGATCTGATCTTCGAGCGCCAGCCGTGATCTTTCGCGGTTCCCAGGTCGCGATGGTCGTGGCCTTCTTCCTGGCGCTGGTCGTGGTCGGGACCGTCGGCTACGCCTGGATCGAGGGGTGGAGCTGGGCCGATTCCTTCTACATGACGATCATCACGATCACCGCCGTCGGCTACCACGAGGTGCATCCGCTGACCCAGACGGGGCGCTACTGGACGGTGTTCATGCTGGTCGGCGGCCTCACGGGCCTGGCGGCGTGGTTCGCGCTGATCACGACGTCGATGGTAAGGATGGACCTCCGCAACACCTACAGGAAGCGTGCAACCATGAAGAGGATTCGTCGCATGAAGGACCATGTGATCGTGTGTGGCGGCGGGAGGATGGGGACTCAGGTCATCGTGGAGCTGATCGGCGCGAACAAGGAGTACGTCGTGATCGAGAGGGACCCCGAGGCGGGCGAGGCCCTGCGCAACGTCGATCCCGACGTGTTGATCATCGACGACGACGCAGCCGAGGACCGGGTGCTGCGGCGGGCGGGCATCGATACGGCCATGGGGCTGGTCACCTGCCTTTCGGCCGACGCGGACAACCTCTTCGTCTGTCTGTCGGCCCGTCACCTGAATTCGAAGCTGGTGGTCATCGCGCGGGCCGAAGGGCAGTCGGCCACGGCGAAGATGTACCAGGCCGGCGCCGACCACGTGGTGAGCCCGAACGTGACCGGCGCGGTGTGGGTCGCCTCGCTGCTCACCCGTCCGTCCGTCGCCTCATTCCTCGACGTGACCTCCACCGGGGTTCACCTTTCGCGCCACATCGACCAAGCCACCGTGGGCGGGCGGTCGAAGATCCTGGGACAGACGCTGCAGGAGGCGCGGATTCCGGAACGGACGGGGCTCGTGGTGATCGCGGTCAGCAAGCAGGGCGACACCGGCAAGGACATCCTGTTCAACCCCAAGGCCGAAATGCGGCTCAGCGCCGGCGACGACCTGATCGTACTGGGCGACCACGACCAGGTCGCGACGCTCAGGGAGTATGTGAGCTGACACCCAGCGGCTGTTGATCAGTGTCCCGCGCCAGCGGCGTGAACGCGCGCTGGACGCCCTCCGCCTGCCCCCCTGCCCTTGCACTTGACTTCCATTCCGCATAGACTACTGTTATAGTCAACTATCATAGTAGTCATCTCTGCGGCCCGTTGCGGGCGACACGGCGACTACCCAACTCCGGAAAGGAGTCAAACGATGAAGATCGCAATCGTATCCCTGCTTGCATTCGGCGGCGCGGTTACCGGCGCCGTGGCACTCACGAGCGATGGGGAGGCCGTCCCGCCCCCCGTGGAACAGCAGCAGGCCACCCAGAGCGTTACCGACGCCAATTTGCTTTTCGAACTCGTGAAGCAGGCGCGTGCCGACCTGCGCGAGGCCCGCGTCAGCGCGGGACTCGGTGCCCGGCCGGCCCAGCCGCAGGTCAGCCGGCGCGAAAGCCGGGAGGGGAATGAAGGCGGGGACTACATCTCGAAGATGACCAGGCAGAACAGGCTGTTCGACAACGGGGCGCGCCTGGTCCTTCAGTTCAACCCCGCCACGCAGGTCTTTGCGGGCTCGGTGACGAACACCACCGGGAGCACCCTGTCACAGGTGCGAGTCGAGATCCACCTGGACAACGGTACGGAGCTCGGTCCCGCAAAGCGCATCGACCTTCGCCCCGGCCAGACGATTCCGGTCGAGCTCGGCGCGTTCGGAAACGCGTTCAGTTCGTGGGTCAGCCACCCCGAGGCCGGTGTCGAGCAGGGCCATGGGAGCGGTGGTGAGGAGGGCGGCGAAGGTCGCGGCGAGGGCCGCGAGGGCCGCGGTGAGCGTGGCGGCGAGGGCCATGGCGCGGGCGCCGAGGCCGCTCAGCAAGGAGCGGCCAGTGAGGGCATGGCGGGGGCGCGCCCCGGGAACCTGATGTACCGGCCATTGTATAATCAACTGCAGATCCTGCGCGGAGAGATGCAGGCGTTCGAGGCCGAGTTGACGGCAAGGTCCAGGTAGTGGCCGCGGGCCACCATTCCCGGGGGGAACGATGAAGCGTAAGCGTCAACTCGGAGACTTGCAGCTTGCGATCATGCGCGTCCTCTGGGAGCGCGGCGAAGCTCCGGCGATCGAAGTCCACAAGGCGCTCTACGACGAGCGCGGCCTGGCCGTCACGACCATCAAGACGATGCTTCGCAAGCTTGAGGAGTACGGGTGCGTGGAGCACAGGGCGAACGGCCGGCAGTTCATCTACCGGCCCGCGATCGCCGAAGCGGATGTGCGGCAGGGGATGGTGGCCGACCTCGTCCAGCGCCTGTTCGCCGGCGACAGCGCGGCGCTGGTCAACCACCTGGTCCAGGCGGGCGAGATCGACGGCGGCGAACTCGATGACCTGAGGGCGGCCGTGTCCGCGAAGCGCAAGAGGGGAACGAAATGACCGCGTGGCTCTTCACGTTCCTTGTGCACAGCACCCTGTGGTGCGGCACGGCGTGGCTCATCCTGCGGCTTTTTCCGCGGACCCATGCGCGTCTGAGGGAGACGATCTGGTGCACGGCGCTCGCCGCCAGCCTGATCACTCCGGTGGCGCACACGGTGAGCTCATCGCAGTCAGCGATATGGCAACTTCGCGTGCCCTCGTTCGCAACCGGCGCGGAGCGCCTGCACGGCGACAGCGAGCGCGGCCGCGGAGACGGGACGGCTTCCGTCTCCGCGGCCGCGGCACCGGAGGCTCATGGTGCGGCCGTAGAAGCCCGAGGTGAAGCCGCGGAAGCTCACGGTGAGGGGACTGGAATCGCCCTGCCTGGCGGGCGGAACGCGATCGGGATCCTGTGGCTCACGGTCGCCGGTGGCTTGCTGGCCGTCTATCTCCTCCGGCTGCGGACGATCCGCCGCCGCATTGTCCACCGCGAGCCGGTGGCGGACCGTCGGGCCTCCGATGCGCTCGCGGTGCTCAGCCGCAGGGCCGCCCTCGATCCCGCTCCGCGCTTGACGGAGAGCCACCAGCTCGGCTCGCCGATTGCGATCGGCGTGGGCGCGAGTCGTGAGATCTGTGTGCCGGTTCGCGCTTTCCACGAACTGGACGACGGAGAGCTCTCGGCCCTCCTGGGCCACGAGGTCGCGCACCATCTGCGCCGAGACACCGTCCGGCTGGCCTTTCTGAACGTCCTCCAGGCCGTGTTCTTCTTCCAGCCGCTCTTCCGGCTCGCCGCGCGCGAGGTACAGCTGGCCACCGAGGAACAATGCGACGACTGGGCGGCCAGCCAGCTGGAAGACCCGCTCTCCGTGGCGAGCTGCCTGGCGGAAGTGGCCGGTTGGGTTGTGCCGCGGGACAGGCGCGCCCCGGTGCCGTGCATCGGCCGGCACCGTCGGCAGCTGGAACTCCGCGTGCGGCGGCTGATGGCGGAGGAACATACACGGCATGCGCCTTCGCGTGCGTGGCGGCGTGCGAGTTCCATCGCCCTGCTGGCGCTCGCCCCGCTGGCCGCTCCGGCCATCGCTCCCGCGGGCACGGCCTCGCACGGAGACGGACGCGCGTACGAGCACATGGGGCAGGAGCACGGCGAGATGAGCGAGCGCGCCGACGCGCGCGACTGGTTGGGACTGTAGGCCTACCAGTCCTGGGAGTCCTCGTCGTAGAGGGTGGTCGGCAGCTTGTACGAGTACGCCCACTTGTCCAGGCTCGCGAAGTTCATGAGGTATTCGAAGCGGGCCAGATCCTGCTTCTTCGCCAGCCGGGGCAGCGTCTTCCGGACGACCCGGCGGCTCCGGTTCTTGAACCGCATCCACGGCAGCACCTTCCGGCGGCGCCTGGGGAACAGGAACGTGTCGGCGAGTTCATCGCCGATGAGTTCCCGGCAAGCCTGGGTTATGACCCGAGCCGTCTTCCGTCGCTCGGTCGGATCGGTGATGCCG
Organism: Gemmatimonadota bacterium; assembly: GCA_028873815.1. GTDB lineage: Bacteria > Gemmatimonadota > Gemmatimonadetes > Longimicrobiales > Gaopeijiaceae > Bin94. Next base: position 26,082 of record JAPPNN010000087.1, on the reverse strand, counting down.
ACGATGACGGGCGCGCTGTTCACGATGCTGTTGGCCATGATGATCGCGTCGTAGTCTGCGGGAGGTTCGCACATCAAGCCTACCTTGAAAGCGCGCACGGCCGAGGCCTCGTCCTCGAAGAGAAGCGGTTCGGGAATGCCGATCAGCAGCCCCGTGTACTTCCAGACATGGACGTACGCGTCGCGTTCCTCCTGGGTAAAGTCACCTCCGAGCGACGCGGTGTGCTGCATGAGCCGGCCGGAGAAGGCGGCGCCGGCAAGGAATATGTGGGCGGCGCTTAGCGGCGTGCCGTACTTCTCGTAATTCCACTCATCCGATTGGGCCAGCAGGCGTCGGGACTGGGCGTGCACCAGCCGCACCCTGAGCGTGAGCCTCCATCCGTCGCCCCCGGGATCCATGCCTCCGGGAAGGTACTGCTCGACGAGCTGCATGCCGTTCTGCTTGAGGCGGCGGACACCGGACTGCGTGACCCGGCCCCGAATCCGGAAGGACTTGCTGATCAGCGTCGCAAAGCCCTCCACGATGCTCCCGCCCACCAAGGCAGCGAGCACGATGTCCGAATTGCGCAGAAAGGCCCGCGATGCGACCCTGGCGAGTCGGCTGTCATACCAGTCCGGTATGTCGTTGGCCTCGCCGATGAACGCCTTGAGCGAATCGGGAGCGCCGGCGAGCTGCGCGGGGTCGTCCAGCGCCCTCGAGAGGACCGCGTGGACTTCGTTCGGAGGGAGATCCGACAAATCCTCGACTACGGCATCTCCCAGCGGATCGCCTTCGGTCGTGTAACGGATGTACGCGTCCGCGAGTTCGGGATGCAGCTCTCGTGCAGCCATGTATCCCGACCGGTAGGCGTCAGGGATACGGATGGCTTTCTCCTCTGTCGCTCCCAATGGCATCGCGTTACCCAGTTGCCAGATGTTCCGCAAACCGGAAGGAATCTAATCGCTGGAGGTCAAGCCTGCTCTAAAGCTAAAATGAATGGAGCGTGTCACATCGGGAATGGTGTGACACATCTGGCAGATCTTCACCTGATACGCAAGCCGGATGACGGCGGAAGGAGAAAACGATGGCAGAGGTCGATCGCATCGGAACCTGCCTCTGGTTCGAGAACGGCTCCGTCGAGGCGGCCGAGTTCTACGTCTCGCTCTTCCCCGACTCCCGGATCGTCGAAGTCTCGACGGTCAGCGCCGGGCCGGCCAAGGGGAACTCGTTCGTGGTCTTCGAGCTATCCGGGCGCACGTTCCAGGGCATCGACGGGGGTCCCATGTTCAAGTTCACGCCGGCGATCTCGTTCGTCGTGAACTGCGAATCCCAGGAAGAGATCGACTACTACTGGAACGCGCTGTCGGCGGGAGGCCACGAGGGCTATTGCGGCTGGCTCGACGACCGCTTCGGGGTTTCGTGGCAGGTGGTCCCCGCGAACATGGGCGAACTGATGAGCGCCGACCCGAAACGGGTCATGGAAGCGCTGCTCACCATGGGCAAGATCGACATCGGCGGACTGCTGAAGGCCGGCGCAGGCAGCTGAAGGCCGGCGCGGGCAGCTGGAGTCCGGAACGGGCGGCTGACGTCCGCCCGCTCAGCCTTCCGTTCCGCTCCCCAGAGACGCCTTGAATCCGATGCGACCCCCGCCGTCCTTCCACGCCACAGCGTGCGGCACCCCCTCTCTCGCCAGATCCTCCAGAATACCGCGCACCTCGTCCGCAAGACGCTGGTCGAAGAGGTGAGGGTGGTCGAGGTACCAGGTCATCCAGGCTTCCTCCTCCAGATGATCCTTGAAGGAGCGACGGTAGGACTGCCACATCTTCTCCTCCATCGCCCCGGTCTCCCACTGGTACATCAGGTTGCCGAAGTGGCGGAAGATCGCGGTCATGTAGGCGTCCCAGCGCAAGCGCTCTCCGGGCGTCAGCCGGTCGGGGTCGGCGGCGGCTTTCGCGAGGAAATCGGCCAGCTCGCTGTCACGGAAGACGTGTTCGAGGAGGCGGATGCTGTTCTCGACCATCGAGTTGAAGGCGGCGGCGCGCACGCTTCTCGTGTTGCGCCTGGTCTGTTCGACGCCACGCTTCATCTGGCGCGCCACCAGCAGCAGCGACAGCACGACCCCGATGGCACCGACGAACTCGCCGAGATTGCCGAGGATGTCCAGCGTCATTGGCTACACGAAACACATGGGTGGACTTGCATGGCGAGACGATCGCGCGCTACCGCCTGAACCGATAGCTGACCTTCGCGAACAGCCCGTCCGCGGTGGGCCGCACGTCGCGGAAACGCAGCCGCCCGGTGTCCTCCATCTGCCGCGAGTAGCCGAGGAAGAACACGGTGCCGGGCGTGGGCTCGTAGCTGAGCAGCGTCTCTATTCCGAAGTCGTTGGCGTCCGAACCGCTGCGCGCCGAGCAGCCGCTGGAGCCGCAACCCAGCAGCGGGCGTCCGGTCGCCGGGTCGACCAGGTCGCGGCGCATCTGGGCGCCGTACTCCACGATCGCGCGCAGGAAGAGCGCCCGGTTGAACTGGTACTGGGTCTTGACCCGCGGGATCACGGCCTCCAGCGCAAGGGTGCCGTCGCTCTCGCGGACCAGGTTCTGATAGCGGAACCCGAGTTCGGCCGACAGATGGCGCGTGGGGTAGGCGTACACGGCGACGTCCGCGTCCCAGCCGCTGCCGACCTCGATCGGCACCCCGTAGCGCAGATCGAACACCGCGTCCTGGCTATAGCCCCAGCGCACCCGGCCCCGCAGCACGTCCCAGCTGTTCACCCAGAAGAACCCGCCGACGCCGTGCAACAGTCCGAACGGGTCCTGGTCGGCCACAAAGGACTCCTCACCGCCCCGGCCGTCGTCGACGAACAGCCCGTCGTAGTCGGCGGCGCGGAAATCGTAGCGCCGGGCAGTAGCGGCCAGCAGCACGGTGATGTTGTTGCGGAACGAGGTCGTCACCCCGTAGCGGATCTCGGCCTCCTCGAACGTCTCGCGCCGCCAGAACGACTCGTGGTGCCAGAACGCGCTGGCGTCGAACCCCGGCCGGAACTGCTCCACGAGCGCGCCCGGCTCGCCCCGGAAGTTGTACTCGAGCCGCGACTGCAGCCGCGTGTCGCCGACACGCGGAATCAGCCCGCTGCCCGCGTCAAAACCGTGGGCTACGTCCTCGAAGTCGATGTTGAAGGTGAGCGTCGGACTCGCCCGCTCCAGTTGCAGCGACAGATAGCTGCCCGTCTCGGGACCGGAACCGGCGGCCGCGGTGCGGCTTCCCGCGCCGATCATCGTCAGCGTGTAGCGGCGCGCCACTACGAAGCGGCCGTCGATGCCGAACACGCGATTGTACTCGTCACTGTTGGTGGTGCGGTCCGTGTACACCATGCCCAGCGTCGAGGCGTTGCCAAGATCCCGCCGGACCCGCAGCAAATTGACCACGGGCCTCCGGGCAGGCTCACCGGAACCCGCTACCTCGTCGACCGCGCCGAGGTATCCCAGCTGGAAACTGCCCGCCTTCCCCGACAACTTCGCCCCCGCAACCGGATTGATGATGCTGCGGGTGTACACGAGGTTCTTGGGCATCGTGAAGATCTCGGTCCCCTCCAGGAAGAACGGCCGCTTCTCCTCGTAGAACAGCGCGAAGCGCTCGTTGACCGCGATCTGCCCGGCGTCGGCCTCGACCTGGCTGAAGTCGGGGTTGTACGTCCCGTCGAGGGTAAGGTTCGATGTGAGGCCGTATTTGGCGTTGAAGCCGAATTCGCCGCTCACCGGCTCCCGTGTGAATGCCTTTGCGCCTGCGTCATAGGTCCCCTGGCGCGTCCCGGTGAGCACCGGATTCAACTCCAGGAAGAGGCCGCGTTCAAGGTCGCGCAGCCCGCTGAGCGAGCCCGAAAGGGTGAGGCGGTTGGCGACGTCCTTGGTGACCGGGGCCCACGACTCGTCGAATCCCAGGCGCTGGATCTTGCGGAAGACCTGAAGCCCCCATGCCTGTTCGGCGGCCTCGGGGAAGCGGATGCTCTTGAACGGGATCCTGACCTCGATCGCGTATCCCCAGTCCTCGACGCGGCCCTCGGAGTCCCAGACGAAGTCGGGGTTCCAGTCGATCGGGGGACCGAAGTTGCGCCCGAAGCGCCCCACCCTGCCCTCGATCCAGAGGCCGTCCTGCTGCACCCCAAGCGGGTTCACCACGATCGAGTACGCCTGCCGCTGGTCGTTGAAGGTGTCGAGGATGAACTGGATGTAGTCGTCGGTGCGGTAGAAGGTGTCGCGTTCGCCCAGCGTGGCCCGGACGCGCCCGGGATCGTCGTCGAAGGCGTGCACGCCGAAGTAGATGGCGTCCTCGGAAATCAGGAGCAGCACCTCGGTGTTCTGCGTGGCCGGAATGCCCTCGGAGGGGTCGTACTGGGAGAATCCGGTCAGGAGCGCCGCGTTGTCCCACGCCGTCTCGTCCAGCCGCCCGTCGAGGTTGATTTCGGGGTCGGCCAGGCGGGGGGCGACCACATTGGTCTGGCCCTCGAAACCGTTGTAGGTGGCCGCGACCGGTCGACCGGGACGGGCGGCGGTCCGCGCAGGGCGTGCGACGCCCGCCTCCTGGTCGGGTGCCGCGACCAGCGCGGCAAGGATGGCCAACTCGTGGAGCAAAGTAGGGGGCCCTCGCTATTGCGTGACGTCCGAGACATGAAATATACGCGACGTTGCCCGAATGCGCGCCTGCCGCTCTGGTCAAGGGCCATCGTATCGCGGCGGAATGGCACGTCCGCGTGAATCAAGACCTGAACGGTGCGCAACTCGAAACCGACCTGCTTCCGACCATCGGCTGGCAGAAGTCGTTCGCGCCCCCTGGGCACGATTGAGCCATTGCGTTCGGGCTGGCGCACGCGGTAGCTTTAAACCACCCCTCCCCCTCCCAAGCCAAGGGGTAAGCTGCTATGAATCCGTTGAGATTCCGGTTCGGCGCTTTCGCTTTTCTCGCACTCTTCCTCGTGGTTCCTGACGGCGCGGCCCAGACCACGAAGATGCCCAGCACTCTCCGGTACGGTTCCGGCATACTGGACGTCCCGGTCGCGACCGTTCTGCCACACTCGACGTTCGTCACAACGTACTCGGGATTCGGCATTTCCATTGATCAGACACTGTTGCTGAGGCAGAACGGAGAGGTAAGGCGCAGGGGGGATGCCTACCAGAAATGGCTGTCCGACCTGTCCTTCACGCTCGGGCTTTTCGACCGCGTGGAGGTGGGTGCGACCGTTCAGCACTTCGACGACGAAACGAACGGCGGCAACATCCTCGGCGGGTTCGGCCGTATTTCGCTTCTGCCCGCGACCTCCGAAAACCTGAAGCTCGCGGTCGGGGCCCGCTACCTTTCTTCACCGTCATTCGGCGCCCGCTGGGTAGATGACTTGCAGCCACCCCGGTTCGGCCACCCGGACTACCGCACTCGTCAGGCCCAGGGGCAGGGGGACGAGTTCAACAGCAACCTGAGTCCCTACGCTGTCGGCACCGCCATACTGCCCACTTCCGACGCGAGCTTCATAAGCCTTACCCTGGGCTGGGGAGCCGGCCTCTTCTCTGCGGGCGGCGACCTCGACTTCTACACGCAGCGGGGCTCCGGAGGGCTCTTCGCCGGATCGACGATACACGTCGGCATGGACGGAGGACGGGGTCTCAACCTGATGGCCGAGTTCAACGGCTTCGACCTCAATGCCGGCGTGCAGATGGACTTCAGCGGGGTCCGGGTCGGGGCCTTTTCGCTGAGTCTGGCGGGTGATGGCCACACCACGTTCCGCACGAGGAAGCTCGGCGTGCTTGCCTCGTTTGCCCTGTGTCCCGGCCGGTTGGGGCTCTGTGGCGACGAGCCGCCGCCTCCCCCTCCCCCGCCGCCCCCGCCGGAGGATCCCGGCCCTTCGGCGGAGGAGCTGGAACGGATGCGTCAGGACTCGATCCGTCGGGCACAGGCGGAAGAGGAGCGTCGCCTCGCGGCCGAGAGAGAGGCGGCCGAGCGGGAGCGGGAGCGCCGTGCAATGGCCGCCCGCCGCACCCTGCAGGAGATGGTCTACTTCGAGTACGATGACGCGACCGTCGACGACGAAGCCCGGCAGAGGCTGAGCGCCAAGGCCGCGATCCTGCGCGACAATCCGGGCGTCGAAATCCGGATCGAAGGCCACGCGGATGAACGCGGCGACCCCGTGTACAACATGGAGCTGTCCAGACTACGCGCCGAGGCGGTGCTCGAATTCCTGGGCGGGCTAGGGCTCGATGTGGCCCGCTTCACCGTGGAGTACTTCGGCGAGACCCGGCCGCGCGTACCGGGCTCGGACGAGCAGACCTGGGCGCAGAATCGCAGGGTCGAGTTCGTCATTACCGCCGGAGGCAACGACATCGGGCGCTAGGAGTCCGTGGATAGAGCCGCCCGAGCGGCGAGGCGCCTGCTAGCCGGAAACGCGGCTCCGGGACCGACTGTCCCGGAGCCGCGTTTCCAGGGGCAGCGACAGGATGGCTACCGCGCCCCGGGGATTGCGATTCCGTAGCGCCAGACGGCCTCCGTGTCCCTCGGCGATCTGCTGGCAAAGCACCAGGCCGATCCCCGAACCACCGGGCTTCGTGGAATAGAACGGAACGAAGAGGTTGCCCGTTTCCTGCAGGCCCTGCCCTTCATCCTCCACCACCACTTCGAGCGACTCCTCGCCGCGCACCCGCCACCGTACCCTGACCCCGCCACCACAGGCCAGCGCCGCGTCGGCCGCGTTGCGCACAAGGTTGATGAGCAACTGGTCCAGCTGATCCGGATCCGCCATGACGCTCACCTCGGGACCATCCGCCACCTCCACCTTCAACCGCGTCTCCAGATCGGCGCTTCGTCTGATCAGCGGCCCGACCGGCGTCGACACCAGCGTCGGTGCCGGCAGGCGGGCAAGGCGCGCGTACGCTGCCATGAAGCGGCCAAGGGACTCGGCGCGGCCCACGATCACGCCGAGTCCGCGCGACAGATCATCGCGGAGCCTGCCCCGAACCGAATCGCCGCCCAGAAGCTTGCGCAGACTGCTCGCGATCGACTTGATCGGCGCCAGGCTGTTGTTGATCTCGTGGCTGAGCACACGGATAATGCGCTTCCATGCCAGACGCTCCTCCTCCCGCAGGGCCCGGGATAGATCCGAAAGCACCAGAAGCTTCAAGGGTGCGCCCTCCTGGCGGATGACGGTGCGCTTCAGCTCCCACCTCCCCTGCCCACCCGGCAGATTCACCTCCATCGTCCGTGGCGCCTCACCGACCAGGCCTTCCTGCAGTCGCAGGTCGGTGGCGGACCTGCCCAGAACGTCCTCCGAGGGCTGGCTCAGCAACCGCTCGCCGGCCCGGTTGAGAATGCGGAGCTTCTCGTCCTCGTCGAACGCAAACACCGCCACGTCGATCTCCTCCAGAATCCTCCGCAGGAGCACCGTGGCCTCGACGGCACCCAGCCGCTGCTCCCTCAGGATGGCTTCCAGTTTGTTGGCCTCCTGGAAGGCCAGCGCGAGCGGTCCCTTCAGTGTCTTCGGAACACGCGTGCGGATCGAGAAGTCACCTTCCCTCAACGCCAGCAGGACACTGGACAGTGTGCGGATCGGGCGCACAAGCCTCGCTCGCAAGACCGCGGTCAACCCTCCCCACAGGAGCAGGATCCCCCCGGTGGCGAGCCAGCGGGTCCATGTCGCGATATCTCCCGTCCACAGGAGGTACATTGCGAGCGCAAAAGCCGGCAGTCCGGCCAGGTTGGACAACAGAATGATCTGGAGGTCGAACTCGAGGCTCGCCCACCGGCCTACAAGCGGCGCTCTGCATACCTTGCCGGAAGAACTGGCGCTCGGCTCTTGCGTGCTGCCGTCCGCTGTCACCCGACGTCGCCGATCCTGTAACGGGCCAGGCGGCGGTACAGCGCGCTGCGGCTGAGGCCCAGCCTCTCGGCCGCCCGGCTGACGTTGCCGTCATGCCGATCCATCGCCCTTTCGATGAGGAGCCGCTCCACTTCGCCGAGCTTGAGTTCCTCCAGCGGGAGCGTACCGCCCGACAGCGTGCGCAACGCGAGGTCTTCCACCTCGATGGCAAGATCGTCGGACATCAGCACCGCCCGCTCCACGGCGTGTTTCAGTTCGCGTACGTTGCCCGGCCACGGATGGTCCAGCAGCGCGCGGGACGCGCCGGCCGTGAAACGCAGGCCGGGACGACCGTAACGCTTCGACTCGCGTTCCAGGAAGTGCTCGGCAAGAAGCGGGAGGTCCTCGTGGCGGTCCCTGAGGGGCGGGATCGGAATCTCGACGGTGTTGATGCGGTAGAGCAGGTCCTCGCGGAACCGTCCCTCGACGACCGCCTGGTCGAGCGAGGCGTTCGTCGCCGACAGGAGGCGGACATCGACCCGGATGACATCGGAAGACCCGACGCGCTGCAACTCTCCGGTCTCGAGAACGCGGAGCAGCCTGGCCTGCGCCGGCAGCGAGGTGTTCGCGATCTCGTCGAGGAAGAGGGTCCCGCCGTGCGCCAACTCGAAGAATCCCGCGCGGTCGGTCTTGGCGTCGGTAAAGGCCCCCTTCACGTGCCCGAACAGCTCGCTCTCGAACACGCCCTCCGAGATTCCCCCCATGTTCACGGTGACAAGCGGGGCGAGCCGCCGAGCGGAAGAGGCGTGCAGCCACCCCGCCACGACCTCTTTCCCGGTGCCGTGCTCCCCGGTGATGAGGATGTTGGCATCGGAAGGGGCGACACGTCGCATCGCCTTCAGAACGGGTTTCATCGCCTTCGACGAGGCGATGAGGCGGGGGCGAGCGGGCGGGCGCGCAGAGGCCGCATCCCCATTCCTGGGCTTCTGCGACCTGCGGAGCGCGCGCCCGAGCTGGATCTGGGTCTTCAAGGTCGCCAGCAGGCGATCGTTGTCCCACGGTTTCTCGATGTAGTCCCGTGCTCCGCGACGCATCGCCTCGACCGCGCTCTCGACGCTGCCCCACGCGGTCATGACGACGACGGGCAGGGTGCTGTCGAAGTCATGGAGCCTCCTGAGCAGGTCCAGGCCCTCGCGCCCGGAGGTCGTGTCGCGCGTGTAGTTCAGATCGATCAGCGCTGCGTCGAACACACCATTCTCCACCCTGTCCAACGCTTCCTCGGGACCCCCTGCGGCCTCCAGCTCGAAGCCCGCCGAAACCAGAAGCAGACGCAGGGCCTCGACGACATCGGGCTGGTCGTCGGCAATCAGAATGCGCGATGCCACGATGCCCCGGACGGCTAAAAGAAGACCGGCTCCCTGTAGGCCCCGAAGACGTCCTCCATGGCCGCTCTGATCTCGTACAGGGTGCAGTAGGCGTGCGCGCACTCGAGGATATGCGGCACGAGGTTCTCTTCACTTGCGGCGGCAGCTCTCAGGCTGGCCAGGGCACGATCGACACGCTCGCCATCGCGTTCCCTGCGAAGCCGGGCCATGCGCTGTCGCTGCCGTGCTTCGACATCGGGATCGATCTGCAGGGTGTCGATCTCCACCTTGTCGGAACCGTCGACGAATTCGTTTACGCCCACCACCGTCCGCATGCCGGCCTCGATCTCGGCCTGCTGCCTTGCGGCCGAAGCCGCGATCTCGCGCTGGAACCAGCCGTTTTCGATCCCCGCGACAACCCCGCCCTCCTCTTCAACGCGGGCGAAAATCTCCTCGGCCTCGGCTTCGAGACGATCCGTGAGCGATTCCAGGTAGTATGAACCCGCAAGGGGATCGATCGTGTTGGCGACGCCGGTCTCCGAGGCAAGCACCTGCTGGGTCCGCAACGCAATCCTGACCGCCTTCTCGGTCGGCAGCGCCAGGGTTTCGTCCATGGAGTTCGTGTGTAGCGATTGCACGCCACCCAGGACCGCGGCCAGCGCCTGATAGGCAACCCGTACGATGTTGTTCTCGGGCTGCTGCGCCGTAAGGGTGACGCCCGCCGTCTGCGCGTGCGTACGGAGTCGCCAGGACTGCGGACTGCGCGCGCCGAAGCGGTCCCGGAGGTGACGCGCCCAGATCCGCCGGGCGGCTCGGAACTTGGCCACCTCCTCGAAGAAGTCGTTGTGCACGTCGAAGAAAAACGACAGGCGTGGCGCGAAGGTATCGACGTCCAGTCCTCTGGCGATTCCGCGGCGAACGTAGTCGAAGCCGTTGGCCAGGGTGAACCCCAGTTCCTGTCCGGCGGTCGCGCCGGCCTCGCGGATGTGATAGCCCGAGATCGAGATGGGATTGTATTTGGGGGCGTTGGCGCCACACCACTCGAACATGTCCACGATAAGCCGCAGCGCCGGCTCCGGCGGAAACACCCACGCGTGCTGGGCCTGGTACTCCTTCAGGATGTCGTTCTGGACCGTGCCGCGCAGTTGCTCGGGTGAGACGCCCTGGCGCTGGGCCGCAGCCAGATAGAAGCAGAAGAGGATGATCGCGGGCCCGTTGATGGTCATCGAGACCGAGACCTTGTCCATGGGGATCCCGCTGAACAGGGTTTCCATGTCCGCAAGCGACGAGACCGCCACGCCGCACACGCCCACTTCGCCGAGCGAGCGGGGGTGGTCGCTGTCGTAGCCCATCAGCGTCGGGAAGTCGAAGGCGACGGAAAGCCCGGTCTGCCCGTTGGCCAGCAGGTACTTGTAGCGCTCGTTGGTCTCTTCGGCGGTTGCGAAGCCCGCGAACTGCCGCATGGTCCAGAGCCGGGTCCTGTACATCGTGGCGTACGGCCCACGGGTGAACGGGAACCCTCCGGGCACCCCGAGCTTCTCCAGGTAACTCCCGGACATGTGTTCCGGCGTGTGGAGAGGTTCGATTTCGTTGCCGGAGATCGACGTGAAGAATGGCAGCCGCTTGGGGGTGCCCTCACAGGTCGCTTGCCACGCCGCCAACTCGGCGCTCAGGCGCTCACCTTCGCGCTGATGCGCTTCGATCGCCGCAGCAATCGCGTCGGCGTCGCGCAACCGGCCCTCGGTCGTGGACATGTGGCCCCTCCTAGCCCTGATCCGACTTCTCCGCCCCCTTCAATATGGCGGGAATCATCTCGTCTGCCACACCGTACGTCGTGGCGCGTCCGGCAGCGATGTCCGCGATCCGGCTCGGCAGATCCGCATTGGACGCCAGAAACCCCTCCGCCTGGCCCCTCAAACGGCCCACGATCACGTCGCGCAGCCGGCTCCTGGCCCGCCGTTCGCGGCGAGCCGCCATCACTCCCGACTCGTTGAGATAGCGGTTGTGAGCGAGGAGCCCGTCCAGGAATCCCTCGATCCCTTCGCCCCTGCCTGCCGATGTCTTCAGGACGGGGATGTCCCAGGCCGGGACGTCCGCCGCGCCGGGCTCCTCTTCCGCCGCGCCCAGGCGGGTCAGGTCCACACCGTGGTGCGCCGGCATCCCCTGCATTCCGCGTCCAGCCCGAAGTGCCAGCGCCTGTCGAATCTCCCTCACCATGCGATCCGCGCCGACCCTGTCCGCCTTGTTGACCACAAACAGGTCCGCGATCTCCATGAGCCCGGCCTTCATGGCCTGGATCCCGTCGCCAGACTCGGGCACCAGCACGACCGCGACCGAATCGGCCGCCGACGCGATCTCCAGCTCCGTCTGTCCGACGCCCACGGTCTCCACGAGAACATTCGGAAAGCCGAAAGCGTCGAGCAGGTCGACCACCTCGCGGGTCGTGGCGGCAAGTCCTCCGAGGGACCCCCGCGTGGCCATCGAGCGGATGAAGATCCCCGGATCGGTGGCGAGGTCGTTCATCCGGATTCGGTCACCCAGCAACGCGCCGCCGGAGTAGGGTGACGTGGGGTCGACCGCGACAACAGCGACCTTTTCGCCACGCCCGCGAAGGAGGGTCGCCAGGCCGGCTACGAGGCTGGACTTTCCCGCGCCCGGGGGACCGGTGATCCCGAACCGCCGGGCCTGCGGCCGTGCGAGAAGCAGGTCCTGTAGCAGATCCGCTACACCGGGGCGCCGCCCTTCCACCATCGAAATCGCACGGGCCAGCGCGGGACGCTTGCCAAGCCGGAAATCGGCGGCGAGACGCCGGTTCCTGTCGGCTCGGGTCGGGGCTGGCATCTCAGCCGCGCGAGCTAGAAGAGAAGGGCTGCGGCAAGGTTGAGCACCATCACAAAACCGATCAGATCCGTAAATGTGTGGACAAAGACCGACGAGGCCACGGCAGGGTCGACCCCGAGCCGGTGCAGCACTGTGGGCACCATCGCGCCCGCGAATCCGGCCACGATGATGTTCGTCCACATGGCAAGGAGCACCACCAGCCCCAGGCGCGGGTCACCATCCTGCCACACATACGCAAAAACCGCGAAAAGCACGCCAAGAACGAAGCCATTGAGGAGCCCCACCAGCACCTCCTTGCCCACGACCCGGAATTGGCTCGCGTTGATGCCTCCGCCGACGGCGATGCGCCGGATGGTCACCGCCAGCGCCTGGGTTCCCGTATTCCCGCCCAGGGCGGCGATCACCGGCATGAGGAAGGCCAGGAAGGCCACCTCCTCGATCGTGCTCTCGAAAGCCAGAATAACCGACGCGGCAAGGGCTGCGGTTGCCAGATTGAGAACGAGCCACGGCAGACGGGCCCGGACCGCCTCGAACCAGCCGCCCTTCAGCTCCTCTTCGTCCGAGACGCCCGCCAGCCTGAGAATGTCCTCGGTGGTCTCCGCTTCGATGACATCGATCACGTCGTCAAAGGTGATTCGCCCTAGCAGGGAACCGTCCGGGTTGACAACGGGCACGCTGACCAGGTTGTAGCGGCCGATGAGCTGGCCTACCTCCTCCTGGTCGGTGTCCGGCAGCACGGTGGCCACCGGCGGCTCCACCAGAGACGCGACGGCATCGGACGGCTCGGCAAGGATCAGATCGTCCAGCGGCACCGTACCGCGCAGCCGGTTCCGCTCGTCGACCACGAAGACGGTGTAGAAATCCTCCACCTCGCGGCCCTGCTTTCGAATCTCGGAGATTGCCTCTCCGGCGCTCGCGTCGGTCGAGACCGACACCAGCGAGGTCGTCATCAGGCCACCCGCCGTCTCGTCCCCGTAGCGAAGCAGGTCGCGGATCTCGCCCGCTTCCTCGGTCGGCAACGCGGCCAGCATCCGATCCCGGTCCCGCGGCTCAAGTTCGCCAAGCAGGTCGGCCGCATCGTCGTCCGCCAGCCCCTGCAACAGCTCGGCGCCTCTCTGCTCGTCCAGCCCGGTCAGGAGTTCCGCGCGATCCTCGTCCTCCTCCATCTCGGCGAGGGTCTCGGATGCCACCTCCGTGGGAAGGGCCTTCAGTATCTCGATCCTGTGTTCCTCGACGGGGATGGAGGCCACGAGATCGGCGATATCGGAGGGGTGCATCCCCTCGAACAGACCGGGCAGCCTGGAGAACTCGCCCCTCTCGGCGAGCTCCATCAACTCGTTCAGGGTGGCCCGGCTCGCCACGACGGAGGGGGCGTCCGTGCTCACGGCTCAGCCCTCAGTCCGCACACGACTTCCTCCTGCACGCGGAACATCTCGCACCCCATCCGCTCCGGACCCTCGGGATGATCGTACCCGAGGACGTGCAGCGCCCCGTGTACCGCGAGGCGAACCAGCTCTTCGTCGGGTTCGGCGCCCGCGTCCCTAGCCTGACGGTGCGCTTGCGCGTGGCCGATGTACACATCGCCGAGAGGAGCTTCACCACCCTCGTGGAGCGCGAACGACATAACGTCGGTCACACCGTCGCCGCCGAGATACTCTTCGTGCAGCCGCGTGATCTCCGCGTCGCCGACGAACGTCACCGAGAACTCCGCACGCTCGTGTCCCTCGCGCCGGAGCGTCTCACACAATGCGCGGCGGACGCGGTCGCGCGGCACGCGGGTCCCGTCCGGGGCGTTGACATGAATGGTGATCACCGCCCGTCTCCGAGCTGCGGGTACTGGATTCGGGTGTGGTGACTCCCGCTCAGATACGTGGTGAACTGCTTCTTCAACCGGGCCAGATCCCGAATGGTCAGGGGGCAGTCGTCGAGCTGGCCGGTTGTGGCCTTGGTCTCGAAGATGTTGTCGACGAGTTCCCTCAGGCGCTCTTCCGTTGGGCTGTCCAGGGCCCGCGCGGCCGATTCCGTCGAATCGGCAAGCATGGCAATGCCGGTCTCGCGCGTTTGCGGCCGGGGGCCCGGATACCGAAAGACCGAAGGATCCGGCGGATCGCTCCCCTCGCGCTCGGCCAATTGACGCGCGGTGTGGAGGAAGAACCCGATCGTCTGGTCGCCATGATGCTCGCGAATGAAGTCCACCACCACCTCGGGAACCTTCTCGGACCGAGCCATCCGGACGCCGTCGATCACGTGGTCGCGAATGATCCTGGCGGACTCGAGCGGATCGAGGGCCTCGTGGGGATTGGCGCCGTGCTGGTTCTCGATGAAGTACTCGGGGCGGCGCATCTTCCCGATGTCGTGGTAGTAGACGCCGGCCCGGCAAAGGAGGGTGTTGGCGCCGATCGCACGCGCTCCGGCTTCGGCCATGCTCGCGGCCTGAAGCGTATGCGCAAACGTGCCCGGCGCTTCGACGGCCATCCGGCGCATGAGAGGCCGATTGGCGTCCGCCCATCCAATCAGCGTCTGGTCGGTCGTGATTCCGGCGACCCACTCGTAGACCGGTATGAAGCCGATGGCAAGGATCACGCCTGTAACGGTGCTGAGGAGCGCCCATATCAGAGACTGCGCCAACGCGAAATCCGCGCCCCGCATCTGGAGTCCCGCGAGCACCAGCGCGTACGCGCCCGCAGTCACCGCGATGAACACCCATGTCTGTGCCAGTCGCTGGAACGTGCGGACCGAGAGCGCGGCCGCGGAGCCACCAGCCAGTAGCGTCAACAGCACCGGGACCTCGCCAAACGGCTCCTGCACGGCCGTCATCGCGCACATGACGAAAACGGCGAGCAGTGCGAGACGTCCGTCCCACAGGATCGACAGCGAGACGGCGACAAAGACTATCGGCAACGCGGCGGGGGGAAGACCCAGTCCGGTGATGACGAATCCGGCGACAAAATACAGCGCGAAGATGCTCAGTATTGCCAGTACGAACCGGAACGAACGATAGATCTCGGGCCGGAAGAAGAAGACGAGTACGCCCAACACGGTCAACAGGATCGTGTTCAGCAGGAGCCCGCCCAGATTGCCCGTCAGGTTAGAGCTGTCCACGCTGATCCCCTCGGCGCGCAACTGGTCGCGGTAGGCTTCGATCTTGCGCAGCTGCTCCTCCCCGACCTGATCGTTGGCCCGGACGATCGCCTCGCCCTCCAGCACGCGTCCCGCCATGATCGGAATCGTGTCACGCGAGAAGGCCCTCTCTGTCTCGGTCCTGGCCGTGTCGGGCAGCAGGTTGGGCGCGAGGTACCGGGCGAGAACGACCCGCAGGAGGTCGGTTTCGGGTCCCGACTCCATGCCGGCGAGGGCTCGATCGTAGAAGTCGCGGCCCGAGAGAACCGTGGCACGGGCCACCACCGCACTGCCGCCGTTTCGGATCACGCGGATGGAGTCCGTTGTGATTCGAGAGGCCGCGCCGGGCGCCATCAGCCCATCCGGCGCCAGCGTACGGACCGCCGAGGCCGCATGGGCGTGCAGATCACCACGGCGTTCCGCTTCGGCGAGCAGCTCGACCTGGGCGGCGTCCGCGTCGATTCCGGACGTTGCCAGCACGCCGGCGATTCCCGCGACTCCGTCCTCTGCCGACGCCGAATCCACGCGCGCAAAGAAGGAGGCCAGACCGGCGAGTGTCGAGTCGACGGCGGCCGCGCGATAGGTGAACGTCGGAACGACCGAGGCCGCCGCCGCGTCCCTTTCGCTTCTGAGCACCGCAGAGTCCTTCGGAACCGGGAAGCTGACCTGAGCGATGATGTCACGCTCGGCTACGGTGCCTGCACGATATCGGCCGATGCCGACGCCCGGATCCGACGGATACAGAATCACGAGCCCACCCGCCAGCACCACTAGAAGCAGCCACCGCACGCCGTGGTGGACGGCTGCGTCCGGCCATCTGCGCGCCGGGACGCCCGAAAGCAGGCGGCGCTTGCCGCTACCGGCGCTCATGGTCGCGTTCCTCGGCGAGGCGTTCGTCCGCTGCCGCGTAGGCCCGCACAATCTGCTTGACGAGACGGTGGCGAGTAACGTCGCTCTCGTCCAGGTACACGAACTCGATGCCCTCGACCTCGCTCAGGATGTTCTCGATCTGAATCAGACCGGAGACCTGGGCGCGGGGCAGGTCGATCTGGGTCTTGTCACCGGTGATCACCACGCGCGAACTGATGCCGATGCGCGTGAGGAACATCTTCATCTGGGCGGCGGTGGCGTTCTGTGCCTCGTCGAGGATAACGAACGCGTCGGAGAGCGTTCTGCCGCGCATGTACGCGAGCGGCGCGATCTCGATCGTCCGCTCGACGATCCCGCGCCGGACCCGCGCTGCCGGCATCATGTCTTCGAGCGCGTCGTAGAGAGGGCGGAGGTAGGGGTCGACCTTTTCCTGCAGGTCGCCGGGAAGGAAGCCGAGGTTCTCTCCCGCCTCGACCGCGGGACGGGCCAGTATGATGCGCCGCACCCGTTTTCGGAACAGCTCCGCGACCGCGCGAGCCACGGCCAGGTAGGTCTTGCCGGTTCCCGCCGGGCCGATCCCGATCACGATGTCGGAGTCCTCCATGGCCTGCAGATACGCGCGCTGACCCTCCGAGCGCGGCACGATGGTGCGCCGCGAACCCGGCACCGATATCCTGAGGCGCTCGTCGTCACTGCGGATGTCGGGCCCGTCCCGCGCGTCGAGGCTCGCGGCGAAGCGCGCGATGTCCGAGGCCGGGAAGGACTTGCCCAGGCGCGCAAGTTCGATCATGTGCTCGACCACGCGGGCCGCGTCGGCAACCGACTCGACCGTCCCCGCGACTCTCACCTGATCCCCGCGCATCACGACCTGGACGCGGAAGAGCGTCTCCAGCTCGCGAAGGTTGGCGTCGCCGACCCCCGCGAGGATGAACTGGTCCGCACCCTCGGCGTTCAGGTTGTGCTCGACCAGCGTGCCGCCGGTCATTCGTGCTCTCCGATCGAGATCCCGAGCGCTTCCAACTCCCCGGCCGACACCCGAGACGGCGCGCCCTCGAAGCTCGCCCGCGCCGCAGTCGTCTTCGGAAACGCGATCACGTCGCGCAGGCTCGTTCCACCGGAGAATCGTGCCACAAGCCGGTCCACGCCCAGGGCGATCCCTCCGTGCGGCGGAGCTCCCGACCGGAGCGCCTCGAGAAGGAAGCCGAACTTGCGCGCAATCTCGTCGCGGTCGAGCCCCAGCAGAGCGAGTATGCGCGTCTGCACATCGGCATCGTGGTTGCGAATGCTGCCCGAGCCCAGTTCGGTGCCGTTGTACACCAGGTCGTAGGCGAGGCCCCGCACCGCCAGCGGGTCCGAGTCGAGGAGGTGCGCATCCGCGGGGTCGGGTAGGACGAACGGGTGGTGGTTCGCCGCGAGCGCCCCGTGTCCCGCATCCTCAAAGACGGGGAAGCCGGTCACCCAGAGCCACGCGTGCTCGGTAACCCTCGGCAGTTGCAGCGCCCCGATGGCGGCCGCACGCACCGCGTCCAGCGCCGGAGAGGTGACGCGGTCGGGCCCCGCACCCACGGCCAGGAGGTCGCCCGCGCCCACGCCCAGCTTCGCGCCGGTATCGTCCCGGAAGAACCGGCCAAGCGGGCCCGTGGCGCCGCCTTCCGTGACCTTGGCCCACAGGAGCCCCGGTGCCCCCGCCGCCTTGGCCGCATCTTCGAGGGCGACGATCTGCTTCCGCGTGAGGCGGGCCCCACCCTCCAGGGCGAGGCCCCGGATCCGCCCGCCCTCGGCAACCGCGCCGCGCAGGATCCCCGACTCCAAAACGCCCAACACGTCCGTGAGGTCGCGGATCTCGAGGTCGTAGCGCAGATCGGGACGGTCGCTGCCGTAGCGCTCCATGGCTTCGTGGTAGCTCAGCCGCGGGAAGGGCGGCGCGGCGTCGATGCCGGCCACCTCGGCGAGCTTCGCCATCAGCCCCTCGCACCACCCGTAGATGTCCTCGGGCTGCACGAACGACGCCTCGACGTCGATCTGTGTGAATTCGGGCTGCCGGTCCGCGCGCAGATCCTCGTCCCGGAAGCAGCGCGCGATCTGCACATAGCGGTCAAAGCCTGCGATCATCAACAATTGCTTGTAGATCTGAGGACTCTGCGGGAGCGCGAAGAACTCCCCGGGGTGAACGCGGCTCGGTACAAGAAAATCCCTTGCACCCTCCGGGGTGGGCTTGGTCAGCATGGGCGTCTCGATCTCGAAGAAGCCCTGGCTGTCGAAGTAGTTGCGCACAGCCAGCACCAACCGGTGGCGCAGCTCCAGCTTGGCCTGCAGGTCTCGCCTCCTCAGGTCCAGCACCCGGTGTCGCAGCCGCAGCTTCTCCGACGGCAGCTCCTCCTCGGGAGGGAGGTACACGGGTATCGCCGGCGTGCGCGCATTGTTCAGGACCTCCAGCCCGGAGGCCTGCACCTCCACGTCGCCCGTAGCCATATCGGGATTGCGCGCGGCCTCGGGTCTGGCCGCCACGACGCCCCGTACCAGGATGACGTCCTCGACGCCCAGGCCCCGCACGGCATTCAGCGCCTGTTCGGACGACCAACCCGGACCGACCGACACCTGGAGGATGCCCGACCGGTCGCGCAGATCGAGAAAGACGAGTCCGCCCAGATCCCGCCTGCGATGCACCCAGCCTGCGATCCGCACTTCCCTGTCAATCATATTCGACGTTATGAGGCCAGCGCCCGCGCTGCGCATCGTTGTGCTGCTCTTTGCGTTTGTCGACACCAACCGTCTCCGGTGAGCCATGGGAGGTTACTGGCCGACGGCAGGAGCGCCGGACGTGTTCTCGCGGTAAACTTAATCCCCGCTTCAAGGAGCTTTCAAGAAAGACGACTACAGGAATCGTGACCCCCGAGCAACCGAATCTTCTGGGACTGACACCCCCTCGCCTGCGCGAAGCGCTGACAGGCCATTTTCGCCCTCGCGGGCAGCCTGCGTACCGGGCGAACCAAGTCGAGGAATGGCTTTTCGGGCGGCACGCGCGCTCATTTGCGGAAATGACCAACCTGCCTGTGGACGAGCGCCGGGCGCTGGCGGAAAGCCTCCGTCTGGACGAGCCGTCGCAGGATACGGTTTCGAAGTCCGCGGACGGAACCGTCAAGCACCTGTGGAGCCTGCGCGGCGGCGAGGTCGTCGAGAGCGTGCTCATCCCGTCGGGCGACCGTCTGACCCTTTGCCTGTCGTCACAGGCGGGATGCGCACTCAAGTGCCGTTTCTGCGCCACCGGGTGGTCCGGATTCGGGCGTCAGCTCACCCCGGCGGAAATCGTCGGCCAATACCGGGCCTCGCTCCGATGGGCCGCCGAGAACGGCCGCGGCGCCGTCACGAACGTCGTGTTCATGGGTATGGGCGAGCCCCTGGCGAACCGGCGCAACCTCTTTCCAGCCCTGTCCATCCTCAACGCGGGTTACGGTATCGGTGCCAGGCGGATCACGGTGTCCACCGTCGGCGTGATCCCGGGCATCGCCGAATTGGCGGACAGGCCCGAGCAGTTTCGCCTCGCGCTCTCGCTGCACGCGCCCGTGTCGGAACTCCGCGCCGAACTCATACCGCTCGAGAAGCGCTACCCCCTCGACCAGGTCATGCAGGCGCTGGAGGCGTTCAACCGCAAGGGGGGACGCAGGATTACCTTCGAGTACACGATGATCCGCGACGTCAACGACGATCCGGCCCTCCTGCCGCCATTGGTGCAGCTGGCCAGGCAGGTCCAGGCGTTCGTGAATCTGATTCCCTTCAATCCGATCCCCTACGTCGACTGGCTGCCGAGCCGCTCGGAACGGGTGCGTGCCTTCAGCGACGCGCTGGAGGATGCCGGAGTGCCGGCGGCGGTCCGGGAACCGCGGGGCCGGGACATCGACGCCGCCTGCGGCCAGTTGCGGGCCAGCCGCCACGGGCGCGATCGAAGGCGTACGTAGCCCGGCCAGGTATCGGAGCGTCCCGCCGCGGGAACGTCCTGACTGCCAACCGCTATTGGATTCCGTCTCCAATCCGGCTCCCCCGAATCTCCCGGATCCAGGGGAAGGGACGGCTCGAATCGCGGTTATAGGAGAAGTAGATGCGCGCCGCGCGCCCTTCGAAGCGCCATCCCTCCAGCAGCCCCCAGTAGCGCGAATCCAGGCTCGAGTCGCGATTGTCGCCCAGCATGAAGTAGTAGCCATCCGGCACGAGCAGAGGGCCCCAGTTGTCACGCGTCGGATGATAGTCTCCGCCCGAGGCCTCGACGAGGTGATTCAGCTGCCATAGCATCGAGGGAGCGAATTCGTCGGGACGGCCGCTCGTCACGACATAGGGCTCTTCCTGCGGCTGTCCGTTCCGGTACAGCACCCTGTCCCGCATCTCCAGCGTATCCCCCGGCACGCCCACCAGGCGTTTGACGAGCGTCATGTCATCCTCGTGATGCGGGTCGAAAACGAGAACGTCGCCCCGCCTGGGCTCGGAGTATCCCGGAATCCGGATGTCGGTGAAGGGCACGCGGGAGCCGATCGCCGCCTTGTTGACCACCAGGAAGTCGCCGACCAGGAGGGTGTTCTCCATCGACCCGGAGGTGATCACGAAGGTCTGGACCAGAAAGATCCTCATGACAAAGAAGAGGATCGCGGCGTAGAAGATGGACTTGGTCCATTCGGCCCCACTCCCGCTCCTCTCGCCCCTCTCCGCACGCGATCCGGCCCTTGCGGAACCGCCCGCCGGTTTCCCGCGGCTCGCTGTTCTCCCGCGACCCCGCGGCGCAGACGGCCGGCGGGCCTTTCGCTTCCGTTTTGCGGCCATGCTCAGCCTTCGCCTCTCCTGCCGGCCAGGAATCCTCGCAACCGTTCCATGAGCCCCACCGGTTCCGGTTCCGGCATGACAGCGACCGGCTCAGGTGCCTTCGGAATCGTCCACGCTGCACCAAGTCTTACGGTAACGTCAACGAAGAGATTCGGGTCGGGGTCGCTGGCGACGCTGTCGATCCCCAACACCTCCGCTACCCTTGCCGCAGCTTCCCGGTTCCCTACGCGGTCGATCACTAACGATGTCTCCTGGTCGAAGGTGCCGGCATTACCCAGTCCGACCACGTCGAAGCCCGCACCGCGCAAGTAGTCGGTCGCCGCGCGCGCCATGCCGTCGATCCCGCCCGCGTTCCGCACGTCCACCGTGATGCGCACCCCCTGTGCTGGCTGCGCGGGAGAAAAAACGGGTCCCTCCGGCGCGGTCTCTTCAGGAATCCACTGCAGGACGGACGATCCGAGAAGCAGTATCACCCCCAAGGCCACAAGACCGAGGATCGCCGCTCTCAGGAATCGTCCCATCGGTTGTCGTCAGGAAGCCCTTACCAGGGAGTTCCAGAAGCCGATCGTGCGCGGGTGAACCGGCAATTCGGCACGTACACGGTAATCTATCCGGTTTCTCACGATTTCGGTTGCTACTCGGTCGAGATCGCGGGATGCCCGCGCCCTCAGTCGCTCTCGCCATTTCCTGTTCCCGGCTCGGCCGGGCTCAAGCGAATCAGCGGCGAAAAGAGCCTTGCCCAGCCTGCCGAACTTCTTCGAGCCCAGCGTATGCCACCGCACCGCACGCAGAAGTCCACGGTCCGATACTCCGTCGGCGCGCAGCAGGATGGCCGCGGCGGGACCGTGATAGGCCTTCGGCGGCAGCTTCCGCAGACGTTGCGGCAGGATACGGATCAACTCGGCGGGTGACGCGTCTCGCAGTGCATCATGCAGGATGCCGGCGGCCCGCCACCTTTCAGTCTCCTCCCCGAGTCCCATCTCGCGGGCCCAGCCTTCGAGCAGATCCGCAACTCTCTCCGTGTGCCTCCGCCGGCGGGTTCCGGCGACAGCCCACCCGGGCAGACGCCCCTCCGCAGCGGCCGCGACGACCGGGTGTATCGGGGCCCGCATCCGCACGCCTACCGGCATGTTCCCCCCATTTTGTCACCAGGCTGCAGGGTATGTGATCTTGGAGCATGGTCAGTTCAGACGTCACCGTAACGGTAACCGGGCCTCGGGCTCGATACCAAGACCCGTGATCTGGGACCCCTGCCTGGCCCGCGCCGTGGCTGCCGAACTCGGTAATCGGCTTGCCGATGCGCGTGCGCGCGCTATCCGATTCAACAGGGAAACCAGACGGGTCACGGTCTATTTCCGCGACGCGTCGCTGATCGTGGACCTGTCCCCCGGGGCCGGAGCGATCGTACTGCGGGAGGCATCGGAGCCGGGTCCGGAAGCCGAGCCGCTTCCCGCCACGCTGAGCCGCGTGGAGGCGGTTTGGGACGAGCGGGTGATAGTGCTTGGATTCCGGCGCGTGCGGGGCAGGAAGCCGCATCCGTCGCTTATTGTGGAACTCGCGACGAACCGCTGGAACGCGCTGTGGACCGACGGGCCCGAGTTCCGCGTGCGAAAGCGGCTGACGGCCACGGGCTCCCGAAAACACCGGGTCGGACAACCCTGGGCGTCCCCCTCCGCGCAGGCCGGCAACCGGAGAACGGGCAAACTGGATGTGGGGACCTGGGAACGGCATTTCGAGGGATTGGACGCCGAGGATGCCCGCAGGGCGCTGCTGACCGGGGTCGCCTACGCGTCGAGCCTGAACGCCCCGTATCTGCTGGAGACTCCGACCAGGGAAGAGGGGTTCCACAGGTGGCACGGGATGTACACGCAGGTCGCCCCTTCGCCTCATCTGTTGGAGATGCGATCCGGACTCCAGCCGTATCCCTGGCCCCTCGCCGGCACACCCGCCCGTCCTACCCAGAGCCTGTTGCAGGCAATGGACGAGGTGCTCGCCGCCGCGCATCCCGACGCTGGCCGCGCACCCGCCGCGGTTGCCCGCTCCCTGGCCCGTGAACGCCGCCGCCTGCAACGAAAGCTGAAGCGGCTGCGCCACGAGTTGGAACGCACGGCCCGCGCCGACCGGATGCGGGAGGATGCCGCCCTGATCCTGTCCTCGCTTCACCTGATCGACATCGGCTCAAGCGAAGCGAAACTCGTCGGCTTCGATGATAAGCCACATATGGTATCGCTGGATCCTGCAAGCAAACCTCAGGATCACGCCAATGCGCTCTTCCGTCGAGCCAGCAGACTTGAGAGGGGCGCCGCAAAGCTGCGCGACAGGATACGCGAAGCGGAGACCGAGCTCGCCCGGATTACGAAGCTGCAGCAGCGCGCCCGGCAGGCAGAACTGACGCCCCGTGAGATTGCGGCTCTCACACCCGCGCCGGCCAACCGCTCCCATGCCCGCCCTGGTCCCGTGCCCCTTCCCTATCGGTCCTACAGGAGCTCGGGCGGTCTGGAGATCCGGGTCGGTCGCGGTGCCCGCCGCAACGACGACCTCACGTTCCGCCATTCGCGGCCCGCCGACATCTGGCTGCACGCGCGGCACGGAACGGGGGCACACGTCATTCTGCGCTGGACGAACCCGGAGCGCCCCCCTGCCGCCGATCTCGAGGAAGCCGCGATTCTGGCCGCCAACCACAGCAGCGCGCGGGCGGCGGCAACGGTGCCGGTCGACTGGACCCGCCGCAAGTGGGTGCGCAAGCCCAGGGGGGCGGCGCCGGGCGCGGTGGTCCCGGACCGCGTCCGCACCGTATTCGTGTCGCCGGATCCAGCGCTGACGGAGCGGCTACAGGCCTAGCTGTCCGTGGACAAAGCCGCCCGAGCACCGAGAGCGGCGAGGCGCCGGGCCGGCAGGGCGGAGGTATCGAGAATCAAGGCAAGAAGTCACGTAAGTTCAATAGGGACTGCACGATCTGCCCTTCTTGCCTGTGAGTTAGAATCTGAGTCTACCGAGCTGAAATGACCGGGACACCGCGCGAGAATGGCGGGAGTCCAAGCGGCAGGCGGATGGCATTCCGATGCGACTTGGGGGCAGCTTCCACGCAGAAGCGTGATCCGGTGGTTTCGATTGTCTCGGATCATCCGACCGGGAAGGACAAACCGGTCTGGACGGTCAGGTGCCGGGTCTTGCTATCGTCGTCGTCCACGGATGCGAGCCCGAGCGAGTAGAGCGCGTCGAGTCCCAGCCGGAGCCTGCCCGAGACGGGGAACTCGACGCCTCCGCCGAATGCCAGGCCGAAGTCCAGGGTCTTGATGTCGAAGTCCGACAAGGGAGGATCGTAGCAAGGCGTGACGATGCTGGTCCCTTCGAGGGTTACCCCCTCCAACTCGCATGAGCGCCGATAGGCGGCCCACGGGCCGGCCGCAAGGCCGACCGAAAGCCCGTCGCCGGACGTAGCGACCCGGGCCAACGCCGAGAAGTGGAAATAATCGATATTGAGCGTCACGGTGCCACCGCCGACAGAGCCCCCGCCGCCCTTTTGAGCGTACGAGCCGCCGAGCCTCAGGCTGAACACGCCGGAGACGGGAACACCGATTTCCACGCCCGCTACGATGCCGGAAACGTACTTCTCCTCGACCGCAGCCTCCTCGATGGCGATGGTGGCGAAGCCGACCCCGCCCTTCAGGCCCAAGGTGGTCTGCGCGGTTGCGGGTGCGGCGACCAGCATGAGTCCTGACAACAAAACGAATCTATGCATGGAAGGCATGTCCTTGTGTGATTGACGTGGTGTGAAGCCGGAGGACCGAACGCCCCGGCTCTCCCACCAAGATAGCTGTGTACCGGCCTGAACCGAATACTCTGTGGGGCGTGCGCCGCCGGTTGCAGGCCGGATCCTACATTTCGATCGCGGCGCGCCCGGCGGCGTCGGGTCTTCGAGTCGCTAGCCGCTGCACGGATCATCATGGGCGCGGACCGCTACCGGAAATCGGAGGTGCGCGACGTGGGGCGGGACCGGGTCCGGGGCGCCGACGGATGGCTCCTATGACATTCGGGCATCCCAGAAAGCGGTCGCGGATCGGGCCATTCCGGAGCACGGGCGACCCCAGCGTTGGATTCCGCCGTGCTCTGGCCCGATCTTCCCGACAATCCGGAGCTGGAGAAGAGTAAGGGCAAAGCGGCGCATCGATGCGGCAAGCGCGGCCGTGATCGCGTGCGGCTTCCGGACCATGGCGAATGCGAAGACGCATGGCTATCGCGGTCCGGGCTTTCGCGTGGTGTCGGCGCGGTGAGGGGAAAATCCCCGCAAGATTTCGCGGGTTTTCCCGTGTCGGTCCGTCCGCTCGGATCGCTATAATTCGAGAACCGTTCACCTTCTCCGAAAGGAAAGCAGAGAATGCGCGCTCTCATGCTCACCCTCATGCTGGCCGGTCTCGCGGCCTGCGGAACGGAACCGGAGGCGGAGGTCGATCCTGTCGCGATCATGGCGGATGTCCTCGCCTCGAATTACGAAGCCGGGAAGACTGAATCCCGGCTGTCGCTGGCACTCCCAGCCATGCCGATTGAGGTTGTGACACTGGCCTCGTACTCATTGGGATCTTTTTCCCTGACCTACTCGGTGGATGACTCCGGCGAAATCGCAGCCTACGGCGGTCCGCGCTGTTCGATCAGGGAGCCTGCGATCCACGAGAAGACGCAAGCGTTTCTCGCCTGAGCCGTGGCTGCGGAAGCCGATCCGTCCTGCAATGCCCAATCGGAAATCGTCACCGAAGAGAGCGCGAACGGCGACCTCAATATCATCGGGGTCGATATCAACTGCGTCCAATAGGACCCGTCGTCGCCTCTACGGGACCGTCCGCTGGAAGACCCTCCGGCGGGCGGTCTTGGAGCGCGACGGCTGGCGTTGTTCGAGTTCGAGTCCCTCGCCCGTCGGGTGGGGCTTTTGGTGACTCGCCATAGCGACCTCGGCGCCGCCGATGTCCGACCCCGGCTGGCGGCCGGAATCAGCCGGTAGGTCACCGCGAGACGCGGACCGGGATGGGGAAGATCACCCACGCGTCCATTGGGCTCGCCTATCCCGAGGACTACAGATGCGCGCTGGATTTCGGCGACTCGCCCGCGCGGTTCAAAGAGTTCATGGAGTGCCGAGCAAGATTCCCGGACGCCATCTTCTGCGTGATCGTCTGTCAGCGAATTGGTGTCCAGGCGGTTCAACGTTCCTTCGAGGCGGCAGAGTTACCCCGTTCGCCCACACTGGATCGTCAGAGGCGAGTAGCTGACGAA
>JAPPNN010000036.1 GCA_028873815.1 Gemmatimonadota bacterium | reverse complement strand
TGCTACTGGCCCTTCGTCGCGCCTTGCCGGCCCGGCGCCTCGCCGCTCTCGGTGCGCGGGCGGCTTTATCCACGGACTGCTAGCGCGTTCCGGTGGCGCCCCGGGCTCCGGGCGGATCCCGTTCGAACGCTCTCCGAAACCACGCCACATAGGCGTCCTGGGCACCGGGGTCCGCCGCGAGCCAATCCCTTCTGGCCTCGACGAAGGCGTCGGGGCGTGCGGTCAGGATGAACGCTTCCAGGTAGCCGTTCTCGTTCGAATACATCAATTCGTCGAGGATGCCGTAGGGCGGGGCGTCGAAGATCGAGCGCTGATACAGCCAGGAATCCGACACGCGGGCCAGAATCGCCCTCTCGAGATCGAAATCGCTCGCGCCCACCGCCTCGGGCAGCCATCGATCCAGCCGATTCTGCGCGGCCATCAGGTGGAGGTGCGCATAGATCGTGTATGGCCAGGAGATGCCGGGTATCGCCTGCGCGCTCACGTTCGCGGTGTCGCCCTGCTCGTTCACTTCGAGCCGCTCCCAGGGGTAGACGGGCCCTTCCTGCCCGTTGGTGTAGATCATGAACGAGGGGTCAAGCTCGATGCTGTCCACCTGTTCCCGCAGCCACGTGTCTACTTCCTCCATACGCTCCTTGGTGGGCGCGAGCCGTTCCCCGGAAAGGATGACGAGCCGCCGCGGTTCGGGAAGCTCGAATTGGGCCGTGCCACAGGCCGACGCTGCGAGGGCGGCGACTGCGACAAGTGTGCGGCGAACGTTCAGGGAAGTGAGCATCATCATGGCGCCGAGGCGGATGTGGGTGCGAAAAGAGCTTGTGACCACTTTACTCAACCCGTCTCAGGGGGTCCATGTTCCATTTCTTTCGCTACCATGTCGTCCGCTACCATGTCGTCCGGGTCGGCGTCTCTCCAGCGGAGGGACTCGAAGGGGCTGCGGCAGTCGGCGCACCAGCACGTGGTTAGCGAGGCGTGGCTCCCGAAGAGGGACATCATCTCGGTCCGTTCGCCCCCGCAGAACGGGCACGGCGGTACGCTGCCGGGCTCGACAACGGATGGATTCGCGTCCACGCCCGCTACTCCACGAAGAGGTCGCGGTTCAGATCTCCCCGGGCCCGCTCTACGGCTTCCTCGCCGGGCGCGCCCGGGCCCCTGCGGCGTTCCGGGTCCCATCTGTCGCGTGCGGGCTCGACCGCGTCCAGGTCGATCCCGGCGGTGGCGAGCGTGTCTCGCAGCCGCCGCCTGCACCGGTCACGGACACGGTCCTCCGGCCAGACGTGCCCGTCGGCCACGAGCGCGTCGTGGACTTCGTCGGCGGGGAGGAGCCATGCGAGGGTCGTGGGCAGCATGGCCCCGGCGGCATCCCGCAGGCGCGCCGTGCCCTCGCTTCCGGCAGCTGCCAGACGGGTGAACCACGCCGTGCCGAACCGGCGGTGATACTCCTCCTCGGCGAGCATCTTGGGCACGCGGGAGCGCGCAAGCGCGAAGTTCCCGTCCGCGAAGCTCTCGAGTGCGACCGAGAGCGCGCCGTCGACCACCACGACCGCCGCGACGAAGTGGGCCCAGTCGGCGAAGGGGAGATCCAGCGCGGGCGCGGAGTAGTAGCGGGCCGCCGGGCGCTCGTGCTCGACCTCAAACGGGTCGAACCCCAGGCGCTTGAGCATGGCATAGAGAAGCCGCGCGTGGCCCCACTCATCCTGCGACATCGACGAGGCGGCGATCCCCGTCTCGATCGAGGGACTGCCCAGCAGCCAGTCGCTGTAGCGGATTCCGAGCAGGCGCTTGGTGTCGGCGAGACTCAGAATGTGGCGTGCGAGGGGTGCGGGAGCGCCACTGGTCGTGTTCGTCCCGGTCGCCCCCGCGGGCGATGAAGCGGTCGGCCGACCCTGCCGGCGGGCGGGCGTCATGGCCCGGAAGTCCCCTCCGGCACGTTCTTCGCCCACGGCCCCTCCACCCGGTTGACCGGGATGACTGCCCCGCGCGGAACCACGCACATCTCGAACCAGTTCTCTTCGTCGTAGGTCTTCCAGGCGTACACACGTGCCAGTTCGTCGCCCGGCGCGTCGATGTACCCGATGTGGCGCAGGGGCTCGCCGCGGCTCTTGCGGGCGAAGACCTCGTAGACACCCTCGTCCAGGCCCGTTCTCATGCGCCCACTCCGAAGCGTCCCAGCTTCCGTCTGCCTTCCTCGGTCATCCTGGCCGTGGTCCACGGCGGATCCCACACCTCGTTGATCTCGACCACGTCCACCCATGGCTCCATGCCGATCCGGTCGCGCACGTCCTGCTTGATGAAGTCCATGCAGGGGCAGGCCGTGGCCGTGAAGGTGAGATCCACGCGCGCCGTGCCGTAATCGAACCCGATGCCGTACACGAGGCCCAGCTCCAGCAGCGAAATCGGCAGCTCCGGGTCCAGGACCTCCCCGAGCGCGGCCCTGAGCGCGCCTTCCTTGTCGGCGGGCGCCTCGCGCAACGGCGCGGACCATTGGTCGCGGCCCCCCGAAGCGTGGACGGCCGGGGCGGGCTGGGCGGCGAGGATGGTCGCCAGCGAGCGCCGCCGCCGGACCTCGGACCGCGTCAATTCAGCCACGACGCCACCGACGCGCGCGACCGGCGCACCGAGTCCACGTAGATCTCGTTCATCGGGCCGCGGCCCTTCCAGCGCTCGAAGACGGCTCCCCAGGTGATCTCGCCGTCGTCGAACAGCCAGCGCTTGGCTTCGGGGTCGTACTCGCACGGGAAAGGGTATTCCAGCACGTACTCGTCGTCTTCCTCGTCGTAGTGGGCCGGCACCGACAGGCCCAGGCGCTCACACAGCGGCACCGTCGACGACATCCATACCTGCCGGAGCTCGTCGTTCGTAAGGCCCTTGAGCTTGTAGTCCAGCTGCCCGCTGTGGTGCTTTAGGTCGTCCGGCAGGCCGAACCACTCGATGGTCATCGGGAACATCCAGTCGACGCATCGCTGCAGCAGCTCGGTCGCGGCCCCTCCGGCGCGCGCCAGCCGACGCATCCACACCTCGCCGTGGCGAAGATGGAAGGTCTCTTCCATGTCCACCTTGACCAGCGCCCGCTTCAGGGGGCCGTAGGAGGTGTTGCGGTGCACGTCGCCAAGCAGGCAGATGCCCGCCCGGTCGAAAAACCCGTTCGCCACGACCAGTTCGGCCCAGTTGTCGAGCGGCTGGTCGAAGCCGTAGGGGTGCTTGAATTCATGCGGCTCGCGTCCGTAGACGAGATGCTCCTTCGAAACGCCCAGGTCCTCGAGCAGCCGGTACGCGATGTTGGCGTGGGCCAGCTCGTCCTGGATGATCGCGTGCGCGCTCACCTGGGTATTGGTGGACGGAGCATGCCGGGCGGCGAACCAGTAGGCGGGAGCGCTCATCAACTCGGTGTCCGCCTGGACGGTCAGCTGCACGATGAGCGCCTTCCTGTAGCCGGGCGTCATCTCCTCGGGTGACTCGAGGATGTAGCCGCCTCGGATCTTCTTCTTCAGTTCGTCTTCCGTGTATGGCGTCATGGCGTCTTCCCGTTGGCTAGATCCCCAGCGCGGACCGGATCAGCGGGCTGATGCGCTCCGGAGTCCATGGCGGTTCGAAGGTGAGCTCCACTTCGGAGTCCTCGACCCCCTCCACACCGGCCACGGCCTCGCGGGCCTCTTCGAGTATCTGGCCGGCTGCGGGACACATCGGCGTCGTCAGCGAGATGGCGACCTTCGCGCTGTTGCCCTCGACCTCGATGTCATACACCAGCCCCAGCACCACGAGGTCCAGATTGAGTTCCGGGTCCTTGACGGTCTTCAGGGCGTTGCGGACGGCTTTCTCGGTGACTTCGGACACGTGCGACCTCCGGCGTTCGCGGGCTTCGCTAATCTAGTCCCATGTCGGTACATTCGCCTCATGCGAATTGCCATCAACACCGGTGGCGGCGACGCGCCGGGGCTGAACGCGGTTGTGCGCGCCGCGGTACTTGCCGCGGAACGGCGGGGATGGGACGTGGTCGGCATTCGCCGCGGCTACGACGGACTCTTCATGGACGATGGCATCGTGTCCCTCAACACCGGTTCGGTACGGGGGATCACGCACCTCGGCGGAACGATCCTCGGAACGACGAACCGCGGCAGCCCGTTTTCGTTCCCCGCCAGGCAGGCCGACGGCAGCATCCTGATGGTGGACCGATCCGACGAGGTCATCAGCAGGATGCTGGAACTGAAGATCGATTGCCTGATCGCAGTGGGCGGCGACGGGTCGCTGAGGATCGCCAGCGAGCTTGCGGAAAAGGGCCTCAGGGTGATCGGCGTGCCCAAGACGATCGACAACGACCTGCCGGGCACAACCTTTACCTTCGGGTTCCATACCGCCGTGCAGACCGCCACCGATGCGATCGACAAGCTCCATTCGACCGCCCAGGCGCACCGGAGGGTGATGGTGGTGGAATTGATGGGCCGAAACGCCGGGTGGATCGCGCTGTTCGCGGGTTTCGCGGCTACCGCCGACGGCATCCTGATTCCGGAGATCCCCTACGACCTGAACAAGGTGGCCGCGAAGATCGAAGCGCGCTGGAAGGAGGGCTCAGAGTTCGCGATCATCGTGGTTGCGGAGGGTGCGATGCCCAGAGGCGGCGAGGCCTCCTACCTCGAAGAGCTGGGGAAGGGTGGCCGGCGGCGTCTCGGGGGGGTCGGGAAGCGGATCTCCCGCCGCCTCGAGGAGCTGACCGGACACGAGACCCGAAGCCTGGTGCTCGGCCACCTCCAGCGAGGCGGCCGCCCGATCGCCTTCGACCGGATCCTTTCGCTCCTCTTCGGGACCGCGGCGATCAATCTCGCGGCAGAGGGGCGGTTCGGCTGCATGGTGGCGCTGGACGCGCCGACGGTCACCGCCGTCCCCCTGGCCGAAGCGGCTCGGGCCACCAAGACGGTGCCCGTGGACGGCGACATGGTCAGGGCGGCCAGGGCGATGGGGATTTCGTTCGGCGACTGAGGGCGAACGCCGACTTTGCCCGCCGCACTCCAGCCGGCCTGGGGGCCTGCAGCCCATCAGCTCACAGGCTTCGCCCGCCGCCAGTCCTCCGCCCGCATCGACACCAGGTTGGCGAAGAGCCGGTACGCGCCCGGCATGCCCGCGGGGAACTGGCGGAAGAAGGCCAGCCCGGTGTAGACGTACAGCCCCTCGCCCACCTCGGCCACCAACAGGCCGCCCCGCTTCGGATCCTCGCCCGGGTCGGCCATCTGCATGACGGGCGTGTAGCGCTCGTCCCACTCGCCCAGGAAGTAGAGCCCCCGCTCCTGCACCCATCCCTCGAAGTCGGCGGGGCCGATCGCGTTCGGGGCGGAGAATACGGGGGATGCAGGGGCCAGGATCGTGACCGGCGCCGTCTCGTCCGTCACACGGTCGTGCGGCCTGCTGATCGTGACCGGGTAGGGCGCGAATCCGCCCCCGGGGAACTCGTACCGGTTGTACTGCACGATCACCGTGCCACCGTCGTGCGCGAAGGCGAGGACCGCGTCGTTGGCGGCCGCGAGATCGGACCGCGTCTCGTAGGCGCGCACCCCCAGCACCAGCACATCGAAGCGGGAGAAGTCGCCCCGGTTCAATTCAGCCTCGCCGAGTTCCTCGACCTCCATCCCGATCTGGCGGAGCGCGTCGGGGCCGCCGTCGCCGGACCCCATGACGTAGCCCACGCGCAACCCGGTGTCGGCGGCCACGGGAAAAGCCGAGACCCGCACTGCGGCGTCGCGCACCAGCACGCTGCGTGGTATGTGCGGGTAGTCGATGATGTCGGACGCTGTGACAAAATCATTGGTGATTATGTCACGATGCGACTCAATACCAACCTCTGAACCCACCACGCTCACACTCGCAATTGCCCCAAGGACAAATTCGCCCCTGATTGTGTCATCAGTCGGTGCAACCGTAAAGGTGACCGATCCGCTGGCGCCGTCCGGCCCCAGAGAGAACGGTACCCCGGCGGGCGCGACCATCCACCCGTCCGGTGCCTCCAGCCGCACTGTCCCCGAGCGGGCCGTGGCCGAGGTGTTGGTGAGGACCACCCCGACCTCGCGCACGCCGGTCGTGCCGGTCGGCCACACCATGGAGGGGGGGTTCACGGCCACGTCGATGGCGGGCATGACCAGCACCCGCTCCCGGTATTCGCCCGTGGCCCCGTCGACGCCCACGTACCAGCCCTCGCGCTCGACGGCAGCGGTCGCGGTCATGGTTGCCCGGGACAGCGCCATGGCCACACGGGCCCGCACCGGCGCCGGAGCAAACGGCCGCGCCCACAGTTCGGCGTCGTCCGGCCAGCTGTACATTCCCCCGATACGCTCCTCTTCCAAGTACCAGGGCGCCGACACCCGCGCGTCCGGCGGGACCGCGACCCGCCAGCTCCAGCGTCCGATCTCTCCGGGTCCGAGGCGCCCGTCCGCGGGCGTCTCCGCCACCGGCGGCCGGAAGAACGGCGAGCGCGGAGGGCCGGCCGCTGACTCGTCGGTCGGAGACGCGTCCCATCCGGAAGGCAGCAGCAACTCGGGCGCCACGCCGGACAGCTCGAGGCCGCCGCCGTTCCAGACGTGCACGTCCACGACGACCGCCTCGCCGGGCGTCAGCAAGGCCCGCCCGATCCGCACGTCGATCACGATCCCCGCTGCTGCGAACAGCGTTTCCGTTGCTTGCGCCAGCCGCCGTTCCAGCACGTCGCGTCCCTCGCCGGCCGGTGCCTCACCGACCAGGCCGCCGAGGATCACAGCCGCTTCGGCCAGGCCGGCCACGGCTCCATCCGGCCGAATCGCCGAGAGGCCGTCTGCCGCGTCGGCCAGGGCGCCGCGGTACTGATCCAGGCGCCGCTCCGTGTCCGTCGGCCATCCCGCAGGCAGCGGTGTGCCCAGTTGCCCGATGAGCGTGGTGTCGACGCCCGCGAAGATGCCGTCGTCCTCCGCTCCCTCCGCCCTCTCCGCCACCGATGCTACCAACTGCAGCGAACTGGCCCGTGGGCCCATTGACTGGCCCGACCCCATGTCCTGGGATTGGTGCTGGCTGCGGCTTTCCATTGCCAGTTGGAAGTGCGACCGCCCGAGCACGGGATCGAAGCCGCCCGTCGGCACGCGGAGGGTTACGTCACGGGGGGAGAACCGCGCGGACCGGTACAGCTTGGTGGGCTGCCAGGGGGCAACACCGTGCGCGGCGAGTTCGGGATAGCGGACCGGGTCGCCGGCCGCCGCAAAGGCCTCGCGCGCCGCCACGCCCGCGATCTGATGCTGGCCGTGGCCGTCCCGGGGCGTCCCCGAGAAGACCGACACGATCACATGCGGCCGGAACTTGCGCACCACGAACACGACGTCGCGCAGCACCTCGTCGAGTGGCCAGAAGCGGAGCGCCTCGTCGATGCTCTTGGAGTACCCGAAGTCGAAGGCGCGCGTGAAGTACTGCCTACCGCCGTCGAGGGCGCGGGCGGCGAGCAGCTCGCCCGTCCGGATCACGCCGAGGCCCTCGTGCAGCCGGTGCCCGATGAGGTTCTGGCCGCCCTCGCCGCGGCTGAGCGACAGGTACGCGGTTTCGGCTCCCATGCCGCGCGCGAGGGTGGCGAGCAGGCTGGTGTCCTCGTCGTCGGGGTGGGCGGCGATCATCAGCACGCGTTTGACGCCGTCGAGCTGGCGCAGGCGTAGCGCGGTGCCCACCAGGCCATGGTCTTGCCCGCCGGTAAGCCCTGCCGTCGCAACCTGCGCGGCGAGTTGGGAGGGGTCGGCCGGGCCGGCGAGCAGCGCGATGGCGGCCAGGATCGCCATTGCAATCTTGCGAAGTTCCATGCCGGGAAGGTAACTATCCGCCATGGATATCGCCGCCACGTTGCGCAGCTATGACGGGAAGCGGGTCGCGCCGTTCCGCGTGGTGGCGGAAGCCATGCGAGACGCGCCGGAGGGAGCCGTCGACCGCCTCCTCGAGCTCGCCGGTTCGGACGAGACGGCTCTCCAGGAGGGCGCGACCTGGGTGCTCAAGTACCTTGCCGAGCGCGATGAGGCCCCGCGCGGCGACGAAGC
Organism: Gemmatimonadota bacterium; assembly: GCA_028873815.1. Lineage (GTDB taxonomy): Bacteria > Gemmatimonadota > Gemmatimonadetes > Longimicrobiales > Gaopeijiaceae > Bin94. The sequence goes on along the minus strand of JAPPNN010000036.1, from coordinate 11,919 downwards.
CGTGACGCTGCTGCGGCTCCTGAATCGCCCTCTTGCGTCCGACGCCCTTCTTCACCTGCTGCAGACCCTGCCGCACATGGACCTCGCGGCCGACCTCCCCGCCGGCGAGGAACGGGCGCTCCACCGCGCATTGCTGCGGCTGATCGAGTCCGACCGCGTGTTCGTGCGAGCGTGGGCGTACAATGGTCTGGGCCTCCTGGCGGCGCGAAATCCGGCTTTGCGGGACGAAGCGGAGGGGCTGTTCAGCCTGGCGGAGGAAACCGAAACGCCTGCGGTGAAGGTGCGCATACGCCACGCCCGCGCGGCGATGCGGCGCTAAGTGAGCCAGGGCGGCCGCGGTGTTTGGGCCAGGCACGGCGGACGAGGCACCCCCTCTACAGCTCCCGTCATGCTCTTAGTTCAGTTTATTCCGTAAACTGTACCAACACTCACACTGCTTGTGCCGAGACTGGACACAGCCGCTCCGACTCCTAACGCACCCGCATCACCACCCCGGCGCCCACGTACCCATCCTCGGCCGCGTCGTTCAGGCCGAAACCGATGCGGACGTCCCACTGCAGGTCATCGTTGGCGAGCCAGGTGAGCCCGCTGTTGAGGTAGTGCTCGCTGCCAACGCCGTCCAGCCCCGCCGGAACGAAAGCGTACCACTCGGCGTACACGCCGCTGCGCTGCCCGGTCGCGATGCCCCACGACAACGACTGAGCCCACTCGCTGTAGTTCTCGCCCATGTCCCCAACGGCGGCGTTCACCTGCGTGCTGCCGGCCAGCGACAACGTCCCGCTCAGATCCCAGCTGTACAGAAAGTTGAACCCCGGAAGCGTCTGTCCGGCCGAAAACCCTTCAGTGCCGGTGGCGACCGTCATCTGCGGCAGGATCGCGGTCGCGGGGAGGACGCCGCGCTGCCCGGAGAGCGCGATCTTGGCGCCCAGGTAGAGGTCCTCCAGTCCCGAGGTGGTCACGCCCCTGGGCGAAGCCCTGTCAACCTCCGTCACGGCAGTCGTCCCCACCCGAAGCTCCAGTCGCTCGACGAGCACCCCGACCCGGAGCAGGGGCTCCCCATAGCTGTGAACCCGCCTGGTGAATTCGCCGTCGGAGTCGAGCCCGAGCGTATAGCCGAGCTCCAGCTGGAAGCCGCCGAGCCCAACCGTGCTGGTCGCTTCGGTAAAGTCGGGGCGGTCCGCCACGAGCGACTGGGCATAGGCCGTGTCGGGTGCCGCCAGCGGCCAAAGGCCGGTCAGGACCAGTAGGGCGCACCCGCACCGAGGCCAGATGTAAACTAAAGATGACATTTTCGGTAAACCGTGCTTTCCATTTTCGTATGGGGCGACCCGCCTCAGCGCGGCCACGGCAGCGCGAGTCCCTCCGGTGCCCGAGACCGGCCGAACCATCCGGCCAGCGCCGCCAGGCTCAGAACATAGGGCAAGGCCAGGAAGAGCGGGTAAGGCAGATCCGCGTCGAGGGCCTGAAGCGTGAACTGCAGCGCCTCCGCCCCGCCGAAGAAGAGGGCCGCCGCGAAGACTCCCCAGGGTCGCCACCGCCCCAGCACCACGACCGCAATGGCGATAAACCCCTTCCCCGCCGACATGTTCTCCGCGAAGGTTCCGGTGTGCACCAGGCTCAGGTGCGCGCCCGCCAGCCCGGCCATCGCCCCGCCGAACACCGCCGCCAGCATCCGCGTTCGCACGACCGGAACGCCCGCCGCGTGCGCGGCCTCCGGCGATTCCCCCGCCGCCCGTAGCGCCAGACCCCAGCGAGTGCGGAACAGAAACCATCCCAGAAGCGGCACCATCGCGTAGGCCAGGTACGCCGTGACCGCCTGATCGAAAAACGCCGGCCCGAGCAGCGGAATCCGCGACAGCAGCGGCACCTCCCACGCCGGCACCGTCTGCAGTTCGAGCGCCAGTCCGGTCGCGCCGAAACGGCTCTGGAACACCGCTCCCGTGAAGCCGAGGCTCCCGATGGTGACCGCCGTCCCGGTGATGATCTGGTCGGTGCCCAGCCGCACCGCGAAGCCGGCGAACACCAGCGCGGCCAGCCCGCCGGCGAGCACGCCCGTCGCGAGTCCCCAGTACGGTCCCACCGCCAACGCCCCGAGCGCCCCGCCAAGCGCCCCCCAGATCACCGAACCCTCGAGCCCGATGTTGATCACCCCCGATCGTTGCGACACCGTCTCGCCGAGGGCCGCCAGCCCGAGCGGCACCGCCAGTCCGACGGCGGCGACGACGAAGGATGAGAGGGCGGCGAGGTCAGTCACGGGACGCCGCCATTCCCTGGACGATTCGGTCTGCGGTGAGCACGGCTAGTATGACCAGCGCCTCGATCCCCCGGACCCAGACTTCCGGCACGCCCGCCTCACGCTGCATGGCCCCGCCTCCCGCGCTCAGGGCCCCGAAGACGATGGCCGTGACCACGACCGCGAGCGGGTGCAGCCGCGCCAGGAGCGCCACCGCGATGGCCGTGTAGCCCCACCCGGGCGAAAGCCCCTCATACATGCGATGCGTGACGCCCGCGATCTGAATCCATCCCGCCAGCCCCGCGATCGCGCCCGACGCCAGGAACGACAGCCAGATCACCGGGGTCACGCTGAACCGTCCGCTCACCTCGGCCGCGCGTACCGAGGCGCCAGCGGCGCGAATCCGGAAGCCGCCCGGCGTGCGCGTCAGGAAAAGCCAGAGCGTCACGGCGATGACGACCCCGAACAGGAAGCCCAGGTGCAGCCGCGTGTCGGGGAGCAGGGCGGGCAGATGGGCGGCCGCCGGGATCTCGTCGGTCTGATTGAACACGCCCCGTGACTCGCGCAGGGGGCCCTGGACCAGGAACTGGGCGAGAAAGAGGGCCACGAAGTTCATGAGCAGGGTGGTGATCACCTCTCCCACGCCCATTTCCGTCTTCATCGCCGCCGGGACAGATGCCCACAGCGCGCCAGCGGCGGCGGCGGCGAGGAGGGTGATCGGGAGGGCGAGCACCGCGCCCGCGCCGGGGAGCAGGAGGGCGACGGCGACGCCGGCCAGCGCGCCCGCGTGCAGCTGCCCCTCGGCGCCGATGTTCCACACACGGGCGCGAAAGGCGAGGGCGACGGCCAGGCCGGTGAGGAGCAGGGGCGTGGCCCGGACCAGCGTGAACGACACGAAGCGGTCCCAGGTGCCGAAGGCTCCCCGGGCGAGAGCGGCGAAGGCGTCGCCGGGTGAGTGCCCGCCGAGCGCGAGGAGGGTCGCCGCAACGGCGAGGGTGGCGATGACCGCGACCGTGGCGGTGATGGTGGCCACGAGTTCGGGCCGGAGCCGGGCGGTGATCGAGAAGCCTCGGCTCACGTTGTGTGCTCCCTTCCGGCGCGTCCGCCCCCGTGGCCCGCGTCATTCCCGCCCCCGCCGTGTCCGCCGTCCCCGGTGCTCCCGGCGCTCAGCATCAGCGCCCCGATCGCGGTCGCGTCACAGTCCTCCGGCGGCACCGGAATCAGCCGCCCGCGCACCATCACTGCGATCCTGTCCGCGAGCTCCAGGACCTCGTCGAGATCGGTCGAGATCAGAACGACTCCCGGGGGGCGGTCCCCGGTCCGCGCCAGCTCGACGATCCGCGCCCGCACCGCCCTGGTCGCCTGCACGTCGAGGCCGCGCGTGGGCGATTCGGCCACAAGCAGCTCTCCGGCCCGCAGTAACTCCCGTCCCGTAACGACCTTCTGCTGATTGCCGCCGGAAAGGGTGCCGGCACGGGCGTCCGGCGACCCCGCGAGCACGTCCATCTCGTCCACCAGCGCCGCGGAGCGGTCGGCGATCCCGGCCCAGTCAAGCCACGGGCCTCTCCGGTGCGAAGCGTTTCCGTGGAGCGCGAGGGCCACGTTCTCCACGATTGTGAAATCCTTCACAAGCCCTTCGTCGCTCCGGTCCTGCGGGATCCACCCCGCCTCTTCCGACAGGTTGGCGGTACCGGTGTCGGGCCTGACCATGCCAGCCAGAACCGCCGCCAGCGCGCGCTGCCCGTTTCCGTCCACGCCGGCGATGCCGAGGATCTCGCCTCGATGCACGGTCAGGCTGACGTCGCGGAGCGCCGGAGCCTCGCCGCTGCCCACCGTCACGTCGTCGAGAACCGCCACCGGATCGGCATCCGCCTCGGACTGGCCTGCGCGCCCACCTGCGTCTGCCGCGGCCCGCGCGCTCGGCGGTTCACCTTCGCTACCGGCCGCCCACCCGGCGCCACGGGCCCCCGCAGCCGCGAGCCCCCTCCCCACCATGGCCTTTGCCAGTTCGCGGGCCGTCAGCCCCGCCGCCGCCTCCGTCAGCACGTGCCGCCCCCGCCTCAGCACGGTCACGCGATCGGCCACCGCCAGCACCTCGTCCAGCTTATGCGCGACGAGCACGATTGCCGTCCCCGCGCCCGCCACCTCACGGAGCACGGCGAAGAGTCCGTCCACTTCCTGCGGCGCCAGCACGGCGGTCGGCTCGTCGAGCAGGAGCACGCGCGTGTCGCTCATCAGCGCCTTCAGGATCTCGATCCGCTGGCGCTCGCCGACGCCCAGCTCGGCCACGGGCGCGTCCAGTTCCACCGCCAGCTTCAGTTCGCGGGCGCGCGCCTCCACCTGGCTACGGTAGCCACGTGTGGCCGTGCCCCGGCGCGTCCACGCCTCCCCGTTGAACAGCGCGACGTTCTCGAACCCCGTAAACCGGGGCACGAGCGAGAAGTGCTGGTGAACCATCGCCACGCCAAGAGCCCGAGCGTCGCGCGCGCTTCGCAGGTCAACGGCCCGCCCCCCGATCTCCACGCCGCCCGCGTCCGCCACCAGCAAACCGCCGAGAATGTTCGCGAGCGTCGTCTTGCCGGCCCCGTTCTCGCCAAGCAGGCCGTGGATCTCGCCAGGCGCGAGCTCGAAGTCGACCGTGTCCAGGGCCGTGACGTGGCCGAAGCGCCTTGTGATGCTGTCGAGTCGCGCGGCGGCTGTCACAAACCTTCCACGAACTCGATCCGTGGCACCACCAGCGCCCCCGCGACGATCTCGTCCCGGGCCCTGTCGATGGCGGCGAGCACGTCATCCGGAATCACCCCGTCCTGGGCCGGATTGGGCACGAAATCCACCGCGCCCGCCGCGATCCCCGAGTACAGGACCTCGTCGGACAAAGTCCCTGCCTCCCATGCCCTTGCCGTCCTCAGGAACATGGCCGGAATGTCGATCACGGCGCTCCCCACGATCACGTCGGGCGCCACGTCGTTCTGGTTGCGGTTCATGCCGAACGCCCACGCTTCGCGACCGCCCTCGCGGACCTCGCGCACCGCCTGGAAGAAGCCAAAGCTGGCCGCGTCCACGTTGTGGATCAGCACGTCCGCCCCCTGCCGCAACTGTGCGGCGGCAGCCTCCTTGGCCGCGGAAACGTCGTCCCAGTTGCCGATGAAGGTCTCGAGCACGGTCGCGTCCGGGTTCACTGCCCTCACTCCGGCCTCGAACGCGACGAACGTGCCCTTGGCCGAGGGGATCTCCACGCCGCCCACCATTCCGAGCACGCCGCTTTGGCTCACTGCTGCCGCGGCCATCCCCGCCAGGTAGGTCGCCTCGTTCAGGTGAAAGATGAGCGGCACCACGTTCGCCGACGGGCGCGACCCCGACGAGATGACGAACGTCACGTCCGGATACTGCTTGGCGGCACGGCTGGCGGCGTCCTGGTACTCGAACCCGTGCCCGAAGATCAGGCCGTAGCCGGCCTCGGCGTACGAAATGAAGGCCTCGTCGAACTCGGCGGGTGTGCGCGTCTGCTGGTGCGAGATGCGGAACCCAAGCAAGTTGCCGATCAGTTGCAGGCCCTCGTAGGCGCCAGCGTGCCAGCCGGCGTCGCTGACCGGGCCGGAGGTGAGGAGCGCGACGGAGGGGGTGCCGTCGTCGCCCGTCGGACCGGGAGCGGGATTACAGGCGAGGGCGCCCAGTAGCGCTAAGGCGGTCGTATGGGGCAAATGGCGGTTCAAGTCGCGCTTTTCCCGAAGCAGGTTTCAGACGGCGGGTTGGCCGGGTCGCGGCGGGCGACACCGTAGCCGGGCCTTCCGGACCTAAAGGTACCACGCCCGACGTTTGGCTGGTGGCCCGCCGAAGCGTAGGGTAGGATTAGAGAATCGGATCTCGCTAGGCGTCAAGTGCTCTGCGGGACCCCCCAGGTGCTCCCCGACGCTCGAATGCCCGCCCACCCCGTAACCGGAAGCCTCTCATGAGCCAACCCCGCGACCATTGGAGTTCCAACGCAGGCCTCGTGCTGGCCGCCACCGGCAGCGCGATCGGCCTCGGCAACCTCTGGAAGTTCCCGTTCATCACGTGGGAGAACCAGGGAGGAGCGTTCGTTCTCGTCTACCTGATCTGCATCGCGGCGGTCGGCCTGCCGATCATGATGGCCGAGCTGCTGATCGGGCGGCGGAGCCAGAAGAGCGCGGTGGGGGCGCTGAAGGATGCCGTGGCGTCCAAATGGCCCGGCGGCCGCGCGCTCGGAGCCGTGGCGGGAGGATGGGGCGTGCTCGCGGGCTTCATCCTGCTCAGCTACTACACGGTCATCGCGGGTTGGTCGCTCTACTACTTCGCGCAGTCGATCGGGTGGACTTTCGGCGGCTTCCCTGCCGACCTGTCGGCGGTCGACCTCTTTGATACGCAGGTGAGCAACGCCGGCTTGCAGCTGATGCTCTCGCTGGGCTTCAGCATCGGGACGATCGCGGTCGTCTACTTCGGGGTGAGCAAGGGGATCGAAAAGATCGCCCGCATTTTCCTGCCGATCCTCTTCGGCATCCTGCTTCTCATGCTCTTCAGCTCGCTCAATATGAGCGGGTCGGGCGAGGCGCTGGCGTACATCTTCCGCCCCAATTTTGCCGACCTGACGAGGGAGGCGGTTCTGGAGGCCCTCGGCCACTCCTTCTTCACGCTGTCTCTCGGCATGGGAGCCATGATCACCTACGGGTCGTACATTTCCCGCAAGCACTCCGTGGTCAAGGCGTCGGGGGCGATCGTGGCGCTGGACACCATTATCGCCCTGGTCGCGACCGTGATCATGTTCTCGGTGATCTTCTCGGTCGCGGGCATGCGCGACGAAGTGGGCGGCTCGACGGTCGGCATGCTCTTCATCTCGCTGCCCGAGCTGTTCTACACCGAGGTGCCCTTCGGCGTCGTGCTGGGACCGCTCTTCTACGTGCTGGTCGCCCTGGCCGCACTGACTTCGACGATCTCGCTGCTCGAAGTGGTATCGGCCTACCTGATCGACCAGCGCGGCCTGACGCGCCACAAGGCGACGGTCAGTGCCGGCGCCGCGATCTTCGTGTTCACGATCTTCGCCGCGCTGTCGTTCACGGGCACGCCCATCCTTTCCACGATGGAGATCTTCCACGGCAAGGCCGGCTGGTTCTCGACCGCCGACCACTTCGTCTCCAACTGGATGCTCCCCACCGGCGGGTTCTTCATCACGCTGGCGGCGGGCTGGTTCATGACCCGCAAGGACACGATGAGCGAGCTGGTGGACGGCACCGAACCGCGCTGGTTCCACTACGGCGCGTGGCGCTTCTTCATCCGCTGGGTGGCTCCGATCGCCGTGGCGGTGATCATCGTCTTCGTGATCCGAGGGGTGGACTTCAGTTGACGACGGCGCAGGTCCGGAAGCGCCCGCCGGAGGTCTCCTTCGGCGGGCGCGTCCTTTTCCTGGCGGACGACGCAGACCTGATCCGCCGCCAACTCCACGAGGGACTCGACCTCGACCTCACGCCCGAGCTCAAGGCCAGCCTCCGCCACCAGATCAGCACCGACGAGATCACCCCCGCCTACATCTGCTTCTTCTACGACGAGACGCTCGGCGAATTCCCCTACCTGGGGCTTGAAGCCGCGAGCGGAGGCGGCCGCACCGAAGCTCCCATCGAGCGCGGCAGCGTCAAGGACGCCGGCTTCATCTGTTCCGTCGCCGGCAAGCGCCGCGGCAAGGGGTCGAGCCGCGAGCAGAGCCCGTACGCCGAGCTGATGGCCGGGATCAAGGTCGTCGTCAGTGAGAGCATCGAGCGCATCTACAACGAGAACTGCCAGAACCTGGGCATCCTCACGACGACCGACTTCGGGCTCATCGACCGCATCCGTTCCGGCGAGCCGATCCCGCTCGCCGAATTCACGGCCGGGACCGACGACATCACGCGGCAGATCATCGAGTACGGTGGCCTGTTCGAGTTCAACATGGCCCGCATGGAGGGCCAGGTGACGCTGCCGTCGCCGCGCGCGCTGGCAGGCCCTCCCGCAGGCGACGCGGGGTCCCGCCCCATGACCCTCGGCGAGAAGATCTTCGCCCGCAAATGGGTCGTCGACGCTTCCTCCGACCAGGTCGGCACCGACTGGACCGAACCCGGCGAGGCTGGATTCTTCCGCGCCGACATCCGCTTCAGCCACGAGTACGTGACCCCGATGGCCGCCATCTTCTTCGAGCAGAAGCTGGGCGCCGACGCGCGGGTCCTCGATCCCGACTCGATCCTCTTCTTCCGCGACCACCTCACCTTCCTGCACAAGGTGATGAGCCAGGAGCGGATCGAGCAGGGGCTGCTGGAGGTCGCCAACCAGCTCGAGGTCAAGCAGCGTGAATTCTCCGAAAAGCAGGGGATCCGCCTCTACGGCGAGCAGCAGGGCCACGTGATGGGCTCCGAGGCGATCTGCCACTCCAAGATCCTCGAGGACTACGCCGAGCCGGGCATGCTCGTCATCGGCACCGATTCCCACACGCCCCACGCGGGAGCGGTCGGGGCGCTGGCCTTCGGGGTCGGCACCACGGCGATCTTCAATTCGTGGATCACGAAGGACGTGCGCGCGCGCATCCCGCCGTCGTTCAAGGTGGTGGTGGGCGGCGAGCTGCCCGCCAACGCGACCGCAAAGGACCTCATGCTCGAGATCCTGCGCCATCCCTACGTGCGCGACGGCCACGCGATCGGCCAGATCATCGAGTATGCGGGCCCGGTCGTGGAAGGGCTGTCGGTGGACGAAAGAGCGACCATGACCAACATGGCCGCGGAAGTGGGCGCGTTCACGGGCGTGGTCGCCGCCGACGAGAGGACGGTCGAGTTCCTCGTGCAGGAGCGGGGCATGCCCGTGGCCCGTGCGCGTGCGCTGGTCGAAGGAGTGCACAGCGATCCCGGCGCCGAATACGTGAAGGTCATCGAGATCGACGCGACGCGGCTGCGCCCCATGGTCGCGCTGCCCGGCGATCCCGGAAACGGCCTCTACATCGACGAACTTGCCGACCCCGTCCCCATCGAGATCGCCTACGCCGGATCGTGCACGGCCGGCAAAAAGGAAGACATGGACATGTACGCGCGCGTCTTCCGCGAAGCCCGCGACCGATGGGGCCTGGGCGTCCACCCCGACGTGCAGTGCTATATCCAGTGCGGCTCGACCGACGTGCGCGAGTACGCGCGCGAGCAGGGGTACCTGGACCTGTTCCGCGAGATCGGCGCCGAGTTCATCGAACCGGGGTGCGGCGCCTGCATCGCCGCCGGGCCGGGGATCACCCGCTCGCCCGACCAGGTCTCGGTGTCGTCCCAGAACCGCAACTTCCCGGGCCGCTCGGGGCCGGGCCAGTTGTACCTGGTGTCGCCCTACTCGGTGGCCGCTTCGGCGGTGGCGGGGAGGGTGACGGCGTGGGAGCCGGGGGTGCGCATGGAGCGAGCCGGGGCGGGGGCGCCGAGGGTGCCGGTGCTGGCGTAGGGCCGAGACGTTACGCCAGGCACGAAGTCTTCACCCTACTTGCGAGCGGCCCTCTTTGATCATGTCGCGAATCGAGAGCCCGCCCAGGCTATGCGTCTTCTGGAAGGCCTTCAGATCCTCGATTGCGGCGCGGATCCTGGTCGTGTCGCGGGCTTGAAAGGGTATCAACTCCGCGACGGGGCGATTGTGTCGGGTGATGACAAACCGCTCCCCGGCCTCCACCCGCCGAAGGAGACGAGGGAGGTGCGTCCTGGCTTCGAAGATTCCGATGCGGGACATGAAATGCGTTTCAGCTGAAACGTGTCATGTCGCCGTTCGCCGACATTTGAGTATTGTCGTCGTTCGCAGACATTGATGGATTGTCGTCGTTCGCCTACATTGAGTGATCCAGTCGAACACCTTGGCCCAAGTTTTCCGAGGATCACCCGTGAGAGTCAACACAGCTGCCGATTTCGGCCATTTGATCCGGCGGGCGAGGAGAGCGCGGGGCATGACCCAGCAGCAACTGGCGCGCGCGGCCGCTGTGGGGCGCCAGTGGATCGTCGAGATCGAGGCGGGAAAGCGGCGGGCTGAGCTCGGGAAGGTAATGCAGACGCTGGCTGCGCTCGACCTGACGTTGTCGATGCACGGTGAGGGGATACCCGAGACCCGCAAATCCGAAGTTCCGATTGAAGCCATCGATCTCCAGGCTGTTCTGGATGCGCACCGGCGCACATCGCGGTGAACGAGCGCCTGGTCGCGTTGGCCGATGGCCGCAAGCTCGGGGAGATCGGGCGGGACGCCAGAGGGCGGCTCGGCTTCCAATACGACGATGTATGGAGCCAGGACGACGCAGCGTATCCGCTTTCCCTCTCGATGCCGACAACTGTCCGGAACCACGGTCACGAGAGGATCGAACCATGGCTCTGGGGACTCCTGCCGGACAACGAGAATGTCCTGACACGCTGGGCTCGGCAGTTCCATGTGTCGGCACGTAACGCTTTCTCGTTGCTGAAAGCCACCGGGGAAGACTGCCCGGGGGCCGTGCAATTCGTGAGGCCGGAACGCGTCAGCGAACTGCTGGCCTCCCGGCCCGTTGGGGTGTCCACGTCCGACGCGGTGTCCGAGTCCCGTGAGGTCGCCTGGCTGACCACCGCCGAGGTCGAGACAAGGCTGCGCACCCTGCGGCACGACAACAGCGCCTGGCGGCTGGAGGGGGATGTGGGGCAATTCAGCCTCGCCGGGGCACAGTCGAAGACTGCCCTGCTGCTGGAGGACGGCCGTTGGGGCGTTCCGCATGGCGCGACACCCACGACCCACATCCTCAAGCCGCCGATTGTCGGCTTCTCAGGGCACTGTGAAAACGAGCACCTCTGTCTGCAGCTCGCAGACGCCCTGGGTATTCCCGCCGCGCGTTCCCGCGTGAACAGCTTCGGGCAGGAGACCGCGATCGTCGTCGACAGGTACGATCGGATCGCCCTCGCGGGACGCCTGGTACGGTTGCACCAGGAAGACCTCTGTCAGGCGCTGGCTCGGAGCCCCTTCAACAAGTACGAGAGCGATGGCGGACCGGGTTGCCGGGACATCGCTGGCGCCATTCAGTCCTACTGCACCCGTCCGGGCGAAGATGTCCGCACCTTCGTTCGGGCGAACGCGCTGAACTGGATGATCGGCGGCACCGACGCTCACGCCAGGAACTTCTCACTACTGATCGGCACCGGCGGGAACGTCAGACTCGCCCCCCTTTATGATGTGGCCAGTGTCCTGCCTTATCCCGGCCAATACGCGCGGAAACTCAAACTCGCCATGAAGATCGGCGGCGAATCACGGCTCGGATACATCCAGGTGAGACACTGGGAGCGGTTCGCGGCCGAGGTGGGTCTGCCGCCGGACGAGGTGCTCGGGATCTGCGAATCCGTGGCCATCGAGACGCCCGACCGTCTGGCCGATGTGGTTGCGGCCGCCCGGTCGGAGGGACTGGATCACCCGGTCGTCGAGAGGCTCAAGGAGGGGATCACGAAACACGCGAGCGCGTGCCTGGAGCGGCTGCGAAGATGAAGAGCCGGATGGGATAATCGTCGGCACGGGCGCCGAATTGACCAGAATGGTCGCTGCTGGACTCGAACCAGCGACCCCTACGATGTGAGCGTAGTGCTCTACCGACTGAGCTAAGCGACCTTGAGTACCCCCACGGGGAATCGAACCCCGGTCTCCTGGCTGAGAACCAGGTATCCTAGTCCACTAGACGATGGGGGCGT
>JAPPNN010000034.1 GCA_028873815.1 Gemmatimonadota bacterium | reverse complement strand
AGTCGGTCGGGGGGGCGTCGGGCGAATTCGGTTCGTAGCCGGGCGGGGGAGACGGAACCCGCGCGTCGAAGCCGCCGCTCTTGAATCCCTCGGCGAATCCAACGTATGCGATCGTGTTGTCGTTCAATCGATGGGCGAGGTTGGCCATCACGGTCAGCGCATCGAAATCCCTGGTGAATTCCTTGTTGGCCAGGATACGATCCCCGGGCTTCATCGGCCCGGTGGCGGCCCGGAAGATCCCCCTGGCCAGGGGCCATGTGGGTTCGTGGATGCTTCCCCTCCCCTGCGATGCGTCACCCACCGCGTGGACATCCGGCGTTACGGCCTTCCAATCCCTCGTGTAACGCGCGCCGACCGTCAGCGAAACCGCTTCCGTCACGTCGGCCGTGGCCTGCGCGAACCCGGCCATCGACGAGTTGACCAGGTCCCAGTGGCTGTCGAAGGCCCCGGTCGGGAGCGTCACGGCGCCCAGATAGTACCCCACCTCGCGGACGAGGTAGACGCCGGTTTGCCAGTGCAGGCGGTCATCGAGGCCGAAGCCGCTCAGCTGCAATTCCTGACTGAGTTGCTCGGATTCGACCGCGATCTGGATCTGCAGAATGTTGGCGGGCGTGTTGTCCGCATCCCGCGAATTCCACATGTCCAGTCCCCGGTAGCCCGTGAGAGACCGGAGCGTGAAGCCCCTGCCGAGCGACCAGGAGACCTTGGTGCCGGCGCCCCACGAATCCAGGTCGGAAAATGCAGGAAAGGTGCCCTCCGAGATGTAATCCCCGGCGAAACTGTCGGGCCCGTAGCAGCCCTTGGCACCTCCCGCGCCCTGTCCGGGCGGAGGAAACGTCGGCGGGCCCGTGCCGGGGAAGTTGGGGTTGACGGCGATCGCGGTGCAGCCGGGCAGCGCTGCGTTGCCGAATGTCCCAAAGGCCTGCCGGTCGTTGACACCGCCGTTGACGGTGGGCGCGCCGTTCTCCCGTCTGCGGGAATAGTCGGCCGTCGCAAAGACCTCGAAGGTCGCCGAGGGGCGCCACAAGACCGCGCCGCGGGCCGCCTGTCCGTTGTCGTTGCCCTTGTCGAGCCCGTCGTGGATGCGTGTCACGTACCCGTCCCGCTTGCGCAGAGCCAGCGCCACGCTTCCGAACAGCCCATCCCCCAGGGCACCGTTTGCCGACGCGGTCAGGTTGGTCATGCGGTCGTCGCCGAACTGTGCCCGGATGCTTCTGCGCGCTTCGGCGTCCGGCCTCCTGGAGTGCACCGACACGGCTCCACCAACCGCGTTGCGCCCGAAGAGCGTGCCTTGCGGTCCGCGCAGCACCTCGACGCGTTCCACGTCGATGAGATCCATGACCGCTCCCACCGAGCGCGGCATGTATATCCCGTCGACGTAGACCGCAACTCCGGGATCCGTAACGGGCAGGAAATCGCGCTGCCCCACGCCCCGGATGTAGAACTGCGCCGCGGATTTCGTGCCTGAGAGAGCGCCGGAGTGGTTGAAGTTGACGTTCGGCAGGATCTGGCCGAGCCGATCGGTCGTGCCAATCTGGCCAACCTCCAGGTCACGACCGGACAACGCCGAGACCGCCAGCGGGACGCTCTGAAGGAGCTCCTCCCGGTTCCGGGCGGTCACGACTAGCGGTCGCAGCCTGACCACCGAGTCGGGGTCGGGTGGTGGGGGTTCCTGCCCTGACGCCCCAGGCGCCGCGGCGCAAACGGCGACCAGCGTGCCTCCGAGGATCAGAAGACGCCGCCGGCTCGCTCCAGCCCTAGGACCCACCTTCGAGGGCGACGATATCGCGGGTAAAGGATCCCTTGGCCGTGGACAGAGCCTGCTGGATTTCCGGATCGCCGTAGTGAGCCCAGGACGAAGCCGCGTCGGGAAAGCGCACGACCAGGATGCGAGTGGCTGCATCGCGCTCGTTCTGGTAGAGCAGTTCGCCACCGTGTCTCGCCGTCGCCGCCGACGCCGCCTCGGCGAATACCGCGTACCCGTCAGCATCGTGAACCCTGATGCGAATCATCTTGTAGACCGCCATATCATGCCTCCTATTGTGCCGAATAGAGTCCCGCAATCTCCGCCCTCTGACGCACCAGCGCCAGCACCACGTCGATGGTCGGCGTGGGCACACTGACCAGGCGCCCCAATTCCTGCACCGAGGTGACCAGCGCGTCGATCTCCATCGCGCGCCCCCGCTCCAGGTCCTGCAGCATCGAGGTGCGGTGGGCGCCCACACCGGCCGCACCGTCGATCCGCTTCTCGATGTCGAGCCGAACGCGGATGTCCAGCGCCTCCCCGATCGCGAGCGTCTCCTCCATCATCCCCCGAGCCACCGCCCGCGTGCCGGGCTCGGTGGCGACCCTGTCCAGCGTCGCCAGGGTGAGCGCGCTGACGGGGTTGAAGCACACGTTGCCGAGCAGCTTCACCCAGATCTCCTGACGGATTCGACGCACGGGCGCCCGCACGCCGGCCTCGGACAGCGCCCGGCTCAACGCCCTGACGCGCGGGGTCTTGCGGCCCGACGGCTCGCCCAGGCTGAACTTGCTCCCGTACGAGTGCGTAATCACCCCCGGCTCCGCGATCTCGGTCGCAACGTAGACGACGCAGCCAATCGCGCGCTCCGGCCCGATGCCGTCCCACTGGCGGCCGCCGGGGTCCACGCTCTCCAGGCGTGCGCCCTCCCACTCGCCGCCGATGCCGTGGAAATACCACCAGGGCACGCCGTTCTGCGCGGTAACCACAGCCGTGTCAGGCCCAAGCAGCGGCTGCATGGCGTCCACCACGCGCGTCGCCGAGTGCGCCTTGAGCGTGATAATCACGTAGTCCTGCGGGCCCGCCTCGGCCGGATCGTCGGTGCAGAAAGGATGCGCGACGAGTTCGTCGCCGTCGATGAGCAGCCGCGCGCCGTCGCGCTGCATCGCTTCCAGGTGGGGGCCACGCGCGATCAGGGTGGTGTCGACCCCGGCCCGCGCCAGCTTCACCCCCAGGTAACCGCCCGTCGCCCCCGCGCCGTAAATGGCGACTCTCATAGCCCCAGCTGATCCGCCAGCCCGATTCGGCGCAGCTTGCCCGTCGGGCCCTTCGGGATCTCGTCCAGGATTACCACCTTGCGCGGCACCTTGAAGCCGGCCAGCCGCCCGGCCGCGAAATCGCGCACATCGCCCGGACCCGCCTCGGCACCGTCACGAAGCACCACCGCCGCCGCCACCTCCTCGCCCAGCTTCGGGTGGGGCATCGCGAAGGTGACCACCTGCTGTACGGCCGGGTGGTCCATGAGCACCTCGTCGACCTCGCGCGGCGAGATCTTCTCACCGCCCCGGTTGATGATCTCCTTGAGGCGCCCCGTGATCGTGAAGTACCCGTCCCCGTCGCGGAACCCCTGGTCGCCGGTGCGGAACCACCCATGCGTGAATGCCTCGCGGTTCGCGGTCTCGTTGTTCTCGTAGCCCGGCGTGACATTCGGCCCCCGGATAACGATCTCGCCCTCCTCGCCCGACGCGAGGTGACTTCCGGCGGCGTCCATCACCGAGACTTCCGGACCCGCGGCGATCCCCACCGTGCCGGGCTTGCGGGCCGCCGGAGGCAGCGGGTTGCACGTCATCTGGTGCGCCGCCTCGGTCATGGCGTAGGCCTCCACGACCGGCGCGCCGAACGCCTCCTCCAGCTCTGCCATCACCCGCGACGGCAGCGCTGCGGAGGAGGACCGGATGAAACGCAGCCGCAGCCGCTCGACGACCGCTTCGTTGCGCCCGGCGCGCGCCAGGATCGCCTGGTGCATCGTGGGCACCGCCGAGTACCAGGTGGGCTCGGCGTCGGCCAGCCACCCGAAGATCCGGAGCGCGTTGAACCCCGGCGCGCAGTACACGCTCGCGCCCGCATGCAGCGTCGACAGCACGCACGCCATCAGCCCGTGGATGTGGAAGAGCGGCATCACGTTGAGGCAGCGGTCGCCGGCCTCCAGGCGCAGTGTCCGGCGGATGTTCTCGGCGGTGGCGCACACATTCCGGTGCAACAGTGGCACGATCTTGGGCCGCGAGGTGGTGCCGGAGGTATGGAGGACAAGCGCGACGTCGTCGGGCCCGGCCATGCCCCCACGCCCCGCCGGTGCGCCTTGGGGCTCGCCCACGAAGGAGAAGGTGCCCGCCGGCCTGTCCGGCTCCGCTCGAATTTCCATGGCCGGCACTCCGAGCGCGGCCGCGGCGGCCCGGGCGGGTGTGTCGTCGCCCTCGGCCACGACCAGCGCCTTAGCGCCCAGGTCCTCGAGGTAGAACTCGAACTCGGGTTGACGGTACGCGGGGTTGAGGGGCGCGGTGGTCGCCCCGGCGGCGATCGCCACGAAGGCGCTCGCCATCTCGGGCCCGTTGGGGAGCACGATGGCCACCCGGTCGCCGCGCCCGATGCCCCGCTGGTTGAGGGCTGCGACGGTGCGTTCGACGTGCCCGCGCAGGCCGGTGTAGATGAGGTCGGGACGTTCCGGGGCGGAGAAGGCGGTGTCGGTTCCAGTACCGGAGCGGAGGAGCTGAAAGATGTGGGTTGGAGGAGTCATCTGTTACGCGTCCGGCAACGCCAGAGCGACGAGCTCACTCGGATGCCGCCGGGCCCCCACCGCCACGACGATGTACTGCCGCCCCTCGTGCATGTACGTCATCGGGAGCCCGGTCTGGTTGGCGGGCAGCTCGATCTCGGCGACGATCTCGCCCGTGACCTTGTCGTGGGCGCGGAACATGTTGCCTCCCGAACCGAACGCGGCGAACATTCCGCCCCCTTCGCCGGCGAACAGGAGCGTTCGCGTGACGAGGAGGCCGCCCCTATCCGGTCGCCCGGTCCTCCCCACGTCGATCCCCTCCAGCGCAGGGTGCTCCTTCACGTAGTCGGGCGCATCACCGTTCGGCACCTGCCACGCGATCTCGCCCGCGTGGAGGTCGATCGCGGTGATTCTGCCCCACGGCGGCTTGAAGAGCGGCAGCCCCTGGGGCCCGCCGCCCTGCCGAAGCCGCAGGCCGCCGCCGCGGATGTAGTCCATGGTCGAGATGTCGGGCTCGGGTGAGAGCGAGATTACGCTGGGCGCGGTCGCCGACTGCACATAGAGGTAGCCGGATTCCGGGTCGAGGGCACCGCCGGGCCAATTGGCGCCGCCGAGCGAGCCTGGCACCATCAGCGTGCCCTGCGTGCCTCCCTCCATCGGCCTGGTGGGGGGCGTGTACAGCGGGCCGTGGTGCAGCTGCGCCAGGATCTCCTCGGCCTCGGCGCGCAGTTCGGGGGTGAAGTCGATGAGTTCGTCGGGGTCCACACCCTGCCGGTCGTAGGGCGGCGGCTTCGTAGGGAAGGGCTGGGTGGGGGCGGTGCGCTCGCCGGGAACGTCGGTCTGCAGGACGGGGCGTTCTTCGATGGGCCACACGGGCTCGCCGGTGCGACGGTCGAACACGAACGTGAAGGTCTGCTTGGTGATCAGTGCGACCGCCGGAATCTCGCGGCCGTCCACCACCAGGTCTGCCAGGACAGGGGGGGCTGGCGGGTCGTAGTCCCAGATGCCGTGGTGGACCGTCTGGAAGTGCCAGACCCGCTCTCCTGTGGCGGCGTCGAGCGCGACGATGCTCTGCGAGAAGAGGTTGTCGCCGGGGCGGTGGCCGCCGTAGTAGTCGCCCGTGCCCAGCTCAACGGGAAGGTAGACGAGACCGAGTTCGGGGTCCGCACTAAGCGCGGTCCAGACGGCGGCGTTCCCCGTGTACTCCCAGGAGCCGTCCTCCCACGACTCGTTGCCGTACTCGCCCGGCTGGGGGATGGTGTGAAAGGTCCATCGGAGTTTGCCGGTGAACGCGTCGTAGCCGCGGACGTGTCCCGGCGGCATTTCCGGCGCGGGCGGCGCGCCGCCCGACGGCAGGGCGGACCCCACCACGACGACATCGCCGACCACGATCGGCGGCGAGCTGGAGCCGATCGGGGCGCGCACGAGGTCCAGTTCGCGACCTAGTCCGAGGCGCAACTCGACCACGCCGCCATCGCCGAAGTCGGGTATGGGACGGCCCGTCGCCGGGTCCAGCGCGACCAGTTGGAAGCCCGGGGTGACGAAGAAGATGCGTGGCCCGGTCTCCGCCGATTCCCACCAGGCGACGCCACGTCCCGAGTTGCGGCGCGGCGCGGCCCTGCCCTCTTCGTCCAGGCGATAGGTCCACAGGGTCTCGCCCGTGCCGGCGTCGATCGCCGCGACGGTGCGCCTGTACCCCGCCGTGGCGTACAGCACGCCGTCGACCATGAGGGGGGTGGTCCGGTAGTTGAATTCGGGGGCCGGCCCGAAGTTGGCCGCCTGCCACCGCCACGCGATTCCCAGGGAGGCCACGTTGTCGCGGTCGATCTGGACGAGCGGTGCGTAGCGGGTGCTGCCCGCGTCGCCCCCGTAGTACCGCCACTCGCCGCCGTCGGCACCTCGTTGGGCGCTTCCCGCGGCGGGGGAGAGCGCGATGATCGTGGCGAGCGCCAGGTGTGTGTACGCGGCTGTCCGTCTGTAGATCAAGTGGAGACTCCGTTTCGGATGGATGTCGCCGGCCGCGCATACGGGATACGTTGCCGAGCCTGTGAACACGTGAACATGACGCGGTCGTGCAGCGTAGGAAAATAGCCGGACCGCAACAAGGAGGGCGGCAATGCTCACAGCCTATGTGTTCTGCCTCGCGGTTGGCGGCGGCCTTCTCGCGCTCTCCTTCTTCGGGGACTTTCTCGAGGCCGACGTGGACCTCGACGCGGATGTCGACGTCGACGCCGACGTGGACGGCATCTCGGCGGGGACGGGGATCGCACAGGTCTTCTCCGTGCGGGCGCTTATCAACGCCATCTTCGGGTTCGGCGCCGCGGGGGCGCTTCTGCATCTCGTCTGGGGCGGCGGTCAGCCGATGCTCACGGCGGCGATCGCGGGGGCCACGGGACTTGGCTCGGGCGCGCTGATCAGCACCGTCTTCGCCTACCTCAAGCGCACCGAATCCGGTGCGTTGAAGGGAGAGGAGTCCTTTGTCGGACTGACGGGCGAGGTGTCGCTGGAGGTGGGACCGGGCAGCCACGGCACGGTGACCGTCCGCAGGGGTGACCGGCGGGTGCGGCTGCGCGCTCGAGCCGCCGAAGCATCCCAGGGTACGCCGGCGCTCGGCCCGGGTCAGGCCGTTGTGGTGGTCGACATGAACGATGGAATCGCGGCTGTGGCCCCGGTCGGGCCGAAGCTGCTGGAAGATTAACGGGGCGGCAGCCCCCCAAAGGGACAATTGTCAGGAGGCGGCACGTGTTCACTCCATTGGGTGCACTCGCAGCGGGCCTGGTGCTCGTGCTGGTCATCGTCGTGCTGGTCGCGACGATCAAGACTCTCATCGTTATCTCGCCGCCGAACCGGGCGGCGGTGCTCACGGGGCGCAACCGGCTGCTTACCGACGGGCAGCACGTGGGCTACCGCTCGATTTCCGGAGGCCGCGTCTTCCGTGTTCCCATCATCGAGACGGTGCAGCACATGAACCTCGAGACCATCCCCATCGAGGTGTCCGTGAACAACGCCTTTTCGAAGGGCAACATCCCCTTGAACGTGGAGGCCATCGCCAACGTCAAGATCGCCTCCGAGCCGGAGTGGGTCTTCAACAACGCCGTCGAGCGGCTGCTCGGAAAGAGCGAGGACGAAATCAAGGCGCTCGCCCAGGACACCCTGACCGGCAACCTGCGCGGTGTGCTCGCTACGCTCACGCCGGAGGAGGTCAACGAGGATCGCCTTGGGTTCGCGAAGGCGCTCTCCGAGGACGCCGGCGAGGATCTGGCCTCTCTGGGGTTCCACCTGGACGTGCTCAAGATCCAGAACGTGAGTGATGAGCGCGGGTACCTGGCCGCGATCGGACGGGAGAAGTCCGCCGAGGCGATCCGCCAGGCGGAGATCGCGGAAGCGCGGAAGCGGGCGGACACACGTGAGGCCCAGGCCGAGGCCAGCCGGCGCGCGGAGGTGCGGGAGGCGGCAGCGGCGATCAAGGTGGCCGAGGCGAAGAACGCGCTGCGCGTGCGGCAGGCGGAGCTCGATCGTGAAGGGGAGACCGCGGAGAAGATCGCGAGGGTGAAGGCGATGGAGGCGGAGGTGGAGGCCGAGCGGATTCTCGAAATGAAGCGCGTGGAGCGCGAGGAGCAGCGGCTCCTCGCCGATATCGTGGAGCCGGCCAAGGCGGAAAAGATGGCGGCGTTCGCGCGGGCAGAAGCCGAAGCGGCTCCGATTCTCGAGCGCGGGAAGGCGCAGGTCGAGGTGCTGCGGCGCCTCTATGGGGAGGTGCGCGCCGGTGGCGAGGCCGCGTTCGCCGTGTTCATCGCCGAGAAGCTCCCCGAGTTGTTGGAGATTGCGGTGGGGGCGGTGGAGGGAGTGGACATCGACCGAGTGGTGGTCATGGACGGCGGCCAGGGCGAGGGCGTGTCCAACGCGTTGAACCAGCGCGTCCGGGGTGCCTACGGGACGATGGAGGGCTTGGCGTCGGTGCTGGGGCTGGACATCCAGGAAGTCCTGCAGCGCGCGGTCGGCGGCGAGGCGAGCGGAAGTGCGGAGATGGAGCCCGCGCTGCCCCCCGAGTAGCCGGTTGTGACCCGTCCGTCACGGCTTCGGCCCGGTAGTGACCGTCCGGCGATGGCTATGTGACTCGTTCGTTACATGTGACTGGTAGCATGTAGCGCCTCGATGGCCCGGGCCGGCGCGGCCGGACTTGCGAGTCCCGCCCATGTTCCGGGCGTTCATCAATCGGGAGGTACACTACGTGATCAGGTTCCGTGTGTTGGCGATGGCGGCTCTCGTCGTCGCCGGTACGGTCGAGACCACGCGGGCACAGGTGGAGATTTCGGCCCGCAGCGCTCAGGTGCGCTTCGGTGGGCGGCTCCATTCCCAATTTGCGACGAGTTCGGCGGAAGGTGGGAAGTCGACGGATTTCTTCACGCGGCGGGCACGCTTCACCCTGGACATCGGTGTCACGGACCTGCTGGATGCGCGCGTCCAACCCGATTTCGGCGAAGGCGAACTGGATCTCAAGGACGCGTATTTCCGCCTCAACGTCAGTCGGGGCTTTCGGTTCTCGGTGGGTCAGTTCAAGCGGGCGTTCGACATTTTCGAACTCAACAGCTCCACCGATATCGTGGTGGTGGAAAGGACCGGGAGGATCAACGGCTTCAGCGGCTGCGCGGGACCGGGCGGCATGTGCACGCTCAGCCGCTTCACGGAAAAGCTCGCCTACTCGGATCGGGATATCGGCTTCAAGGCCGACGGTTCGATCGGCGACAGACTGTCCTACATGGCCACGCTGACGAACGGCACGGGGACAGCGGGAGCGGACGAGAACTCGGGCAAGTCGCTTGCGGGACGCATGACGGTGCGCCTTGCAGACGGCGTGTCGGCCTCGGCCAACGTGTCCCGGCATGACTATGTCGGCCCTCATGGCGAGAGCGCGGCGGCTACGGCCTTCGGGGGCGACCTCGAGATCGGGGGCTTCCGCAGCGGTACGCACCTGCAGGTGGGCCTGATCGGCGGTGCGAACTGGCGCTTGCCGGAGTCGGGTGGTGAGATCCCGAGCTTCCTGACCGGCCAGGTGATTCTGAGCCGGTATGTGCCGCTGGAGAACGGCAGCTTCGAGGCCGTGGAGCCCATGGCGCGCGTGAGCTGGGGAGATCCACACCGTGGCGTTGTCGACGACGGTGGTCTGCTCCTGACCCCGGGGCTGTTCCTCTACGTGGCCGGCAAGAACCGGATCGGGGCGAACGTGGACATATACGATTCCGCCGCGGACACGCGGGAAATCTCCTTCAAGCTGCAGACCTATCTGTACTACTGAAAAACACACCAAATCGCGAAACGGAGTGAGAAACCGAATGAAGAGATTCATCCCCCTTGCCGCGCTGGCGGTCCTCGCGTGCGGCGGCGCCGACAGGGCGCAGCGGGCCATGATCCAGAACAAGGGCTCGGACACTTTGCTGAACGTGGCCCAGGCCTGGGCCGAAGTGTACAGCGCGGTCAACCCGAATGTGGCGGTCGCGGTCACCGGCGGAGGGTCCGGAACCGGCATCTCCGCGATGATCAACGGTACCGTCGACATCGCGAACTCGTCCCGGAAGATGCGCGAAGCGGAATTCGATGCGGCCAGGGACAACGGGGTCGAACCCGTCGAGTACATCGTCGGATACGACGCCCTCGCAGTCTATCTGCATGCCGACAACCCGATCCGGAGCATGAGCCTGGAGCGGTTGAAGGACGTGTACGGGGAAGGCGGTACGGCCACGCGATGGTCCGACCTGGGCGTCGCCGTGCCGGGTTGCGACTCGGACGAAATCGTTCTCGTCAGCCGTCAGAACAACTCGGGCACGTACGTGTATTTCAAGGAGACGGTGCTCGGTGACGACGCGGAGTACAAGCTCGGGTCCCGGGACATGCACGGATCGAAGGACGTGGTCGACCTGGTGGAGAACACGCCGTGCGCCATCGGGTACAGCGGACTCGCGTACGCCACCGAACACGTCAGCATGCCCTGTATAGTGGCGGAGGAGGGCGGAAGCTGTGTGGCACCTGCCATTGCCACGGCCGTCGACGGGAGTTATCCCATTGCCCGCCCGCTCTTCATGTACACCGCCGGCGAACCGCAGGGTGCGGTCAAGGAGTACATGGACTGGATCCTCTCACAGGAGGGGCAGTGCGTGATTCTGGAGCGCGGGTACGCGCCCTACACTGACATGGAGTGCGCTTGAGCCTCTACGACCAGCGCCTGGAAGCCGACCTCGTCGCGATTCGCAAGTGGTTGGAAGATATCGGGGAGCAGGTCCTGCAGAATCTGCGGCACGGCGTGCAGGCCGTGCTCGACCTCGACCGGCGCCTTGCCAACGAGACCCTGATCAAGGACCGCGCAGTCAATCAGGCCACTCGCGAGCTCGAGCACCTTTGCCACCTGTTCGTGGCCCGGCATCTTCCCAGCGGAAGTCACCTCCGGTTCGTTTCCGGGGTGCTTCGCCTTTCCGTCGCCATGGAACGAGTGGGCGACTACTCGGTCGCGATCTGTCGAGTGGGCCGGCAGATCGAGTCACCGCTGCCCGATACCGTCCTGCACAACATCGAGTTGATGAGCGAGCATGCGCGGCGCGCACTGCGAGCTGCTTTGGACGGGTTCCTGGAAGGAGATCCGGACGCGGCGCGTGTTTCGCGCGGGTTCGCGGCGCAGACCGCCGCGGTGTACCCCTATGCCTTCGAAATCCTGAACTCGGCGGCAGAATCGGACTCCCGACCGGCCCGCGACCTCTTCGGCGCATTGCTGGTCTTTCGGCTCTTGCAGCGGACCGCGGAACAGGCGGAGAACATCTGCCAGCAGACCCTGTTCGCCGTCACTGGGGAACGGAAGCCGGAAAAGCGCTACCGCATGCTCTTCCTGGACGGCGACAACGCCATGGCCAGCAAGATGGCGGAACTGGCGTGTATCGAGAGTTACCCGCACGCCGGCAGCATCGGCTCGGCGGGGCTGGAGGCCGCAACCGGGTTTGCTCCGGCGCTGCTTGGATTCTGCCGGCGCCGGGGGATCGTCCTGGCGGCCGATGACGCTCCGCGGGCCTTCGATGATGCGCTCGACTCGTCGCGGCACTATCACGTGATCGTGGGGCTGGGGGTGGATCCCGCCAGCCACTTTTCCGTCCCCTACCGGACCGCGGTTCTCCGGTGGGATCTGGACGAGGATGTGGCTGGCGGCGAATCGAGTGCCGAGGAGTTGCACCGCGAACTCATGCAGCGGATCCGCGGCCTGATGATGACCTTGGGGGTTCGGGACGACGGGTGACGCCTCCGGACCACGCCGCGGCCGCGCCGACTCCGCCAGCAATGGATGCGCGTGGTGCGATGGATCGCCGCGACCTCGCATGGTACGTGGATCGCGCGGCCCAGGCGCTCGTCTTCGTGGGGGGCATCTCCGCGATCATCTTCATCCTCGGAATCTTCGTATTCGTTACCAAGGAAGGGCTCGACTTCGTTCTCGGGCCCCTCGACCTGGGCGAGTTCTTTACGTCGATCGCTTGGCGCCCCACGTCCAACAATCCGACGTACGGCGCCCTGGCGCTCATGGTGGGCACGGCCAGCGTCACGGGCTTCGCGATGCTTTTTTCCGTTCCCCTTTCGCTGGGCGCGGCGCTCTATATAGGGGAATTCGCGACGGGAAAGACGCGCGAGGCACTCAAGATTCTGGTGGAAATGCTCGCCGCGATTCCCTCGGTGGTGTGGGGGTTCGTCGGCATGTCGATCATGAATCCGCTGATCATCGAGACGTTCGACGTGCCAGTGGGGCTCGGCGTGCTGAATGCAGGGCTAATCCTGGGACTGATGGCCGCGCCGATCATGACGACCATTGCGGAGGACGCGCTGAAGGCGGTCCCCGACACCTACCGGGAGGCCGCGGAAGCTCTGGGCGCCACGCGCTGGGAGGTGATTCTCAAGGTGGTCATCCCGGCCAGCAAGAATGGGCTCCTGGCCGCCGTGCTGCTCGGGGTCGGGAGGGGATTCGGGGAGACCATGGCCGTACTGATGGCGTCGGGCCACGCGATCAACCTGCCGACGAGCCCGTTCGACTCCGTGCGTGCGCTCACGGCGACGATCGCGGCCGAACTCGGGGATACGGTGTACGGATCGAACCACTACGGTGCATTGTTCACCCTGGGCATCTTCCTCTTCCTGGTCACGTTCATCATCAACCTCACCGCGGACGTCGTGGTTCGCGGCATCCGGAAGAAATAGCCCGTGTTCACCGCGACAACGCTCAACCGGAGGAGCTACCGGACCCAGAACGTGGCCCGGGCCGTGTTCTTTTTGATGACGGTGACCCTCGTGATCCCGGTGCTGATCATCGTGGGCACCCTGGTGGTGAAGGGTGGGCCGGCGATCTCGTGGGAGTTCCTCTTTACGGCGCCGCGGGACGGGATGACGGCCGGCGGGATCTTCCCGGCCCTGGTCGGAACGGTGTGGCTTGTGGCGGTGGCGCTGCTTGCGTCGGTGCCGGTTGGCGTGGCAGCGGCCCTCTACCTGAGCGAATACGCCCCGGACAACCTGCTGACGCGGTCCATCAATCTGGCGATCATCAACCTGGCCGGAGTGCCCTCGATCGTGCACGCGCTCTTCGGCGTGGGGGCGTTCGTGCTCTTCTTCAACATCGGGGCGTCGATCCTCGCGGCCAGCCTGACCCTGGCGGTGATGACGCTGCCGGTCGTCATCGTTGCTACCCGCGAGTCCCTCCAGGCAGTTCCTCAGGCGTTCAGGGAGGCATGCTGGAACATGGGGGCGACCCGATGGCAGACGATTCGCAAGGTCGTTTTGCCCAACTCGATCAGCGGGATCCTCACGGGTGTGATCCTCGAGGTTTCGAGGACGGCCGGAGAGACCGCACCGATCATGTTCACGGGAGCCGCCGCGTTCGTGGCGTTCCTGCCCGCCAGCGTGTTCGACCAGACGATGGCCATGTCCTACCATCTATACTACATCGCGACCCAGCAGACCGGCGTACCCGAGGAGGTCACCTTCGGGGTGGCTCTGGTGCTGATCTCGATCGTGCTGCTGATGAACGCGATTTCGATCGGCTTTCGGGTCTACCTGCGGGGCCTGAAGAAATGGTAGACGTGTTGCCGGCGCCCGCGCCCGCCAGCGGCGGCACGAGCCCGCTCTACGGGGAGCCTCCCCTCATCGAAGTGCAGGGCCTGACCATTGCCTACGACGGCCAGCCCGCGCTGCGGGACATTTCGCTGGACATTTTCAGGCACGAAATCTTCGGGATCATCGGCCCCGCCAACAGCGGCAAGACGTCGTTCCTGCGCGCGCTCAACCGCATGGACGGCTTCAATCCGGGCATGGAGGTGCGGGGGAGCATCCGTCTCAACGGGAAGGACATCAACGCCTGGCGCAACGTGTACGCGCTACGCAGCAGGATCGGGGTGGTGTTCCCGCTGCCGGTGGGCCTGCCGTTGACCGTGTACGACAACGTGGCCTTCTCGCCGCGGCTGCGCGGGATTCGCAAGAAGGCGGAACTGGACGAGGTGGTCGAACGGTGCCTGACCCGCGCCGCGCTGTGGGATGAGGTCAAGGACCGCCTGGACTCGCTGGGGAGCCTGCTTTCCGGTGGCCAGCAGCAGCGGCTGACGATCGCGCGTGCGCTGTCTCAGGAGCCGGAATTGCTGCTCCTGGACGAGTTCTCGATCGCGGTCGATCCGGTGACGACCATGCGCATCGAGGACGTCCTCCGGGAACTCCGCTCCGAGCTGACGATCGTATTGGTGACGAATCTGGTGCAGCAGGCGCGCCGGCTGGCCGATCGCACGGCCTTTTTCCTGATGGGTGAGATGGTCGAGATCGGCGTCACCGAGGATCTCTTCGAGGGCAAGGTCGGGGACGAGCGCACGACCGGCTACATCGAGGGACGCTATGGCTGACGGCGACTACGGCGACCACGGCCACCACGCCATCGAGACCCGGGGGCTGAACCTCTGGTACGGGGACTTCCAGGCGCTCTACGACGTCGACCTGGAGGTGAAGCGCGGGATCATCACCTCGATGATCGGCCCTTCGGGCTGCGGCAAGACCACCCTGCTGCGCACGTGCAACAGAATCATCGAGCGACTGGGCTACGTGCGCACGACGGGGAGCGTGAGCGTGCTCGGCCACGACATCTTCGCCGACAGCGTCGAACTGGTCCAGGTGCGCAAGCGCATCGGCATGGTCTTCCAGCGCCCGAATCCGCTGCCGATCTCGATCAGGGACAACGTCCTGTTCGGCTTCAGGCTGCACGAGGCGCGGTTGCGGAAGGTCTCTGCGGCCGAGGAGGACGAGATCCTCGAGTCCTCGCTGCAGCAGGTCCTTCTGTGGGACACGGTGAAGGACCGGCTGGACAAGCCCGCGACCGGCCTGTCGCTGGAGGAGCAGCAGAAGCTGTGCATTGCGCGTCTGTTGCCCGTGAAGCCGGAAGTGTTACTGATGGACGAGCCCTGCTCGGCACTGGATCCCGCCGGGACGGAAGCGGTCGAGGAGCTGATCTGGAAGCTGCGAGGGGACTACACGATCCTCATCGTGACGCACAACATGGCGCAGGCCCGAAGGGCGTCCGACGAGTGCGTGTTCATGCTGCTCGGACGGATTATCGAGCACGGCAGCACCGATGAGGTATTCCTGAGACCGGAAAACTCCCAGACGGCCGACTATATCGAGGGACGGTACGGCTGAACGGACGGCGGTGACCGTTGACCGGGCGGCACTTGGGTTGAATTGTCGCTGTCATGGACAATGTCACCGTCGCCGGGTTGGGCCGGCCGGTCGTGCGCGTGCTGGCCGCGGCCGGGTTGCTCGCGGTCATCAGCGGTTGTGCGCCCGAAGGGCAGCCAGCCGACCTGATCTTCCACAGCGGCCGTATCGTCACCGTCGACGCCGGCCTTGGCGAAGTGGTGGCGCTGGCCGTGCGCGCGGGGCGAGTGGAAGCGGTGGGCTCCGACGCCGAGGTGCTCCGCCTGCGCGGTCCCGACACGCATGTCGTCGACCTGGGCGGCCGCACCGTCGTTCCCGGCCTGACGGACAACCACTTCCACGCGCTGGGCGGCGGCCCCGGGGTGGACCTCTCGGGCGTACGCACCATGGTCGAGTTGTTGGCCGCCATCGCTGCCCGCGCCGCCGAGACCGAGTCGGGCGAGCTCGTCGTCACCAACAGCAATTGGCACGAGGGTCAGTTGGCGGAACAGAGGCTGCCGCTGCGCGACGACCTCGACCTTGTGGCGCCCGAACACCCGGTCGTGGTGGTGCGCGGGGGCCACGAGTTCATCCTCAACTCGGCGGCCCTGTCGCGGTGGGGCATTGACGAGGCGGACGAATCGCCACCAGGCGGGCGAATCGGGCGCTACGACGACGGTCGTCTCAACGGGGAACTGGTGGACAGGGCCAAGGATCCGGTGCGCCTGCCGCCACGAGGCGCGGAGGACCCCGCGGCGCGCTTCCTCGAGACCCAGGCCGTGATGAACGCCCTGGGCGCGACCGCGCTGCGGATACCGGGCGGCACACAGGAGCAGTTCACCATGTTGCGGCGGTTGGCCGAGGAAGATCGCCTTACGGTGCGGGTCGAGTTCCTCTTCCGCCTTCGCGGCATGCCGGTCGACGAGGTGCAGGACGTTGTTGAGTCGTGGGACGTGCCGCCGGATTTCACCACCGGCCTCCTCTCCGTGGGCGGCGTCAAGCTGGGTGTCGACGGCGGCTTCGAGGGCGGTTGGATGCGGGAACCGTACGAGGAGCCGTGGGGCAGAGGGGGCGGGTTCCATGGACTGCAGACCATGCCGACCGAGCTTTTCCACGGCACCGTTCGGGAGCTGAATGCGCTGGGTTGGCGCGTCGCGACCCACGCGGTGGGCGACGCCGCGATCGATCTCGTTCTGGACGCGTATGAACAGGCGGACGCCGCCACCCCCATAGCGGACCGGCGCTGGACGATCGAGCACGGCTTCATACCCGCGCCCGACCAGTTCGAACGTATGCGTCGGCTGGGCCTCACGGTTACCGCGCAACACCACCTCTACGTGGCCGCGCCGAGCCTGGTTGACTACTGGGGTACCGAACGCGCAGCGCTGACGACCCCCCTGGGCCTCTATGTCGACGAGGCGATCCCGGTTTCGCTGGGGACCGACTCGCCGGTGATTCCTCACAACCCCTTCGCCGTGCTCTACCACTTCGCGACCCGCGGCACCATTTCGGCGGGGACCATGGGTGCCGAGTACGCGGTCGATCGCATGGCGGCGCTTCGCGCCATGACCACGGGATACGCGTATCAGGTGTTCGCGGAATCGGAGCGGGGGACCCTGGCCCCGGGGATGGCTGCCGACCTTGCGGTTCTGTCCGGCGACTACCTTGCCGTGCCCGACGCCGAGATCCCGGGGTTGACCGCGCTGATCACCGTCGTAAACGGGAGGATTGTCCACGACGGGCGCTGACGGCCCGTCCGCGCGGACGGCGCGGCTCCGCGGACGGCTGCCGGGTGGACTGTCGACCGGTCGTTGCACGCCAGACCCGAAACTGTCCCTTGTCGACCAGGGGACGCACGTCGCCAAATGAATCCCCCAGCACTCGGGCGAGCGGAAGCCGACGCTGTGCGACGAGCAGAAGACTCCCCCCCTTCGCAAGCGCTGCCGGGGCGGCTTGCGCGAGAGCTTCGACGGTGCGCAGGCTCTGGGCGCTGCCGACGTGGATCGGAGGGTTGGTGACGATGAGATCGAACCGCCCCGGGACGTCGGAGAGGTCGCTTGCAGCCCGCAGGGTGGCGCCAGGAACATTGGCTGCGGCGGCGGCCAGGGAAACAGCGTCAGGCTCCAGCAGGTGGACTTCGGTATCGCGGCCTCCGCGTTCCAGCACGGCCGCGCCGATGGGTCCCGTACCGGCGCCGAAGTCCAGGACGCGCGACCCGGCGGGGATCTCGGGCAGGGCCTCGATGAGCAGGGCCGTTGCCGGATCGAGGCGGCCGTACGCGAAGACGCCGGGATAGAAGGTCCAGGGTCGCTCACCGGTGCCCCAGTCCACGGGTGCCGAGAACTTCCAGTTGTCGAGGCCGTCCGGGTGGGGCGGCGGCGCGCTCCTTACGGCCGTGAGCACTCGGCAGCGGCGCTTGATCAAGGCAGCGCGGGGCTCGTCGCTTCCGTCCGGGAAATGGCGCGCCGCGGACCGGATGCCCTCGTTGTTCGCGCCGTACAGGTGGGTTCGGCGGCCGTCGTCCACCCGGGCCGCCGCAGCGTGGAGAAGCATGGCGGCCTCCAGGGACGAGCGCGGCATCCGCACCCACACCTCGCCGCAGCGGCCCGGCGGCGGCCAGGGCGTGTGGAGCTGGTTCGGGGACGGCAGCCGGTGCCATCGGGTGACCGTGTGCCCCAGGTCTTCCAGTGCATCGGCGAGGCGGGGAGAGAGGTCGCCCAGTACGAGCACCGTGGCGTCTGCCGTCGGCGCTGCGCCGCGCGGCCGGGTCCGGGCCCACTCGGCCGCCACCTCACCGGCCATATCCCCGCGCCGAGGGTTCACAGCAGCGCGGAGACCAGACCTGCGGCGTTTTCAGCCAGCCTGAGCGGCCAGCTGCGCGCCGACCACCTGGCCGCGTCGACCCTGGTACAGTCCTCGAGGTAGCGCTTCTGAAGGAGGCGGAGTTCGGAGGCGAAATCGCTGTCGTAGATCAGCGTGCTGAGCTCGAAATTGATCTCGAAGCTGCGCCGGTCCAGGTTGGCCGTGCTCACGAGTGCAAAATCGCGGTCCACGGTGATGGTCTTGGCGTGAAGCAGCCCCTGCGTGAATTCGTGCACTTCGACGCCCGCGTTGAGGAGCGTTTCGTAGAAGCTGCGGCTTGCGAGCGCGACCAGGGGCGAGTCGTTCCTGGCCGGGACCACGATGATCGTCCTGACGCCGCGGATCGCCGCCGTGGTAAGTGCCGCGAGCGTACCCTCGTCCGGGACGAAATAGGGCGTTGTGAGGATGAGTTCTTCGCGAGCCATGTGAACGGCGGACTGAATCACGCGCACCAGCGCCTGGTTCTGGGAGTTGACCCCGGTGCCGACGATCTGCACGATGCGGCCGTCCGGGAACTCCTCGGGCGGTTGGCCGATCAGGTGATCGAGATTCTCCTCGGTGTCCATGAACCAGTCTTCGACGAAGAGGGCCTGCAGGTCGCGCACCACGGGACCCTCGATTCGGAGCGTCGCGTCGATCCAGGGTGCGAAGCGCGGTTTCGGGTGAAATGCCTCTTCGGCGATGTTGTGACTCCCCGTATAGCCCACGCAACCGTCGATGACCGCGAACTTTCGATGGTTGCGCATGTCGAAGCGGATCGAGGCAATCTGCGTAATACGCGTCGGCAGTGCCGCGACCACCTGAACGCCTGCATTCCTCAGCGTCCGGCACAACTCCGACTTCAGGAAGTCACTCGATCCGACGTTGTCCACCAACAGGCGGCACGCAACCCCCCGTTCACTCGCCCTGACGAGCGCGGCAGCGACCGTTCGCCCGACGTTGTCGTCCAGATAGATGTAGGACAACATGTGGATGTGGTCCCGGGCATTGTCCATGTCGGCCACCAGCGCTCGCGTGAAACGCTCCGCCGTAGCCACGAGCTTCAGCCGGTTTCCGTTGCGCGGAAGCGTGTCGCTCCCGAGCCGGGCGAGCCGGGCGATGGCCTCGCTGCCCCAGGGCACGACAGCCGTGGCGGTCGTCTCGTGCCATGCGCGCTGCAGCACCGTACGAATGTTCTTCTGAATCGTGCGGTGACGGCGCTTGCGCTTGCTGCCGGTCCGCACTTCCCCCACGACCAGGTAAAGCACGATCCCGCCGAACGGGACCGCGATGATCACGAGGATCCATGCGAGCGAAGAAGGTTGGCGGACGCGTGGACGCAGAAGCACGAAGACCACGAAGACCGCATGCAGCCCGATGACCCCGGCAGTAACGAAAACAGCACCCAGGGTCGAGATCATGCGGACAGACGTCTACCCGTCGCGAGGCGGAACAATCATGATATGGGCGCCGGGCGTGCCGCCGGACATCAGGTAGGGACCACCCTGAACGGGCGCCGCCGACAGCCCGATCGACTCCTCGGTCGCTCCGGGCACGTAGATGACCCATCGGAGCATGCCCTCGGCGGTATGCGTCTCGCTGTCCCACGTCCCGTCGAAGATGTACTGGGCCGCGGACATGGCCGGCATCGGAAGCGAGCCCGCCTCCATCTCCTGGTAGCGGATGCGGTACCGGTCCTCCCGACTCGCCCCCTCGGCGTCCAGCTCACGCCCGCGGGCGAAGTAGGGCTCCAGTGACGCGTGGTAGCAGGACGAAGAAAATCCCTCATTGGCGGGGTTGGAGGCCAGGCAGATGAAGTCGTTGGATCCCTCGCGAAGCTGGACGACGCTGCCGTCGCTGGCGTAGCCGAGGATTCGGGCCCCTTCGGCCAGGTCATCCGGCGCGGCCGCGAGCGCCTGGGCGACCTGCTCTTCGGGATTGGCCACCTGTGGAGACGCGCAACTCCACGCGGCGGACACCGCCAGTGCGGCCACCGCGAGCAGGCCTCGTTGAATCGCACCTCGGCGCGGCAAGAGGGGACGCGTGGTTCGGGCCAGGCGCTCCAGACGTTTCATGACAATCCATCCTTCCATTGCTGACGGTTTCGGCGGTGGTGGAAATCCCATCCGGCGATACGGTCCCCGATCACGCAATTAACGATCTGCGGCGGGGTTCGGTTTCCGAAGATTCGACGATTGACGGCCCTGGCGCTAGGGGTGGCTGGCGAGGTCTCGCGCGGCGCGAGGATCTGCCGAGACGCCCGAGTCGGGACCGGATGCGACCCGAGGGCCGCCGGTGTGTCGACAGTCTTTTCCAATACGGAGATGAGCCTGAACCGGGGGAGGCGCGAGAGGTGA
>JAPPNN010000007.1 GCA_028873815.1 Gemmatimonadota bacterium | reverse complement strand
CGCCCGATACCGCCGCTGCCGCCCTCGACTCGGCGGCCGTGGCGCCCGATACCGCGGGGGTGACCCCGGACACCACCACGGTCGCGCCGGACACGGCCGGAGTGCCTCCCGATACCCTTTTCTCACGCCCACGTCCGCTTCTCTTGCGCCGGAGGGACCGACGATGAGCAGCGGGGTGGCGGTTGCGGCGGCCTCGACGCTCAAGGGCACGGGTCTGACCAAGATCTACAAGAAGCGCCGTGTCGTGTCCGAGGTGGACATCCAGGTCCGACAGCGCGAGATCGTTGCGCTGCTCGGGCCCAACGGGGCGGGCAAGACGACCACCTTCTACATGCTGGTCGGGCTGATTGCACCCGATGGCGGGCGCGTCCACCTGGACGAGGCGTCGCTTACCGGGGTGCCGATGTACAAGCGGGCGCGGATGGGGGTCGGCTACCTGGCGCAGGAGCCATCGGTCTTCCGGCGCCTCACGGTCGAGCAGAACGTCATGGCGATCCTGGAGACGCTCGACATCGATCGCAACGAGCGCGCGGAAAGGCTCGATGAACTCCTCGGAGAACTTTCGATCGGCCACTTGCGGAACGCGAAGGCCTACTCCCTTTCGGGCGGCGAGCGCCGCAGGCTGGAGATCACCCGGGCGCTGGTGCAGCGCCCGAAATTCATGCTCCTGGACGAGCCGTTCGCCGGTATCGACCCCATCGCCCTGCACGATATCCAGGAGATCGTCTCCGGACTCAAGTACCGGGACATCGGCGTGATCATCTCGGACCACAACGTCGAGCAAACGCTGGAGATCGTGGACCGCGCGTACATCATGCACGAAGGCAGGATCCGCGTGGCCGGAACCGTACCCGAGCTCGTGTGGAACGACGAGGTCGCCGACCTCTACCTCGGACCGACCCTGACCGTCCGCATGAGATCGAGGTTCCCGCGCCCCGGAGCTTGAGCGTCCGGTGAGTACGATCAGGACGGGCCTGCACCAGAGCGCTCGCCTGGGGCAGGAAATGAAGACCAATCCCCGCCTGTATCAGGCGATGGATTTGTTGTACATGCCGCTTCTGGACCTTCAGGCCCGACTTGAACAGGAGCTCCTGGAGAACCCGTTTCTGGAGCTCTCCGAACCGGACAGCGACGAGGTCGACTGGGACGAGATTCTGCTTGACGACTTCGATGAGGGTGGACCGAGGGCGCACTATGAAACCCGCGAACCGTATGAGCCGGTGGTGGTGGAGACACGTGATCTGCACGACTACCTGCGCGACCAGGTCGGCCTCCTGCATCTCAGCGAACGGCAACTCTGGATCGCCGAGGAGATCATCGGCAACATCGATGACGACGGGCTCCTGACCTGCTCGTTGCAGGATGTGGTGGACGGTCTCGACGGGACGCGCGAGGAGATGCGGGACCTCGCTCTCGAACAGGCAGGGAAGATCCCCGACGACGAGGAGCGCGACCGCGAACTGGCCGAACTCACAGCGCTCTTCGCCCCGCCCGAGCCGTCCGAGGTGGAGTCGGCACTCCAGGTTGTCCAATCGCTCGACCCCCCGGGGGTGGGAGCGCGCGGTCTCCAGGAGTGCCTGATGATTCAACTCGGGCGGGCGGGACGGGAGGAGACGCTCGCGTACAGGATCGTCGCCGATCACTTCGAAGGCTTGCTGGGCCATCGATGGGTGGACATTGCGCGCGCGCTGGAGATCGCTCCGGGGAAGGTGCAGGACGCCGCGGACGAAATCGCAAAACTGGATCCGAAGCCGGGGAGGCAGTATGCCGCCGATCCCGATCACTACGTCATACCGGATCTCATCGTGGACAAGATCGGTGGTGAATACATGGTCTTCGCCAACGACACCGGGCTGCCCCGGCTGCGCCTTTCCCAATCGTACCGTGACGTGGCCGCGGACAGGTCGAAATTCGTGGGACAAAACAGGGAATTCATCCACAAAAAGCTCAACGCCGCTCAGTGGCTCATTCAGGTGATCGAACAGCGCCGGCAAACCATGCTGAAGGTGATGCGCTTCATTGTGGCACGGCAGGAGGAGTTCTTCGAGAGAGGAGTGCAGTACCTCAAGCCGCTCACGCTGCGCGAGGTGGCGGATCACATCGAAATGGCCGAGTCGACGGTATCACGCGTGACGAACGACAAGTACGCTCAGTCGCCCAGTGGCGTGCATCCGCTCAAGTTCTTCTTCTCCGGCGGATTGCCAACGGTGACCGGAGAGGATGTTTCCACTCGCGGAGTGCAGGAGAAGATCCGAAACCTGATCGCGGACGAGGACTCGCGCCGTCCCCTGACTGACCAGGCGCTGGTCAACCTGCTGAAGAGCGAGGGAATCAAGATCGCCCGCCGCACGGTCGCGAAGTACCGGGACCAGCTGGGCCTGTTGCCCGCCCGGATGAGAAAGCGCATCTAGATGGCCAACGTTCCCGCTCCCAGAGGCGCATCTCCGTCCGGTACCGACGCCTACAGCGACTTCGCGCTGGTCGTGCCGGCCTACAACGAGGCCGCCAACGTTCCCAGGCTGGTGCGCTCGATCCGCAACGCCTTCGAGGAGTTCGGGCTCTCGGGAGAGGTCCTGCTCGTCGATGACGGTTCAACCGACGGGACCGGAGAGCTGGCACGGACCGAGGGTGTCGGATGGCCCGCGCTGCGCGTCCTTGCCCACCGGGTCAACCTGGGGAAGACCGAGGCGCTGCTTACGGCGGCCGCGGCCACCGACCGGAAGTACCTGGTCCTCTTCGACGCGGACCTCCAGCATCTTCCCGCCGAAATCCCCCGCTTCCTCGACAAGCTCGCCGAGGGGTGGGACATCGTGACCGGCAGGAAGATCGGCGCCTACGACAAGCGGCTGGTCTCATCGATCTACAACGCCGTAAGCCGGCGCATCTTCGACGTGCCCGTGAGCGACCTCAACTCCATGAAGGCGTTCCGCGCGGACATCCTCGAAACCGTCCGGCTGCGGCACGACTGGCACCGCTTCTTCGTGGTCATGGCATACCGCAAGGGATTCACGGCCACCGAGATCGACATCGCGCTGTACCCGAGGGAGGCCGGGCAGTCCAAGTACTCCGGAAAGGGACGTGTCGTCGCCGCCGTACTGGACCTGATCGCGGTCTGGTTCCAGCTGCGGCTCTCCCGCAGGCCGATGCTCGCGTTCGGCATCCCGGGCGTCTTCCTGATCGCCTCAGGTGTCTTGACCGGACTTGCCGCGCTCTTCGTCCGATACGCCATGGGCGTGGGATTCCGGCCGCTTCTCTATCTCGTCATGCTGCTGGTGACCGTCGGCGTGCTCTTTTTCGTCGCGGGATTCCTCGCTGAGATGATTGCGTCGGTGCACGACGAACTCGACGCCTTCCGAGGGCGTCGTGCCGACCGTGGTTCAAAGGGGCAGGGACCGGGTGATCGGGACCGCTGACCCCGTCGCCCTCGCCCGCGATCCGCGCACGCTCAGGTAATCGATGTCTTCGCCCAGAATCCTCTCCGTGATCGGAACCCGACCGGAGGCCATCAAGATGGCCCCGGTGATCCGGGCCCTGGAAGCACGCGGCGGCACCGAGCACCGAGTGGCCCTCACCGGCCAGCACACCGACATGGTGGATCAGGTGCTGCACGCCTTCAGGATCGAGCCGGACTACGATCTCGACCTGATGACGCCGGGACAGAGCCTCTACGACATCGGCCACGCCTGCCTCGATGGCCTCCGGGACGTCGCCGCCGACTTCGGCCCCGATGTGACGATCGTTCAGGGCGACACGGCGACGGTCTTCTTCGCCGCGGTCGTGACCTTTTTCCAACAGGGCAGACTGGCGCATGTCGAGGCGGGCCTCAGAAGCCACGAGAAGTGGGCGCCATTCCCGGAAGAGATGCTCCGCCGCATGACGGATACGGTGTCCGACTTCTGCTTTGCCCCGACCGCTGCCGCCGCCGCGAACCTGGTGACGGAAGGCATCGCAACCGAGCGGGTGTGGGTCACCGGCAACACCGTCGTGGATGCGCTCGAAGAGATTCGTGCCCGTCCGCTCCCGTTGCGCAACGCCCGGGTGGGCGAATTGCCGGCACCCGGCCGCCGTCTCGTCCTCTTGACCGCGCACCGGCGCGAGTCGTTCGGCCGTCCCCTCGAATGCGTGTTCGAGGCCGTGGCCTCGCTTGTCGAACGTGTCGGCGACGTGGATGTGCTCTATCCCGTGCACCCCAATCCGCGTGTGCGGGAGCCGGCACAGCGAATCCTGGGCGGCCACCCGAGGGTCCACCTGGCAGACCCGCTGGACTACGGCGACCTCGTCGCCGCGCTCGGCAAGGCGAGCCTGGTTCTGACCGATTCGGGCGGAATCCAGGAGGAAGCGCCGGCGTTCGGCGTGCATACCCTTGTGCTCAGGGAGGTAACCGAACGTCCCGAGGCCGTGCAGGCGGGTGCGGCCACGCTGGTCGGCACCGAGGCCGCGCGAATCCTGTCCGAAGCGACCAGGCACCTGAGCCGAAGGCAAACCGGACCTGTGCCGGCCAATCCCTATGGCGACGGGCGGGCCGGGGAGCGCATTGCGGACATTCTCCTTGCGGCACTGAAGGGGATCCGCCGCGAAACGACGGACTGGTCGGGACCGTGAGGATCGTCGTCCACTGCGTGTACTATCCGCCCGAGGTGGGTGGGCTCGAGAGCCACGTGCACTACCTGTGCAGGGGACTCGCAAAGCGGGGCCACGACGTGACGGTGATCACGTCGCTGTCTCAGCCGGGTCTCGCAAGGGAAGAGGTCAGGGAGGGCATACGCATACACCGGACACCGTTGCCGGCACGCACGCCGGTGGGCTGGTCCATCCATGCGTTGGGGTCGACACCGCGCACCCGCGCCGCCGTTCAGCGCGCCGACATCGTGCACGCGCAGGCCTTTCCGTCACTCGTCCCGTGCGCCCTCGCGCTCGCGGGCGACAGCACGCCGCTGCTTTGCACGCTGCACACCTCACATTTTCTGCGCCTCGCCCAGCGGCTGTTCGTGCGTACGGCACTTGGCAAACTTCTCGAACTGAGCGATTACAATTTTGCTGCCAGCAAAGAGATCGCGGATGTCGGCGAGGGGTTGAGCGGGTCGGTTTCGGTGGAGGTTGTGGTCAACGGGGTGGAGACCGACATCTTCCGGCCGGTACCGCCCGGCATCGAGCGGCGAGCGGGCCGGCGCCGTATCATCGTCCCGCGGCGTCTGTTTCCGAAGAATGGCGTGGAGTACTTCGTGCGGGCGTTGCCGACGATCCTGGCGGGTGCCGACGTGGAAGCGCTGGTGGTGGGGGATGGACCGGAGCGTGAGCGACTGGAAGGGATTGCCGGCGAGTTGGGGGTATCGGACCGGATCGTGTTCCTGGGCGCGCGTCCGCACTCGGAGATGCCCGGACTGCTGTGCTCCGCGGATCTTTCGGTGTTTCCCTCGTTGATGGAGGCGACATCGGTCGCGGCGCTGGAATCCATGGCGTGCGGGGTGCCCGTTGCCGCTTCCGCCGTGGGCGGCCTTCCACAGATCGTCGACGACGAGGTGGGCGGGCTCTTCGCGCCGGCGGATCCGGAAGCGCTGGCCCATGCCGTTTTGCCCCTGCTGGACGAGGAAGGGCTCGCCAGGCGTGCGCAGACGGCCAGGCAGCGCGTAGTGTCCCATTGGAGCAACGAGCGTCTGGTAGACCGGCACCTCGAGGTCTACCGTGAGCTGCTGGAGAGACGCAAATGACCAACGCGCGACACTCGTCGGTGAATGTGCCGTGGTGGCTGACGGCCGGGATCTTCGTACTGGTGACGGTGATCCTGTTCGGGGAGTTCATTTTCTCCGACCGGATGCTCTACGGCGGCGATACGCTCGCGCTGGGATACATGGCGCGCGCCTTTTTCGCGGAACAGCTCGCAGCTGGCGACTTCCCCCTGTGGAATCCACGGCTTCTTGGCGGAATCCCCTTCATCGAAGCCCTCTCCGCGGGTGACTCGATCTACCCCACGAGTCTCCTGTACTACATCATGGAGCCGTATCGGGCACTGGGCTGGAAGCTCGTCCTCCATGTGCTGGCCGGTGGATTCTTCATGTACGGTTGGTCGCGCGGATTGGGGCTGGGGCGCTCCGCGGCAACGCTCGGAGGACTCGCCTGGCTGATGGCTCCGGTCATCGTGACCCTGGTTCTGCCCGGCAATGACGGCAAGCTCATGGTGTCGTCCCTGGCCCCACTCGTATTCTGGGCTGCTGATTCCGTCCTTCGCAGTCCCTCCGGCAGGACCGGCGCCGGACTCGCGGGCGCGGTCGCGCTGGCCAGCCTGACCACTCAGTTCCAGACGGCGTACTTCCTCTTCGGTTCGGTTGGCGCCTATGCGGTTTTCCGATCCGTGCGGCTCTGGCGGGGAAGGGGACAAGGTGCGCGCGGTACCGGCCAACTCCGGGTCGCACTGTCGCGGTTCGGGCTGTTCCTTATGTGCGCCGCCCTGGGCGCCGGCATTGCGAGCGTCCAGCTGATCCCGGCGGCCGAATACGTCACCGAGTCCTCCCGGCGCATTGCGACGACCCTCGAGGCCACGCCCGAAGAGGCGCTCGCCTATTCGAGTTCCTGGTCGCTGCACCCGGAAGAGGTGGCGGGCCTGGTCGTTCCGGAGTTCGTCGGCAACAGCGGGGCGGACGCCGACTGGGCGCGTGGGACCTACTGGGGGCGTAACGCGTTCAAGGGCAACCACGAGTACCTCGGAATCCCCGTACTGCTGCTGGCGGTCTTCGCGCTCTTCGGACAGCGCCGGAGGGCCCTCAGGTGGTTCATGGTGGCGATGAGCCTGCTCTGGCTCCTTTTTGCGCTGGGAACCCACACGCCCGTGTGGCGCCTTTTCTACGAGATCGTGCCGGGCATCTCGCTGTTCCGGGTCCCGTCCATAAGCGCGTTTCTGGTCAGCTTCGGCACCACCACGCTGTTCGCGCTCGGCGTCGACGACCTGGTGCGGGAGGCCCCTTCGCGCGTCGGCTTCCTGCGAACGAGGCGGGGCCATGCGCTGCTAGGCTGCCTCGGTCTGCTGGTCATCGGCTTCCTCCTCCAGTCGACGGGCGCGCTTGGCCGGATGTGGGCCACGCTGGTGTATCCGGACGTGGGCCAGCGCGGTCTGGCGACGCTCTCGGCCGCCGCTCCCTTCATCACCCGCGGCTTCGGGATCGCGGTCCTGCTGGCCGCTCTGACCATCGCCGCCCTGTGGGCCGGAATCGAGCGCAGGATGCCCCTCACCGCCGCGCTGGCCGCCCTGGGACTGCTCGTGGCGCTCGACCTCGGCCGCGTCGACCGGGCCTTCATAGACACCTGGGACTATCACGCCTGGGCGGCCACGGACAACAACACGAGTTTTCTGCAAGGCCGCCGGGAGTCCGGCCCACCGTTCCGGGTCGCGGACCTGCGCGGCGACGACCAGAACGTCGACCTGGCCATGTTCGGCCTGGATCTGTTCGCGGGGCACCACCCGAACGACCTGGCCCGGTACCGTCAACTTCTCGGCCTGGAGGCGAGCCGCCGGGAGGGGACGAACACACGGCACCAGAACGTGCTGCGCCTGATGAACGTCAAGTACCTGGTCTGGCCGGAGGGCGCTGCGGGCGGGCCTCCCTACGAGGGTGCGCCCCGCATGAGTTCGGCGCAGACCGGGAGGGGGCTCGAGGCGGTCTATGCCTACCCCGGGCTGGATCGGGCCTGGCTGGCGGGAGCCACCACGGTGCTGGACGATGACCGTGCGCTCGAGCGGATCCTGTCGCGTGATTTCGATCCCGCGAGCGAGGTGGTTCTTTCCGCCCCGGTTCCCCTGGCGCCCGTGGCCGATGTCTCGGGCTCGGTCGAGTGGGAGATGGACACCCCGGGACACCGGAGGCTCACGATCCGGAGCAGTGGGCCGGCCCTGCTGGTGGTTTCCGAAAACTGGTTCCCGGGGTGGGAAGCCGAGGTCGATGGCCGGAGCATGCCGGTCCACCGGGTCAACCTTACGCTGCAGGCCGTGGAGATTCCGGGACCCGGCGAGCACAGCGTCACGCTCCGCTTCACGGCTCCCTCCGTGCAGAGCGCACTCAGGGTCACGATCGTCTGCGCATTGGCGACCCTGCTGGTCCTGGCAGCGTACTTCGTGCCCGCGCGGCTGTGGCGGCGGAAACGGGATTGACGCTCTCCAGGGACGGACAGGCCGGCTCGAGGCCGGGAAGCTCACGGCGCTGGGGCGTCGCGGTGGTGAAGGTTGCCATTGCCATCGCTCTGACATGGCTGGTCCTGCGTGCCGCCGGTTTTCGGCTGGCCGAAGCCGGTGCCAGCGTCGATTGGACGCGTCTTCAACCGGACATTCCCGTCCTGCTCCTGTCCGTCGGCGCTCTCTTCGCGGCATTTGCCCTGCATGCCCGGCTGTGGGCGTGGCTCCTGACCCACTTCGGAGGTCCGCCGTTGCGGCTTGCGGTGGCCACGGCGATGATACTCGTCGCGAACATGGGCAGGTACATTCCGGGCAAGGTCTTCCAGTTGGCGGGCCTGGCCCTGCTTGCGAAGCGTGAAGGCGTATCCGGGGTGCAGGCCGGCGTGGCCGCGGTCACCGGACAGGTCCTGAGTCTTCTGGCGGCCGCGCTGGTGGGCGGATGGGCGGCCTGGGCCGCCGGTTTGATAGCGGAGGGGATCGGACTCGCCGCGGGATTGGCGGTCGTGCTGGGTGTCGCCGTTCTGGTGGGCGCGGGTGGAGCGGAGAGGCTGCTGCGCTGGCTGCTGCGGCGCGGCGGGCACGACGCGGCGGTGGCGTTGCCCGGATGGGGGGTCCTCGGACTGTGTCTCGCGGGATACGTCGTGGGCTGGGCCGCCTATGGCCTTGCGTTCTTCTGGCTGACCCGCGGCGCCGGTCTGGATGTCCCGCTCGCCACAGCGATCACAGCCTTCTCCGGCGCCTACTTCGTCGGCTACATTTCTCTCGTACCGGGGGGTATCGGGGTCCGCGAAGGAGGCCTCTCCCTTCTCCTCGCCCCGGTGCTGGGACCCCAGGCCAGCCTGATGCTGGCGGGCCTGCAGCGCGTGTGGATCACGGTTGGGGAGCTTTTGGGCGCGGTGGGCGGGGCCGTGCTGCTGAAGACTCGGGAGCGGGCATGACAGAATCCGGACGCGTGCTGGTCGTCATTCCCACGTACAACGAGTGCGACAACCTGCCGCGCATCGTGCCGCGCGTGCTTGAACAGGGGGATGCGTGCCACGTGCTCGTGGTCGACGACAACTCGCCCGACGGAACCGGTGACGTCGCCGACGAGCTTGCGGCCGCCAGCGAACGGGTGGCCGTGCTGCATCGGCCGGGAAAGCATGGCCTGGGAGCAGCTTACGTCGCGGGGTTCAAGTGGGGACTGAAGCGTGACTTCGACGTTTTCGTGGAAATGGACGCCGATCTCTCCCACCCGCCCGCGATCCTGCCCGTGATGCTGGACGAGATCCGCCGCGGCGTGGACGTCGTGGTGGGCTCCCGATACGTCGGCGGCCGGATCACGGTGGTGAACTGGCCGATGCGACGCCTGATGATCAGCCTCTTCGGGTCCTGGTACGCGCGGGTGATCACCCGCCTTCCGGTCCGCGACGCGACCGGAGGCTTCAACGCCTTCCGGCGCCGTGTCCTCGAGCGCGTGCGGCTGGACCGGATCCAGTCGAACGGATACAGCTTTCAGATCGAGTTGAAGCTGAGGGCCTGGCGAGGGGGCTTCGGGTTGCACGAGGTGCCCATCGTCTTCACCGAACGGGACAGCGGCGAATCCAAGATGTCCAAAAGCATCATTTGGGAGGCCGTGTGGCGGGTCTGGAAATTGCGCCTTCTGGATCTGCTCGGACGCTTGTAGCTGGCGGCCAATGGCGCTCATCGATCTGTGCTACCGGTGTCCGCAGTGCGGCCACGACCCGATGGGCGGGGAAGGGGACGCGGCGTGGTGCGAATCGTGCGGCATCCGCATCGAGCGCAGCCGCGGCCGACTCCTGTTGTCGCTTGCCGAAAGCGCCCAGCCGTTCGACGTCAGTGCGGCCGACCTGTGCCGGCGAATCGATGAACACGGTGGCCCGATCACTCGCGCGACAAGGGAGGACGGTACGCTCGAGTACTCGGCCCGTGCCCGCATTTCCTGGCGGGTCTCGGAGCGGGCGGTCCGGTATCGGGGCGTACTGCGCGGGTTTGTCGAGAGCATGGGCCCGCCGGCACCGGGCACGGTCACCGTCGACCGCGACCGGGTACACGTGGACCCCGGCGGCCGCCACGCCGGCAGCTGGCGCCATCTCGACCTCGGCGCGGTCCAGGCGTCGTCCTCGTCGCTGCAGCTCTCGCTGCCGGACGACCAGCTCGTGCAGCTCCGTTTTCTGGATGATTCGCCCAGGCGCTGGGAGACCCTGATGCGACGGCTGATCACCGACGCGTACGAGCGGGCCGGCAGAGGCAGGGTGGTGGAATTCCAGCCCAGGATCGTGACCCGATGGTAAGCGGCTGGTACGGGTTTTTCCGGGTTGCGTTTGGGTGGATCGGGAAGGTGCTCACGCGGTGCCGCGTGTCGGGCAGGTCGCACATCCCCCCGGAAGGCCCTTTTATCCTGGTTGCGAACCACGAGAGCATCCTCGACCCGCTGCTCATACAGACGAACTGCCGCCGCACCGTCCATTTCTTCGCCAAGAGCACGCAATTCGGCGCGAACGTCGTGTTCAGCTGGTTCCTGCCCCGCGTCGCGGCCATTCCCGCCCGCCGCTACCGGGTCGATCCGCAATCGGTGCGCACAGCGCTCAGGGCCCTGGAGCGCGGCGACGGCG
Organism: Gemmatimonadota bacterium; assembly: GCA_028873815.1. Lineage (GTDB taxonomy): Bacteria > Gemmatimonadota > Gemmatimonadetes > Longimicrobiales > Gaopeijiaceae > Bin94. The sequence goes on along the minus strand of JAPPNN010000007.1, from coordinate 10,159 downwards.
TGGGCATCTACCTCGAGGGCGAGCGCAGCTGGGACGGTGCGCTGCGGCCCTTCCGCCGCGGGTCCATCCGCCTGATCCTCAAGGCCGGTGTCCCCGTCGTGCCGTGCCACGTGTCCGGCACCTACGACGCGTGGCCGCGATGGACGCGGTCACGTTGGCGATCACCCGTACACGTTCGTTACGGCGAGCCGCTTCACTTCGGCGTGCACGAAACGCGTGCCGCAAGGGAATCGGCGCTGGAACCAACCGCCCGCCGCCTGCGGCAGGCCCTACTCGCGTTGGCCGTGGGGCGGACCGACCGACCGTGGCCCACTGGCGCCTGACGCCGAACGCAGCGAGTATTCCGGTCATGCGCTCAGCACTTCTGTGGGTCTCGGAGAACAAGTGGTGCAGCACCGCGCTACCGCGGTACGGGTTCGTGCGAAGGGCCGTGCGGAGGTTCATGCCCGGCGAAACCCTGGGCGATGCGCTCGATGCGGCCGGGGCGCTGGAGCGGGGGCAGGGGATTCCGACGCTGATCACCTTCCTCGGCGAGAACGTCGCGGACCGGGCCGAGGCCAGGGCGGTCGCCGACCATTACGTGCAGGCCGCCGCCGAAGTCGCCTCGCGTGGTCTCGACGCCGAGTTGTCCGTCAAGCCCACCCACCTGGGCCTCGATCTGGGGTTCGACGTTGCGGAAGAGAACCTGCGCCTGATCACGCGTTCGGCGGAGGCCCACGGGAACTGGGTCTGGATCGACATGGAGTACAGCCGCTACGTGGATCCGACCCTTGATCTCTACCGCTCGATCCGCGCCGACCACGCCAGGTTCGGCATCTGCCTGCAGTCCTACCTTTACCGCACCCCGGCGGACCTGGAGTCGCTCATCCCTCTGGGCCCGGCCATACGGATGGTGAAGGGCGCCTACGCCGAGCCCGCCGAAATCGCGTTTCCGGAGAAGCGCGACGTCGACCAGGCGTTCTTCGACCTGACGACGCGCATGCTCGCGCCCGACGCGCTCAAGGCGGGAATGCGCGCCGGCCTGGCCACCCACGACACCTCGCTGATCGCGCGAATCGACGAATGGGCCCAGTCGAACGGTGTCCCGCCCGAAGCCTACGAATACCAGATGCTCTACGGCATCTCTCAGCGGGAACAGCTTCGCCTGGCCCGGCGGGGGCGGGGGGTCCGAGTGCTCATCAGCTACGGGGAACACTGGTTCCCGTGGTACGTGAGGCGACTGGCCGAACGCCCTGCCAACGTTGCCTTTGTCGTCCGCAGCATGCTTCCATGGTGAAAAGCACAATGAACACAGGAAATCGTCCGACCGTCCGCAACCGCCCTCGCGTCCGCATTCGTCCGCGCGCCCGCCCATGGGTCAGCCTGTCCGTCGTGTCGGCGTGGCTCGCCAGTGCCGCGTGCGAACCCGCGGAGGACCAGAGCGTCGTCGCCGCCCGCGCGCTGTTGGACTCGGTGATGCAGGCCAACTCGATTCCCGGCCTGTCCGTAGCCGTCGGCATGGGATCACAAATCATGTGGTCAGAAGGATTTGGATATTCTGACCTGACTCATGACGTAATGGTGACTCCCTTAACGAAGTTCCGTGTCGGCAGCGTTTCCAAGCCGATCACCGCAGCAGCCATCGGCGCGCTGGTGGAAGAGGGTGCGCTGGATCTGGACGCACCGGTGCAGACGTACGTGCCGTCCTTTCCGGAGAAGCAGTGGCCGGTCACCACGAGGCTGCTGGCGGGACACCTGGGAGGAATCCGGCACTACCAGGGTGAGGAGAACTTCTCGTCCGTCCGTTATCCGACGGTGCTGTCAGGCCTTGCCATTTTCCAAGACGACCCGCTGATCAACGAGCCCGGCACGGAGTTTTCGTACTCGTCGTACGCATGGAACCTGATCAGCGCGGTGATCGAGGGCGCGAGTGGCGAGGCGTTTCTGGACTACATGGACAGGGTCGTGTTCGATCCGCTGGAAATGGGACAGACGGTCGCGGGGCACACGGACAGTATCATCCCGAATCGTACGCGCTTCTAGGTCCTGTCCTCCGACGGAGACGTGCTGAATGCGCCCTACGTGGACAACAGCTACAAGTGGGCTGGCGGGGGGTTCCTGTCGACGCCGGAGGATCTTCTCCGGTTTGCAAACGGGCACTTCGCGCCGGGGTTCCTCCAGGCAGAGACGCTGGAGGTGCTGTTGACCACGCAGACAACCCGGGACGGGACCGAGACGGGATACGGCGTGGGCTGGAGCTCCAGTACCAACGCGCACGGCGAGCGAATCGTCTCCCACGGCGGTGGATCGGTCGGTGGCCGCACCATACTCACCATGAACCGGGACACCGGTATCATCGTGGCCATCGTTGCGAACCTGTCCAGCGCGCCCATGTCCACGGAACTGGCGGGGCGCATCGAGGATTTGTTCCGGTAGGCCTGTTTTCGGTTGCGTAAGGGGTGGGTTGGGGATGGAGGGTAGGGATCCCCAGGGGCGGATTGTAGGGAGAGGCTAAAGGGTTCGCGGGCGTAACCGAGGCCGAAAAGCATTACTTTACATAATACATATTATGCGACGTTTTAGGCTGGAGCGGGGCAACGAGGGGCTAATGTCGGCTCATTCCGTCGTTCTCCGGGACCCTGAGGACCACACCAAGTGCGGCGCCTCGCCGCTCTCGGTGCGCGGGCGGCTTCATCCACGGCCCCCCTAGTTCAGCGCGGCCGCCGCCTCCGCCCGGCGCATCTCCACAACCCCTCGGTCGGGATCCGCTTCGTCCATTTCCTCCAGCAGCCGGTCGTAGAGGTCCACCGCGGCCTCATGGTCGCCCTGGGCGGCCCGCAGGCGGGCCTCGTCCGCAAGTGCATCGCGCACCAGGAAGCTCAGCCTCGCCCGGTCGGCCAGGCGTTCGTACAGACCTTCAGCAGCCTGGAGATTTCCGGCGTCCTCGGAGATGGCGGCGAGAAGCGCCGCGGCCTGGGCTCCCAGTGGACTCCCGACATCGCCCGCGATCGGCTCCAGCACCTCCACCGCAGCATCGAGATCACCGAGATCCGCCGTCACCTGACCCAGCGTGAGGCGGGCTTCGCCCGCCGAAGATGTGCTGCCGAAGCGCTCGAGGTACACCTGCAGGTCGGCCTGGACGCCGGCCTGGTCCCCCGCGTCGAGGCGCATCTGCAGTTCCTCCAGCTCCGCGGCCGCGGCAAAGCCCAGGTCCTCGCGGTACCTGGCGTAGTAGACGAGGGCGACGATGCCCAGGCCCACCAGTATGACCCCCGCGGTCAACGTGGGCCGGTTGCGCTGGGCCCAGTTGCTGACTTCCAGTGTCTTGGCGACGAAAGCGTCTTCCTGCTCGGCCGGATTGACGGGTTTGCTGGGGCGGGACCCGGGTTTGCGGTATTTTGTCATTGGATAATCGTCGTTTAGCCTGGCTTTTCGGTGTATCGTGGACGACCTGCAACCAACACTAATCCCAAGGCCGAATGCGGGTCAACGGTTGATCGGCGGCGTGCTGGCCTGTGCCGTGATCGCGGCCTGCGCGGATCCGCCGCTTCCGTCGCGGATCGAGATCTCGCCGTCGCTTGCCACCGCCGACGTGGTGGGCGCCACGATTCAGTACACCGCCCGCGTGATCGACGAGGAGGAACGCGAAATCGTCGGTGCGGCAGTCACCTGGTCGTCACTCGACCCGGGGATAGCAACGGTTTCCCCGACCGGACTGGCCACGGTCACCGGCCAGGGCGAAGTCAGACTGCGGGCCACGCACCAGACCCTGTCGGCATCGGCGCTGCTGGTGGTCGAACTGAAGCCGGTACGGCTGGCGAAGGTCGCCGGCGACCAACAGACGGCGCCCGCGCTTTCGATCCTTCCGGACGAGCCCACGGTGCGTGTCGAAGACGGCAGCGGAGCTCCTATTCCGGATGTGCGGGTGACGTTCGAGGTGACCTCGGGTGGCGGCCAGATCGTCCCGCGGACCGGTGTGACGGGCGTCGACGGAGAGGCGTCGACGCGCTGGACGCTGGGCGAAACGGTGGGCGCCCAATCGCTGCGGGCGACTGCAGGGCTGCTGGAGGCCGGCTTTGTGGTGACGGCGACGGCGCCGCTGCTGTCGATTCGAACGACGCAGCTGAAGCGCGCGCGAGTATCGCTGGGCTACTCGGCGGCGCTGGAGGTCATTGGGGGAACTCCACCGGTGGTCTGGTCCGCGGCCGACGGCGCCCTTCCCCCCGGGCTGCGGCTCGACAGCCTCGGGGTCATCTCCGGCACCGCGGCCGAGGCGGGATTCCACGTCTTCACCGTCCACGTTCAGGACGCCTTGGGCAACCGGGCCACGGGCGAAGTCGGCCTGCGCGTGTGCGAGCCGCCGCTGGCCCTCGAGCCGGGCGGCGTGGTCCGCCTCGAGCCACTGGGTGGGCTGATGCCGTGTCCTCCCTTTCTCCCCGCGGGTGTGGAGGGCGATGCGTACCGGATGGCGGTGGTGCGCACGGACCTTTCCCGTGGTGCGTCACTGGCGGAGACGGTCGTCTCGGTGATCGAACACGGTGCCCCGCTCGTCGCCCAGGCCCAGTCACCTGAAAGGACGGAAACCGGGGTCCGGCGACTCCCTGAATTGCCGGCGGGACTGGCCGAGGGCGTCGAGTTGGCGAGCGAGACGGCGCGCTGGCATGCCACGCTGCAGGAACAGGCTGAGCAGCTCCTGCGCCAGCTTGGCCCGGGCGCCCTGCTCCCGGATCTGCGGCGGTCGGCGGACCAGGCGGTCGCGCCCGCCCGCGCCGACCCGCCCGCGGAACGGCTGCTCTTCCGTCCCTACGACGGCGACCGGTCGAGTGAGGCTTGCCGGGAGCCGGCGCCGGCCCTCACGCCCGCGCTGCTCGTCGGCTACAACGACCACCTCGCCATCTACCAGGATTCCGCGCAGCGGGACACGGACCCCATCCGGACCGAGGACGCGGACCAGGTGCTCGACTACTACACGGTCTACGGCGCCGATACGATCGATGAGTACTTCGGCGGCGTGGCCGACATCAACGGCGACGGCAGGGTCAACGTGTTCGTGTCCCCCGCGGTGGAGGACGGATTCGCGGCATTCGTCTGGCCGGGGGACTTCATCGACACCGTGCAGTGCTCGTGGTCGAACCAGATGGAGCTCATCTACTTCAATGAGAGCATGTTCCACGCGGTCGGCGGCGCCCCGGACGACGGGCACTACCAGGCGATGGGCACCATGGTCCACGAGATGAAGCACGTGAGTTCGCTGTACCGCCGTTCCCGGGCCGGCAGGTATCATCCGAGCTGGATCGAGGAAGGAACCGCCGAGATCGCCGGCGAGATCTCGTCACGCAAGGCCATGGAGGCCGTAGGGGGTGTGGCTCAGGGCGGCCTGCTCACGCGCGCGGCGTACCCGCCGAGGGACGGTTCGATCATCACGCCCGAGAACTACGGGATGCTCCTGCGGCTCGCACGGACATCGCGCTCATACACCGCGCCAGTGAATTCGCTGACGACCGACCCCGTCGACGAGCACACCTACTACGGCACCTCCTGGCACTTTCACCGATTCCTGGGCGACGCGTACGGCAACGCCGCCGTAAACGAGGACGGCGCCTTCTTCCGATCCCTCAACGACACGACGGCGCTGCCGGGGCCCGAGGGCATCCGGATCGTCACCGGCAAGAGCGTGGAGCAGCACCTGGAGGACTACGCGGCTGCCATGATGTTGAACGGCACCGGGGCCCCGCCTCCCGAACGCGCGTTTACGACGTACGACTTCCCGTCCGCCACCTTCGAGCTGTTCCGCCCCGAATACCAGCCCGAGGGACGCTATCCCTGGTCGCACACGGGTCCCGAGCCCGCAGGATTCGAGACCGCCACCTATTCCGGCGATTTGGCGCCCGCCGGCATCCGCTTCCACGACTTCGTGTCCGATGGGGATGGAGATGGGGTGGACGTGGAAGTGTCGGTCAGCGGCGGCACCGCCAGGGTCGTGATCGTGCGGTTGCGTTGAGTGGACTAGACTAAGTGGACTAAGTCAAGTCTGAGGAGGCCTAGGCCTGCGGTGGGCTGTCGAGGGGCTGCTGCGGCACGGTGCGCCCGTTGGGACGAGCGACCAGGAAGTCTTCCTGGTGGTTCTCGTTGCAGGTGCCGGTCGCGGTTTCCAGCTGGATGGTGACGTGCTGCACCTTGAACTGCCCATACGCGATTTCACGCAGGCGATTCAGGATCGTGTCGTCCCCGGCCTGCAGCTCATAGCCCGCCTTCACCGTCACGTGCGCGGTGAGCGCCTCGTACCCGGGCGCGAGGGTCCACGCGTGAATGTCGTGGACCCTGTCGACTCCCTCCACCTCCTCGAACCGCCGGCACACGCTGTCCAGATCGATATGGTCCGGTGTTCCTTCGAGCAGGACGTGCACGACCTTGGCCACCAGCCGCCAGGTGCTCACCAGGATGAGGACGCCGATGAGCACGCTGAGGATGGGGTCCGCGATGTGCCATCCGAAGGCCCACACGAGCACGCCCGACACGACCACGGCGACCGATCCGAGGAGATCGGCGATCACGTGCCGATAGGCGCCCTCTACGTTGACGCTGTGCCTGGCCGACCGGTGCAGGATCGATGCGGCGACGATGTTGACGACCAGCCCGACCGAGCCGATCCCGAGCACGATGCCGCCCTGCACCTGGGGCGTGCTCGTGAAGCGGCCGTACGCTTCGATGAGGATCCACACCGAGACCGCCCAGAGGGTCATTCCGTTGATGAGCGCGGCCAGGATCTCCAGGCGATGGTAGCCGAAGGTGTGCCGGCGCGACGCGGCCCGCGTGGAGAAGTGCATCGCGGCGAGCGCGAGCCCGATCGACGCGCCATCGGTGAGCATGTGTCCCGCGTCGGCGATCAGTGCCAGGCTGCCGGAGATGATGCCGCCGATGATCTCGGCGAACATGTATCCCACGATCAGGACGAGCGCCAGCTTCAGGTCGCGCTTGCCCGCCCTGCGCAGCTCGTGCGAATGATCGTGGTCGCGCGGCATCGGCTCAGCCGCCCACCACGAGGCTCTTCAGCAGCGATCGATCCACGTTGCCCCCCGAGACGATGACGGCCACCGGACCCTGCGGCCGGTAGTGCCCGGACCACAGTGCGGCGAGCCCGACCGCGCCGCCACCCTCCACGACCAGGCGGTCCTCACGGAATGCGCGCCGAACGGCGGCCCTGATGTCGCTCTCATCCACGACCACGTGCTCGTTGATGACGCTCCCGCAGACCGCGAAGGTGAGTCGGTTGTCGAGCCCGATTCCCCCGGAAAGCGCCGAAGCGATAGTCTCCTCGTCCGGCAGCTCGATGGGGCGGCCCGTCTCCAGGCTGCGGAACATGACACAGGCGCGGCGGGCCGAGACGGCGACCACCCGAACGCCCCGGTCACGCAGGGCGAGTCCCACGCCGGCCACCAGCCCTCCACCCGACAGCGGCACGATGACCTCCTCGACTTCCGGCAGCTGGCGGGCGATTTCCACGCCCAGGGTCCCCTGCCCTTCAATCACGTCCGGGTCGTCGAATGCGTGGACGAGCGACATGCCTGCAGTCTCGGACATGGTCGCAGCGCGCTCCTCCGCTTCGTCGTATGAGGGGCCGGCCATGACGACCCGGGCTCCGGTCGCCCGGATCGCCCGGAGCTTGGACGGATCCACCCAGTCGGGCACGCAGATCGTCGCAGGCGTGCCGAGCCGTGCGGCTACCGTCGCCACCGCGCGGCCGTGGTTGCCGGACGATGCCGCGATCACTCCCGCCTCGCGCTCTCTCGCACTCAGCTTGTGCAGCCGGTTCGCCGCCCCGCGCACCTTGAACGATCCCGTATGCTGAAGCGACTCGAGCTTCATGCACGCCGGCGCTGCTACCGGCAGATCCATCGGAACGACCGGCGTGCGCCACGCGTGCGGCCGCACCCTCGCGAGCGCGCCCGCGAAGTCCAGGTTCCCTGTCAAGGGCCTCTTCGGCGTCTTCGTCGACGGCTTCCTCGCGCGCCTTCTTCGGCTACGAAATGATGCGCTGTCCCTCGACGAGCTTGACCACCCAGAGCCCCGAGTTCAGGTCCGACGTGAAGATGTGGCCCTTGTGGATCTGCGCGCCCCAGGTCATCCCCCAGTTGGGAACGGTCGTCTCCGAATCGGTCGTCTTGAGTACGGCGACTTCGCGCCCCTGCCGATAGAGGTCCCCGCGCAGCTCGCCTGAGATGTCGAGGACTCTGAGGCCGGCCTGGTAGTACCCGACGTAGAGCCGGTCGCCCTCCGCCCAGATGTTGTGCGCACCGGCCTCGGGAACCTCGTAGCGGGCGACCTCGACCGGGTTCTCCGGGTCCACCATGTCCAGCACGTGGATGTACCCGCGCGCCTCGATCGGCGCGTCCTCGTCCCAGTCGTCCGGGAAGATCTCGTCGCCCACGAAGAGGTACCGCCCCGCCCTCCACGCCGTGTGCGTGTTCCCGATCGGGTACTTGTAGCGCGACACGAAGGCGGGCTCGGTGGGGGTTCCGCCGTGGGTTCCGGCGCCCACGTCCAGCATGACGGCGCCGTCGTCCCAGTACGAGAGGTAGGCATACCCGTCCTGGACGATCACGTCATGGAGCGACTTCGTGTCCGACGGCGGGAGTCCCCAGCGGCCGATCTCGTCCGGCGCGGCCGGGTCCGAGATGTCGATGATGTGGATGTCACGGGTGCCGTTGTGAACGGCGTAGACCAGGTCGCCCTCGACCCAGACGTTGTGCACCCCGCCGGGCACCGTGCGCTTGTATTCGGAGATGATGGCCGGGTGCGCGGGATCCGCGAGATCGAGGATCACGATCCCGTTGCGGCGGTCGGACGCGCCCTCGCGGGTCAGGATGCCGATGCGGTTGTTGGAATGGATCTTGACGTCGTTGATGCGTCTCGCGTCCAGCTGGATCGAGTCGGTGAGAACGGGAGAGGACGGATCGGTCACGTCCCAGGCTTTCATCCAGTCGTACATGAAGGTGCCGATATACGCGTAGTCGCGGCCATCGACTCCTTCGAAGACCCACGTGTCGCCGGAGTGGTGGTCCGCGGCGGCGCCTCGACCGACCCTGACCAGCTCGGCCTCCGCGATGCGGGTCGTGACGTCGGCCGTCGCGACGGCCGCACGCCCCTCGCCGTAGATGGCGGTGATTCGATAGGTGCCCGGACGCTCGGCCACGAATACACCCTCGGCGCCCTCGGTCTCGATCTGGGCGCCGGCCCCGCTCACGCTCCACTCCGGGTAGAGCGGTGCGGACCCTTCGGCGCGGAAGCGGACGACGTCGCCGGTGCGGGCCTCGACTTCGGCGGGGGTGACGATGACATGGCCGGGGTCCCCTGCCCCGACGGTGACGGTCGCGGTGGCGCGCGCCTCTCCCGCGGACACCGTGATGACGGCCTGGCCCGGGCTGCGCGCATGCACGCGCCCCATCGCGTCGACGGCGGCCACCGCATCGTTGCTCGACGAGAACGCGAGGGATGGGGCACGCACCGTCTCGCCGTCCGTGCCCTGCGCCACCACGTGCAGCGGTGCGCTCGTCCCGGCGACCAGTTCGGCGACCGGCGTGCCGGCCTCCAGACTGGCGACGGGCAGCGCCCGCACGACGACGGTCGCGAAGGCCATCACGTTGCCCGATCGGGCGGCGATGCGCGCTTCGCCCGGCGAGACCGCGGTTACCTGCCCCGCCTGGTCCACGGCCGCCACCTCCGGGGTCATCGCGATCCAGCGCACAGGCGCGTCGGCCAGCACCGATCCGTTTTCGTCGCGGACGGTGGCCGTGACTGTCACGGTCTCACCCGCGTCCAGGGTCAGTCCGGCGGGATCGAGGTCGATCCGGTCGGGTCCCATCTGGGCACCCGCCAGGAGAAGCAGAATCGTGCTCATCGTCATCGGTTGGCATCCTCTTCGGTGGCGAACAACGTGTGGGGCGCCGCGGGCACGGCGTCGCCCGAGCGCCGGCCTGACCCTGCGGGCTCCGCGTCCCCATAGTGCGCTGCCCCAAGATAGGCCGTGGCGTGGTTTCAGTCACCCGCGGTGCCCGCGGGGGTTGTCCACGGGGTACGGCCCGTCGATCTTCCACGGGCTTGCGCGTCCCCGTAGCTCAGGTGGATAGAGCGACTGCCTCCTAAGCAGTAGGCCCCAGGTTCGAGTCCTGGCGGGGACATT